>NZ_SOBI01000007.1:0-277099 GCF_004364695.1 Arthrobacter sp. AG258 | reverse complement strand
TGGGTGCCGTCCACCTGGAATTCCACCAGTTCGTCGCGGTATACCCGGACGGCCCAGGAGGAGTTGATCTGGCCGATGACGTCGTCCCCGGCCGGTGTCTCGAGTTCGAAGATGCCGTAGGAGGCGTCGTCGGCGGTGGCCTTGTACTCCTTGCCGGCTTCGTCCCAGCGTGCCGGGATGTGGGTGGCGGTCTTGGCGTTGACGCTCTTGACCTTGCCGATGATGCCTTCGAGCACGTAGTTCCAGTGGCAGAACATGTCGGTGGTCATTCCGCCGCCGTCTTCCTTGCGGTAGTTCCAGGACGGGCGCTGGGCCGCCTGGACGTCGCCCTCGAAGACCCAGTAGCCAAATTCGCCGCGGATGGACAGGATGCGGCCGAAGAAGCCTTCGTCCACCAGCCGGCGGAGCTTGACCAGGCCGGGGAGGTACAGCTTGTCGTGGACAACGCCGGCGGTGACGCCGGCTTCCTTGCCGATGCGGGCCAGTTCGATGGCCTCTTCCAGGGTTTCGGCCGTCGGCTTCTCCGTGAAGATGTGCTTGCCGGCCAGCATGGCCTTCTTGAGGGTGGCGGCGCGGAGGCTGGTCATGGAAGCGTCAAACACGATGTCCACGGTGGGGTCCGCGATGACCGCGTCCAGGTCGGTGGTCCATTCGGAGACCTTGTGCTTTTCCGCAAGTTCGCGGATCTTCGCTTCATTGCGGCCCACCAGGATCGGTTCGACCTGCACGCGCGTCCCGTCTTCAAGCGTGAAGCCACCGGCGTCACGGATAGGCAGGATCGACCGCAGCAGGTGCTGGCGGTAGCCCATCCGGCCGGTGATGCCGTTCATGGCAACGCGGATAGGTTTCTTTTCCGAGCCCATAAATCCTCCAGGGTGAGTGAGCATTTTTATTGAGGTGCATAGATGTGGCGCATGAAAGGCGTGGAGAGTCATCTTCGAATCGTTGCCTGCGTTTTGCAGGCGCATCAGTTTGCTACCGACAGACATCATGAGTCAGTGCGGTGATCGGCGGGGCTCTGTGCCGGCATCTCACTGCAAAAATCCGAAAGCTGCCCAAGCCGTTGTCCGCAGGGATGAGCCGGGAAATGCGGAGCTGCCAAGGATAGCTGGTCGCTTGCTTCCCGTTTTGAAACTGGCCGGTTGATCGCAGCCAGGGGCCCTTAGGGCTGTTCCTGCCCGTCGGGACTAGCTGCAAAAGTTCCGGTACTCGGAGAGCTTCTCTGGAACCGCACTACTCCATATCTAGGTGTCGCAGACGGTGTAGCCGCAGGGGACGTCCGGATCGGTTAGCACCTGGTATTCCCCGGGTCCCAGCCGCATTACCCTGAGGCCATGCTGCATTGCTAGTGCATCGGGGATAGCAGCTTCAACGGCAGCACTTAGCGCAGCCTCAAGCGCTGCGACTTCAACGGCTGACACGCGACGAATGGTTGATGTTGTTGAGCTCATTTTTCTCCTGCGGATGAGGGGTGTCCGTCAGCAGTTGGTCCGGCTGAAACGGCGGCCAAGCGAGCCGGAACTTCGTTGCTTGCGCGCTGTATAAGTGGCCGCTGGCTGTCTTTTTTACATAACTGCTTTTCCCCCGATGCCCCTTGGACAAAATTTGCGGCGTGACACTTCAGTCATACGGGCTCCTATGGCCGGTGACGGGAAGTAAGACCAGCTGCGGCGACCGAGCCGCTAACACAGAATATGATATCGATTTCAGAGATGCAAGTCACAATTTTTCGCTTTCGGCGCTTCCGGGTTCACCCGCCCTTCGGCTGTGCCTGGTCAGGATGCTCACCTCCGCGGATCAGCGCAGCGCTCGGATGGCCTCGACGAAGGCAGAGTCTCCTGCGACTGGCCGCCCGAGCACCAAGAGTGGCTGCAGCTTGACCAACCTGGTGGAACAGACCGCACGGTCTTGTTCCAGCCACGGGCAAAGGACGGAAAACCCATGGAAACTATCGAACGCGGAACCGGCTCAGGGACCCTCAAAGCGTTAGAACTTTCGCTGCCAACGGAGAGCGTGCCCTGGTTGTCCTCAATAGCGGCGACGCGACCGCCAGTCCAACGAGAACGGCTTCATCAACGGCGCCGCCTTGAACGTCAGCGCTCATCAGGCTCTGGTCCTCATAAAGGCCTCGTGAAGCCGCGAACGCGAAAGGATTAGCTGAGGCGTGACTGTGACAGTCCGCCTCAGCTAACCTTCAGAACTCAAAACTGACACAGCGCACAAAAAGGCCGGTGGAAATGGCATCATCACCCGTCAACACCGGCCTTCCTGCATCCCAGCAAGATCACGTCCCTTCGCATGCACCCCGGTCCGGGCCGTCAGGAATTCCCAGCAGGAACTCACTGCTACCGACAGACCGGCCGCCTGGCCCCCTGCCAACAACCTTGTACCTGCAAGGCCTTGAGGGCGGGGGCAGGATAATGGAGGTCTGCCACAGACTCTCGCCTGCCAATGACGTGCCATCCTCATCAACACGATAAACATCGAAGACGGTCACCGCCTTGGGTTTGGTCCACATGAGCTGAACGCTCGATCCCCCGTAGGCAGCCGTCAGCACCGGGATGTCCCGCGGAAGGCAGGAGATGCCCACGGCCTCAAACACTGCGTCATCGGTTACACAGACGCCCGCGTGCACAATTTGCGCCATGGGCACTATGTCTAGGGCGGCCCGCTGCCACAACCTGCCATCAGCCGAAGCAAGTGCCGTGATTTGGTGGCCCTCAGCGTCGCGCTGCAGGCGGAGCCACGGCCGGGCAGGAACCGGCAGGCCGTGGACCTCCCGCGTGTAGGGGCTTCGCGTCTGCCCTCCGCCGGCGTCGTCCCCGGGGTTTCCTGCGCCGAAGTCTTCGCGGGTATCCAGGGTGCGTGTGCGCAGCACGAGGGAGCCGTGGTCGAGTCCGAAGAAGACGTAGCGGGACCGTCCTGTCAGGTTCTCCCGCAGCCACACCCCTGCTGTCGTTGCAGCATCGGTTAGACGGGCCGTGACCTGGAACGACCCTTCTGCCAGAGCCGTTGCGGCCGCCACGGCGTCGGCCTCGCCGCGCAGATACAGGTTCGCGTCATCGCCACCGGCAAACCCAGCGGCTGTTACTTCTCTGAATTCATAGCGGTCTTTGACGGCTGTGATCAGGGCAGCAGTCCCCCGCCCTATCAGGGCCGGCTGCAGGCTTGAGCCCCCGGTGCTCGGCAAGGCCGTACACCGCACCGGCTGGGAAGGCAGCCCGGTCCCAAGGGTGCCGTTTGCGGTGACGGTATAGTCAGCCGCTGTCTGGTCGTCGGCGTCAAAAATTGCCGAAGTACCCGGGATTCCTTGGGCCAAAATTTCCGGTTCGGAGTGTCCCCCCGTCCTCGCCACGGTGTAGCTGGACGCTCCTGCAACTGGTTTCCAGCTCAGCCCGATTTTTCCGTGCCCGGGCGTGGCGATGACCGCGGGGACGCGGGCGGGAGGGACAGGCGCACCGGATGGTGACATTCGTATTTTGAGGACGACGGCGGACAACGGCTGAAGCGTCAATTGACCGTTTGCCACGGCAAGACGTGCCCCGCTGACCAAGTCCTGAACGCCGGCTTGGTCGTGTTCGAAGGGCAACGTGACAGCAATGGAGCGCCTGTTTCCGTAGCTGGTCCGGGTGGTGTTGATCGCGATGAAGTACTCCCCCAGGCAGGCGGTGGCAAGCTCCGGATAGGCCGAATAGGGGTTGTCTTCGACGAAGTTGTCGCGCCGGATCTCCCCGGCGCCGTGCTGGGCGGCCACGGGGAGGAGTTCCCCGGTGAGGGCGAAAGGCCGGCCTTCTATAACTTCGTCTTGGGCCTTTTGCCGGTATTCCTCACGGGTTGTGCCGCGGATGGCCACGTAGCTGTTGGTCATGTCGACGTCGGCCTGGAAGTGGAGGAGCTGTTCGGTGCTTCCGTACTGCAGGTGTGCCCTGCTTGCGCCCGACATTCCAGTGTTTCGTTCCAGCAGGTTTGCAAAGAGGTGGGTGTCGCCGTCGCGCGCAGAGACCAGCAAATTGTCGATGTCGACCCACGCGAAGGAGGTGTTGTCCCAGCCCGGCTCAACGCCGAGTTCCTTCAGCTCGTGTGCGGAGAAGGCGTCCAGATGCGCATGGGGCAGGATGCGGCCGGCACCGGTAGACCCGAGAAGGGCTTCCCTGCCTCCGGTGAGGTAGTGGAAGGTTTCCTGGATCCGGAGATCATATTTGAGCTTACGGTCGAGCCAGCGCCGCTGGAATGAGTCAAAGAATTGCGTGTCCAGTAGTTGCTGTTGGGCGTAACCGGTCGCTTCCCTTGCATACTCGCGGTAATCTTCCCATTCCGGTGCGGAGTACCGGTCCGGGTTCCGTGCCATGAATTCTTCCAGCGCCGCGTAGCGCAGGGCGGCGCCGGATTCTTCGTCGGTGCCGTAGGCCGGGCGGCCAGGGTAGTCGCTGTTCCGGTCGTCGATCACCTGCTGCATGAACATGGCCCGGTGTCCCGCCGCTGTTTGTCCCTGATACCGGGTGAATCCCCGCGCGTGCAGGTTCTTCAAGGCCACTTTCAGGATGTCGTCGTTCAGTTCTTCGTCGCCTGAGTGTCCGAGAGTTCGAAAGAACCAGCAGGGGAAGTAGTTTGTTGATTCTCCGTACACTCCGACGTAGCCGTTTTCACGTGTAAGCCCGGCCAGGGTCAGTCCGTAGTAGTGTGGCCCGTACGGCATCCTGCGGACCTGGCTGCCGTCGTCGGTGAGTTTGCTTTGGGCCAGGCCCTTCATGATGATCTGGGCGTAGTCTTCGGTGTATTCGGCGTTGCCGTCGTGATGGAAAAGCGAGTGATGCACCTCCAGTTCGCGGCCGTCGGGTCCGACCAGCACTTCCTCGCCAGGGAACGGCGCTATCCCCAGGAACTCGCGGACGATGTGGTGGCTGCGTTCCTTTCCCTGGTAGAAGGGCGAGCCAATGATGCGCAGCCCTTCGTGCGCTTTCCAAGCACCTTCGTAGGTGTACATCACTTGGTTGTAGATGTAGCTGAGCCGGGAGCGGGCGAAATCAAAGTTTGCTTTCAGGACGCGTTCCCATGCCGCCTTCCGCGTCAGTGGGCCGCCGTCCCAGCCGGTGTCCGCAAGTGAGGTTCTGCCCTCTGTGCTGCCGGTGGAAAATGGCTCCGTCAGAAGAGATTCGAACTCTTCGGAACCGTACACGTCCTGGTCAGCAATCAGGTTCTCGACGATGTACAGCGCCTCACCGAGGGCCGCATAGTAGCCGCCCCAGTCTGATTGGTGTCCCCCCGTTCCGAGCAGGAGGACGTTTCCGTAGTATTCACGGGTGTAGTGGTCGATGGTTGCAAAGATCCGCCGTAGACCCTGCCGCTTATGCTCCTTGCTTGTGGCGGGTGACCATTCCAGCAGGAGCGCTTCGGCATAAAAGCGGAGGTCGTCCTCGTACCTGCTGATCGGCAGCGGCTCGCCCCGATCAGTACGGGCTTCCAGCTCGTTGAAGTGGTTCTTTTGCCACCGGCGGAAGCCGTGCACCATCGCGGTTTCCTGCTCAAGCGGCGCTCGTTTTGGCTTGAGGTAGGAAGGCTGCGGTGCATTGTCTGCTGAGGAGTGCGGGCCGGCCAGCAGGGTTGAGGGGGGCAGTGCAGGGACGGTGTGTGTACCGGCGGAGAAAAACCGACGCGAGATATTGGTGGCCTTTTCAAACCCAGTCTCTCCCGCGAGGGTCCGGTAGGACAGGGCGTATGTCCTCAGGGTGATGTCGACGATCTGCTGCCCGGTGGTTGAAGCCAGCGGAAGCGCGGCGGTCGAATGGAAGAACCGGCCGGGGAGGCCGCCCCGTGTTCCAACGTTGATTGGCTCGTAGTCCCCACCGGTTCGGTACGCTGCCTGCTCGCCGTTAACGAGGACCAGGGTCTTATAGGCCGATGAATCCTCGCCCCAGAACTTGACCGTCAGGTAGTTCTGCTGGAGCGGGTCGACCTTCATCGTGAAGCGCAGGTCTGCGAGCCTGGTCGCTGCCGGTTGAAGCGGCAGTGCTATCCTGGCCGGCTCACCGGGTTGCCCGATGAGTGTCGTGTCAGCACCCGTGGGGAGCACGCGGATGTCAACATCCATGCCATCTTCGATGACGATGCTCGCCTCACTGTTGAGCGCGTGCTCGGCTTCGGATTGTTCGTGGCCGAAGTGTACGAAATCAAGCCAGTGGTCGGGGTGAGCTCCTCCGGTGTCCTGCGCGTGGGCGTTCAGGCCGATGGCGGATGACATGGGGTCCTTTCGGGACTAATAATGCGGATTGGAGTGAATAGATGTTGGCCCGGGTCGCCGTCCGGTGGCCTGGTGCGCGGGAAAGGCCTTCCACGAGACCGTTTCCCGCACGCCGCCTGCGAAGGGCCTACGCAGTGGCGAAGGCTTCCTCGAATTCCTTGCGCGCCTGGTCTCCCCCGGCAGCCTTCCATGCCGGAACCAATTCGGACTTGATCGCCGTCACGGGCTTACGGCCGAGCACCACGTCATTGATGGCGGTAGTGATCAGCGTGTTCAGCTGGGCCTTCTTGTTGCTCCATGTGTCGGAGAAGAGAACAAGGCTGGGGTCATTGATCAGCATGGGTTCCGTCTTGGTCTGGAATTCGTGGATGAGCTTGGTGCCCTCCTCGAAGCCGGGGTTGAACTGCGGTATGGGTGCATTACTGAGGTAGCTGAAGCTGATGCCTTTTTCGGTTTTTGCCAGGTCCGTGGGGGTGATGACGCCGTTTTTGTCTGTCCAGTGGAGGTCCTTGACACCGTAGGTGACGTTGAGGTGTTCCTGGCTGCCAAAGGGCGAAGCCATGTAGTTGGCGATTCGAAGCATTTCCTTGATGCGCTCGGCGTCGTCGGTCTTTGCGAATGCGGTGAAAAACCCGTACGGGCTGCCGGCATGAAGTACGGCTGACTTTCCTTCAGCGGCGGGGGCCACCCAAGGCGCAACCTTGGTGCCAGCTTTGACCGCTGCAGCGTACACACCGGGCCAGCCGGTGGCGCTGCCAAGAGTGGTGGCTACGTTGCGGGCGGCAAAGAGCCGGTTGCCATCCTCCACGGTGATCCCGTCGGGATGTATTGATCCGTCCTGTTTGACCTGGGCGGCCCACGCCAATGCCGCTTCGAACTCTTCGGTTTCGATCTCGTGGGTGAACTTGCCGCCCTCTTCACGCCAGTTGTTTGGAGATCCATTGCCAAGACGCCCGTAGTACGCGGCGGAGAAGGGATTTGAGACGCCCCAGAGAGACTTTCCGGGGTCGGTCACGGCTTTGAGTGCCTTCCGGAGGTCTTCGAGGTTCTTAGGCGCTGCCGTGACACCGGCCGCGTTGAAGCTGTCGGTGTAGGCAAGAATGGGAGCACCGCCCGTCGGCCGCGGGCAGGGGACGCCGTAGATGCCGCCGTTGAAGACGGTTGCCTGCCACGCCTCGGTGGGGATGTTGGCCAGGTTCGGGTAGTCCTTGATGGCATCGCCCGAGACGTGGGTTGTGATGTCGGTGAATTTGGACTTCAGGAGGGCAGGCGTCTGCGGGATCGGGTAGTTGCTGCCGAAGGTGACCATGTCGGGTATTTGGCCGCCGGCGACAACGGTCTGGACTTTCTGCAGGAACGAGTCCGCAAGAGTGGTCTGGACGTCCATGTCTGCGTTCAGCTCCTTGTTCATGAACTGCCAGTATTTGTTCTGCTCTTTCGCGGTTCCGACCGCTCCAAAGGTCAGGGTGAGGAAGCTGAGGCTATTGCCGTTGCCCGGGGCAGCCGCCACGGTCTTCCTCAGATTATCGAGGGGATACTTGAAAAATCCGGCCTGGATCGCGGCGCCCTTGCCGGGCAGATCCGCCTCAACCAGGGAAGAGGGAATATAAGCGGGGAGGGCCACTTTACTGTTGGCAGCAGTGTTGCCGGTGGAGGAACCACCGCTGCAGCCGGAGAGAAGCCCGGTCCCAACTGCTCCTCCCAGCAGGACGGCTGCGCTGAGGAACCCACGTCGGGATGGTTTGAGTGCTGTCATGTTATTTCTCCTTTGAAAAGTGATGCGGGCCTGGCCCGAAGCGGGGGTCAGCCCTTGACGGCTCCGGTGAGCATGCCTTTGGCGAAGTGTTTTTGCAGGAAGGGGTAAACGATCAGGATGGGCACGATGGAAACCACAAGGATGGCCATCTGCAGTGCTGCCTGTGGAGGTGGTACGGAGCCGTCGAGGGACTGCTGGTAGGTCTGGCCCTGCACAACGAAGGTGCGCAGAACGAGCTGTAGAGGCCATTTGGAGTTGTCGTTGAGATAGAGGACGGCGTTGAAGAAGGCATTCCAGTAGCCCACTGCATAGAAGAGGGAGACCACGGCGATCACAGCACGGGACAACGGCAGAATAATCTTGTTAAGGATGGTGAACTCCGAAGCGCCGTCAATCCGTGCACTGTCGATAAGTTCCTGTGGGATGTCCATAAAAAAGGACCGCACAACGATCACATTAAAGGCGTTCACGCAGACCGGAAGGATCAGTGCCCAGTAGGAATCAATCAGCCCGAGTTCTTTCACCATCAGGTAGGACGGAATCAGTCCCGGAGCGAAGAGAAGGGTAAAGAGGACGGTCATCAACAGCGGTTTCGCGCCCAGGGTCTTGGGCCGGGCCAACCCGTATGCGAGGGCCACGGTCGTCACAATGCTGATGAATGTGCCGACCAGGGTTACCCCGGTGCTGACCAGCACTGAGCGGGTGACAACCCCGCCGGAGAATATTTGCTGGTACGCGGCAAAAGTAGGCTCGGTAGTCCACAGGACGAATCCGCCGGCCTGCCGGACCGTCTCCTCATTGGACAGGCTTGTTGAAATCACCGCAATAAAAGGCAGAATCACCAGCACGCAGGCGAGGGTCAGGACGACAGCCTTCAGAGCTTGCACGGCCGGGCTCGGCCTGCCCATCCACATCGGACGCTCGGTACCGGCAAGTCGCCGCTCCCGCGCCGAGGCCTTGCGCTGGGTAAGAGTGGAATTGGTCATGATTGGTATACGCCCCTTTCGCCGAACATGTGGGCGATTTTGTTGGCTCCGAGAACCAGGGCCAGGCCCACGATTCCCTTGACCAGTCCTACTGCCGCGCTTACACCCCAGGCGCCGCCGATGACGCCGTTGTTGAATACGTAGGTATCCAGTACTTCCGAAACTTCCAACCCGACGTGTTGCTGCTGGAGGATGATTTGCTCGAACCCGACCGTCAGGGCGTCGCCCAGACGGAGGATGAGCAACAGGATGATCAGCCCGCGCAGTCCAGGGAGCGTGACGTGCCAGGTTCGGCGCCAGGGGGAGGCCCCGTCCACTGCGGCCGCTTCATGTAGGGACTGGTCGATTCCAGCCAGCGCCGCCAGGAAGAGGATGGTGGCCCACCCGGTGTCCTTCCAGATCACCTGGGATGTGATCAGGACCTTGAAGAGGTCCGGGTTGCCGATGATTGACACTGTAGCCATGTCCGCCGAGCGGAGCATGGAGTTCAGTAATCCGCCCCCGCCGAGCATCTGCTGGAATATTGCCACAACGATGACCCACGACATGAAGTGCGGCAGGTAGAGGATGCTCTGGACCCATTGCTTGACCCGATTGGAAATGAGGCTGTTCAGGAGCAGGGCCAGTGCGATAGGTGCGGGGAAAACCAGCACCACCTGGAGCAACAGGATGATGAGCGTGTTACCCAAGGCCCTCATGAATGCGGCGTCGCCGTTGAAGAGAACGGTAAAGTTCTCGAATCCCACCCAGGGGCTGTCCCAGATGCCAATGAACGGCTGGTAGTCCTTGAAGGCAATGACGTTCCCGAGGAGCGGCACGTAATGGAAAGCCAGGATCAGCAGAATGCCTGGTGCGGCGAGGAGCAACAAGGGCCAGTCGGTGCGAAACCGCGCCCTGAAAGTGCTTTTAGTCCTGGCGGGGCCACGAGCCTCGGCTTGTGGACCTGGCCCAGTTTGCTGATCCTGCGTCCGCGCCGGATCAGCCAAAGAGCTGGTTTTAATGTTGGACATAGTTCCTGACGCCTTCGTTGGAGACGGAATTTGCTGAGCGGGGGGACGCGGCCCTGAGCGTCGAAGGAAAACTTCCCGCTGAAATCGATATCACAAACTACGCTAGAGCAGGCCGGTGTGTTGTTCAAGTCACACCGGCCTGCGTTACGTGTTTGTTAGGCAGTGTCCTGGGTGTGTGCCGGGATCCATATCCTCATGGTCGAGCTGCCGCGTTCGGCCCAGGAGTGGTAAGGCACCAGCGCCGCTTGAGCGCTGCCAGCGGCCACCGCCTCATCCTGGCTTATGAAGGGCCAGGCGAGGCTGGACTCTCCGCGGTGCAGTCTTACCAGCCGCACGGTGACAGTGCCGTCCTGTTCGCCGAGGCCTGCCGTTGTGTCTATTTGGGCGTCGGAGAGTTCCCAACCGGATGGGAGGTCAATGGATTCCAGTGCGAAGACTTCGGGGCCGCGTTCGATGGCCACGCAGCCTCGGACAGCGTCAATCCGGTCATCGGGCCAGGAGAACCTCGGGTTCATGGGAAGGTCGAGGGTGATTTGCTGGCCGGGCCGGAAAGCCCGGGTAACTGTGACCGTTCCGGGGTGGGCAGGCCTCGTGTCCTCGCCGGCATCCAGCGTTGCGCCGGTGGCCCAGGCCGGAACCCGCAGACTGATGCTGACGGGTGTATCGGGCGCGTCCGCCACGGTCAGCTTGATTCGTCCCGTTGCCGGGTAGTTTGTTTCTACGTCCAGGATCAGGGCACCGGTGGCCAGTTCGGCGCGGATGCGGCCTGCCGCATACTGGTGGATCTGCATTCCGTCGGCGTTCGTGGTTGCCACATAGGAGCTGAGGCTGGCCAGGGTCCGGGCGACGTTGGGCGGGCAGCAGGACACTTCGAACCACGCTTCGCGGCCGCTGGAGCCTCCCCGGATGCAAACACCGTCTTCGTTCAGTGGCGCCTCCCCGGCGGTGGTGCGCTGATGCAGGGTGTTGGCGTAGAAGAAGGACCTGCCGTCGGCGGAGGGCGAGGTCGCCACAATGTTGTAAAGCGTCCGCTCAATCAGGTCCGCGTATTGCGGGTCGCCGGTTGCCAACAGCAGGCGCCAGCTGAACATGATGGAGGCGACGCCAGCGCATGTTTCGCAGTACGACCGGTCCGGCGGGAGCACGAAGTCTTCCCCGTAGGCTTCGTCCATGTGGTGAGAGCCCATTCCGCCCGTGATGTAGGTGCGGCGGGCGACGGTGTTTTGCCACTGAAGCTTCAGGGCGTCCAGGAGTTCGGTGTCGTTGGTTTCAACCGCAACGTCGACGGCGCCGGCGGCGAGGTACAGGGCGCGAACGGCATGGCCGCGCAGGACGGTGGCGGCGCGGACGGGCATGTCGTCCTGCCAGTAGGCCCGGCCAAATTCAAAGAGCGGAAGTGTTCCGGTGCCTCTGCGTTCGATGAAGGTCTTGGCCTGGTCCAGGTAGTGCCGTTCATCGGTGACCCGGTAGAGCTCCACGAGGGCTACCTCGATTTCGGCGTGCCCGCATACTTTATCCAGTCCGTCGGGCCCGAACATGGTGCAGACGTGGTCGCCAAGTTTTCGGCCAACGTCCAGGAGTTTCGTCGACCCGGTGGCGCGGTAGTTGGCTACTGCGGCCTGGATTAGGTGGCCGAAACAATACAGCTCATGGCCCCACTTGAAGTCGGAATAGCGGGGTTGCTGCCAGGGCCGGCCGAACAATGTGTGGAGGTATCCATCAGGATCCTGGGCTTTGGCGAGCTTGTCGATGAAGGAATCCAGGACCTTGCTGAGGTCCGTTTCGCCTGAGCGGGCGTGTTCCCAGGACATGGCTTCGATCAGCTTATAGATTTCCGAGTCGGCGAATTCCCGTCCCCGGTGCTCGTACTTTTCCTTCGCAGCAGCGTTCTCAAGGTTGCCCAGCCAGTCAAGCCGGGTGACCCAAGAGACCGCATGGGGGATGATGGCGGCGCGGTTTAGTTCCTGGCGTTCCCCCCAGAATCCTCCCGAGAGCGACACCGCCGGCAAGGGCAGTGGCGATAGAACACCTGTTGAGGGGGCGACCGGGAAAGCGTCGGCTGCGGGGACGTTAACTGATTGCACGAGGGCCTCCTTGCCCGCTTCATGGCAGCGGGCGAAATTTCGAGAACGTTTGAGGAGTGAGAAACAGCGGTGGGGCTAGTCCAGTCGCGCCAGATGTTCCGCGACGAGTTGGGTGACCCCGAAGACAGGATCTTGGTCAACACTGCGAACATCACTTATCCCGGCCTTGGCCAAGGCTTCACGGAAAGCTGATTGAAGCTGCATTACATGCATGCCAAGACCCCCGCCCAGAACGACGGGTCCCGTGATGCCCAGTTGAGATAGTGTCTGCGCGGTCATATCAGCGAGATCCTGCCCTGCACGCTCGAGCATCTTCTGGCTGGGGAGGTGCCCAGCATCAGCGGCATCCACTACCAGACGTGCCTGCTGCGCCCAGTACCGGCGTCCTGTAGCCGCCGAATGGTACAGCGCAATCAATTGATTTGGATGATCCAGATCGCAAGCGCGTAAAAGGCTGCGGGTGAGGGCGTCCGCTTCGTAGCCCTGGTTCATTCTGCGCAGGCTGTGGCGGACAGCTTCCCGGCCGAGCCAGTATCCGCTTCCTTCGTCTCCCAGCAGGTAGCCCCAGCCCCCTGCCCGTGCTTCGACTCCGCGCGGATCGCGTCCCCAGGCCGCTGACCCCGTCCCGGCGATGACGGCGACGCCGCTGCTGACACGGCCTGCTGCAAGCAGCAACCGCGAGTCGTGGACGACGCGGGTCAGGGCTTTGGGTGCGAAAGGTGCGATGAGAGCTTGTAGGGCTTCGGCATCGGATTCCGTGTCGATTCCGCCGGCACCGGCATATACCTGCCCAACGTCTCCATACCCGATATCCGCGAAAATCTCCGCTAGGTTGGCGCGGGCAGCTTCCCGGTTGACGTTCTGGACGTTCGCACTGCCGGCGATACTTTCAGCGACGGGCACGCCATTTTCGAACCGTACGCCGTGGGTCTTGGTTCCACCAATATCCAATCCGATCAAGGCTGCCGCTGCGACGTTGGTCGTTTGGATCCCCTCGGCTGTGAACAGGGAGTTTGTTGAGTGGGTCATTTCACGCCTGACGTGGTCGTAAAGGGAACGGTCATAGGTAAGGCCAGGCCGTTAATGTGGCACTGGTTCATGGATCCCTATGGTGGCCACGAAGGCGACCAGCGGCTCCTTAGCGCCTGCCCTCAAGGTCACAGGGTTCTCCTTGGCGCCGAGAAAAGCGGTGTCGCCTTTTCCCAATTCCAATGTCTGCCGTCGTGCTTCGACCACGCCGCTGCCGGAGGCTACCAAGACAATCACCGGAACCCCTGCCGGAAGCTCCGGGTGCCGGGTTCCAGGTTCCAGCTCGATCCTCTGCAATTGGAACTCGTCGAAGGGAGGCTGCCAGATCAGGTGCCCTTTTGCGGGAGAAGTTGTGGCGAGTCTTGGAACGGGCAGGGGCGTGAAGACAACTGTTCTCAACAGTTCGTCGACGTCGATGTGTTTGGTGGTCAGTCCGCCGCGCAGCACGTTATCCGAGGAAGCCATGACTTCTATGCCCAGGCCGTGCAGGTAGGCGTGAATGTTTCCGGCCGGCAGGTATACCGCTTCGCCTGGACGCAGGGAAACCCTATTCAGCAGGAGGGATATCAGGACCCCGGGGTCCCCCGGGTACGCTTCGTTGAGCATCAGCGCCGTCTTCATAGCCGCCGCGTGGGGGCCCTCGGGAATGCTGGAGGCCAGCATCAGTGCCACGGCGCTAACCGTCCCGGAGACTTCATCGCCGCCCCTGATCAGCCCGGCGAAGGCTTGCTGGATGGCAGTTGGTTCATCTGGGCGGGCAAGCGTGGAGCTTAGGTGGGGCAGGAGCCTGGGGACGTCAGCCCCTGTCTCCTGGAAAAATGTCACGAGCGTATCGACAATCTCTTTGGCCTCGGTTGCGGACCGGAACCCGCACAAAGCCTCGAAGTCCGTCAAGGCCAGAATCATTTCCGGCTTGTGGTTGGGGTCTTTATAGTTGCGTGTCGGGGCATCTTTGGGAACACGGAGGGCCTCTTCGGCTGCAAAGCCGG
Source organism: Arthrobacter sp. AG258 (assembly GCF_004364695.1). NCBI lineage: Bacteria > Bacillati > Actinomycetota > Actinomycetes > Micrococcales > Micrococcaceae > Arthrobacter > Arthrobacter sp. AG258. Next base: position 263,007 of record NZ_SOBI01000007.1, on the reverse strand, counting down.
TTGCGGCCTGTTCCCGGGTTGGGTGCACCTGAAGTGACAGCGGAGATTCAGCAGCCAGGACCTTCATTAGAAATGGCAGTGCATTCCCAAAGGCGGCCCGGCTATCCGGCCCCAGCAGACCTTCCGGGTCAGCATCTATCAGCTCATCCAGGCGGGCGTGACCGCGGTTTAAGAGTGCCACCGACGGCGCTCCCGGGTGGGCGCCCATCCACATCTCCGCTTCGGGAGCACCTGACGGGCGGCGGCCAAGGTAGTCGGCGATGAGTGTCTTGGATCCCCAGGCGTAATCCCTGACCCTGTTGTTCAGTTTGTACATAGCTTCTTTCTCCCGAGTCAGGAATCGCAAATGCTTCGACGAAACCGGCGGCGGGGCTATCAGCTATCGAGCAACCGGTGCCGACACGTCCCCGAATGCCCTTTTCTAGGCAGCCTGAACGGTGAAGGTCGCCGCGTACGGATGTCGGCTGCCCGTCGTGTCAGTGAGGAACAGGTACCCGGATGGGTCCCACTTTGTCTCGAAACCTCTACCCGATACCAGCCAGCGAATCGTGATGTCCTGCCCGGTCCAGCGAGGCAAATGCAGGGTGAACTCGTTCTGCTCGTGACCGCGCTGCCATACGGTTACCAGGTCCCTTTCGGAAGCCCGGAGTCCCACGGATAGCCACTGGTCATCCCAGAGGGGTATTCCTGAGGGATAGAAGGCGCTGGACGCTTCGATTTCCGGAAGTAGTGCCTTGTGGACCGATACGGCTTCACGTACCAACGCAAGCTGACCCGGCGTCATCCGGTCGAGGAAGCCCGAGAGGCACATCCGGCCGAGCATTCCGGTTGCCATGGTGAAGCGGATTTCATCATCGCCCATCCCGGGTTGTGGGTAGGACCAGTGTGCTGCCTGCTCCGGCAGGACACTGACGAAGGCATTGGCGGCGATGGGCGGGTATCGGAGCAGGTCCTGCTGGTCGGACGTGGACTGAAGATCCAGGCGGGACAGAAGAGCGTAGTCCTGCCGCATAGCCCCCGAAGCGCAATTTTCGATCGTCACCAGCGGGTGCCGGGTTTTTATCCCGTCGAGCCAGTCAAGGTAGGCGCGGTTGTGCCCGAGCAGGCCGGCGCCGGTGGAGTTGGCGCCGACGTCTGTTCCTGGGCCGGCCGTGATGTTGTAGTCAAGCTTGAAATAGCTCACTCCGAAGTCGTGGACGAGCCGGTCCACGGTCTGGTCCAGATGTGCCCTCGCGGCCGGGTGGCGGAAGTCCAGGTGGTACCTGCCGTGCTCCACCACGCGAGTACCGTTGCGTTGCAGGAAGGCCGCGTCGGGCAGCGCATCAGCCATGGGGCTGCGGACTCCGATGACTTCAGGCTCAAGCCAGATGCCCACGCCCATGCCATGGAGTCCAATGGCGTCGGTGACTTCGCTTAGCCCGTTGGGAAAGCGGCCGGCGCTCGGCTCCCATTCCCCTACCGCGTCCCACCAGTCTGTCCCGTCGTCGTACCAGCCTGCGTCGATGCAGAACACGTCTGCACCGGCCGACTTGGCACTCTTGATCAGGGGCAGGAGCTTTTCAGTGGTGGGGTCACCCATGAGGGTATTCATGAAATCGTTGTAGATTACTGCCGGTCCGGTGGTCACGGGGGTGCCACGGAGTGCCCGGCGGTGTGACGTCATTTCAGCGAGTGCACCCTGAAGACCGTCGTCGCTGACAGCCAACGAGGCAGGAACTGACGTGAACGCCTGGTCTGGCTGAAGCAGGTGCAGCCACTGGTGCTGGTCGTCGGTGGGCCCCAGCAGGGCCAGGTTGGCGCCTCGGCGTGTCTCGCTCAGCTCCCACGCCCACCCGCCGTTGTGTTCTACCTGCCACATCCAGCACCACCTGTCGTCGTCGGCGTCCACCAGGGCTCCTGTCGGCAGAGGTCCGCCCGTTGACCACGATGATGTTGAGGCGCGGATCAGATGCCCCCGCTGGTCTTGGTCGTGGAAACCGAGGTTCAAATCCGGAAGCACGCTCCGCAGGGGCTCCAGGGTCCACTGGTTCTCCCCCAGCCACTGGGACGACCCGGAGGCAAGGCGCAGGGCGGCCGGGTCCACTGCCCGCCCGCCGGTAAGGAGCGGCGCGGCAAAGGAGGTGACCGCCTGCAGCTGGACAGGCTCTTGCCCGGTGTTGCGCACGGTGGTGACGGCTTGGACGGCCCGGACGCCTGCGGCTGCCCTGAACACGACGTCGGCCTCGATTCCGGTTTCGTCGTCACGCTGCTGCACGGTGAGGGTGTGCCAGTGTGCGTCTTTGCCGGTTTGGTGGCCTGTGTACCGGAGCCGGGCCCCGATGGCCGACTCACCGTAACGTTGGCTTGTCCTGGCCCTGCCATGTTGCACGGTCAGGATTTCAACCAGGGCAGGTGCAGGCTCGAAGAGAGTGCCTGGCTCATCTCTGGGATCAAGGGCGGCAACACTGACCGGATGGTCGGTGCCCGTGCGAAGAGCCAGATGAAAAGTGCCGTTGGTCCAGGAGATCGAATTGGTGACCATGTGCTAAGCCATCCTTGCCAGGTCGGACAGGCCGACGGGAAATTTCGGGGGCAGGCCTGCCGCGTAGCGCTCGACTTCCTCCAGTGCGTACGCGGTCATCCTGTGCAGCTCGGTGCCCATCGAGCCGGCGATGTGCGGTGTCAGCAAGACGTTGGGCAGAGTAAACAGGCGGTCACCGGCAGGCAGCGGTTCCGGACTGGTTACGTCGAGGTAGGCCGTGATGCGCCCTGCCTCCAATTCCTTGGTCAGCGCGGTCTGATCGACGAGCTCGCCGCGTGCTGTGTTGATCAGGGTTGACCCGTCCCTCATGGCCGCCAGCTGCTTGGTTCCGATCATGTGGGTGGTCTCCGGGAGGAGGGGGGCGTGCAGTGAGACGATGTCGCTGCAAGCCATGAGTTCATCAAGATCTACCAGCCGGGCCCCGAGCTGCCGGGCCTCTGACGCTGAGATCGTCGGGTCGTAAAGTGCTATGTCGAAGTCGAACGGCTGGAGGCGCTCCAGGACGAGTCTGCCGATCGTGGAAGCACCGACGATTCCGACAGCTCGTTCGTAGTTGCCGCAGTCCGGGAACTCCGCCTCCCTGTCGATCTTGATTTGCCGCTGGGAGTAGAGGCGGCTGGCTGTGATGGCGGACTTTCCTGCCAGGAGCACCAGCGCCAAGGTGAACTCGGCGACCGGGAGGGCATTGGCTTCGGCCGCTGTTGTTGCGGTGATCCCCCTGTCCCAGCAATCGGGCAGGACGTGGCCTTTGATGCTCCCGCCGGCGTGGGCAATGAGTCGAAGCCGCGGCATGCGGTCCAGGACGGTGGCGTCGATGCGGGGGGAAAACCATCCGGTGATCAAGACATCGAGTTCTGCCAGGACGTTGTCCGGGACAGTGGAAAAGTCCTGGATGACGTGGCTGAAGTCGCAGTCTCCAATGGCTTCAAGGCGTGACCTCAGGCGCTTGGAGAAAAGTGCATCCCGCAGGGCTGCGTCCTGCATGGCAAGCCCGATTCTGGGGCGGAACTTTGCCGGTTTGAGCTGTCCTTTGCTGTGTAGTGCCGCGTTCATCGGTCTCCCCCAGGCCAGTGCCGGTCCAGCCACGTGCGGGCTGATTTCAGTGCTACATCCAGTCGGGCCGCCTCTGGGTGCCAGGCTTTTTCCCATTCGAGGGTGATAGTTCCGCGATATCCCTTGTTGACCAACAGGCGGCCAAAGTCCTCAAGGGGGAGGTTTCCCTCTCCCAGGGGGACCGGCGTGCTCACCGGCAGCATGGCGTCCTTGATCTGCACGTTGGCGCGGCCTGCCGTCAGCCACGGCTCGAGAGCAGTCCAGGTTGCCTCCAGAGACTCCCCTGTGCGCCATGGGTGCAGAAGATCCCATACCACCCCGATGTTGCCTTCAACCTTTTCCAGGATCCGAGAGATGTCTGTCCCGGTGGGATGTGAATCATGCGTCTCCAGAGCAGGCAGCACCCCCAACGACTGTGCGTAACCGGTTATGGAGTTGAGCCTCCGGGCTGCGCGCTGGTCCACCTCGTCTCGGGGTTCTATCAGGACCGGAGGTGCGGTGAAGGAGCCCTGGGCGGTCTCGGCTCCCGGGAAGATCCGGATCATTGGAGCGCCGAGATCACTGGCGAAGTCCAGCGTCTGGATGAGTTCGGCGATGACCGCGTCGTCGTCGGTGGTCGCTGCCACCCTGACGTAACTTGCAACGGCTGTGACCTTAACGCCGGCGGCTTCGATGTCCTGGCGCAGTGCTTGCCTGGCTGCCGGTGACAGGGACGGGTCGGCGGGTTCCCCCGGGGCGAGCCGCAGTTCGATTCCAGAAAAGCCGGTGGCCTGCAGCCAGTCCAGCACGACCGGCAGGGGTGTTTCGGGTGCGCCCAGGGTGGAGGCCGACGGCGTGATCATGTGTTTCCTTGTGTAGGGCGGAAGATGAAGGGTTCAGCCTTTGAGTCCGGCGCTGGCCATGCCTTCGACGAACCTGCGCTGGGCGAAGATGAACAGGATGATCATCGGCAGCGTTGCAAGGGTTGCACCGGCCATCAGGTAGGGCCATTGGACGTTGAGGGGATCCTGGGAGAAGATCGCCAGTCCCACCTGCAGGGGTCGCAGTTCGTCTGAGTTGGTGACGATCAAGGGCCACAGGAAGCTGTTCCACGCGGCCTCTATTTGGAAGACGCCGATTGTCACCAACGCGGGCTTGATCAGGGGCGTCATGATCCGGAAGAAGATTCCGAATTCTCCGAGCCCGTCCACTCGTGCAGCATCGGCAAGTTCCGAGGGGAGGGTGACATAGAACTGGCGTGCGAGGAAGGTGTACAGCGGCGCGATGGCCAGCGGGATAATCAAGGCCCACCAGGTGTTCAGCCAGCCGGTGCCGCCCTGGCCCAGAATATCGTTTCCGCCGAAGAACGGAATGGACTTCACCAGCAGGAACAGCGGGACCAGCACGATCTGGAACGGGACCATCATCAGGGCAATGAAATAGTTCAGAAGCCCCTTGGCCCCCCGGATCGGAGCCTTCGCCAGGGCGTAACCTGCCATGGTGCAGAACACCAATGTCAGGGCCGTCTCACCGACGGTGAGAATAAGGCTGTTCCAGAAGTAGCGCAGGAACGGTGCGGCGCCCATCGCTTCGACAAAGTTGGACCAGTGGAATTGCGTGGGCAGCCAAGAGAAGGTGCTTACTTCGCCCGTGGATTTCAGCGCCGTCAGTATCATCCAGATGAAGGGGCCGATCATCAGCACCGAGCCCAGGAGGAGTACCGCGTAGAGGACCACTCGACCGGCTGTGAGGTTATTCCTACGACGCATCCTGGTTCTTCCTTTGCGAACGGCCGCCCAGGTAGATGAAGGCCGCGATGAGTACGAGCATGATGACCGTTTCGGCGGACGCGTAGCCCAGCCGGAGGCCTTCGAAGGCATTGTTATAGATGTCGAAGGTCAGGACGGTTGTGGAGTTGACGGGGCCGCCCTTGGTCATGACGAAGACGAGGTCAAACACCTGGAAGGTCTGCACGATGGCGGTGATGAGGACGAAGTAATGTGCGGGGCCGAGGGCCGGCCAGATGACGTTCCGGAAGACCTGCCAGCGGTTGGCGCCATCGAGGTTTGCTGCCTCCAGCAGTTCCTTTGACACGCCCTGGAGGGCGGCCAGGTAGACAATCATTTTGGCGCCGAGCCCTTGCCAAATGCCCACCGCCATCAAAGCCGGCAAAGCCGTGCCCGGGTCATTGAGCCACTCCGAGCGGGCCAAGCCGAAGAGGCTCCCGACCGCGTTCGCCAGGCCTGCACTTGGGTGGTAGATCCACAGCCAGACCGAGGCTACGGCCACAGTGGCGGTGACCACGGGCAGGTAGTACACCGTGCGGAAGAAGCCCAGCCCGCGGATTTTCTGGTTCAAGCCCAGCGCGATCAGCAGGGCCAGGACCATGGCCAGGGGGACGACGACGAGGGTGTAGGCGATGGTGTTCCGAAGAGCTGCCTGAAACCGGGTGTCCTGGAAAAGCTCCACATAGTTTTCAGTTCCGATGAGTTGCCAAGTGCCCGAGAAGTCGTAGTTTGTGAAACTCAGGAACAGTGCAACCACTGCCGGGACTGCAAGAAAGAATGTGGAGTGCAATAGTGCCGGGGCCAACAGCCACCAGCCGGCGCGGGACTGCTGGCGCGTCAGGCGTGAGCCGTCGCGCCCGGCGGGGCGCGCGGCACCGGGATTGCTTCCCCGCGTCGCGCGCACCGCTGGCTTCGTTTCTTTGATGGTGCTCACTTTGACTGCTGCTCCAGTGCAGAAAGTGTTTCCTGTACCGACTTCTTACCCAGGAGAGCGTCATCGAGGCTGGTGCCGAACGTTCCACGCAGCTCGAGCCAGTTGGCCGCTCCGCCTTCAAATTTGGCGTCGCCCAGGTTTGCCGCAACGAAGGTGCTGGCAGGGTTGGATTTCACGACATCCGAGTCAGCTGCATCCTTGGCAGCGGGGACAGCGAAGTTAAGGGTAGCAATGCCGGATTCGGCCTCAGGCTTGCTCAGCTCCTGGATAAAGTCCCAGGCGGCAGACTTGAGCTTGCTGCTCTTACCCACGGAGGCAAGCTGCCCGCCGGTGAACATCGAACCTTCCTTGTCTTTCAGGTTGAAGTAGACCAGGTCGTCACATACAGCCTTGCCGACACCCTTATCGGAGCAGTCGATGTAGCCTCCGGTGAATCCCATGGCGGCTTCCCCGGTGTTGACGAGCGGAGACTTTGCCGCGTTCTGCGCGCCATACTTTTGCACGTTGTTGACCATGCTCTGCATCCACTCGAGGGCCTGAGTGCCCTCAGAGCCGGAGAATTGGGGATTTCCGTCGGTGTCGTACAGCGGCTTGCCCAGTGATCCGAGCAGGGCGACGAAGTCCTGGCGGTAACCGCCAGGTCCTGCCCAGAAGTCGAAGCCGGCCTGGGTGATGTTGCCGGCCGCGTCCTTGACCGTCAGCTTCTCCGCTGCCGTCTTGATTTCGTCCATGGTGGTGGGCGGCTTGGTCGGGTCCAGGCCTGCCTTTTCAAACAGTGACTTGCGCAGAGCCAACGGCTTCGGGCCCGCGATTAGCGGAACAGCGTAGACCTTGCCCTTGAACTCGGCGGCCGGAACAAGAGCCGGATTGGTGGACTTGCCGAGCGAATCGGCCGTAGCGCCGAATGAGGAGAGGTCCTCGAACACGTTCTTGGCGGCGAAGGGCGGAACCCAGCCGATGCCAGTCACCAGGACGTCGTACCCCTGGCCACCTGCAATAGAGGTGGAAATCTTCTGGTTCAAGGTATCGAACGTGGCGAAGTCAGGTTCGACCGTGACCTTGGGGTATTTCGCGTTGAATGAAGAAACTACTTTGTCGAGAGCTGCTTTGCCCTCGTTGCTGGCCGGGTAGCTCGGAACCAGAACACGGAGCGTGCCGGTAACTTCAGCCGGGTTGGATGCCGGGGCCGTTGATGCTCCACCGGAACCGCAGGCGCTGAGGGCCAAGCTGCCGGCGACCGCCAGCGCGAGAAATCCTGCACGTCGACGTGCCATATCAATCCTCCTGAATTAGCCATCCGACGGTGGATAGCGTGTGCATCGAGTGTATGATATCGATATCAGAGATGCAAGTCACAAGTGTTCGTTTCCTGATTAGATGGACGCTGAAGGCTTCCTGCCAGCAACGAAGCTGCTTAGTAAGGATGGTTACATGGAACAGCAAAGAAGCCGACCCAAGGGAGCGGCCGTTCTGACCGGGCTCGAAGTGGTGGGCGAGGTCCTATTGCTGCAGATTCTGTTCCTGCTGTTCAGCCTTCCTTTGGTGACTGTTCTGCCAGCTGCGGTTGCCCTTCAACGGGCATTCCGGCAGGTCATACTCGAAGACAAGCCGGGCGCGACGCGCCGCTTCTCCAGAGAATTTGCGTGGGCGTGGTCGAGGGTGGGCCTTCCTGGGGCGCTGGCCGTGATCCTTGCAGCCGCCGCAGTGTTTTCCATTCTCTTTTGGCTGTCCACTCCGGGACTGCTCGGGACGGTGGCCCTGTGCATCATCGTTCCTCTCTGCGGTGTCGCTGCTGCCATCCACCTCGCCCTGCTGGCGGCAGCCATGGAAACGGATCCCAGCACCACCCGCCGCAACCTGTGGGACGCGTCGCTCAAAATCGTCCTTACGAAACCCTTGCCGCTGGGCGCATGTGTCCTGGCACTGGCGACATGGGGGATCCTCGCCCTGCGCGTGCCTACACTGATTCCATTGGGCAGCGGCCTCGTGCCGGCCTTGCTGGCGTGGCTGTTGATCAGGAAGCGAGTAAGCGCCCGCACCGGCCTATCCGGTTAGTCAGTCGTAACAGACGCTACCCCTACAACGAGGATGGACATGAAAATCGCCAAAGACTCCCGCAAGCCAGTCATTGCGGATGTGGCACGCCTTGCGGGGGTTTCAGTGCCAACCGTCTCCCGGGTGCTGACGGGAAACATCCCCGTGAGCCAAGGACTGCGGGACCGCGTCGAAGCTGCCATAAAGGAACTGAACTACCGGCCCAGCTCCCTTGCCCGCACTTTGAGAAGCGGCGAGCGGACGATGATCGCGATTTTCGCAGCAAGTACGTCAGCCTACGGTTATGCCAACACCTTGGCCGGGATCGAAGAAGCCGCGCAGGCAGCAGGGTTCTCCGTTGTCATCTCGGCAGTGAGATCCGCTGATGAACCAGACGTAAAAGCAGCGCTGGAAGCAACACTCCAGCAGCAGCTCGCCGGTATCATCGTTCTGGACTTCGACCCCTCAGCAGCAGAGGTCCTCAAGCAACTGCCAACCACCGTCCCGACCGTGGCGGCCTCCGGATTCCCAGTAGGCCAGCCGGGTTTCCCGTACGCCTTCATCGATGAGTACGCCGCCGGCCGGCAGGCGACAGAACACCTGCTACAGCTTGGGCACCACACCGTCCACCACCTCGGCCTGTTCCCGCTCACCCAATTTTCCGGACGGTACCAGGGATGGCACGACGCCCTTGTCGATGCCGGCATAACGCCACCACCTGTACTTGAAGCATCCCGCTCTGCCCGGTCAGGATACGAACAGGGGCTCCGAATCGCCGCGGATCCTGACACGACCGCGATCTTCTGCTCCAACGACGGTCTAGCCGTCGCTGCGCTACGTGCCCTTCATGAAAAAGGCGTGCGGGTGCCGGAAGAAGTTTCCATAATCGGCTGGGACAACCAGCCCTTCAGCGAATTCACCTGGCCGGCACTGTCAACAGTCTCACCCGACTTCAAGGACCTGGGCCAGCGGGCCTTTCAGCTACTCCAGCAACGGCTGTCTGCCACTGAGACTGTTCGGGACTCAAAGGTGAGGCCAAAGCTCCTGCTCCGGGAATCAACAGCAACACCAACTGTTCGCACGAAACCCGAGATAGACAATTATCCAGGGAATGCCCGCGCGGACCGCTAACTACTGCAAAGAGCCGGCGACAGAAGAACCTTCAAACTGATGTCGGTCGAGCACTAGCCCAACAGCCTTGAACTCCTCGATGACCTGGCTGTCACCCTGAATGCCGCGCCCAAGCGAGTTCCGCACCGTCGGTCAGGAAGACCCTCAGGCTGAATAGCCGTGCCGGACAACAGCCACCTCAGCGGCCGAAGGGAAGTCGCCTATGCTAGGCAGTTTTCTCCAGGGACACCGACTGGACGGTTTCGCGTTCCTCCAGGGCTCCGGTGACCGAGGCTGTGAGGCTGTTGGCAATGTGGGTCCGTGCGAGGTCGGCCGCGCCGGGTCCATCTCCGGCGATCACGAGCTCGAGTATCTGGTGGTGCTGGTTCAGGTCGATGGTCCGGGGCTCATCACCGGAGGGAAGCTCCAGACCGATGCGGCGGTACCGATCGGACTTATCCCAAAGATCGTCCAGGAGCTTGATGAAGGTGGCGTTGTGGGAAGCGGTGTAGACGGCCCGGTGGAAGTCGCGGTGCACCGTAATGGCATCCTCACCCCATACCCGCGTTACAGGCAGAAGCTTCTCCGCTGCTGCACGCATTGCTGCGATATCAGCGTCCGTCCTGCGGGCTGCTGCCAACTCCGTTGCCGATGGCTCAAGTGACAGGCGGACTTCAAGGAGTTCGCGCGCTTCCGCGGCACTCATGCTCGCCACGCGGGAATCCCGGTGCGTGTCCATGACGATCAGGCCTTCGCTGGCGAGCCGGCGGATCGCCTCACGCAAGGGAGTTATGCTCATCTGCATGCTGTCCGCCAACTCGTACTGGGAGATGCGCGAGCCGGGGGTTAGGCCACCGGAGAGGATCAGCCGGCGGAGTTCGCTGTACGCCATACTGCCTTTGCTTGAAAAGACGTTTGTGGTCATCTGCCGCTCCGAATCTCTCGTCGGGACGTTCGTCCCCTGACTAACCTGCTACAAGACATCTTATAAGAAATTCTGAATGTGGGCTTGTGCTCCCCATCACGTCTGCGCTAGCCTTGAACCCAAGACCTTATAAGATATTTGTTCGAGCGTTCCCCTCGTAAACCCAACGCCTGGGCTTCGCTAAATTTCAATCTTATAAGATATAAGATCCAACAGGAGAAATTCAAAGATGAAAATTGTTTCTGCCCACGTGGGCACCATCCCCATCAGCTCGTCCATCCGGAACGCATTCATTGACTTCACCAAGATGGACTGCACCATCATCGCCCTCGTCAGCGATGTGTTCGTCGATGGCAAGCCGCTGGTGGGTTACGGGTTCAACTCCAACGGCCGCTACAACGCTACGGGCATCCTGCAGGACCGCATCCTGCCGCGCCTGCTGGACGCTCCCGCCGAGGACCTCATGGATCAGAACGGCGAACTTTCGCCGGAAAAGGCGTGGGACATCATGATGTCCAACGAAAAGCCCGGTGGCCATGGGGAGCGTTCCGTTGCTGTGGGTGTAGCCGACATGGCCCTGCATGACCTGGCAGCAAAGATCGCCGGTGTCCCGCTGTACCGGTGGATCTCGGACCACTACGGTGACGGCAACCCCGACAAGGACGTCTTCGTCTACGCCGCCGGCGGCTACTACGCACCCGGCAAGACCCTTGAAGACCTCCAGAACGAAATGCGCGGCTTCCTCGCCCAGGGCTACAACATCGTCAAGATGAAGATCGGCGGCGCCGACCTGGCCGAAGACCTTCGCCGCATCGAAGCCGTCATCGAAGTCCTGGACGGCGACGCATCCCGCCTCATGGTGGACGTCAACGGCAAGTTCGACCTGGACACCGCCCTGGAATACGGAAAAGCCATCGATAAGTACGGACTGTTCTGGTACGAAGAAGTCGGCGACCCGCTGGACTACGCACTCAACGCCACACTCTCCGAGCACTACAGGAACCCCATCGCGACCGGTGAGAACCTGTTCTCCCTCCAGGACGCACGGAACCTGGTCCGCTACGGCGGCATGCGCCCGGACCGCGACTTCATCCAGGTCGACCCGGCGTTGAGCTACGGCCTCACCGAATACCGCCGGATCCAGGACATGCTGGCCCAGCACGGCTGGTCCTCCCGCCGCTGCATCCCGCACGGCGGACACCAGTTCTCCCTGCACATCGCCGCAGCCCTCAAGCTCGGCGGCAACGAGTCCTACCCCGGCGAATTCCAGCCCACCGGCGGCTTCACCGACGACGCAGTCGTCGTCAACAGCCGCGTAGCCCCCGGCGACCTGCCCGGCATTGGCCTGGAAGGCAAGGCCGAGTTCTACAAGGTCCTGCGCGGCCTGCACGAGTAAACCACCCACACCTGCCTGGTCCCGGGCAGCAGAACTGCCCGGGACCAGGCAACCACCCCTAACTTCTCTGTCTGACGTGCAAAGGAGCACCCAAGATGTCTTCCCACACTGTGCAGGACCACCAGCATTCCCCACACCAGCCCAAACAGTCGTCCCGGTTCGGGCGTCTGATCCGTGAACTCTGGTTCCAGGTACTCCTCGGAGGAGTCCTCGGCATCCTCGTAGGCATGTTCATCCCGCAGGTCGGCTCGCAGCTGACCCCGCTCAGCGACTGGTTCATCGCCCTGGTCAAGATGATCATCATCCCGGTCGTCTTCTGCGTCGTCACCCTCGGCGTTGCGTCCATGGACAGCCTCCGCAAAGCAGGACGAATCGGCATCAAGGCCCTGGGTTACTTCATCGTCCTCTCCCTCATCTCGATGCTTATCGGCCTGCTCGTCGCCAACATCTTCCACCCCGGCGACGGCATGAACATCGACGTCTCCAAGCTGAACGCCGACAAGATCCCCGGCGCCGGCAAGAGCTTTGACGGCATCGAGTTCGTCAACAGCCTGATCCCCACGTCATTCTTCGGCGCCCTCACCAGCAGCGCCATCCCGGCCGCCCTCCTGGTCTCCATCGTCTTCGGCGCAGCACTGAACCTCTCGGGCGAATCCGGTGTCCTGCTCACCGGCGGCATCCGCGCCCTGTCCACCGTCGTGTTTCGGATCGTTGGCTGGCTCATGCGCCTGGCACCCATCGGAACCTTCGGCGCCCTCGCCGCTACAGTAGCCAAATACGGGGCCACCAGCCTTCAGCAGCTCGGCTTCCTCATCCTGCTCTTCACCGCCACCTGCATCGTTTACGTCCTCGTCGTTCTTGGCATCATCGCCCGGACCTGCGGCCTGAACATCTTCACCGTCATGCGCTACTTCAAAGACGAGCTCCTGATCGCCCTGGCAACATGCTCCAGCGAAGCCGTACTCCCGCAGGTCATGAAGAAACTCGAAAACATGGGCGTCGGCAAGCCAACCGTCGGCATCGTCATCCCGTCCGCGTTCTCCTTCAACCTCGACGGATCCGCGATCTACCTCACCATGGCATCCGTCTTCCTGGCCCAGGCCGTCGGGATCCACCTCTCCTGGGAACAGCAGCTGGCCATGGTCGGCATCATGATGATCTCCAGCAAGGGAACAGCCGGCGTCGCCGGCGGAGCCTTCATCGTGCTCGCCGGCTCCCTGGGAGCCGTCAGCGCGATCCCCACCGCCGCCCTCGCCCTCATCGTCGGCGTTGACCGCCTCCTGAACGAAGGCCGCGTCTTCATCAACGTCATCGGCAACGTGCTGGCAACAGTCGTCGTCGGCAAATGGGAGAAAGACTTCGACCTGGCACAGGCCCGCAACGTGATCCACGCATCGGGTCGAAAGAAGAACGAACTCCCGGCAAGGACGGCCGACCACGTCGAGACCGAGACGGTCGACGCCCACTAAACCCTGTCAGGGCCGCCTCTCTCCCGGGGGCGGCCCTGACCCGTGTGCACTTCACCCAGCACCAGCCCACCGCTATACCGACGAGGAACACCACACCATGACGCGGCGCATACTCATCACTACCGACTACCTGCACGCCGGAGATGCCGTCGACCACCTCCTACGCGACCATGGCTTGGAACCCGTCTACGCACCGTCCAGAGGCTCACGGTCCCTTGAGGAACGTCGCTCACTGTTCGACGGCATCTCCGGAGCCATCCTCGCCAGTGAACCCGTTACCGCCGACATGCTCGCTGATGCGTCCTCCCTCAAAGTCATCGCACGCAGCGGCGTCGGCTTCGACTCCATCGACATCCAGGCCGCTTCCGCCGGAGGAATCAAGGTCTGCAACGCTCCCGGAACAAACCACCACTCCGTCGCCGAACTGACCATCGGGCTGATCATCATGGCTGCACGCCGCGTCACAGAGGTTACGAATGCCGTCCGGCAACGCCACTGGCCGCGTGAAGCCGGCCACGAACTCCGCGGCTCCACGTTGGGCATCATCGGCTACGGGCCCAGCGGACGGGCCACCGCGAACCTCGGGGTCGCCCTCGGCATGAACATCCTCGTCAGCACCGCCCACCCAGACCCCCGGAACACTGCGGTCCGGTTTACCGACCTCGACACGGTCATCCAGGAATCCGACTACCTCTCCCTGCACACCCGGGGAGGCCAGGCCACCGGACAGCTCATCAATGCCTGCCGGCTGCAAGCAATGAAACCCACTGCCGTGCTCATCAACACCGCGCGGGGCTCACTCGTGGATGAAGACGCACTGGCCAAAGCATTGTCCGACGGCACCATCGCCGCAGCTGCCTTGGACGTTCTCGAAAGGGAGCCCCTCCCCGACGACAGCCCTCTTCGGGGCCTGGACAACGTGCTCATCACCTCCCACCTCGCCGGGCAAACCGTCGAAGCCCGTGCCCGGGCTGGGCTCGCAGCCGCCCACGCCGTCATCGACGTCCTCGAACACCGCGAACCGGCACACCAGGTCAACCACTAAACCCCATCGAGCGAACAGTAAGAAGGATCCCTGAATGTCGACATCCCACCGCATCGCAATCATTCCCGGCGACGGAATCGGCACCGAAGTCGTACCCGAAGGGCTGCGCGTCCTGGACGCTGCAGCCTCAGCCTTCGACCTCAACCTCAAATACGAACACTTCGATTACGCCTCGGCGGACTACTACACCCGGCACGGCAAGATGCTGCCCAACGGGTGGTTCGAGGAACTGACCCAGTTCGATTCCATCTTCTTCGGCGCGGTCGGCTGGCCCGACGTCGTCCCAGACCACGTCTCCCTGTGGGGAAGCCTCCTGCAGTTCCGCCGCCACTTCGACCAATACGTCAGCCTCCGCCCCGTCAAACTTCTTCCCGGGGTGCCCAGCCCCCTCACCGGCCGGGTCCCGGGCGACGTCGACTTCTACGTCGTACGGGAAAACACCGAAGGCGAATACTCCAGCATCGGCGGAAAGATCTTCGAAGGCACCGACCGCGAAACCGTAGTCCAGGAAACAGTCATGACCCGCACCGGCGTGGACCGAATCCTCAAATACGCCTTCGACCTCGCCCAAAGCCGGCCCAAGAAACACCTCACCTCCGCCACCAAAAGCAACGGCATCTCCATCACCATGCCCTACTGGGACGAACGCGTGGAGGAGATGGCCAAAGGCTTCTCCGATCTGAAGGTGGACAAGTACCACATTGACATCCTGGCCGCTAACTTTGTCATGCACCCGGACTGGTTCGACGTCGTCGTCGCCAGCAACCTCTTCGGCGACATCCTCTCCGACCTCGGACCGGCGTGCACCGGAACCATCGGGATCGCCCCCAGCGGCAACATCAACCCCGAACGCCGCTTCCCCAGCCTCTTCGAACCCGTCCATGGCTCCGCGCCGGACATCGCCGGCAAGGGCATCGCCAACCCCATCGGCCAAATCTGGTGCGCCGCAATGATGCTCGACCATCTCGGAGAGCCCGAGGCAGCAGCCGCCATCACCACCGCCATGGAAACCGTCCTGGCCCGTGGACCCAAGGCACTCACACCGGACATGGGCGGCAACGCAACCACGAAGGAACTGGGCAACGCAGTGGCAGCAGCGCTGACCGCATCATGACCCCCTCGACCGTCCCCAACAACGGCCGCACACCCGCCTTCGAAGAGCGAATCATGCTCCGCCAGCACCTCCACTGGCGACGGCTCATCGGAGCGACTGTTCAGATCCGCCAGCACGGCCAACTCATCCGCACCGGAACCGTGGATGACGCCATGGCGGACTCCACAGCGCTCTGGATCGCAGGCGACGCCGCCCAACCACGCACCATGTACGAAGCTGCACACGAGATCGAGGTGTGGGCCCACCCGGAAGAAGCCGAAGACGGGACCTGCTACCGGATGACATCGACAGCACCATCACATAACTGACTTAGCACGGAGACCCATGACGCAGCCCACCTACATGCCCCAAAGCACCGAAGACACCTCCTACTCCACCCCGGTGCTAAGCAATGTGTTCCCGGGCTTCATCCCGGAACGCAATATTCCCGCAGAGATCGCCCGTTCGTGGCTGCTGGTCAATGCCATGAAGCCGGAGCTCTTTGACCAATCGGCCGTCTCCCGCGCCGATTCGATCATCCTGGATATTGAAGATGCCGTGGACCCGTCGCAGAAGGACAAGGCCAGGACCAATGTGGTGGACTGGCTGACCGCCGGCGGCCAGGCCTGGGTCCGGATCAACGACGCCACCAGCCCGTTCTGGGCCGATGACCTCGCGGGCCTGCGCGGCACCCCGGGCCTGCTCGGCGTCATGCTCGCCAAGACCGAATCCGCGGACCAGGTCACGGAGAGCTTCCACCGCATGGACGGCAAGACCCCCGTGATCCCGCTCGTGGAATCCGCCCTCGGCATCGAGGAAGCCAACCACATCGCCAAGGCCCAGGGAGCGTTCCGCCTGGCCTTCGGTTCCGGCGACTTCCGCCGCGACACGGGCATGGCCGCCACCCCCGAGGCCATGGCCTACCCGCGGGCCAAGCTCGTGGTCGCCAGCCGCGTGGGCAACCTGCCCGGCCCCATCGACGGCCCCACCGTCGGCACCAACCACCCCATCCTGCGCGAACAGACCGGCATCACTGTGATGATGGGCATGACCGGCAAGCTGTGTCTCGCGATCGACCAGACGCCAGTCATCAACGAGGTCATCAGCCCCACCCCGTCGGACGTCGCCTGGGCCACCGACTTCATGAACGACTTCGAAGCCAACGGCCGCGTTATCCGCGACGGCTCCGACCTGCCCCGCCTGGGCCGCGCGGAAAAGATCATGAAGCTCGCCGTCGCCTTCGGGGTGCAGCCGGCACATTAACGCCCGCGCCGCCGCCCGCGTGGGCGGCCAAGGCGAACAACCACGCCCTTCGCACGTCCGCCCACTGCCGTATCAGCAACCAAGATCTGAAGAGAGAACGAATGGCCTACGCAAACTACCGATACAAGGGTCACAACTACCTTGGCGAAGTTCACGGCGAATACCTCATCCCGCTGGCCGGGCTCACAGACATCGGACCGGAAACATCCGCCGATCTCCTTGCCAGTGCCGCCCGCCTGAGGGAATTACGGGTTCCCCTATCCGAAGTCACCCTGCGCGCGGCGTCACCAAAAGCCGGCAAGATCCTCTGCGTGGGCCTGAACTACAAAGACCATGCCGACGACACCAGCACGGCCACCTTTCCCGTCCTCTTCCCCAAGTACACAACCACCCTCATAGGACCTGCCGACGACATCATCCTTCCCCCGGAATCCACCCAGGTCGACTTCGAGGGCGAACTCGCCGTCATCATCGGCAAGACAGGCCGCCGCATCACCGAACAGAACGCCATGGACCACATCCTTGGCTACTGCGTCTCCAACGACATCACCATGCGCGACTTCCAGAACAAGTCCCACCAATGGCTGCAGGGCAAGATCTGGGACAACACCACCCCGCTCGGCCCGCACATCGTCACCCCGGCAGAAACCGACATCTGCAAGGCCGGCATCAGCACCACCCTGAACGGGGAAGTCGTCCAAAAATCGGACCTCTCCCACCTGATCTTCAGCATCCCCACACTCATCGCCACCATCTCCGAATTCACCACCCTGGAACCAGGGGACGTCATCCTCACCGGCACACCAGCCGGAGTCGGATACCGCCGTGACCCCCAACTGTTCCTCAAAGACGGCGACTCCGTCACCGTGACAGTCGAAGGGGTCGGCAGCATCACAAACACCTTCAGGGCAGAAACCACCTGATGCATACCCTGTGGAATTTGCCGATAAGTGCGGCGTTCTATGTT
The DNA here is from genome assembly GCF_004364695.1 of Arthrobacter sp. AG258. Lineage (NCBI taxonomy): Bacteria > Bacillati > Actinomycetota > Actinomycetes > Micrococcales > Micrococcaceae > Arthrobacter > Arthrobacter sp. AG258. The sequence goes on along the minus strand of NZ_SOBI01000007.1, from coordinate 245,431 downwards.
TAGCCGGTGTCGATAGTTCTTTCTGACGAAGATGCCGGGGCAGAGCTGACGCACGGACGTTAGGTGCCCCGCGCTTCCTAGATGTTCGTCGGCCGGCACCATAAGGCCACACTTACAAAGCAGACATAGGTGTGGACACTGTCAACACCCAATTTGGCAGGACAAACCTCGGGGCACGACTCTCGCACGCACGCCCTAAGACCGACTCCCAGGGACGCCCTATAGCGAGATCGCCGAAGTCATGTCGTCCCCACTCCCCTGAGCCATGAATGAGTGTTGGACAACCACGCCCAACCAGACAGCACCCGAACGAGGAACCATATAACCCACTTCAGCAGGCGGAAGGACCACCAGCCAGCGTCCCGAGCCCGCCACCCACACACCTGAATAGGCCATCGCGGCGGCCAGGCGACAGCCCGCGACCCAACCCGTCAGACGACGCGACCGCAAGCTTTGTCAACACGTCAAAGCAAAATCGCCTCTGACGAGGGAATACGTCGTGCCCGTGGTGGGACTCGAACTACATTCTCGCCCTTGCAAACACTGGGAACCCGCGAAAACATCGGAAATACGGGCGCATTTGGAGGCAGTACGGGATAGTCCGGGACCAGGAGTGTGGACAAAGTCCACACTCCTTTTCCAATTAACTCGTGAAAGACGGGCTGTAGTGGTTAGTCAGGGAATCGCTTGCATCGCCGGGGTGGGTCCGTCGGCGCCAGTGGTGCAGATACTGACCCGGGGGTCGAAGGCGATGGCGCCGGGCTCGACTGCGATCAGTCCCCCATCCACCGGGATCGTGGCGGCGTTGACGTACGAGGCCTGATCGGAAAGCAGCCAGGCAATGACATCGGCGACCTCGGAGGATGCGGCCGGGCGCCGGCTTGGGACGAACGCTGTGGCGAGGCTATAGGCTTCCTCGCGATCGATGCCGCTGTGTTCAGCGAAGTCGCCCATCTCCATGTCGGCCATCTCTGTCCGGGTCCAGCCTGGGCATACTGCGTTGGCGCGCACCCCGCGCGGTCCGTAGTCGACGGCCACGGACTGCATCAACATGGCAAGGCCGGCCTTCGTGGCATCGTAACCGGCGATTCCAGCGGTAGCCCGAATTGCGGCCGCCGAGGCCACCCCTACGATCGAGCCGTTGGCTTTGATCAGGTGCGGCAAGGCGGCACGGACTAGTAGGAAGGGCCCGGTGAGGTTGGTGCTGACCATGGCGTTCCAGTCTTCATCGGACAGCTCGCCGGCACTGCCGGCACGGACAATTCCGGCATTCAGAACCAGGCCGTTGATGGTGCCGAATTGATCCACGGTGTCCTCGACCAGCCGTTCCATATCGGAAACCGAAGCGACGTCTGCGACAATAGCGTGGGCGCCGGTTGTTTCAGCGACCTTGGCGATAGCTTCCCGCCGGCGTCCACAGATGACAACTTCCCACCCTTGGCCCCGGAGTGCTGCGGCGGTGGCGGCTCCGATTCCGGTTCCTCCGCCCGTAATAACTGCAACTGGTGTGGGGGTCATTTGGATCTCCCGGTTCTGTTTCGGAGTGTGTGCTGTTGCCGTCTCATGAAGGACTAACCCTTCGACTTAAACAAGGGTGCGGCGTACCTTTGCGCGTCATTCTGGTGGCTTCAATGCCGAAATGCTTTCCCCATCGACGATGGCGGATACCTTGCTGCCGCCAGAGGGGCGGCAGCAAGGTATCCGCGTCAGATTACTTCTTTGGCGTAGTCGATGTCGCGTCTGCTCCTGCCGAAAACCAGGCCGCCAAGCATCGCGGCGGGAATGAGGACGAGCAGCCATTTCGCGGCAGCGTTGTCAGGCCCAATGAGGGAGTCGTAGTTCTCGACCGTCACGTAGCCGATGTAGGAGAGGATCAGGGTGGAGAGAGTGGGTGCGATCTTGGTCGCCCAGATACTGGTGTTGTCTTTGGTCCGGAAGAAGAACACGACGATGGATACGGACGCCACGATGAGGATGGTGATGAAGGCTGCCGTTGCCAAGGCGCTGAACCAGGCGAACACGACGGTCAGCGGATCTGCGCCGAAGACCAGGAAGGCAACCACGACGATGCCGACGGCCACGCCGTTGGCCAGGGCTGCGGTGGCGGGACTCCCATCCTTGGAAACGGTGGCCAGCCTGGCCGGCAGGACTCCGGCACGGCTGAGGGCGAAAAGGTAGCGGGCGAACATGTTCATCAGGCCCAGCAGCATGGCGAGGTAACTGGTCACGACGAGAACCTGCATGGCCATGCTCAAGACGCTCCCTCCACTTTCGGAGGCGAGGTTGAAGATGAATCCCGCAGGGTCATCCGTTGCCGCCTGTTGGATGTTGTCCACCCCGATGGCCCCTCCGATAACCCAGATGGAGAGCGTGTAAAAAATTCCGACAAAGGCAATCACGGCGTAGAGGGCCCGCGGGATCGTCTTGCGGGGGTTGATTGCTTCTTCAGAGAAAACCACGGTTGCTTCGAAGCTGGTGAAGCACAGGAAGGCGAACAGCAATGCAATGCCCAGGCCCGGGCTGAAGAGGTTTTCTGGCGTGAAGCCAGAGAATGTGAAGACTCCTGGCCCCTTGCTGGCAACGAGCACGATAACGAGGGCAGCCACTACGAGCGTTTCACCAATGATGAGGACGGCCAAGAGTCGGATGCTCGTGTCGACGCCCCGCATAGTGAGTGCCGTGGAGATCAGAAGCAACGCGACAATCCAGACGAGCGGGGGCACGGAGAGTCCCGTGATGCTCTCCAGCAACTGCCCGGCGAAGACGCCGAACTGCGACCAGAGCCCGACCTGCAAGCTGAGGTACATCAGCAGCGCCAGACCAGCTCCTGCCGTGGCCCAGGGTGTACCTAGGCCTTTGGCGATGTAGGCGACGAAGCCGCCGGCGTTGGTGACATACCTGCTCATGCGCAGGTATCCGACGGCGAAGAGTGCGATGAGCAGGGCAGCGATCGCGTAGATCAAGGGGGCTGCCGGTCCAACCGCAGCAAAGACCACGGGACCGGTGCCCACGACGGCTGCCATGGGGGCCGCCGCTGCGATGACGAAAAAGGCGATGGCGAAGACGCCGAGTTTATTTGAGCGGAGATGGCCTGCTTGCGGTGGGACAGGTGTGCTGGACGGCGTCGTTGCCGGCAACTCGCTGACATTATCAATCATGGGTTTTCTCTTTCGGGCAGATAATGGCCGTAGCCGTGGTCGGGCTTCCTCAGACGAGGAGCCGTGCCTTGAGTTTGTTTGTGAGCGCCGGAGTGATGCCGAGTCCGTCTTCCAAGTAGGAGTGACGTGATCCCCAGGCGTGCTCCACGCTGTGCCATGCGGCTTCGAGGTACCCTTGCCGCGCTTCCAGCAAGGGTGTGATGACTGTTCGCAGGTGCCTGTCGATGGGCGCGACGCTGCCTGCGGAATCTCTGATGAGGTATTGGTTCTCCGGCAATGAACTCTGAACGTAGTCTTCGAGGATTGCGGTTTCAGGTACTCCCAGGATGGTCAAAAGGATGGCTATTGCCCATCCGGTTCTGTCCTTCCCTGCCGAGCAGTGGACGACGACAGGCAGCTCAACTCGAGCCAATGACTGAAGGAAATTGGCAAATACCGATGGGTTGCCGGCTATGTCACGGGCATAGAGCCGGTGCATTACCTCTTCAGCCTCCGCAGCAGTCAGCGTCCTGCCAAGCTCGCTCACGCGACCTTCGCGAACCGCAGACCACAGGCACGCGTCCCTGCTGTCTTGAGCCTGAAGTGGCGTTTGTACAGCCGTTAGCGCAGGCACGCAACGGTCTTCGGCGTCGGATTCCCAAGGACTTCGCAGATCCATGAAGTGCAGGCGTGCCGCCTCCAGCCTCTGACGGTCCAGGGCTGTCGAGTATCCGAAGTGTCCACTCCTGTACACCATGCCTTCAGCCACACGGGATCCTCCGTGCGCTGGCAGTCCCCCGAGGCTTCGGAAGTTCCGGACGCCCTCAAGGGAGTTAGGGCCAGCCAAGCCTGGTGTGACCTGTTTCATACATAAAAGGTAAACACTGAATGTTTCGTACTGCAATAGAACACGTTAAATGTTTGTTGCATGACTAGTTCAGAACTTAGGCATAGTGTTCAATGTTTTCAACCGCATCGGAGCGGCCGCGTACCTCTTCTTCAAAGTTTGCACAGACTGTTCACTTTTAGGATCTGATGTGCAATCATGTGAAGCAGATCACCAGCACCCCACACGAAGGACCAGAAATGAGTGCCTCCAACAAGCCCCTCTCCCTTCGGGAACGCAACCGCATGAGAACCCGCGGCGACATTCTCGACACCGCAGCTGAGCTGCTGAGTTCGGAGGGGTACGCCTCTACCGCGCTCGAGGTCCTCAGCCAGCAGGCGGGTATTTCGAGGGGCACCATTTATGCCCACTTCCCCGGCGGAAGGGACGAAATTGTCCGCGAAGTTTATCTGCGGATCGCCGACGCCGTGTACGTACGAGGGATCAGCTTGCGGGATCCCCTGACGGACCCCGGCGCAAGAATCACGGCGCTGGCCACGGCGTTGGTGGAGGCGACAAAGGAGCCCAAGGGCCGGTTCTACGGGGTGATGGGACCGGACCTGGTGTCAGCACTATCGGACGTCATGGGCTCGACTTCCCGCTCTTTCGAAGAGCTCATTGCGCGGGATCTGAAGGATGCCAAGGACAGCGGCACCTTGCCGGAGGACGCACCGACTGAGGCCTTGGCTGCAACGATAACCGGGGCGATCCGCGCTGCCGGGGCTGCTGCAGCACGTGAGCCGGCGAACGCCGGGCCAGCGGTCGCGGCTATCCGGTTGCTCATGGACGGACTTCTAGTACGAGCCACTGTCTGACCCGCCAAGGGTCCGAAAACCACTAACGGAGGAATTTGTGTCAACACAACACTACGACGTCATCGTCATTGGATTGGGCCCCTGGGGCTCATCGGCGGCGTGGCACTTGGCAGCCCGCGGCAAGTCCGTGCTCGGCCTGGATAAGTTCGCACCACCGCACATGCACGGTTCGCACGGAGGCGCCACACGGCTGGCCCGGCAATCCAGCAGTGCAGGAGCCCAGTACACCACCTTCACAAAGCGGACCTTTGAGTTGTGGGACGAGTTGGCCGCGAAAACCGGGACCCGGCTGTTGGAACGTTCGGGAACTGTGTTCGTCGGCGAACCCGGATCAATGTGGTTCGACAAAACGGTGGCCTCCCTAAGCGCGTCCGATTTTGAGTACGATGCCCTTGACGCGTCGACGGCACGGAAGCGGTTCCCTTGGGCCACCATTGGTGACGACGAAGTCGCCGTATGGGAGCCAAACGGCACCGTTGCCCTCGTCCACCCCGCCATCAAGGCCCTGCAGTCGGAGGCTCGCCGGCTCGGCGCAACCCTGCGCACGGGAGAAGCGGTTCAAGGCTGGGATGAGAGCGCTTCGGGCATCGTCGTGAGCACCGATCAGGGTAACTACTCGGCCGACAAGGTCGTCGTCACCGTGGGTGCCCGCGCCAACCATTTGACGCAACTGGATCTGCCCTACAAGGTGGACCGTCAGGTGCTGGCCAATTTCCGCCAGGACGGGCTACCGAAGGCGGCCATCTACTTCGCCAAGCCCCCAGGATCGGACGAGGCACCGGCTTACGGTTGCTCCGAGCCTAACGGTGAATGGAAGTTCTCTGTCCCCGGGAAGGGAAACTGGATCGACCCCGAGGACCTTAGTCAGGACCTCAGGCCCGGAGACCTCGAACGGATCCAGGAAGTGCTCAGCGCCAGGCTCCCGGACATCGACACCAACCCGGTATCGACCACCGTATGCATGTGGTCTGAGGTGGAGGACGGCCATTGGGTTATAGGTGGACACCCGGAGTCGTCCGATGTCGTCATAGGCACCGGAGACATGGGCCGCGGGTTCCGCTATGCAGCGGTTGTTGGTGAAATGCTGGCCGATCATGTCGACGGCATTTCCCGCCCCGAAACAAACCTGTTCCTGCCTTCACGCTTCGCCATAGCAAAGGCGTAAACAGTGACACCGGCAGACGTCCTGACCGCACCGTTACAGAGCTTGTGGGAGCTCGTGAAACAGTGCGAACAGTGCAGCCAGGACAACCTCCGACCCCAACACAGTGCACCTGCATTCGAACATCGAAGGACATCCAATCCTAATGACCATCGTCCCTGATACCGAAATCACCAGCATTGAGGCGGTGCTTTCGACGAACCCAGACTGGGCTGGCTGTCACGTCACCGCACATTCCCTCTCCGGCGGCCAGGCCCATAAGAACTACCTCGTCGAGGACGGTTCCCGTCGTTGCGTCGTCAAGCTCTGGAACAACTACTGGGAAACGGTAGGAGTTCTGCCCGCCGCCCACGTGGTTCTGGAAAACACAAGAATTGCCGCCGAGATCGGAGTGGGCGCGCCCGTCATAACAGTCTCAAACGAACCCTTGGCGCTGGCTCTCGACTTTGTTCCGGGAGGCCACCCGAGGCTAAGCGAGGACGATGACTCCGTCACCCGACTCGTCCCTGCCCTTCACCGGCTTCATCACTCCGGCCGCCGGTTCCTCAACGACATCAACCCCTTCAACCTGGCCCGACAAAGGATGGAGGCCGCCAAAAGACAGGGTATCGAGCTGCCGCCCGGAACGTCAGCCATCCAGGCCCTGATGGACCGCCTGGAGACCGTCCTGGCCCTGGATCCTTCCCAGTTTGTTCCCTGCCATCTGGACATTTGGGATGCAAACATCATCAAGGACACCTCCTCGATGACCTACAACATTATCGACTGGGACCTCGCCGGCAACTCGGACCCGTGCTACGAGATCGGATTTATTGCAGCGCAAAACGGATTCGGGAAAGAGAGGGCACAGGCACTCTTCGAAGCCTATTTCGGCAACACTGACCCAGTAAAAATGGCCCGCGCCAGGCTCTTCATGGCGGTGGCCCATTGGTCCAACAGTGGACTGTGGATCACCGCAATGGGCAACGCTGCGCCCAACGACGACGCCGACTACGCAGGGGAACTGCGTACATGCTGGGAAGGGCTGATCACCGAAATAACAGCCCCTGACTTCCCTGACTTAGTAAAGGCAGCCGCAAAACCGGCAGCTCTCGTCTAACACCCCCCGTCGCGCGTTAGCGCCTAACCAAGGCTGGCTCTACACCAGTCGATACAACTACGCCCATAAACAGGAAAAAGATTTCGGAGCAACAGATGAACGACATCACACAGCAAGAAGCACACAAGATAGTTGAAGCGGCACGAGAGGCAGCCCTGGCCTCGGAAACCCTGATGAACATTGCCGTTGTAGACGCTGGCGGAAACCTCAAGGCCTTCACCCGCATGGACGGTGCGTGGCTCGGCAGTATCGACATCGCCATCAAAAAGGCACGCACGGCCCGTTACTTCGACATGCCCACCGGAGACATCGGCTCCATCTCGCAGCCCGGCGGACCGCTGTTCAACATCGAAGTGTCCAATGGCGGCCTGATCACCTTTCCCGGAGGCATCCCACTGACCAAAGACGGGGTGACCGTCGGCGCCATCGGTGTCAGCGGCAGCACCGTGGAAAACGACCACCTGGTCGCTACTGCCGGCGCCCAAGCCCTCTAACCGGTTGCCGGGGCCGGCCATCGACCGTCCGACCCCGGCAACACCCACCGACTCATGTTCCGGACTCAAATCCGCACCAACGGCCAAGGACAGCAATGACACTCGAAACAGCCACAGAACCGGCACCCGACGCACTCCTCCAGGAAGGTCTCATTAACCGCCGCGAACGCACCATCGGGCGCCACTCCCCGCTGTTCTATGCCACTCCCCTGGAAATCGTGGCCGGCGAGGGCGTGTGGGTCCACGACGCCACCGGCAAGACCTACCTGGATGTCTACAACAACGTTCCCCACGTCGGACACTCCAACCCCGTCGTCCGCGAAGCAATCACAACCCAGCTGCAGACCGTCAACCTCCACACGAGGTACCTCAACTCACGCGTCGTTGAGTACGCCGAAAAGCTGCTGGCGCTCTTCGATTCCCCCTTGGAGCGGGTGTTCTTCACCAATAGCGGATCAGAAGCAAACGAGCTCGCGCTGCGAATCGCACGGCAACACACCGGCAACACCGGCATCCTTATTTCGGACCACAGCTACCACGGCAACACCACGACCCTTGCCGAATTGACCACCGGCCTCCAGGTCAAAGAACCCCTCGGCGCCCACGTACGCCCCATTCGTATTCCGGACGCAGCAGGGCTGACGCCGGCTAAACGAAAGCGCCTCCTCCAGGAAGCGCTGCGCGACGTCGACGCAGCCATCTCCTCGCTCCAGGCCGAAGGCTACGGCGTCTCAGCCATCCTGTATGACCCGCTGTTCTCAACCGAGGGACTCCTGCAGACCCCCGACGGCTACATCGAGGCAGTCACCGACCGGGTCCGTGCTGCCGGAGGACTGATCATCGCGGACGAGGTCCAGTCAGGCTTCGGACGGACCGGCAACCACATGTGGGGCCACCAGGCTTTCGGCACCACCCCTGATCTGGTGACACTTGGCAAGCCGATGGGCAACGGCCACCCCGTAGGTGGCGTCATCACCACGCACGCACTGATGGAGGAATTCGGGGAAAACAACACCTACTTCAACACATTTGCTGGAAACCCCGTTTCGTCGGCAGCCGGCCTTGCTGTGCTCCAGGTCATGGAAGAGAACGGGCTTGTTGAAAACGCACACCAACTCGGCAAGTTCATCTCTGACGAACTCGCAGCCCTCGCCAAGGGCAACCCCAGGATCAAGAGCGTCCGCGGCAGGGGCCTCTTCTTTGGCCTTGAAATCGTCAATCCCGACGATACGACGCCGGACCCCGCCGCCACCAAGGCACTCACAGAAGAGATGCGTTCCCGCGGCGTTCTCATCGGAAAGATCGGTCGCCACGAAAACGTCCTCAAAATGAGGCCACCGCTCGTCTTCGAACTCGAACACGCCCAACACGTGATCGAGCAACTCCGTCTGGCACTGGAAACACTCGACGGCCCTACTGATCAAAACCAATGGTGACCATCCCGGATTCACGCGGAACAACAACTAACCACTCAATGAGGAGAATGCCATGAACACCACACCCGTCCTGACCGAGGGCTCCGTTGCTGCCCGGACCATCTTCAATCCCGCCACCGGTGAACCCGTCGGAGACGCCCCGGTGCATACGGTCGCGGACCTGCAGCACGCCATCGACGTGGCAGTCGCCGCCCAACCGGCGTGGGCCGAGCTCGGCCACGAGGCACGGTCCGCTGCACTGTTGAAGGCCGCCGACGCCATCGAAGCCCGCGCCGAAGACCTCGCCCAGCTGCTTTCCCGCGAGCAGGGCAAACCGCTGAACGGCCCCAACGCCCGCTTCGAAGTCGGCGCCTGCGCCGCCTGGCTCCGCGCCGCCGCCGCGACACCCCTCGAAGCCGAAACCCTCGTCGATGACGGCGAAACACGCGCCGAACTGCACTACCGGCCCATCGGCGTCGTCGGGGCCATCGGGCCGTGGAACTGGCCCATGATGATCACCGTCTGGCAGGTCGCCCCCGCCCTGAGAATGGGCAACGCCGTAGTGGTCAAACCCTCCGAACACACCCCGCTCAGCGTGCTTGCCCTCGTTGAAACCATCAACGAAGCCCTGCCCGAAGGGCTCCTCACCGTAGTCTCCGGCGGACGCGATGTAGGCGAGGCCCTCGCCTCGCACCCCGCCATCGGGAAGATCATGTTCACCGGCTCCACCGCCACCGGCAAAGCGATCATCAAATCCTCCGCGGACACCGTCAAGCGGCTCACCCTGGAACTGGGAGGAAACGACGCCGGCATCGTCCTGCCCGACGCCGACCCGAAGGCCATCGCCGAAGGCCTGTTCTGGGGCGCCTTCATCAACACCGGCCAAACCTGCGCCGCCCTGAAACGCCTCTACGTCCACGACGACATCTACGACGCCGTCTGCGACGAACTCACCAACGTGGCCAAGGCCATGCCGATGGGTAACGGCCTGGACGAAAACAACGTCCTCGGACCGCTGCAGAACAAGGCACAATACGAAATCGTCGCGAACCTCGTGGAGGCCGCCAAAGCCTCCGGAGCCCGCGTCCTCCTCGGCGGAAACCCGGACACCGACCAGCCCGGCTACTTCTACCCCACCACCCTCGTGGCCGACATCGACAACAACAACCCACTCGTCGCCGAAGAACAATTCGGCCCCGCCCTGCCCATCATCCGCTACAGCACCATCGACGAAGCAATCCAGAAAGCAAACGCCCTCGACGTCGGACTCGGCGCCTCCGTCTGGTCCTCAAACCCCGCAACAGCCCGCAACGTCGCCGCCCGAATCCAAGCAGGTACCGTCTGGATCAACAAACACGGCGCCGTCGACCCACGCATCCCCTTCGGCGGCGCAAAACAATCCGGCTACGGCCTCGAATTCGGCGTCGAAGGACTCAAACACCTCGGCGTCCCCCAGGTAATCAACGGCTAAAACACCACTGACTGGTGGGGGCACCGCCGCAGGCGGTGCCCCCACCGCGGAGGCCAAGGCTAAGGGCCGCACGCTAGATACAGCGACCCAGTAGTGCCAATCGACATTGCGGAGGATTACTTGAACCGCCACACCCGTGCAGTTGAGGTAGAGGACTGGTCCATGCTCCGGGCCGGCGACAGGGTTGCCGTCTCAGAAGACCTCTTCTACCAAGACGGGCTCCAAGTAGAAGAAACAGCAGCAGAGATAGGCGTGATCTGGGTCCGCAGAATCTCCAGTGGTGACCGCCAGCTTCTCAGCGTCGGGGCCCACAGAATCTGGCATCTCGACACTAAAGACATCTGATCCGCCCCGGTTCAACAGCAAGAACGCAAACGAAGGTGCACATTCATGGTTCATAAAGTCCAAGCAGTTGTGGTTAGGGAGAAGGACGCTCCGGTGTCGTTGGAGACCATCCTGGTCCCGGATCCGGGGCCGGGGGAGGCGCTGGTGGACATCCTGACCTGCGGTGTCTGCCACACGGATCTGCACTACAAGCAGGGCGGTATCGGTGATGACTTCCCTTACCTGCTCGGGCACGAGGCCACCGGGGTTGTCAGTGCCGTTGGCCCCGATGTGACCCAGGTGGCCCCTGGGGACCGGGTGATCCTGAACTGGCGCGCGGTCTGTGGGGAGTGCCGTGCGTGTGCCAAGGGCCAGCCGCAATACTGCTTCAATACGCACAACGCCACGCAGAAGATGACCCTTGAGGACGGCACCGAGCTTTCGCCTGCCCTGGGCATCGGTGCTTTCGCGGAAAAGACCCTGGTCGCTGCCGGGCAGTGCACCAAGGTGGACCCGGAGGTTGATGCTGCCGCGGTGGGCCTGCTGGGCTGCGGCGTGATGGCAGGCATCGGTGCCGCGATCAACACCGGAGAGGTCAAGCGTGGCGAGTCCGTGGCAGTGATTGGCTGCGGCGGCGTGGGGATCGCCGCGATCGCGGGCGCGAAGCTCGCGGGGGCGACCACGATCATCGCCGTGGACATCGACGACAACAAGATCGGGATGGCCAGGTCCCTCGGTGCAACCCACGGGGTCAACTCCAAGCAGGAGGACGCCGTGGAAGCCATCCGCGCCCTCACCGGAGGCCACGGAGCGGACGTGGTGATTGACGCCGTCGGCCGGCCCGAAACCTACAAGCAGGCGTTCTACGCCCGCGACCTTGCCGGCCGCGTGGTGCTGGTGGGTGTTCCGACGCCGGAGATGACGCTTGAACTGCCGCTGCTGGACGTCTTTGGCCGCGGCGGCTCGCTGAAGTCCTCCTGGTACGGCGACTGCCTGCCCTCCCGCGACTTCCCCATGCTCGTCTCGCACTACAAGCAGGGCAACCTGGACCTGGACGCGTTCGTGTCCGAGCGGATCACGATCGACCAGGTGGAAGAGGCCTTCGAACGGATGCATGGGGGCAAGGTGCTGCGCTCCGTCGTCGAGGTCCAGCCGGCCGGGGCGTCCGCATGAGCGTCACCATCGAGAACCTGGTCACCTCCGGAACTTTTTCGCTCGACGGCGGCACCTGGGACGTGGACAACAACGTCTGGATCGTGGGCAATGACGAGGAATGCATCATCATTGATGCGCCGCACGACGCAGCGGCGATCATCAACCAGGTCCGCAGCCGGAAGGTGAAGGCCATCCTGCTCACCCACGCGCACAACGACCACATCGGTGCCGCGCGTGAGGTGGCGGACGCCCTGGAGGCACCGATCCTGCTGAACCAGGAGGACCTGGTGCTCTGGGAGCAGGTATACCCGGACGCCAAACCGGACCGCTACCACTCCGATGGCGACGTGTTCCAGGTGGGCGGGGCAACCCTGAAGGCAATCCACACACCCGGCCACTCGCCCGGGTCCACCTGCTTCCACCTGGAAAGCGAGGGAACGGTCTTCACCGGGGACACCCTGTTCAACGGCGGCCCGGGTGCCACCGGGCGGTCCTACAGCGACTACCCCACCATCCTCGCCTCCATCCGCGAACGGCTGCTGACACTGCCCGCCGACACTGTGGTCCGCACCGGCCATGGGGACAACACCACCATCGCCGCCGAGCAGGAAACGCTGAACACATTGGCGTAGTGCCTGGGAGTCGTGTTGCCACAGCGGCCACGACGGCAAACCTGTCAGGAGCTGTACCCGCCGAGGTCTTCGCCGAACGACAACGCCATCGTTCCGCTGCGCTTCAACGCGTCTACCACCACGGCAGGCTCGATGGCCTGCGCCCGCGTGGCCCACTCAGCCCCTTTTAGATAGGTAGAAAGTGCTGCGCGGCTTGGAAATACGGCATCGACAACAAGCTGGAAGTCACCGGCGAGGACCGCGGCATACCGCACTGACGAAGAAGGAAGCATTTCCGCTTCCACACGGTCCAGTTCCGGAAACGGCACCTTGACCCACAGAAGAACCTCCACCGGCAAACCGAGCAGCGCAGGCTCGAAGACCGCACGGATGAACAATGTGCCCTCGCGCCGCATCCGCTCCACCCTGCGCTGGGCGGTCTGCACTGAGAGCCCAGTGATACGCGCCAGTTCCTCATAACTGGCGCGGCCATCGCGTTCCAGTGACCGGAGAATCTGCCGGTCCTCTTTGCCCAACTGCTCCACGTGCTCCAGGGCGGTGGGAGCCTCCGAGTACCGGGTTCCGCCCATCGCCTCAATCTCCGCCGGCGTCAGGACGCCGGGATTCCACTGATGCATGGTCCTGGGATAGCTGAGGACCGGATACGTGGCGGCCGACCTCACCCCCGGGATGCTCCCTATGTCCCTGATGAGCAGCTCTGCAAACTTGGAAGCAGGGCTGGAAAACTCCGCCGCACAATCCGCCGAACCGGTGAGGATGTAGGTGTACAAGGTCTCCGGCCGTCGCGCGAGGGCCGCAGCGGCTATTCCTGCTGAGCCCGGATTGCAGGCAACCTTCAACACAAACTGTTCCAGATGCCTGAAGCGGCTCGGATTCGGCAACGCGCGTATCCGCACCCGCCCGTCCCGGAGGAGCTCGGAGCCCCTCCGCGCCACCGTCCGTTCGGCCTCCCCCAATGATGCGGCCACTTTCGCCCACGAGGCGCGCCCGTCTACCTGGAGGGCGCCGACAATCCGCTGGTCCAGCTCATCCAGCACATCCATTTCCCGCTCCCTTTTACGACTTCTTTGTCACCTCCAACTCTAGACTTTCCGCCAGACCTTTGGCTGATTCTTCCACTTATCCAGAAATCATTGTCGGAAACACGTGACCCAGCACACGATTGTTGACGAAGTCGATACCTAGTGAAGGAAAAGCAATGACAGGCACAGTCGCAATGACGCGCCAGGGAGCAGTTCGCGGGGTCACGAACGATGGCACCATCAGCTGGCGCGGGATACGGTACGCCGCTCCCCCGACCGGAGCCCTGCGGTGGCAGGCTCCCCAGCTGGCAGAGCCGTGGGAGGGCATTCTGGACGTGACCACGTTTCCAACGCGTGCCCCGCAGGTGCTCGCGGCCGAGCTCGTGCCGCCTGGCGGGGCAACGCCGTCGGACGATGACGCGCCCATGGGTGAGGACTGCCTCTTCCTCAACATCACCGCACCGAAGCAGTCGGCAGACTCGCCCTGTCCGGTTCTGGTCTGGTTCCACGGCGGCGGATACACCTGGGGATCAGGAGCCAACTTTATCGGCGACGGAACAGCCCTCGCCCTCGAAGGCACCATCGTGGTCACCGTCAACTACAGGCTGGGGGCCCTCGGCTTCCTCAAGCTGGACCACCTCCTCGGCGAGCAGTACGCCTCGTCGGCGAACGCAGGCCTACTGGACCAGATCGCTGCACTGAAATGGGTCCGGGACAACGTGGCCGCATTCGGGGGAGACCCTTCACGCATCACCATCGCCGGTGTTTCCGCCGGGGCCAAGAGCGTGGTCAATCTGATGGCCTCGCCAATGGCCGAGGGCCTGTTCCACCGCGGAATCATTCAAAGTGGCGGCGAGCACCTCAACACCCCCAAAACCGCAGAGCAGGTCACCGCTGCACTGCTTCGCACCCTCGGCCTTAGCCCTGCGGATGCCACGGAGCTCCTAACGATGCCCGTTGAGACAATCCTCGCCGCACAGCAGGAGATTGCCGCCGGCGTCAGGGCAACCTGGGTCTGGCGCCCAACCGTAGACGGACTCGTTCTTCCCGAGGCCCCGGTCCACGCCTTCGCCAAGGGCCGCGCCAAGGGGATCAACATCATGGCCGGCGTGACAGCCAACGAGGCCGGAAGCTACAACCTCGCCGACCCGTGTGCATCGCAACAGTCACCACGCGTCCTACAGGAGATCTTCGGGGACGAAGCAGAACAAGTGCTGGACATTTACCGGAGCGCCTTCCCAGAGGCGGACGAGCGCCGCCTCCACTGCGCCGTGCTGGCGGACGAACGGTACGGCATCCCCACCATTCGGCTGCTCGACAGCCAGTCCGTACACGCGTCCTGCTGGCGTTACCGCTTCGATGCTCCAAGCCCCGGCGCCCCCAAGGAGAAGTGGGGGTTCCATGGCGCCGACGTTCCCTTCGTCTGGGACATCGGACTCGAAGCGGCAGAACCGGCGTTACAGACTCTGGCAACAGGAATCCGGCAAGCGTGGACAACCTTCATCCACCACGGAAAACCCGAAAGCGAGAATCTGCCCTTCTGGCCGGAATACCGGCGAACAGAACGGTGGACAATGTTGCTGGACACCACCCCAACAGTGGTCCCGGACCCCCGGCAGCAACAACGGCAGGCATGGGAATCGACAGAGTGGCAGCCCGACACCTGGTGGACATTCCCCGCCCTGCATCCAGCACACAACACAACCCACTGACGAGTGAAAGAGTCCGTACAATGACGTCCACCCACAACACAGCTTCCGAAGGCACCGGGGACCTGCCAACCACCCTCTACAAGAAACTCGCCTGGCGGATTCTGCCCCTGGCCTCCATCTGTTACGCCGTGGCCATCATCGACCGGGTCAATATCGGCTTCGCAAAACTCGAAATGAGTGCCGACATCGGTCTCTCGGCAGCGGCCTACGGGCTCGGCGCCGGCATCTTCTTCCTCGCCTATATCTTCTTCGAAGTGCCGAGCAACATGATCCTCGAACGCGTCGGCGCAAAAATGTGGATCGCCCGCATCATGGTCACCTGGGGCGTTGTCACCATCGCTACCGGCTTCGTCCAAAACACTGAACAGTTCTACATTGCCCGGATCTTCCTGGGTATCGCAGAGGCCGGCTTCTACCCAGGCATGGTCTACTTCCTATCCCAGTGGTTCCCACGCAAACGCCTCGCCCAGGCCCTGGCACTGCTGGTTATCGCAGGGCCCATCGGCAGCATGTTCGTCGGCCCCCTCTCCGGCTGGGTCATGTCCAGCCTGGGGGGACTCGCAGGTATCGCAGGCTGGCAATGGCTCTTCGTGATCCAGGGCATTCCGGCAGCCCTCCTTGGCATTATCTTCTTCTTTGCCGTCGCCAGCACACCGAAGGACGCCGCGTGGCTCACCAATGAGGAAAAGACCGCCATTGCGGCAAGCCTCGGCCCGGCCGGCGCGCGTGAGAAAGCAACAACGCAGTTCAAGAAGGCCATCACCAACAGGCGGGTCTGGCTCCTCGGCGTCATCCTGGCAGCCAACTACATAGGCATCTACGCCGTCGTCTTCTGGATACCAACCATCATCAAGAACACCGGCGTAACGGATGTAATGACGATCGGCTATCTGTCCTCCGTCCCGTTCGCAGTCGCTGTCGTGGCGACCATCGCCCTTGGCATCTACTGCGACCGCAGCCAGGCCCACCGGCGGGTACTGGTCACGGGCATGGTACTGGCCGCACTGGGACTGGTCGCCAGTGTGGCCACCGGCGATCAACTGGTCCCCACCCTCATCGGAATATCCCTCGCAAGTGCACTCTTTACCGCCACCGGCCCCATTATTTGGGCGGTCACCAACCTCCAACTCAAGGGCATGACGGCGGCCGCCGCAGGCATCGCGTTGATCAACACCGTGGGCTCCATAGGGTCCTTCCTTGGCCCTTACGTCATGGGGCTCGGTCAGGACTGGACCGGCAATGTCATCGTCCCCCTCTTGTTCATCGCAGGCGTCGCGGTAGCCGGGGCACTCGCTGCCCTTGCCATCCCCCGCACCCCAACGAATCAGGAAAACATCGAAGAAGGGCATGACAGCGGCCTGAAAACGGCACCCCCAGGGAAAGCAGGAGCGGCGTCGTGAGCACCCTCTCCGAAACAGTCCGAACCGTGATGGCGGCCTACAACAACGGAGACGCGGAACCCCTGATCGCCACTTTCCACGACGACGTTCAATACAACATCGTCGATCTCGACAAGACATACCAAGGTCTGGAGGAAGTTAGCGCCTTGGCCCGCGAAGGGGCCGGACAAACCCGGTTTCACCTGCACGATGTCGCTTCAAGTGGGCCACTCATCGCCTTCACCTACGACCACCACAACCCTCTAGCCGGCATGAGCTACCAAGGGCCAGGACTGGCCGTCCAAAAGTACGATGCCCAAGGGCGGCTGCTCGCACAGTGGGCCTATAGAGCCTAAAGACCGAACAAGGGACGACGGCGGGATTCCCGCCGTCGTCCCTTGTTTTCCTGACCGCTGTAGTACAAGGACAATATGAGCCGATCCACAGCCCAGGGTGTGGACAATGCGACACTCTTCCTTTTGGGCAGTGACGCCCTGTTGAGGCTGACGGATTCTTCAATATCGGCTCCTGACTGAAAGCCAAGTAAGCCGCGCCTTTACGAGGCACTTCTCCGTCACCTGAGTGAGTCGAATGGTGCAGTCATGGCGTAGTCCAGTTGTACGTGAGAAATTGACGGGGGCTCCATGGATCAAATGACTGCAGAACCCGGTGTTCGCGCTTCGGCAGCAGGTTGCTACTCTGAGCCTGGAGCCCCTTATGGCTAAGGAGAGGCGTTCTTTGTGGATTTGAACCTTATCCGGGTGTTTGCGGCGGTTATCGAAGAAGGCTCAGTGACGGGAGCCGCCGAGCGGCTGAAGATTTCCCAACCATCCGTTACTCAGGGGCTAAACAGGCTTAGCCGGTTCACGGGCGCGCCACTGTTCCGGCGGGAAGGGCGCGGAATCGCTCCTACCCGCTCGGCACTGCAGCTATACGAGGAGATTGGCACGCTACCGAAGCTTGCCGATGCGGCAGTTAACAGACTCACGAGCTTTGACCCCACTACGGCACAGACCACGTTTCGAATCGCTCTGACTGACCTGGGGCAAGCGGTCTTCCTTCCGGCACTGGTATCCGGTCTTGCTGCAGCAGCCCCACACTGCAGCCTCGATGTAGCCAACCTCAATACAGAAACGGCAGGTCAGGACCTTGCCTCGGGCCAACTGGACCTTGCCGTTTCGTCAAACCTGCTTGCAGAGTCGCTGTTCACCTCGGTGATCCGTTGGGATCGATACGTCTGTGTTTCCCGCCCCAACCGATTCACCGGTGAGAAGCCAACGTTCGAGGAACTGACTGTACTTCCGCGAATCGTTGTGCGCGGGACAACAGGGCATGCCCTTATGCAGTCACTATTGCCGCCGCCGGTACCAGGTTCTGTGTATCTTTCAGGCTTTTCAGCGATTCCTGGCATCCTTTCCGCCTCGGACTTGGTCGCTTTCGTTCCGGAGGTTGTCACGCCTGACTGGATCAGTCGATGGGGCCTTGAGGTCAGGGCTTTGCCCAGCGACGAGTTCGCTGCCCCAGTCCGTGCGCATGCAGCGCTGGACAGGTCTTCATCGGCGACATCCTGGTTTGTCGACTGGGCGATCAAAAGAATGCAGGCCTCCTGACAGGAACTTAGGTCCGGAGACCGCGTCGCAAACCCATAGGTACCACCTATGAATACATGCCTGAATCTTTATTAGACCTGGGTGATTGATGTCACTTAGCCTTTCTAGTGAGGCCCGGGACCGAAACTCGGACTAGGCGAAGAGGCGGCATGTTATGCGTTGGCCTCCTGCAGATCCCGAGTCCCAATTACTGCTGGGGCTTCGCAACACATTGAAAGAGGACGCCGGTGACCCGCAAGAAGACTGTTTTGGAATCCAGCCTGGACGTTTTCCGTGCCCATGGCATGACAACCGTCTTCGGGAACCCCGGGTCAAATGAGCTCCCCTTTCTGGCGGGCCTCAACGAAGACTTCGATTTTGTCCTTGGCCTGCACGAGCAGGTGGTTGTCGGCATGGCGGAGGGCTATGCCCGGGCTACCGGCCGTCCAGCCTTGGTCAATCTTCACGCGGCTTCGGGGTCCGGCAATGCCATGGGCGCCCTGACGAACGCTCGATACGGGCACACGCCGATGGTCATCCTCGCGGGTCAGCAGGTGCGGCGAACTGTGGGCCAGGAGACGATGCTTGCCAGCGCGGATGCCGCCATGCTGCCGGCACCGCTTGTGAAGTACTCGCACGAGCCCCTCTCCCCTGCTGACGTACCGCGGACGTTGGCTCAGGCCATTTTTGAGACGTCCACCCAGCCCTGCGGGCCGGTGTACGTCTCAGTCCCGCTCGACGACTGGGCCGAGACAGCCCTTGAAGACGATGTCCTGCTGAACACCCGTTCCGTCTCGTCGGCAGGGGGCCTCACACCAGGACTAACCCAGGAACTCCTCTCCCTCGTGGATGGGGCAAAGAATCTCGCCCTCGTCGTTGGTCCCCAAGTAGACGCAGCTGCGGTCCTTGACGCCGGTGTTTTCGACGACGTTATCTCCCTCGCGGAGAAGACCGACGCTTCCGTTTACGTCGCCCCTTCCCCCTCGCGCTGTCCTTTCCCCACTACGCACCCCAACTTTGCCGGTGTCCTGGTTCCGGGCATCTGTTCCGTGCGGGAGCGCCTGGCGGATCACGATGTGGTTCTTGTTCTGGGCGCGGCGGTCTTCCGGTACCACCGTTGGGAGCCGGGACACTACCTCACTGCCGGAACACAGGTGGTCCAACTCACCCAGGACCCCCGTGAAGCAACGCGTGCGCCGTACGGCCGCGCGATCGTCGCTGACGTAGCCGAGGCGGCCAGGACTCTCTCCGAGAGCGTCAAGGACCGCGGCCGGCGGCGGGGACCGCGCGGTACCCGCGTCCTTCCACCTGCCAAAACCTCGCCGGATGGTATGACCGGCACTGAGGTCCTCGAAGTACTAAACGCCAACGCCCGCACCGACGTTGCGTACGTCAATGAGACGACAACTCTCGACCTCGAATACCTTGAGCGCATCGCCATCGACCGCCCGGGCATGTACCACTTTCCCGCCTCAGGCGGTCTCGGCTTCGGCCTCCCCGCAGCAGTAGGCATGGCATTGGGTGATCCCTCAAAGACCGTCGTGGCCACGGTGGGCGATGGTTCGGCCAACTACGGAATCACCGCCCTGTACACCGCCGCTCAACGCCAGACCCGCACGGTCTTCGTCATCGTCAACAACTCCAGCTACGGGGCCTTGGCCGCCTTCGCACAACGCATGGGCGTACCCGATGTGCCGGGCCTTCAACTTGGCAGGATCGACTTTGTCGCCATCGCCGAAGGCTACGGCGTTCCAGCAATCAGAAGTGAAACCCGGGAAGAGTTCGTACTGGCGTACAAGGAAGCCCTGGAAGGAACGGGCCCGTTCCTCATCGATACGCGAATCACTGCTGACTGAGTATCTAAACCGCCACACCCTACCGCGCCCGTGCCCACTTCCCTGGGCTCGGCTGCGACGGACCCCCGCGGGGCCCTCTCCACCCTTTCACCGCCTGCTGCAGTCCATTCGGGCTGCCATCGGGCATCTATACCTCCCAACCCCAGGTAAGGAATCGCAATGACGCACTCCACCCCCGGCTCCCTCATGGCAGGAGCACCGCTGACCAAATTCCACATGATCCTGCTTCTGTGCTGTTCGTTCATCATGTTCTTCGATGGCTACGACCTGATCGTCTACGGCTCCGTACTCCCGACCCTGATGAAGGAGTGGAACCTCGGGCCGGACCAGGCAGGATGGCTTGGAAGCGCCGCCCTGATGGGCATGATGTGTGGGGCCCTCGTTCTGGGTTCCCTTGCCGACCGGGTCGGACGACGCCCGATCATCGTCCACGGAACCCTCCTGTTCTCCCTCGCAGCGATCGCTACAGGCTTTGCCCCTAACCCGGACGTCTTCTGGGCCTTGCGTTTCATCACTGGCATCTTCCTGGGAGGCGTCATCCCCAACGTCGTTTCCCTTATGAATGAACTTTCCCCTGCCGCTAAACGGCACACCCTGACCACGATCATGTTGAGCATCTACTCGGTCGGATCGATCATCGCCACCCTTGTTGCAATGTGGATCCTCCCTCTGCTCGGCTGGAGGGCAGTGTTCTTTGTCAGCGGCATCTCCCTGCTAATCCTTCCCCTGATCTACCGTCACATGCCCGAATCCATGGCGTTCCTCATGAACCGCGGCCGTGCCGCTGAGGCCCGCAAGCTGCTGAACCGGTCAGCCCCGTCCGTTGATGCGTCCTCGGCTGACTGGTCACTGCCTGCAGCCAAAGAGCGGGAATCCGTATCTCCAGCGGCACTTTTCCGGGCCGGACGCGCACTCGGTACGCCCATGATCTGGGTCGCCTTCGGCATGTGCATGCTCATGGTTTACGGCCTGAACACCTGGCTTCCGAAAATCATGATCGCCAGCGGCTTCGACCTCGGCTCGAGCCTGCAGTTCCTGGTCGTTCTCAACATCGGGGCCACCGCCGGCGCCCTCGCCGGGGGCTGGCTCGGTGACCGGTTCGGCAACAAGAAAGTGCTGGTGGCATTCTTCGCCCTCGCAGCCATCTCCCTTCTCCTCCTCGGCATGCACCCCTCCCCCGTCCTGCTCAACGCCTTGCTCTTCTTGGCTGGAGCCACCACGGTCGGCACCCTGGCAGTTGTGCATGCCTTTGGCGCCGATTTCTACCCGGCCGCCATCCGGTCCACGGGTGTCAGCTGGTGCTCGGCCGTGGGACGTTTGGGAGCAATCGCAGGGCCGGTACTTGGAGGAAGCCTGCTGGCGATGAATCTTCCACCGGAGCAGAACTTCTTCATCTTTGCCGCCCCTGGGATCGTCGCCATCATTGCCGTCCTCCTTGTCTTCACAACGCGGACCTCCCACAAAAAAGATGCGTCGCAGCCGGGTCCGGTAGCAGCCGCGACCCACGCAGGCACCAACTAGAGACAAAACCAAACAATCCAATCAGGAGTGAAAGATGACTGTAGAAATCGAGCGCGAAACCCCCAATCAAACTTCATGGATCACCGGGAACCAGTTCATCGGTGGTCAGTGGCGCGCTGGCAACTCCCCGTCGGTGTTGAAGGTGTCCAACCCATTCAGCGGCGAACAACTGCTCGAGCTTCGGCAAGCAGACACCAGCGACCTGGACGACGCCTTCAGCAGCGCGGAAGCAGCAGGCAAAGCGTGGGCAGCCACCAGCCCCGCCGCCCGTCAAAAGGTCATGCTGAAAGCGGCACAGATAATGGAAACCCGCCGCGAGGAAATCATCTCCTGGCTCATAGCCGAATCCGGCAGCACTGTCCTCAAGGCAAATATCGAGCTCGGTGCGGCCATCGGCATCACCATCGAATCAGCTTCCTTCCCGCACCGGGTCCAGGGGCGCATCCTTGAGTCAAACACCGCCGGCAAAGAAAACCGGGTTTACCGCCGGCCGCTGGGAGTCGTCGGCGTCATCAGCCCCTGGAACTTTCCACTGCACCTCACGCAGCGGTCCATCGCCCCCGCCTTGGCCTTGGGCAACGCCGTCGTCATCAAGCCAGCCAGCGACACCCCGGTCACCGGCGGGCTCGTACTGGCGAAAGTCTTCGAAGAAGCAGGCCTGCCGGCAGGGGTCCTTAACGTCGTCATCGGGGCAGGATCAGAAATCGGTGATGCATTCGTAGAACATCCGGTTCCGTCCTTCATCTCGTTCACGGGTTCCACCCCGGTGGGACAGAACGTGGCACGCCTGGCATCCAGCAGCGAACATCTCAAGCACGTGGCGCTGGAACTTGGTGGCAACAGCCCCTTCGTGGTGCTTGCAGACGCAGACATTGACCAGGCGGTCAGGGCCGCGGCGATGGGCAAGTTCCTGCACCAGGGACAGATCTGCATGGCGATCAACAGGATCATTGTCGATGATGCAGTCCATGATGAATTCGTGGAGAAGTTCGCTGCCCGTGTGCGTAACCTGCCCGTGGGCAACCCGGCTGATCCAGCCACCATCATCGGGCCAGTAATCAACAGCAAACAGCTTCAGGGGCTGCAGGAAAAGATCCGGCTCGCCCAAGAGCAGGGTGCCCGCACGGTACTCGACGGGCAGGTGAACGGAAACGTCCTGCCCCCGCACATCTTCGCGGACGTTAATCCCGACATGGAGATAGCCCGTGAGGAAATCTTCGGACCGCTGGTAGGCATCCTCCGGGCCCGGGACGAACACCATGCGCTCCAACTGGCCAACGACAGCAGCTTCGGGCTTTCGAGCGCGGTCTTCACCGGAAGTCCCGAACGTGGAGTTGCCTTCGCAAAGGGCATCAAAGCCGGCATGACACACATCAACGACATCCCCGTCAACGACGAACCACACGTTGCCTTCGGCGGAGAGAAGAGCTCCGGGCTCGGCCGCTTCAACGGCGAGTGGGCGATCCAGGAATTCACCACAGACCACTGGGTCAGTGTCCAGAGCAGCCCCCGCCAGTACCCGTTCTAACACCGACAGGACCATACCAATGACCATTGGAATTCTCGGCGCAGGGGCAATGGGCCAGTTGTTTGGTGCCCGGTTGCAGCTTGCCGGCAACGATGTTGTGTTCATCGATGCTTCAGCGACGACCATCGAAGCCTTGAACCGTCACGGGATTAGCCTGACCACCGACGGACAGGCCGAACATGCACCAGCCAGGGCAGGCACGGCGCAGGACTTTGCCGAACCCCTTGAGCTGGTGGTGGTGTTCACCAAAGGGTTCCACAGCGCTGCGGCCATCGAATCCATCCGGCATCTCATCGATGAGCGGAGCATGGGGCTGACCCTGCAGAACGGGCTTGGCAACGCAGAAATCCTGGCGAAGGAATTTGGTGCGGAGAGAACGTGGATCGGGATCACGGACTTTCCGGCTGATCTGGAACGGCCGGGCTTTCTCAGCACAAGCTCCGGCGGGAAGGTCCGTCTCGGGCCGCTCACCGGCGGCCTGGAACGGGAAACGGATGATCTGGCGGCCAGGCTCAACACGGCGCGCCTGAATGCCACGTCCGATCCGGCCATCCATCAGGCCATCTGGGAGAAAATCGCCTTCAATGCCGCTTTGAACACGCTCAGTGCCGTGACCGGCCAAACTGTAGGGGAAATCGGTTCAAGTCCGGAAGCCCGTCGCATTGTTGATCGGGTCTTGGATGAAACCACCGCGGTCGCCCGGACCAAGGGAGTCACACTGCAGCGGGACCGCGTAGAGTCAGCTCTTGAGAATGCTTTCACCCGTCATAAGGACCATAAGACGTCCATGCTGCAGGACCGGGAAGCCGGACGACGCACCGAAATCGACTACATCGGCGGCGCTGTAGTGCGCCTCGGACAGGAGGCGGGCGTCCCCACACCCGTGCTTTGGACGCTATCGAAACTAGTCCTGTCAGCTGTATCGTAAATCGGATTCCCCGGAAATCGGGCGTCTGAGGGCGTTACCAAATAATAGAACGGTCTTCCTGCCCGCTGGACAGGAAGACCGTTCTGTTTTGCCTGTGTGGTGCGACCGGATGGGATGGATTCCGAGTCAGCAGACCGTGTAGCTAGTGGGCGTCCAGGTCCGAGGAAAGGAGCGCAGCCAGTTCGTCCGCAACCCTGCCTGCATCCTCGCCTGCTACGTCGATGACGACTTCGTCCCCGTGGGCTATGCCCAGGGTGATGATGGAGAGGAGGCTGTGGCCGTCCACGGTCTGGCCGTTGGTACTCAGGGATACGTCATGAGCGGAGTCTGCTGCTGCCCTGGCGAAAACCGCAGCCGGGCGCGCGTGCAGGCCTGCGGTGGACGCTATCGTTGCTGTTCGTTGTGTCATGGAGGTGCCTTTCGTGATGGCGAGGGTGTGCCGCGCCATTTTTATCCGTTTGATGCCCTGGCGATGTGCAAGGCGAGGAAAGCCACTTCCTCGTTGGGCAAGTCTGTGTGGTACTTCTGAGCGACAAAGGTCCGCACCCGTTCGGCTGCGGAGACTGCCTTCGGATAACGCTCGCTGAGACTGTTGAACAGGAAATCGTCATCGCTGGTAAGCAGTCGGGAGGCGAAGAACCGCTCAGCCATGTACTGAAGGTGGGTTATAAAGCGGGACGTATGGAGGTCCTGACGGTCCAGGCTCACCCCTGATACGTTCGACACGATGGTCGAAACCGCCCTGATGAGCTCGACGACCCGCATCGAATCAAGTCCGGCTTTGCCCCGTTCGGCGTTGGCTATGTGAAACGCGATGTTGGCCGCTTCGTCGTCAGGAAGGTTGAAACCGCCCTGTTGATTCATCCTCTCAACCGCGCGGGATCCCACGGCGTATTGCGTCGGATAAACGTTCCGGACCTCCCAGGCGAGCCGGTTGACAACGAAAAGTCCGCGTCTTTGGCGCTCCACGGCGAAGTGGAGGTGGTCTGTGAGCGACAGGTAGATGTGTTCGTCCAGTTCGAGGCCTTCGGCCTTCGCGTCGGCAACAATAGCCCGGGTGAACTCGGCGAACTCGCCAGGGACCTGTCCAAGCAATTCAACGAAGTTTCGATGGTTGGCATCGTCAAGGGACACAAAGACCCGGTCGACACCCGTCCCGTCCACCCAGGTGCCTGCCTTTTGGCCGTAACCAATTCCCTTGCCGAGCAGAACATGCTCAACTCCCTGTTCGTCTTCGACGAGCAGGACGCTGGAGTTGAGCACCTTTGTGATGATCTGCATGTGTTTGTCTCCGTTGACGATGCCAAGAACTTCGAAGCAGTGCTAGCTCAAGTCGGCCCCGTTGGATGCGATGACCTTTTGATACCAGAAGAACGAGTCCTTCCTGTATCTCTTACCACTTCCGCGGCCGAGATCGTCCTGGTCAACGTAGATGAAACCGTAGCGCTTTGATATCTGTGAGCTTGATGAACTGATCAGGTCGATGGGCGCCCAGCTTACGTATCCCATGAGGTCCACCCCTTCCTCTATGGCCTGGATCATTTGCTGGAAGTGTGCCCGGAAGTACTCGATCCGGTACGGGTCGTGGATCCTGCCGTCCTCCGTGAGTTCATCACGCATTCCCAAACCGTTCTCGACGATGAACAGGGGTTTTGCGTAGCGGTCGTAGAGGTCGATCAGCGCGATCCTTAGTCCGATCGGGTCGATTTGCCACCCCCACTCGGTGGATCCCAGGAAGGGGTTCTTCACGCCGAGCACGGTGTTTCCGGGCGTGCGCTCCGCGTTGGGGTCTGCCGACTCGGTCATGGAGTTGTAGTAGCTGAACGATATGAAGTCGATGGTATTTTCGGCCAACAACTCCACATCACCATCCTCAAAAGGAATCTTCACACCCCGCAATTCGAGGGCACGAAGTGCCAGACGGGGGTAGCCGCCGCCTGCCTGGACATCGGAGCAGAGGTAAAGGAGCCGTTCCTTGGCTTGGGTCGCCGCCACGTCTTCCGGCCGGCAGGTATTGGGGTAGGTCACAAGCATGGTCAGCATGCAGCCCATCTGGGCATCAGGTGAGATCTCCCGCAGCAGTCTGGTCACCGACGCAGCGGCGATGAACTGATGGTGCAGAGCCGTGTAACAGGCCTGATCCAGGCTGCCTTCAACGGTCTGGTCAATGATGCCGCCCGACGTGAACGGGTGCCGTGTTATGCCGTCGATCTCATTGAAGGTGAGCCAGAGCTTGACCAGGTGTCCAAACTCTGTGAAGCAGGTCCGGGCAAAGCGCTCGAAAAGTTCGATCGTCCGGCGCTCAACCCAGCAGTTGTTTTTCAGAGCCAGTGCCAGCGGGGGATCATAATGCGAGAGAGTCACCAGAGGCTCGATGTTCAGGCGCCGCATTTCAGTGAACAATGCCTTGTAGTAAGCGACGCCTTCGGCCAGCGGTTCAACCTCTTCGCCCGTTGGGAAGAGCCGGGTCCAGGAAATAGAAACCCGCAGCGTGGTGAAGCCCATTTCCGCGAATAATGCCAGGTCGCCGGGGTACCGGTGATAGAAATCTATGCCGCGCCGTTTGGGATACATCTGGTCGTTCTGGTCGGCCAGCGCCGCGTTGATGCCTTCCACCGTCACCTGATGGTGAACGGCGTAGTCCTTGGGATCCGCGTGAGGTTTGTAGGTTGCGACGTCGGAGACAGCCGGACCGCGGCCCCCCTCGCGCCAGGCGCCCTCTACCTGGTTTGCTGCCAGGGCGCCGCCCCATCGGAAAGTTTCAGGCAGTGGCATCGATCTTCTCCTTGATTTTTTCGTTGACGACCAGAAGCAGGTCTCCGGCCGCAATGGCGTGTGGTTCGACGGGGCTGACATCGAAGCGGGCAGAGTTGACTATGACCACGGGAGTAGTGGTGTCATAACCCGCATTCGTGATTGCGGCGAGGTCTGCTTCGAGCAGTAGTTGCCCGGCTTCGACCCTCTCACGGACTGACACGTGGGTAACGAACGCGCTGCCGCCAAGACGAACTGTGTCGATACCGACGTGGATAAGTACCTCGACACCGTCATCACCGCGAATGCCGATTGCGTGCTTCGAATCCAGAAGGGCCGTCACCACCCCTGAGATGGGAGAGCGAACCTCACCGTTAGTGGGCCGGATGGCCAGTCCCTCTCCCAGCACGCCCGTTGCGAAGACCGGATCGGACACCTCCGAGAGCGCGATGGCCTCCCCCGTGAGCGGGCTGAGGATGCGGGCTCCCTCAGGCGTCTCAACTTTCACGTCGCCGAACTGGCGGACGGTTGCGGACACATCGTCACGCCACAGGATAGCTGCCGTCACGAAGGACACCCCGACGGCCACCAGCAGTCCAATGACCGCATGCAGAAGGTTCTGGGGGTTGTCGGCGTCGATAAAGGATGTGATGCTCGCGAGCCCTGGCCCAACCGCGACGAAACCGGCCACGTGCATTATGCCCATGTAGGCTCCGGCTGACACCGCCCCTGCGACAACGGCGATGAAAGCCCTGCGGTTCTGAAGAGTGACGCCGTAAAGGGCCGGTTCAGTGATACCGAAAAGTGCCGAGATTCCGCCAGACAGAGCGGTGGCACGCAGCGCGGGACTCTTGGTGCGGACGGCAACGCCAAGGGCGGCGCCGGCCTCGCTGAGGTTGTGGGCCAGGGAGGCGGGCTGGTAAAGCGATTCCCGTCCGGTCGCGGCGATCGTTGCGATGGTCGGAGGAATAAAGGCTTTGTGCATCCCAACGGAGATGATCAGGGGCAGCACGCCTGCCAGCAGTGCGACGGCGACCCAACCCAGTGAGCCGTGCAGCCCGGTCATAGCACCGGTGAGAAGCGTTCCGAGCCAGAATCCAAGCGGCCCGAGCAGGAAGATCATCGCTGGTGCAACGATGACGATGCACATCATCGGTACGAAGAAGATCCGGATGGGAGCCCACGCCAGCTTAGTGAAGAGCGGCTCTATGACGGCGAGCAGCAGGACCGTGAGGATGGCGGGAAATACCTGGGCGGTGTAAGCCACAACCGGTACGGGAAGGCCGAAGAGTGCGGCGCCGCCCTCCTTGGTGGCCAATGCAGTGAAGGCGGGGTAGACCATCACGCCCACGAGACCGATGGCAAGAGGTATGTTGACTTTCAGTTTCCTGGCGCTGGTATACGCCACCAGCAGGGGAATGAACCCGAAGACCGCATCAGGAATGACGGCCAGCAGTTTGTAGCTATCGCTCTTAGCGTCCAGCCACCCCAGGGCAGATGCCAGAACGAGCAACGATTTGAAGATACCGGACCCCGCAATGGCCGGAATGATGGGGGTGAATACGCTGACCACAAAGTCCATGACGGTACCGCCCAGGGACTTCCAGCTGTATGGGGCCCTTTGAGATGGAGAAGTTGGCTGGCCGCCCGGTCCTCGAAGCGCCTCTATCGCCGCAAAGGTGTCAACAACCCGGTCGCCGACAACGACTTGGGTTTGGGACGACCCCTTGACGACGCCAAGGACGCCCGGAATCGCCTTGAGTGCAGCCACATCGGCCTTGCTGTCGTCGGCGAGGCTAAAGCGTAGGCGCGTTGAGCAGTGGTGCAGGTTCGTGATGTTCGCGTCGCCGCCGACATGCTCCAAAATCGCTTTCGCGTTCTCCTGGGTTGTCATGGGTCCTCCTTTGGATTCCAAGTCCATGCGCGTACGCACCGATGCGTTTCCTCGTCGTTCAGGCACAAAAAAAGGACCCAACGTACCGCTTTTTGAAAAGCGTTACATTGGATCCTGCCTGCACTACCAGTCACATGTCCGACCACCAGAGTAGCGCCTGTCACTAACTCACGCAATAGCCCCCATGGAGCGCGAACACTGTCGCACGATGTGGCTGAGCAGTATCAGGTGAAGTACACACCCAGCCTGACGGCAGAAATCGGTGCCAAAAGCGTCAGCTTAGGCCCCAATACGTAACCTTCGGCGATAAATGGCGGCGTTTTCACGACGCTACCTGACGCATGAGGTGGTTCTACAAGAGGAATGGCTTACGCCCTCGGCGGTGGAGCGGTGGCCAGTAGCGCACATGGATATACAGCTCCGGCAGTGAATCCTGCTAGTTAGCCCCGCTGACCGCGCCGGCAGTGATGTGGCCGCCTAATGCCACCCAGAGGTAGCGGATTGACCTTTCTACGCCTTGCCGGTCGACGCCGGCCAGGAGCTGCAGCACCAGTCCATCCAGTGCCGCGAAGGCAGCCTGGGCCGCACCCTCCTCCTGACCGAATCCGATTCGACGTAAACCCTCTGCGAACGCGGCAACGTAGCGTGCGTACAACTGTTGCACGGCCTCGGCGAGTTCGGGCCTTCGCCGTGATTCCAGGATCATCTCGTACTGGAAGATTTGCAGGTCGGGATTTTCGGCGATCAGCGCGAGGATGCTTTCGCAAAACTCTTCTTCCGTCGCGGGGAGTTCTTCCAGTTGCGACAGTCCGATGGATTGCTGCACCGACCAATCGAGGGCTGCCTTGATCAGCGCGTCCCGAGTGCCGAAGTGGTGGGCCACCAGGGTGTTGTTGACCCCCGCTTGCTCCGCCACGGCGCGGAAGGTCAGGCCTCTCAGGCCCTTGCGCGCCACGACGTGCACTGTCGCAACCAGCAGCGCCTCCCGGCCTGTGCCATACCCCTTGTGCCTATCCCCGTTCATGGCTTGATTCTATCGTTCTCCGAGCGTCTATTGACGTCGACACTCAGCAGGTGCTTAGATGTGATGGAGCGCACAACTAAGCGGGCGCTTAGTAATTATTCTTTCTCTCGAGGAGACAACGATGTCCACTTCCCAGGCCACCACCGGCTTCACCGTCCACGACGCCTTTGATCCGCAGAAGTACGAGCCGTTCATCCTGGGCCAGGTCCAGTGGGTCCGCAGCCCGGGCGACGGGGACCGGCCTGCGCTCTCTGCCGGTTTCTGGCACGTCACTACTGAAGAGGCTCCGGAGCCTTTCGATCTTCTGATCGAGGCCGACGAGACTCTCCACATTCTTGAGGGCCACCTCCACATTGAAGTTGAAGGCGGAGAAAGCTTCGACCTTCGTCCCGGCTGCGCGGCTTCCTTCAATAAGGGCACCCAGACCCGATGGACCGTCATTGAAGACACCACCGAGTTCTTTGTCTACTCCTGATCAACAGCCGCCAGCTGATCAATTCCCAGAATCGTTTTGAAAGCAAAAGAGCCGAACGTGACTAACACCAACCCAACCGCGGAGCAAGCGGACGTCATCATCATCGGTGCCGGCTTCGCTGGTCTCACCGCCGCCCGCGAGCTCCGCCAGGCCGGGCACTCCGTCGTTGTCCTCGAAGCACGGGACAGGATCGGAGGGCGCACCTGGCTGGACGAGCAACTGGGCCGTCCCTTAGAGATGGGCGGGACATGGGTGCACTGGACCCAGCCCTATGTCTGGTCCGAGATGAAGCGTTACGGGCTGGGTACCGTACAAAGCCCGGTCCCTGAGACGGCCTACTGGTGGGCCGGCGGTGAGCGCCACGAGGGCACCCCGGAGCAGTTGCTGGGCGATATCGACGAACCGAACCGGAAACTCATGAACGAGTCCCGAACCTACTTCCCGCAGCCGTTCAGCCCGTTCATCAGCCCGGACATCAAAAGTATTGATAATGTCTCGCTGCCCGAGAAATTCACCGAACTCGGACTCTCGCCCTACTCCCGCGACATCCTGGAATCGTTCTGGGCACTGAACTTCAACGGCCCCGTTGACCACGCAGCCTTCACCCAGGCCCTGCGGTGGGTGGCGCTGACCAACGGCGACTGGATGGTCAACTTCGAAGCCTGCGCGACGTTCAAGATCCAAGGCGGCACCGGCAAACTGATCAACAGCATCGCCGAGGGCACTGACGTACGGCTCGGAACGACGGTCGCCGCAGTCGAGTACGCCGGCGACAAGGCGTCCGTTATCACCAGCACCGGCGACACCTTCGAGGCAGGACACGCGATCTGCACCGTGCCCCTCGGCGCTCTGGGAACCATCGGTTTCCAGCCCGCACTGCCGGCTCCGGAGCAGCAGGCCATCACCGAGGGCCAGGTCTCCAAAGGCATTAAGGCCTGGATCACCGTCAAGGGCGAGGTCAAGCCCTTCGTTGCCCTCGGGGCCGCGGACTGGCCCCTGAACTACGCTCAGGCGGAATACGACCAGGATGGCAACACCATCCTGGTGGCCTTCGGCCCCGACACCGCCCGCCTCGATGCGACCGACCTCCAGCAGGTCCAGGCCGCCGTCGACCTCCTTGTGCCGGACCTTGAGGTCCTGGACGTCGCCAGCCACGACTGGACCAGCGATCCCCTCTCGGGACAGACCTGGCCTATGCACCGCACGGGATTCCTCACCGAATCCCTCCCCAGTTTCCAGCAGCCACACGGGCCCCTGCTGTTCGCAGGTTCCGATTACGCCAACGGCTGGGGTGGCTTCATCGACGGAGCCATTGAAAGCGGAATGGAAGCAGCACACACTATCAACCAGCGTCGCGCCTAAGCCTGCACGGCTACCCCAAAGAATCCTCAAAGAAGGTTGACATCCACCATGTCAAAGACAGAAACATCCACGGGTTCAACCGCGGCAACGACGCCGGGCACCGACCTGAAAAAGGGCTCCATCGGAGTCCTCGGCATCCTTTTCTTCGTCCTCTCCGCCCAAGCACCACTGACCGGAATCGCGGGGGCATCCGGCCTCACGGTGTTCCTCGGCAACGGGGCCGGGGCTCCCGGGGCCTACCTCACGGTCGGCGTCGTCATCATCATCTTCGCCGTCGGATTCATCGCCATGAGCCGCAGGATCCGCGCCAACGGCGCCTTCTACGCTTACGTCGGGGCAGGTTTGGGCCGGCATACAGGTGCCGGCGCCGCCTGGCTGGCGCTGCTGGCCTACGGCACCGTCCAGGCCTGCATGTACGGGCTCTACGGCGCCAGTCTCAGCGCCCTCGTCGCGACCTACACGGGAGTGACCATACCGTGGTGGCTGCTGGTGCTGGTCACCATGGGCGCCGTGCAGCTCCTGGGTTCAAGGAACGTTGAACTCGGAGCCAAATTCCTGGCCTTCCTCGTGGGCGCCGAAGTTGCCATCCTGCTCGCCTTCGGCATCAGCGTGCTGGCCTCAGGAGGAGGACCCGAAGGAATCAGCCTTTCCGCCAGCTTCTCACCGGCCGCGATCGCAGCAGGGGCACCGGGGGTGGCCATCATGTTCGCCGTAGCGTCCATGTTCGGCTTCGAATCAACCGCGATCTACTCCGACGAGGCGAAAGATCCACGGCGCACCGTTGCCCGGGCCACCTACCTCTCGGTCAGTGTCATTGCCATCTTCTTCGCCTTCATCACCTGGATGCTCGTCTCCTACTACGGCCCGACAGCCGTACAGGGAGCCGCCGGCGCAGCGGTCGAATCCGGCGACGCCACCTCGTTCTTCTTCGCAGCAGCCGTCGACAAACTCGGTGCCTGGGCCGGCCCGGTCGGGGGCGCCTTCCTCATCACCTCGGTCCTGGCGGGCATCATCGCCTTCCACAACGCCATCAACCGCTACCTCCACTCCCTGGCCCAACGCGGCTCCGTCCCAGCCCGCCTGGCCCGGACCAACTCCCACGGCGCACCCTACGCCGCCGCGTACGTTCAGACCGCGATGGCCCTGGTGATGACAATCCCGTTCGCGATCCTGGGGCTGGACCCGGTCCTGACCCTTTTCGCCTGGTTCGCCGGCGTCGCGGTTGTTGCGTTGCTGGTCCTCTATGTCCTGGCATCGGTGGCCGTCGTCGTCTTCTTCCGCCGCCACGGCGGGCAGGGGATCTGGCAGACACTTATCGCCCCGATCCTGGCCGTAATCCTGATGACCGCGGTGCTCTGGTCGGTGGTCAGCAACTTCACCACCCTCATTGGCGGTGACGCCGTCACAGCCAACTGGCTGCTCGTGATGGTCCCGGTCGCCTTCATTGCCGGCATGGCCCTGGAGCGCCGCAACCGAAGCGAACACACCATCGAATTCACCGACACCGCCGTCACAGCCGAACCCGCTGCGACTAGAGCACGATTCGTCCCGCCAGCTCCAAGCAACTGAATACCCAGATAAGAGGGATCTAATGAACACCACACCCGTCCTGACCGAGGGCTCCGTTGCTGCCCGGACCATCTTCAATCCCGCCACCGGTGAACCCGTCGGAGACGCCCCGGTGCATACGGTCGCGGACCTGCAGCACGCCATCGACGTGGCAGTCGCCGCCCAGCCCGGCTGGGCCGAGCTCGGCCACGAGGCACGGTCCGCTGCACTGTTGAAGGCCGCCGACGCCATCGAAGCCCGCGCCGAAGAACTCGCCCAGCTGCTTTCCCGCGAGCAGGGCAAACCGCTGAACGGCCCCAACGCCTGCTTCGAAGTCGGCGCCTGCGCCGCCTGGCTCCGCGCCGCCGCCGGGACACCGCTCGAAGCCGAAACCCTCGTCGATGACGGTGAAACACGCGCCGAACTGCATTACCGGCCCATCGGCGTCGTCGGGGCCATCGGACCGTGGAACTGGCCCATGATGATCACCGTCTGGCAGGTCGCCCCCGCCCTGAGAATGGGCAACGCCGTAGTGGTCAAACCCTCCGAACACACCCCGCTCAGCGTGCTTGCCCTCGTTGAAACCATCAACGAAGCCCTGCCCGAAGGGCTCCTCACCGTAGTCTCCGGCGGACGCGATGTAGGCGAAGCCCTCGCCTCCCACCCCGCCATCGGGAAGATCATGTTCACCGGCTCCACCGCCACCGGCAAAGCGATCATCAAATCCTCCGCGGACACCGTCAAGCGGCTCACCCTGGAACT
The DNA here is from genome assembly GCF_004364695.1 of Arthrobacter sp. AG258. Lineage (NCBI taxonomy): Bacteria > Bacillati > Actinomycetota > Actinomycetes > Micrococcales > Micrococcaceae > Arthrobacter > Arthrobacter sp. AG258. The sequence goes on along the minus strand of NZ_SOBI01000007.1, from coordinate 211,487 downwards.
GGGAGGTAACGACGCCGGCATCGTCCTGCCCGACGCCGACCCGAAGGCCATCGCCGAAGGCCTGTTCTGGGGCGCCTTCATCAACACCGGCCAAACCTGCGCCGCCCTGAAACGCCTCTACGTCCACGACGACATCTACGACGCCGTCTGCGACGAACTCACCAACGTGGCCAAGGCCATGCCAATGGGTAACGGCCTGGACGAAAACAACGTCCTCGGACCGCTGCAGAACAAGGCACAATACGAAATCGTCGCGAACCTCGTGGAGGCCGCCAAAGCCTCCGGAGCCCGCGTCCTCCTCGGCGGAAACCCGGACACCGACCAGCCCGGCTACTTCTACCCCACCACCCTCGTGGCCGACATCGACAACAACAACCCACTCGTCGCCGAAGAACAATTCGGCCCCGCCCTGCCCATCATCCGCTACAGCACCATCGACGAAGCAATCCAGAAAGCAAACGCCCTCGACGTCGGACTCGGCGCCTCCGTCTGGTCCTCAAACCCCGCAACAGCCCGCAACGTCGCCGCCCGCATCCAAGCCGGTACCGTCTGGATCAACAAACACGGCGCCGTCGACCCACGCATCCCCTTCGGCGGCGCAAAACAATCCGGCTACGGCCTCGAATTCGGTGCTGAAGGACTCAAACACCTCGGCGTCCCCCAGGTAATCAACGGCTAAATTTTCCCTTCTGGATAGCCCGCGTCTGGCCACCACCGATCAGGGGCGGGTTATCCATTCACATCTGCCTCTGCAAAGGATGAACATGTCAAAATCCCATCACCGAACCCATCAGGAAGTCACCGACTGGTCATCCCTTCAGCCGGGCGACGCAGTCGCTATCTCCGACGATCTCCACTGCCCGGATCCGGCATATGTTGAAATAACAGCGCCCGAGCTCGGTGTTCTATGGATTCGCCGGCCAAAGATCGGGGAACGGCGGCTGCTCCACACCGAAACCCACCGCATCTGGCGCCTAGTCCCGAACAGCCCGAGCTGAACAATAGACTTCGGCCGCGAGAAACTGCTTGTCGGATCCCTCCGACACCGGTTTCGCTGGAGAACCAACCTCTCATCTCTCATGTGTCTCGAAAAGCAAAAGCCTTCCAAGACACCCCTTTACGGCCAATCAAAGGAATAGGGTTCTGCGTCATACCGTGTTTCCTGACGTCTCGCTAAGTCGTCTCAGCGAGGGAGGTCTTAGCAGTGCCTTCAAGAGGCCTTTTCGAGCCACAGTGGCAACGTGAGACACCTTGGCTATACACGGGTCAGTTCATCCAGCCAGGACGCGCAGCTGCAGCTCGACGCGCTTGTCGCGGCCGGGGTCTGTCGCGTGGACAGGCTCGGCCTGACAACGACAATCACGCTGAGTGCCGGCAGGTCCTCTGACTCGGTTCGCAATAATCAAAGGCTCTGCGAACTAAGGCCATAGCTGTTCATGAGCTGGACGGCATGTGCAGTGATCAGAACTGTCAGGGATTACGCAAGCTCAATAACTTCGTCCTCGAAAAGCAGATATAGGTGTGGACACTGTACACATTCCGTTTGACAAGACAAAAGCACGCGGGCCACCCTTTCTACCGGTCCTTCAGACCGGCCTGCGGCAGCACAGGAGAGCAGGTGCGTAAAGGTCATGTTGTCCCACTCCCCCGCGGCATGAATAGATGTACGCCACCACGGCCAACCCACCAACATAACCGGAACGAGGAACCGCAGACCCGCACGACAGCAGGCGGAAGGCCAACCAGCCAGGGCCTTGAATCCGCTACCCCACACACCTGAAAAGGCTCCGCGGCAGCCAGGCCCACAGCCCGCGACCCAGCCGTCAGAGGGGCGGCACCACACGCCATGTCCACACGTAAAGCAAAAAGCCCCTCCGACGAGGGGATCTGCTGTGCCCGAGGTGGGACTCGAACCCACACACCTTTCGATACCGCATTTTGAGTGCGGCGCGTCTGCCAATTCCGCCACTCGGGCGCGGAATACATGGAGTGAAACGCTACGCCCACAGCTGACTGTGAGCAACGCGATCGCTTCACGTACGCGGAATTACTCTACATGCAGATAGGCTGAATTCCAGAATCGCGCCGCCGTCGCCGCAAACAAACCCTGCAAGCCAAGTACAGCCGCGGTGGCACCTAAGATAGTGATGTCCCGCCGTACCTTTTCAAGGAGATCCCGTGACTGAACAGACGGAGTCCAAGCCCACGTCCCAGCCGGCGCGCCGCGTTATTGTGGCGGAGGATGAAACCCTCATCCGCCTCGACATCATCGAGATCCTGCGCGGCGAAGGGTATGACGTTGTGGGCGAGGCGGATAACGGCGAGAAGGCCGTCCAGCTCGCCGAGGAACTGAAGCCGGACCTGGTCCTCATGGACGTCAAGATGCCCGTCATGGACGGCATTTCGGCGGCCGAGAAGATCGTCAAGGCACGCATCGCCCCCGTGGTGCTGCTGACCGCCTTCAGCCAGAAGGAACTGGTGGAGCGTGCCCGCGACGCCGGCGCCATGGCCTACGTGGTGAAGCCGTTCACGCCCGCCGACCTCATCCCGGCCCTGGAGATCGCGCTTTCCCGCCACGAGGAAATCAAGGCCCTCGAGAGCGAGGTTTCCGACCTCCAGGAGCAGTTCGCCACCCGTAAGCTCGTGGAGCGCGCCAAGAGCCTGCTGACCACCAAGATGGGCCTGACCGAGCCGGAGGCCTTCCGCTGGATCCAGAAGACCTCCATGGACCGCCGCCTCAGCATGCGCGAGGTCGCCGAAACCATCATCAACCAGGTCAACTAGCGCTCCGGCCGGGGCCGAGAGAATTACGACGGCGGCCCGGGCCCCACGCGTAAAGTCCCCTAACGCGCACAGCACCAAAGCAAAGGACCCCTGCCAACCGGCAGGGGTCCTTTGCTTTGTCCGAAGACCAGGCTAGGCCTTCTTCTTCTTTTCCGGCCAGGGGCCGAGCTTTTCTTTGTTGCTGCTGACTTCACCGGCGCGGGTGGAGTCGGCCAGGTCGCCTACCTTGTGCACCTTCAGCGAGTTGGTGGAACCGGCCTTTCCGGGAGGCGAACCGGCGGCGATGACTACCAGGTCACCATCTTCCACAAGTCCCATTTCCTCGAGGCTGCGGTCCACCTGGGCGGTCATGGCGTCCGTGTGGTCCACCATCTGCACCAGTACCGGCTGGATGCCCCAGGTGAGCGCCATCTGGTTCCAGACCTGCTCCACCGGGGTGAACGCGAAGACCGGCTTGATGGGCCGCAGGCGGGACAGGCGGCGGGCGGAGTCGCCGGACTGGGTGAACGCACAGATGTACTTGGCGTCCAGCTGGTCGGCGATTTCGACGGCGGCACGGGTGATGGCGCCGCCACGGGTCTTGGGCTTGGTCCCCAGCGGGGGGACGCGCTCCAGGCCGTGGACCTCGGTGGATTCGATGATCCGGGCCATGACCTTGACCGTTTCGATCGGGTACTTGCCCACACTGGTCTCGCCGGAGAGCATGACGGCGTCGGCACCGTCGAGGACGGCGTTGGCGCAGTCGGAGGCCTCTGCACGGGTCGGGCGCGGGTTGTCGATCATGGACTCGAGCACCTGGGTGGCCACGATGACCGGCTTCGCCCAGCGCCGGGCGAGCTCGATGGCGCGCTTCTGCACGATCGGCACTTCCTCCAGGGGAAGCTCCACACCGAGGTCGCCGCGGGCCACCATGATCGCGTCGAACGCGTCGATGATCTCCGGCAGCTGCTCGACAGCCTGCGGCTTCTCGATCTTGGCGATGACCGGCACGCGGCGGCCTTCTTCATCCATGATCTCGTGCACGCGGGTGATGTCGGACGCATCCCGGACGAAGGACAGGGCCACCAGGTCCACGCCCCGGCGCATTGCCCAGCGGAGGTCGTCCTCATCTTTTTCGCTCAGCGCGGGAACGTTGACTGCCACGCCGGGCAGGTTGATTCCCTTGTTGTTGGACACCATGCCGCCGACGGTCACCTCGGCAACCACCTTGACGTCGTCGACCTCGATGGCGCGAAGGGCCACCTTGCCGTCGTCGATCAGCAGTGCGTCTCCCACCTTGACGTCCTCGGTGAGGCTCTTCAGGGTGGTGGAGCAGATCTCCTGGGTGCCGGGGACGTCCTCGGTGGTGATGGTGAAGATGTCACCAACCGCGAGTGCGTGCGGGCCATCCACGAAACGGCCCAGGCGGATCTTGGGGCCCTGCAGGTCGGCCATGATGGCCACGGCCTTGCCCAGGTCCGCTGCCGCCTTGCGGACGTTTTCGTAGGTGTTGTCGTGCACGGTGTAATCGCCGTGGCTCATGTTCATGCGGGCGACGTCAACGCCGGCCTCCAGCACAGCCAGGGTGTTCTCGTAGCTGGCAATTGCCGGGCCAAACGTAGCCACAATTTTTGCGCGTCTCATATACCTACCCTATTGGTCTCTTGCATTGGTTAAGTTGTCGGCGAGGTGAACCCTCGATGCACCCCTAGAGGACGGCGATGGCGCGGTCCATCGGCGCGACGGGAGCGGGAAGGATAGTGCTTCCCATCAGGTACTTGTCCACGGCTGCTGCGGCGGCGCGGCCCTCGGCGATGGCCCACACGATCAGGGACTGCCCGCGGCCGGCGTCACCGGCAACGAAGACACCGTCGGTGTTGGTCATGTAGTAGCCGTCGCGGGCCACGTTGCCGCGGCCGTCGAAGTCGGCGTGCACCTGTTCGGTGATGCCGGCCGGTTCGGCTCCGGTGAACCCCAGGGACAGGAACACCAGGTCTGCGGGGATGACCCGCTCGGTGCCCGCCTTGGGGAGTCGCTTGCCGTCGACGAATTCGGTTTCGGCCACCTTGACGCCGGTGAGCTTGCCGTTCTCGCCAACGAATTCCACGGTGGACGCGAGGTAGGTGCGTTCGCCGCCTTCCTCGTGGGCGCTGGCCACTTCGAAGAGGTTGGGGAACGTGGGCCACGGCTGGTGGCTGGCACGTTCGGCCGGCGGCTGCTTGCCGATCGCCAGCGTAGTGACGGACGCTGCGCCGTGCCGGTGGGCGGTGCCGAGGCAGTCGGCCCCGGTGTCACCGCCGCCGAGGATCACCACGTGCTTGCCGTTGGCGTGGATCTGGTTTTCAATGGCTTCCCCGGCCACCACGCGGTTGGCGGGTACCAGGTAGTCCATGGCGAAGTGCACGCCTTCCAGGTCCCGGCCCGGGATGGGCAGGTCCCGCGGGACGGTGGCGCCGGTGCACACCACGACGGCGTCGTAGCGCCTGCGCAGCTGCTCCCACGTCACGTCGGTCCCCACGGCCACGCCGGTCCGGAAGCGGGTGCCTTCGGCCTTCATCTGCTCGACGCGGCGGTCCACCTGCTCTTTTTCCATCTTGAAGTCGGGGATGCCGTAGCGCAGCAGGCCGCCGATCTTGTCGTCCCGTTCGTAGACAGCGACGGTGTGGCCCACGCGGGTCAGCTGCTGGGCGACGGCCAGGCCCGCCGGCCCGGAACCCACCACGGCGACGGTCTTGCCGGTCAGGCGCGTCGGCGGCAGCGGGTTGACCCAGCCGTTCTCGAACGCCTCGTCGATGATGGAAACTTCGACCTGCTTGATGGTGACGGCGGGCTGGTTGATCCCCAGCACGCAGGAGGCTTCGCAGGGGGCGGGGCACAGCCGGCCGGTGAACTCGGGGAAGTTGTTGGTGGCGTGCAGCCGCTCAATCGCTTCCTCGCCCTTGTCCCGCCACATGAGGTCGTTCCACTCCGGAATGAGGTTCCCCAGGGGGCAGCCCTGGTGGCAGAACGGAACGCCGCAGTCCATGCAGCGGCCGGCCTGCGCCTTCAGGACGCCTTTCTCCTGCGCTTCGTAGACTTCCTTCCAGTCCATGATGCGCACGGGAACGGGACGGCGCGGCTGGGTTTCACGCTGGCGTACTTTCAGAAATCCGCGTGGATCAGCCACCGGTCACCTCCAGGATTCGAGACCATACTTCTTCGCCGTCGGGGTCAAGGCCCTCTTCGATGGCGTCAAGACGGGTTTGCAGCACGGCCGCGTAGTCGCGCGGCAGCACCTTGGTAATGCGGGCAGCGGTGTCGTCAAAGTTTTCGAGGAGCCGCGCCGCCAGCTGGGATTCGGTTTCTTCGATGTGCTTCACCAGCAGTCCATGGACAATGTCGCGGTCCTCGGCGTCGAGCTCGCGCAGCTGCAGCTCGCCGGACTCGAGGGCCTGCTTGTTGACGCGGGTGGTCCGCAGGTCCAGCACGTAGGCTGTGCCGCCGGACATGCCGGCGCCGAAGTTGCGCCCGGTGCGTCCCAGGATCAGCGTCTGGCCGCCGGTCATGTACTCGCAGCCGTGGTCCCCAATGCCTTCGACGACGGCCGTGGCACCGGAGTTGCGGACCAGGAAGCGTTCGCCCACCTGGCCGCGCAGGAACATCTCGCCGCTGGTGGCGCCGTAGCCGATGACGTTGCCGGCGATGACGTTGGTCTCCGCCTTGAAGACGTTGGTACGGTCCGGCCGGACGATGATCCGGCCACCGGACAGCCCCTTGCCCACGTAGTCGTTCGAGTCGCCGAACAGCCGCAGGGTGATGCCCGCCGGCAGGAAGGCGCCGAGCGACTGGCCGGCAGTGCCGTTCAGCGTGATGTCGATCGTGTCCGTGGCCAGCACATCGGTGCCGTAGGTCTTGGTGACGACGTGGCCCAGCATGGTGCCCACGGAACGGTCGGTATTGATGACGTCCACGTTGATCTTCACGGGGCTACGGTCCGTCAGCGCCTCGGTGGCCATGGTGATCAGCCGCTGGTCAAAGTGCTTGTCCAGCTCGTGGTTCTGGCCGGTCATGTTCCGCAGCGGCGCGTCGTCGTCGAACTCCAGGCCGTGCAGGATCGGGTCCAGGTCCAGGCCGTCGGCCTTCCAGTGGTTGACCGCGTCGCGGGCATCCAGGACTTCCGCGTGGCCTATGGCCTCTTCGAGGCTTCGGAAGCCAAGCTCGGCAAGGATTTCACGGACTTCCTCAGCCAGGAACTCGAAGAAGTTGACCACGAACTCCGGCTTGCCGCTGAAGCGGGCACGAAGCTCCGGGTTCTGGGTGGCAACGCCCACCGGGCAGGTGTCCAGGTGGCAGACGCGCATCATGATGCAGCCTTCCACCACGAGCGGGGCGGTGGCGAAGCCGAATTCCTCGCCGCCCAGCAGGGCGGCAATGACGACGTCACGGCCGGTCTTGAGCTGGCCGTCGACCTGGACCACCACGCGGTCGCGCAGGCCGTTGAGCATCAGCGTCTGCTGGGTCTCGGCCAGGCCAAGCTCCCAGGGGACACCGGCGTGTTTGAGCGAGTTCAGCGGCGAGGCGCCGGTTCCGCCGTCGTGCCCGGATACCAGGACGACGTCGGCCTTGGCCTTGGTCACGCCGGAGGCCACGGTGCCGATCCCCACTTCGGACACGAGCTTCACGTGCACCCGTGCGGACGGGTTGGCGCGCTTGGCATCGTAGATCAGCTGTGCCAGGTCCTCAATCGAGTAGATGTCGTGGTGCGGGGGCGGGGAGATGAGTCCGACGCCGGGGGTCGAGTGGCGGGTCCGGGCCACCCACGGGTAGACCTTCTGCGCCATCAACTGGCCGCCTTCGCCGGGCTTGGCGCCCTGGGCCATCTTGATCTGGATGTCGTCGGCGTTGGTCAGGTAGAGGCTGGTGACGCCGAAGCGGCCGGAGGCGATCTGCTTGACCGCGGAGCGGCGCTTGGGGTCCAGCAGGCGGTCCACGTCCTCGCCGCCTTCACCGGTGTTGGACTTGCCACCCAGCTGGTTCATGGCGATGGCCAGCGTCTCGTGGGCTTCCTGGGAGATGGAGCCGTAGCTCATGGCTCCGGTGGAGAACCGCTTGACGATGCTGGAGACCGGTTCCACTTCTTCGAGCGGAACGGAGGGGCGCTCGTTCTTGAACTTGAGCAGCCCGCGCAGGGTCATCAGGTTGGTGGATTGGTCGTCCACGCCCTTGGTGTAGGCCTTGAAGATGTCGTAGCGGCGCTCACGCGTGGCGTGCTGCAGCCGGAAGACGGTCTCCGGGTTGAACAGGTGCGGTTCGCCGTCGCGGCGCCACTGGTACTCGCCACCGCCCAGCAGGGGCCGGTGCGGCTGTTCGATGCCGCCTTCCGGGTATGCCATCTGGTGGCGTGCGGAAACTTCGGCAGCGATAACGTCCAGGCCAACGCCGCCGAGCTGGGAGTGCGTGCCGGCGAAGAATTCGTCCACCAGTTCCTGGCCCAGGCCCAGTGCCTCGAACGTCTGGGCGCCGGTGTAGGACGCAACAGTGGAGATGCCCATCTTGGACATGATCTTCAGGACGCCCTTGCCGAGGCCCTTGATCAGGTTGTAAACGCCGTCCTGCGGGGTAACCCCGGTGACGTCGCCTGCGGCAATGAGCTGTTCCACGGATTCCATGGCCAGGTAGGGGTTGACGGCGGACGCGCCGTAGCCGATCAGGACGGCCACGTGGTGCGTCTCGCGGACGTCGCCGGCCTCCACCACCAGGGCGGTCTTGGTGCGGTTGGCGCTGCGCAGCAGGTGGTGGTGCACGGCGCTGACCAGCAGCAGGGACGGGATCGGGGCCCACTGGGCGTTCGAGTCACGGTCGGAGAGCACGATGTACTGGACTCCGCGGTTGATGGCGCCGGAAACCTGCTCGCAGATCTCGGTCAGCCGGGCGCGCAGTGCGTTCTCGCCACCCTCCGGGCGGTACAGGCCGCGGACCTTCATGGCCACGCGGTTGCCGTCGGCGTCCTCGATGTTGGCGATCTTGGCGAGCTGGTCGTTGTTGATCACCGGGAACGGCAGCTGGACCTGCGGCTGGCGCACCTGCTTAGTGTCCAGCAGGTTGCCGTTGGGGCCGATGGCGCACGTCAGGGAGGTGACCAGTTCCTCGCGGATGGCGTCCAGCGGCGGGTTGGTCACCTGCGCGAAGGACTGCACGAAGTAGTCGAAGAGCAGGCGGGGGCGCTTGGACAGGACCGCAACGGGGGTGTCGGAGCCCATGGCGCCGAGGGGTTCGGCGCCGGTGCGGGCCATCGGGCCGAGCAGGATCTTCAGTTCCTCGGTGGTGTACCCGAAGGTGCGCTGGCGGATGTTCACCGACGCGGCCGTGTGCACCACGTGCTCGCGCTCTGGCAGGTCGTTGAGGTCGATCAGGTTGTCCTTGACCCACTCGGCCCACGGGTTGGCCGCGGCGACTTCGGCCTTGACCTCTTCGTCGTCGATGATGCGGCCGGCCTCGGTGTCCACCAGGAACATCTTGCCCGGGGAGACGCGGCCCTTCTTGACCACCTTGGAGGGCTCGACGTCGATCACGCCCACCTCGGAGGCGAAGACGATCAGGCCGTCTTCGGTGATCCAGAACCGGCCGGGGCGCAGGCCGTTGCGGTCAAGGGTGGCACCCACCAGGTTGCCGTCGGTGAAGGAGACGGCGGCAGGGCCGTCCCACGGTTCCATCAGCAGTGAGTGGTACTCGTAGAACGCGCGCCGTGCCGGATCCATGGTGGCGTGGTTTTCCCACGCCTCGGGGATCATCATCATGATCGAGTGCGTGATGGGGCGGCCGGAGAGCCAGAGCAGCTCGGCGACCTCGTCGAAGGACGCCGAGTCCGATGCACCCGGGGTGCAGATGGGGTACAGCTCTTCGGGAGAGTCGCCCAGCAGAGGGTTGGCCAACTGTGACTGGCGGGCACGCATCCAGTTCCGGTTGCCCTTGACGGTGTTGATCTCACCGTTGTGGGCGATGGTCCGGAACGGCTGCGCCAGGGGCCAGGACGGAAAGGTGTTGGTGGAGAAGCGTGAGTGGACGATTGCCAGCTTGGTCTTGAAACGCTTGTCCGAGAGGTCCGGGTAGAACGGCTCCAGCTGCGCGGTGGTCAGCATGCCCTTGTAGACGATGGTCCGGGAGGACAGCGAGGGGAAGTAGACGCCGAACTTGTTCTGGGCGCGCTTGCGGATCCGCCAGGCGCGGGAGTCCAGTTCGTTGCGGTCCAGTTCCTCACCATTGGCCGAGGCCAGGAAGGGCTGGGAGAAGTAAGGCATGCAGGCGCGGGCCATGGCGCCCACGAGGTCGGCGACAACAGGTACCTCACGCCAGCCGAGGACCTTCAGGCCTTCGTCGGCGGCGAGGCCCTCGATGCCGGCCTTGGCTGCGTTGGCCTCACGCTGCTCGGCAGGCAGGAATGCCGTGCCCGCCACGTACTGGCCGGGGGCAGGCAACTCGAACTCGGTCACCGCCCGGAAGAACTCGTCGGGGATCTGCATGAGCAGGCCCGCGCCGTCGCCCGTGCCCTCGTCGGCACCCACGGCACCGCGGTGTTCAAGGTTGCGCAGGGCCGTCAGGGCGGCATCGACGATGTCATATCCGGGCTCGCCGCGCAGGGTCGCGATGATGGCGAGGCCGCACGCGTCCTTTTCCTGCTCCGGGTTGTAGAGCCCGGCAGCTTCCGGCATGGCGGCGAAGCGCTTGAACGGCGACAGTGCAGTCTCAGGCTGGTCCGGTTCGGACCAGCTGGGAGTGTTAAGAGTTTGGGTCATGGGAGACGTCCTTCCTCCTGATCGTGCGTATGGAAGGGACACCGTTGGCCCCACTCGTCGGCGCCGTTGCAAGGGCACAACAAAGTGTTGATTACTGGAAATTGTAGGTCAGCGCAGCCTGCTGAACTAACGGTTACGCAGGCACCTGCCCGGGGCTTCATCCGTCAGCATCTCTTTGCTGCCAGGAGTGGCCCCATGCCACGACATTGTGGTTTCGGGCCCTTCGAGCGGTGGCTCTGCTGCCCTGCCTGGCCGGCTTCCTATTTACCGGCGCCGGCCTCCGATGCGGGTCCTGTGGCTGTGCTGCCGGATGTTCCGGAAGCCGTGGCATCCGTGCCAGGCTTGGAGCCTGCCGGAGCCGCCGCGGGTTCTTCCGTGGAATCGGAAGCATGCCGGGAACCGCTTTGGTTATCAGGGAGATTACCACGCGAATCACTATCTGAGACAACAGTGTCCGGATCACGGACCTCCTGTGCGTCGTCGGCGGCTGCCCCGGGCAGGGCTGCTTCGGCCGCGGCTCCTTCGGCCGGTTCACGGCCGGGCAGGTAAACGGTGTCCGGCTCCGGCCGGCCCTTGAGTCCCAGCAGGAGGAAAGCAAGCAGGGCGGCCAGGAACACGAAGATGCTGGTCCACACGTTGAGCCTGGTGGTGATGCCGAGGATGTTGATCTGTTCGGCGTCGTCGATGCGCAGCAGTTCGATCCAGACACGGCCCAGGGTGTAGTACATGGCGTAGAGCCAGAAGAGCCTGCTCCGGCGGAAGTGGAAGCGCCTGTCCAGGGCGAGCAGGATGAGTACCCCTGCCACATTCCAGAGCGATTCGTAGAGGAAGGTCGGGTGGAACAGGGTATCCGCCGGCAGGCCGGCCGGGAAGTTCGGGTTGTTGGCGTCGATCTGCAGCCCCCACGGCAGCGTGGTGGGGCCGCCGAACAGTTCCTGGTTGAAGTAGTTGCCCCAGCGTCCCAGGGCCTGGGCCAGGAGCAGGCCGGGTGCGGCGGCGTCGACGAAGGCGCTGAGCTTTACCCCGCTGCGGCGGCAACCGATCCAGGCACCGACGGCTCCCAGGACGACGGCGCCCCAGATTCCGAGCCCGCCGCGCTGGATCTGCGGAATCAGCGAGAGGTCGCCGGTGCCATCGAAGCCGGGGCCGAAGTAGGCATCGGGGGACGACACCACGTGGTACAGGCGCCCGCCAATGATGCCGAAGGGAATGGCCCAGATGACGATGTCCCAGACGCTGCCTTCGGGGGCCCCGCGCTTGGCCCAGCGGACGGAGGTCAGCCACAGGCCAACCACGATGCCGGCCAGGATGCACAGCGCGTAGGCGTGGATCCGCAGGCTGCCCCACGGCAGGGGGATGTCGAACCCGGACCAGCTGGGGCTGGGGATGCTGCCCGGCACCAGTGCGGGTGCCAGGGCGGCTGCCTGGATCAGTGCCTGCATGGGTTATGCCCCGTCCGTGGTGTGGCCGGCTTCCGGCGCAAGGCCGGTGCTGAGGTCCTTGGTGAGCGTAGCGACGGCATCCACTCCCCCGTCGCGGAGGGCCGCAACCAGGGCGGTGCCCACAATGACGCCTTCGGCGTAGGCGGCGATCTCGCGGACCTGGTCCGCGGTGGAAACTCCGAGGCCTACGCAGACGCGTTCCGCTCCGGCGTCGTGCGCGGCGGCAACGACGTCTTTGGCGGCGGTGCTGACGGACGTGCGGGCACCGGTGACGCCCATGATGGAAACGGCGTAGACGAACCCGCGGCTTGCATCCACGGTCCGCTGCATGCGCTCGGCGGTGGAGGACGGGGCCACCAGGAACACCCGGTCGAGGCCGTACTTGTCCGACGCTGCCATCCACTCGGCGGCCTCGTCCGGGATCAGGTCCGGCGTGATGAGCCCGGCTCCCCCGGCCTCGGCCAGGCGGCGGGAGAATTCGTCCACGCCCATGCGGACCACGGGGTTCCAGTAGGTCATGACCAGGACGGCGGCGTCGGTCTTGCTGGTGATGCCGGCGACGACGTCGAAGACCTGCTTGACGTGGAAGCCCTTGGCCAGTGCCTCGGTGGTGGCAGCCTGGATGACCTGGCCATCCATGACGGGGTCGGAATAGGGGATCCCGATCTCGATCAGGTCCGCGCCGTTCTCCGCCAGGGCGATGCCGGCGGCGATGGTGTCCTCGACGCTGGGGTAGCCGGCGGGGAGGTACCCGATCAGTGCCGAGCGGCCCTGGGCGCGGGCGCGGTCAATGGCGGCTGCCGACTTGCTGGTCATCTCTGCGCTGTTCACAGCTGCTCCCCCTCTTTGCCGATTTCCGATTCGGCGGAATCCTTGTCAAGCAGGTCAAACCATTCGGCGGCGGTGGCCACGTCCTTGTCGCCGCGGCCGGAGAGGTTCACGATGATGATCTTCTCCGCCGCGGTGGCGGGGTCTTCGGCGGCGAGCCGTTGGCCCACCTTGATGGCACCGGCCAGCGCGTGCGCGGATTCGATGGCGGGAATGATGCCCTCGGTGCGGCACAAAAGGCGGAAGGCTTCCATGGCTTCGGTGTCGGTGATGGGTTCATAGCTGACCCGTCCGATGTCCGAGAGGTAGGAGTGTTCCGGGCCGACCCCGGGGTAGTCCAGGCCGGCGGAGATGGAGTGTGATTCGATGGTCTGCCCGTCGTCGTCCTGCATCAGGTAGGAGCGGGCGCCGTGCAGGACGCCGGGCTTGCCCAGCGAAATGGTGGCGGCGTGCCGGCCGGTCTCCACACCGTCGCCGCCGGCCTCGAAGCCGTAGATCTTCACGGACGGGTCATCCAGGAAGCCGTGGAAGATGCCGATGGCGTTGGAGCCGCCGCCGATGCAGGCGCAGACGGCGTCGGGGAGCCGGCCCTCCTGCTCCAGGATCTGGGCACGGGCTTCCTCCCCGATGACCTCGTGGAAGTAGCGGACCATGGCGGGGAACGGGTGGGCTCCGGCCGCTGTCCCGAGCAGGTAGTGGGTGTTGGCGACGTTGGCCACCCAGTCCCGGAGGGCGTCGTTGATGGCGTCCTTGAGGGTCTGTGATCCGCTGGTGACCGGGATGACCTTGGCACCCAGGAGCTCCATCCGGGCAACGTTCAGCGCCTGCCGGCGGCAGTCCTCGGCGCCCATGTACACCACGCAGTCCAGCCCAAGCAGGGCAGCGGCGGTGGCGCTGGCCACGCCGTGCTGGCCAGCGCCGGTTTCGGCGATGATCCGGGTTTTGCCCATCCGCTTGGCGAGCAGCGCCTGGCCCAGGACGTTGTTGATCTTGTGCGAACCCGTGTGGTTGAGGTCCTCCCTCTTGAGGAACACCCGCACTCCCCCGGCATGCTGGGAGAACCGCTTGGCTTCGGTCAGCAGCGACGGCCGGCCGGAGTAGTTCTTGTTCAGGTCGGCAATCTGGGCCCGGAAGTCGGGGTCGTCCTTGGCCTTGTTGAAGGTTTCCTCAAGTTCGTCCAGGGCGGCGATCAGGGACTCGGGCATCCACCTGCCACCGTAGCCGCCAAAGTACGGCCCCGGCGCGTGGCGGAGGGATCCACCCTGCAGGAATGCTTCCGCGGTGTTGTTCTCAGCGTGCCCTGAGGGTGCGTCGGCCATCAGTCCCGTCCTGTTCCAAGTTGATCGGTCAAAAGTGTGCTGTTCCAGCCTGGGCCGGATCGGTGGTTGCAGGCACTGCGGTGCCGGCCCGTGCCGGCACCGCAATGCAGGGTGCGCCGGGGTGCCGTCAGCGCGCGGCGATCGCGGCGGCACCCGCGGCAGCGAATTCGGCGATTCGTTCCCGGGGAGTCGCATGGCTCACCAGGGCCTCGCCCACCAGTATGGCGTTGGCACCGTTTGCGGCGTAATGCGTGACGTCCTCGGCGTCGCGGACGCCCGATTCGGCGACCACCACTGCGTCGCCCGGGATCAGGCCCGCCAAGGAGGCGAAGACTGAACGGTCGACGTCGAGCGTCTTCAGATTGCGCACGTTGACGCCGATGATCCGGGCGTTCGCCGCCACGGCGCGCTCGATTTCCTCTTCGGTGTGGGTCTCCACGAGCACGTTCATGCCCAGTTCGGCGCTGAGGGCGCTGAACTCGGTGAGTTGGGCGTCGGAGAGTGCGGCAACGATCAGCAGGATGAGGTCGGCGCCGTGGGCACGGGCCTCCCAGACCTGGTACTCGTCAAGCGTGAAGTCCTTGCGGAGCAGCGGGACGTCGACGGCGGCGCGCACGGCGTCAAGGTCGGCGAGGGATCCGTTGAATCGGCGCTGTTCGGTGAGGACACTGATGACGGACGCGCCGCCGTCGGCGTACTGCCTGGCCAGCGACGCCGGATCCCCGATGCTGGCGAGGTCGCCCTTGGAGGGGCTGCGGCGCTTGATTTCCGCGATGACTTTCAGCTGTTCCCGGGTTGCGGAGGTGCCGCCGAGAGCCGCCCAGGCGTCGCGTGCGGGCGCGGCGGCCTGGGCCCGGTCCTTCAGCTCAGCCAGCGAAACGAGACGCTTCCTGGCCTCCATGTCCTCCCGGACACCGGCGTTAATGTCGTCGAGAACAGTTGCCATCAGTGGCCGGAGTTCTTCAGCTTGCTGCCTTCGACGCCGTAGCCTGCCTTGCGCATGACGTAACCGAGGATCAGCCCGATCACCATGACCACGGCTCCGCCGATGAAGATGGGGGTGCTGGCGATGACGAACGCGATGGCTGCGATGAGCGCGCCGACGAGCATGACGATGACGCAGGTCCAGGCGGCCGGGCTGTTGCCGTGGCCAAGTTCCTGGCTGTGGTCAATGACGCCGGGGGCCACCGTGCGGGTGCCGGACGTGGAAGCGGACGCAGGTGCTTTGCTCATGGAAATCTCCTCAGGATGGATACTGCTTACATTCTGCCATTTTTTGGTTGCCGCCCGCGTACCGTCAGGCGTCCCGCCGGTTCCGGCGCCGGCGGCGGCGCCGCTCAGGTGGGGTCGTCGCCGCGCGACAGCCGGTCCCAGCTGTCGATCTCGTCCACGGGTCCGGCCGGCGCCGAAGGCCCGGCTGCGACGGGCGCGTCATATTTGGTGCGCGCCTTCCAGTGCCGGGATGCGGGAATGATCAGCAGGGCGCCCAGGGCCAGCAGGCAGCCGGCGACGACGGCCACTGCCGGGAAAGCGGTGAGTTCAACGTGCGCCTGGCTGCCGGAGACGCCGGTGGCGGTGGCAATCGTTCCCTGCGCCGCTGCCAGCGGGTCCGCAAGGACGGTGGCGGCGGCAGTCACGATGCCGGCCGAGGCAAGGACGATGATGGCGGTGATGACCCACCGGGCGATCCTGCCGGCAATGGACGCTGCCAGCCCGCCGGCCAAGGCCACCAGGGCCAGGGCCGTGACGGTGGTGGCCGCTTTGCTCCCCTGCACGGGCAGGACGCTTTGCGCGGCGCCTGCCTGGTTGGGGTCCAAGGTGGCGGTCATCCACGTCTGGGTGGTGGTGCCGAACGCGGCCAGGGCCAGGAGGGTGATCAGCAGGACCAGCGTGGACTTGCGCGCCCACGCGGGTGTGGTCCGGCCTGCCTTGGCTTTGCCCGCTTTGCCTGCTTTTCCTGCATTGTCCGCTGTTCCCGCGCTGCCGGCAGCCACTCCGGAGTCAGCCATCAGGACTCCGTCCGGCCGGGAAGGGATTCCGCAGAGATGTTGTGCAGGGAGCCGGCGGTGTGGACCGCGCGCAGCGGGGCGGCGGCCTTGTTGACGGTTTCGAGGGCCTCCGTGGGATTCACGGAGTCGGCCACGATGCCGCCGCCGGCCTGGACGTAGGCCCGGCCTTCGCGGATCAGGGCGGACCTGATGGCGATGGCCATGTCCATGTCGCCTGCGAAATCGAGGTAGCCCACCACGCCGCCGTAGATGCCGCGGCGGTGCGGTTCGAGTTCGTCCAGCAGGCGCAGCGCCCGGGGCTTGGGCGCGCCGGAGAGGGTGCCGGCCGGGAACGTCGCTTTCAGGACGTCGTAGGCCTTGGCCTGCGGTGCCAGCCTGCCCACCACGGTGGACACCAGGTGCATGATGTGGCTGAAGCGCTCCACCTCCATGAACTGGGTGACGTCCACGGTGCCGGCCACGCAGACCTTGGAGAGGTCGTTGCGGGAGAGGTCCACCAGCATCAGGTGTTCGGCACGTTCCTTCTGGTCGGCGAGCAGTTCCTCGGCGAGGGCCTTGTCCGCTTCCACTGTCTTCCCGCGGGGACGGGATCCGGCGATCGGGTGGGTGATGACTTCCTCGCCGGTGACCGTGACCAGGGCTTCGGGCGAGGATCCGACGATGGAGTATTCGCGGCCCTCGGCGTCGGCCAGGCTGAAGATGTACATGTAGGGGCTGGGATTGGTGTTGCGCAGGACCCGGTAGACGTCCAGGGCGGACGCGTGGCATTCCATCTCGAACCGTCGCGAAATCACCACTTGGAAGACCTCGCCGTCCACGATGGCTTCCTTGCCGCGGTCCAAGGCGGCCAGGTACTCGGCCTCATCCCAGCGTTCCTGGACGCTGGACGCAAAATCCAGTGCCGCCGGTTCCAGAACGGAGACCGGCTGCGGGACGGGGGCGCTGATCTTGGCCAGGAGTTCCTTTACCCGCGCGACGGCGTCGTGCCAGGCCTCGTCCACGCGCTCGGAGCTGTTGTCGAAGTTGATGGCGTTGGCAATGAGCAGGACCGTGCCGTCAACGTTGTCGTGCACGGCCATGTCGGTGACCAGGTTCAGGGCCATCTCCGGCAGCTGCAGGTCGTCCTCGGGCGGGCTGACCAGCCGCTCCCAGTGCCGGACGGTTTCCCAGCCCAGGAACCCCACCAGGCCGGAAGTGAAGGGCGGGAGCCCCTCGAAGCGGTCGGTGCGCAGCGCGTCGATGGTGTCGCGTACGGCGTCGACGGGGCTGCCGCTGACGGGGACGCCGGCGGGCGGCTCGCCCAGCCAGTGGGCCTGTCCGTCCTTGGTGGTCAGGGTGGCGCGGGACCGGGCACCGATGAAGGAGTAGCGGGACCAGGCGCCGCCAACGGCCGCGGATTCCATCAGGAACGTTCCGGGCTGGCCCTGCGCCAGCTTGCGGTACAGGCCGATGGGTGTTTCGGCGTCGGCCAGTACCTTGAGCCTGACGGGGATGACCCGGCTGTGGCCGGCGAGTTCCCGGAATTCCTCAAGGCTTGGGCTGATGGTTCCAAGGTCCTGCATGGCTATGCTTGTCCGCCTGTTCTTCTGAAGGGCCGGCCGCGCCGGACACCTTGAGTGTGCTTGCTGGGTTGGCCGCGGCCGGCTGGGACGCCGTGGCCCGGCGGCCGGTCCGGCCTAGCGTGCGTGGCCTGTGACGACGGTGAGGTCCCTGCCGTCGAAGCAGGTGCGGGTGCCGGTGTGGCAGGCGGCACCGACCTGGTCGACGCGCACCAGGAGTGCATCGCCGTCGCAGTCCAGTGCAACCGACTTGACCCACTGGACGTGGCCGGAAGTGTCGCCCTTGCGCCAATACTCCTGGCGGGACCGCGAGTAGAACGTGACGCGTCCGGTGGTCATGGTCCGGCGCAGTGCCTCGTCATCCATCCAACCGAGCATCAGGACCTCGTTCGTGTCGAACTGCTGGACCACCGCTGCCACCAGGCCGGCGGCATCGCGCTTGAGCGCGGCTGCCACGTCCTCGGGAAGCGGTCCGGAGCCGGGTGTTGCCGGGTCGGATTCAGCGGACGACGACGGTACCTGGGATCCGTTGGATCCAGCGGTTGGGGCGGGGGTTGGCTGCTCAGACATCGGGTCAAGTCTAGTGCCTTTGGCGGCCGCCCTCCCGATGTGAACAACGGCACGCCACCGGGCGGTGGGATGCTGCCCAACTTCGCGGCTCTCGTGCTAGTTTCACAAGTGATGCATTTCGTCGAACCGTCCCGAGAAGTCCTGGCCGAGACCCTGCTTGCGGCCGGCCCTGATGCGCCCACGCTGTGCAAGGGCTGGCGCACCAGGGACCTTGCCGCGCACCTCTACCTGCGGGAGCGCAAGGCCGCCGTCGGGCTCGGTTTGATCATCAAGCGACTGGCCAAGGCCTCCGACCAGGCCACTGCCAAGCTTGCGGCCAAGCTGACCACCACCGAGGACTACGCCCGGCTGGTCAACACCTTCCGTGCCGGGCCGCCGGCCCTTTCGCCGATGAGCATCAAAGCCCTGGACGAAAGCGCCAACCTGATCGAGTACTTCGTGCACACCGAGGACGTCCGCCGGGCAGTGGACCGGTGGGCGCCGCGGGCCCTGGACGAGGCGTACTCTGATGCGCTCTGGGACGAACTGGTCAAGCGTGCCGCCATCCTGTATCGCGGCGTGGACCTCGGCATCGTGCTGGTCCGTCCGTCCGGTCCCCGCCACGTCGCCAAGCGGGCGCCTGTCTCCGTGGCCATCGTGGGCGAGCCGGGCGAACTGCTGATGCACGCCCACGGCCGCACGCGCCACGCCCTGGTCACCTTCGAAGGCCAGCCGGACGCCGTCGCCCTCCTGCAGTCAGCCGAAGTAGGCCTCTGACCGAAACTGGCTCGCAGTTGTTGCCGTTAAGAGCGTTCATAACGACAACAGCTGCGAGCCAGTCGGGTTAACGGACTTCGAAGCCGGCGTCCCGGATGGCGTCCTTGACCTGGGACATCATGTCGTCCGGGCCCCAGTGGAAAATTGACGCCGCCAGCACGGCATCCGCGCCGGCAGCAACCGCCGGCGGGAAGTGTGCGGGCTCCCCTGCGCCGCCGGAGGCGATGATCGGCACCCTGACGGCGGCCCGGACCAGCTTGATGAGTTCGAGGTCGAAGCCGTCCTTGGTGCCGTCGGCGTCGATGGAGTTGAGGAGGATCTCCCCCACGCCGCGGTCGGCGGCTTCCTTCGCCCACGCGATGGCGTCAATCCCGGTCCCGGTGCGGCCGCCGTGGGTGGTCACTTCGAATCCCGACGGCGTGGGCCGGGACCCCGGGCGGGTGCGGCGGGCGTCGACGGACAGAACGAGCACCTGGGATCCGAAGTGCCGGGTGATTTCGTCGATGACGTCCGGCCGCGCCACGGCAGCGGTGTTGATGGAGGCCTTGTCGGCGCCGTACCGGAGGAGTTTGTCCACCTCGGCGACGCCCCGGACGCCGCCGCCGACGGTGAGCGGGATGAAGACTTCCTCGGCGGTGCGGCGGACCACGTCGAAGGTGGTCTCGCGGTTTCCCGAGGAGGCCGTGACATCGAGGAAGGTCAGTTCGTCGGCGCCGGCATTGTCGTACCGGTGGGCCAGTTCCACGGGGTCCCCGGCGTCGCGGAGGCCCTCGAAGTTGACGCCCTTGACGACGCGTCCGGCGTCGACGTCGAGGCAGGGAATGACGCGTACTGCTACTGCCATGGGAACTCCTGGATATTCAGTGCTGCTGGCGGTGCCGGTGATCAGATGCGGCAGGCGTGGATGCTGCTGACCAGGATGGCGCGGGCGCCGAGGTCGTACAGTTCATCCATGATCCGGTTGGTTTCCTTCTTGGGAACCATGGACCGTACGGCGACCCAGTCCGAGTCCCGGAGCGGCGAGACCGTGGGCGATTCCAGGCCGGGGGTCAGGCCTGCGGCCTTTTCCACGAGTTCCTTGCGGATGTCGTAGTCCATCAGCACGTACTGGCGGGCCACCAGGACACCCTGGAGGCGCCGGATGAGCACCTCGATTTCCTTGGCGGTGCCGTTCGCCGCGCCGCCATTGCCGGTGCGCCGGATCAGGACGGCTTCGGACTTCAGGATGGGCTCGCCGAAAATTTCCATGCCGGCGGCCTTGAGGGTGTTCCCGGTCTCCACGACGTCGGCGATGGCATCCGCGACGCCAAGCCGGACGGAAGACTCAACGGCGCCGTCGAGCCTGACCACCTTGGCGTTGATGCCCCGTTCGGCGAGGTAGTTGCGCAGGAGGCCGTCGTAGCTGGTGGCCAGTCGCTTGCCTTCGAGCTCTGCGGCAGAGCTGAAGTCGCCCACCGGACCGGCAAAGCGGAAGGTGGAGGCGGCGAATCCAAGCGGGAGCAACTCCTCGGCTTCCACCTCGGCGTCCAGAAGGAGGTCGCGGCCGGTGATGCCGACGTCGAGCGTTCCCCGGCCGACGTAGACCGCGATGTCGCGGGGGCGGAGGAAGAAGAACTCGATGTCGTTGTCCGGGTCCACCATGACCAGTTCGCGGCTGTCGCGGCGTTGGCGGTATCCGGCTTCGGAGAGCATGGCGGAGGCGGCTTCTGACAGGGAGCCCTTATTGGGGACGGCTACTCGCAGCATGGGAAATTCTTTCTGGGGTGGAAGGTCTGGATTTTCAGGCAAATGAAGGCCACAGCGGGGCCGGCGGCAGGCGCCGGACCAGTGGCTACAGATGCTTGTAGACGTCTTCCAGGGTCAGGCCTTTGGCGAGCATCAGAACCTGCAGGTGGTACAAAAGCTGGGAAATTTCCTCTGCCGCGGCTTCATCGGATTCATATTCGGCAGCCATCCATACTTCGGCTGCTTCCTCAACGACTTTCTTGCCGATGCCGTGAACACCGGACTCCAATTCTGCGACGGTGCGGGAGCCTTCCGGACGGGTGGCTGCCTTCTCGCTGAGCTCAGCGAACAGCGTCTCGA
Source organism: Arthrobacter sp. AG258 (assembly GCF_004364695.1). NCBI lineage: Bacteria > Bacillati > Actinomycetota > Actinomycetes > Micrococcales > Micrococcaceae > Arthrobacter > Arthrobacter sp. AG258. The sequence continues at coordinate 190,384 of NZ_SOBI01000007.1, read as the reverse complement.
AATTCTTCACGCCCTCCAGCCTACTTGCTGCGGCCGCACGGGCGCTTCCCGGGCCGTTGCATGACGGGCGCGATGTGAGCGAATACACACCGCGCCCGCCACCTGGACATCGGAGTCATGCGTACTGTTTCAGGACCACGGCCGTGGCCAGGGCAGCGGTGACTGCCTCATGCCCCTTGTCTTCCTTGGAGCCGGGAAGTCCTGCGCGGTCCAGGCCCTGCTGTTCGGTGTCGCAGGTGAGCACGCCGAAGCCCACCGGCACCCCGGTGGAAACGCTGACGTCGGTGAGGCCCGACGTCGCGGCCTGGCAGACGTAGTCAAAGTGCGGCGTTCCTCCGCGGATCACGACGCCGAGGGCCACCACGGCGTCGAAATGCGGGGCCAGGCGTGCGGCGGCCACCGGCAGCTCAAAACTGCCGGGAACGCGCAGGACGGTGGGTTCGCTGATGCCTGCGTCCTTCGCGGCCCGCAGGGCGCCGTCCAGGAGGCCGTCCATGATCTGCGTGTGCCAGCTGGCTGCCACGATGGCGAGCTTCAGCTGCGAAGTCTCGGCCGGGTTGAGGGTGCTGAGGTCGATGTCGGGGGCGCCGTGTCCGCTCATGGGTGTGTCGTGTTCCGTTCAGTCTTGTTCGTGGTCGTAAGGGGATTCGGAGGCCGATACGGGCACCGGTGCCACGCTGGTGTCCAGCAGGAGCCGGTGCTCCATCCGGTCCTTCTTGGTGCGCAGGTACCGGATGTTCTGTTCGCGGGAGGGGACCTCGGTGGGGACCATTTCCACCACCTTGACGCCGGCCTGGGCCAGCCTGTTCTGCTTGTCCGGGTTGTTGCTCAGCAGCCGGACCTCGTGCAGGCCCATTTCGGCGAGGATCTGGGCAGCGGCCTTGTAGCACCGCGCGTCAACCGGCAGGCCCAGCTGTTCGTTGGCTTCCACGGTGTCGAAGCCCGCTTCCTGCAGCGCGTAGGCCTTGATCTTGTTGGCGAGGCCGATGCCCCGGCCTTCCTGCCCGCGCAGGTAGAGCAGGGTGCCGCCGTTGTCGCGGATCAGTTCCAGCGCGAAGGCAAGCTGTTCCCCGCAGTCGCACCGGTAGGAACCGAAGACGTCGCCGGTGAGGCACTCGGAGTGCAGCCGTACCAGGGGTGCCTTGCCGTCAGTGGGCGCGTTGGGCGAGCTCACGGCCAGGTGCTCCACACCGGTGAGGACGTCGGTCCAGGCCTGGGCAACGAAGTCCCCGAAGGCGGTGGGCAGTTGCACAATGGGACCTCCGCTGACGGGGTAGGTCCCGGCACCGGGTACCGAGTGGTGGTCCCTGTGGCCGTCCTGGTGGCTGTCGTCTCTGGCTGCCGATGCCGTCATGGCTTCTCCTTCTCTTCGCCCGGCGTGACCCGGACCTTCTCGCGCTGGGTTCCCCCGGCCCCGGCTTCAAGATACGCCACCAGGTCCTCGATCGAGATCAGCGGGCACCCATGGTCGGCCGCAAAAGTCCTGAGGCCGTCCAGGCGCATCATTTCACCGTCGTCATACACTACTTCCGCGATCACCCCGACAGGCTCCAGGCCGGCAAGGCGGCACAAGTCCACCGCGGCCTCGGTGTGGCCCTGGCGTTCCCGCACACCTCCCTCAACCGCACGAAGCGGGAAAATATGCCCCGGCCGGGTCACAGAGGCCGGAACCGCGTGCGGGTCCGCCAGGATGCGGGCCGTCAAGGCACGGTCCGTCGCGGAAATTCCCGTGCTCACGCCGGTGGCCGCGTCGCAGGAGACCGTGTAGGCGGTGCCCTTCGCGTCCTGGTTGACGGCCGTCATCGGGGGAAGCTCCAGGGCATCGGCCCGGGCACCCGTCAGCGGCACGCAGATTACGCCCGAGCTGTAGCGGATGGTCCAGCCCATCAGCGCCGGTGTGGCGTGCTGGGCCGCGAAGATGATGTCGCCTTCGTTCTCGCGGTCCTCATTGTCGACCACCAGCACCGGCCGGCCGGCGGCCATGGCTCGCACGGCGTCCTCGATCGGGTCCAGGCCTTTGCCCGGCGCCTGGGCAAAGGCCTGGCCGGTGGCCGGGTCTCCGGCGACGGGCGTGTCCAGGTGTACCGCGGCGTTCACCGTGCACCTCCAGCGGTGGCAGCCTCGCCGGCACCGGCCGCGGAGGCCGGTTCGCGGAAGGCCAGCAGCCGTTCGGTGTACTTGGCCAGCACGTCGACTTCCAGGTTCACCCGGCTGCCGGTGTGCTTGGTGCCCAGGCCGGTCTCAGCCAGCGTCGTGGGAATGAGGCCTACCTCAAACCAGGGTTCCTGCTCGGACGCGGGGCTGACGGCAGTAACCGTGAGGGAAACGCCGTCGATGGCGATGGAGCCTTTTTCTGCAATGTAGCGGGCCAGGTTGGCGGGAACGCCGAAGCGCAGCCGCTCCCAGTTGCCTTGGGCTTCCCTTTCCAGCAGGACACCTACGCCGTCCACATGGCCTTGCACCACATGCCCGTCCAGGCGGCCGCCGGCGGGGACGCAGCGTTCCAGGTTGACGGATTCGCCGGCAACGAGTTCGCCGATGGTGCTCCGGAGCAGTGTTTCGCCCATGACGTCGACGCTGAACTCCTTGCCGTCAATGGCGGTGGCCGTGAGGCAGACCCCGTTGACGGCGATCGAACCGCCAAGTGCCAGGCCCTCCGTGGACCCGGGTGCGTGGAGCCGGACGGTGGCGCTGGTGTCGCCGTCGCGCTCAACGGACAGCACCTGCCCCTGCTCGGCGATAATTCCGGTGAACATCAGCGGCCTCCCTGGGCTTGCTCCGCGGTACCGCGGGTTGGTTGGTGGTCCAGTGCAACTCTGCGTTGCGGTCTTAGGTGAAGTCTCAGGTCCCGGCCGAGCGTCCGCACGGCGCCGCCGTCGGACTGGTCCCATTCCCATTGCTGGGCGTCGGCAAGGGTGGTGATGCCCAGCCCGTCCAGGGCCGGGGTGCCCGAGCCCAGCAAAGTGGGGGCGAGGTACATGATCAGTTCATCCACGAGCCCGGCCGAGAGGAATGAGCTGAGGATCCGTGATCCTCCCTCCACCATGATGTGGCGGGCGCCTGCGTCGTACAGCATGGACAGGGCTTCGGCGGGGTCGCGGGTGGGCAGGTGGACGGCCAGGCCGTCATCGCCGCGGATTGCTGCGTCGTCGGGAATGTCCCGGAGCCCCATGACGGCCCGTACGGGCTGTTTGGCGGCCAGCCCACCGGAGGGGTTTCGGGCGGTCAGGCGCGGGTTGTCCACCAGCACGGTCTGCGTGCCCACCAGGATGGCATCGATGCGTCCGCGGATCCCGTGGTTGTCCGCCAGCGATTCCGGGCTGGAGATCCACTGGCTGGTGCCGTCTTCGGCAGCGATCCTGGCGTCCAGGGTTTGTGCGATGTGCAGCGTGACGAAGGGCCGCTTGGCCGCGACGGCCTCAAACCATTGCCGGTTCAGGTCCAGCGCTTCCTCGGCGCCGAGGCCGCTGCGGACACTTACCCCGGCGGCGCGGAGGGTGGCTGCTCCCCCGGCGGCAGGGTCATGGGGGTCGTCGATGGCGTAGACCACGTCGGTGATCCCCGCGGCGATGATCGCTTCCGTGCACGGCCCGGTGCGGCCCACGTGGTTGCAGGGTTCGAGCGTGACCACCATGGTGCAGCCGGAGAGGTCCATGCCGACGGCGGCAGCCTGGGCTATGGCGTCGGCTTCGGCGTGGGCGGTGCCGGCACCGCGGTGGTGGCCGGTGACCAGGTGGCGGCCGTCGGGGCCGATGACGACGGCACCCACCAACGGATTGGCGCCGCGCGGACCCCGCAGGGCTGCCTCGAGGGCTTCCTCCATGGCCCGGATTTCATCCGTGCTGAAGGCTGTGACTACTCCGGCGGCTGGTTTCAGTTCAACTGCACCGCTCATGCGGCGGCCGTCGGGGAGTTGGTGCCTGCCGTGGAAGCAGCAGGACTTGTGGCGTTGAAGAGCCATCGCTGGGGGTTCATTCGTGTCGTTCCTTCCCTCTCGAACCGCGATGGCTCCGGGGATATACGACAGCAGAACGCTGCGGAGCCCAAAGGCCCGCAGATACAGCTGTACGTGCTTCTCTCATCCAGACTTTAACTGTCGGTACCGGAATTCCACCGGTTCAACCGTCTGCCGGGTCCCTGTGGAAAGGGCACCGGCTCGCGGGTCGCGGACTGTCACCGCCGGTTCGGACTTACACCGACCCCGGAGCACGTATGTGTGTTGTTATTGTGCCACAACCGGCAGGGGCAGCCGGTTATTCCGTCGCCGCACGTAACGTCCGGCTGGCCTTTGCACGGAGCAGCTCGATGGCTGCGGCCGGATCCTCCGCACCGTAGACCGCGGAGCCGGCGACGAAGACGTTGGCGCCGGCTTCGGCGGCGCGGGCGATGGTGTCCTCCGAAATACCGCCGTCCACCTGGATGGCGACTCCCAGTCCCGAACCGTCCACCGCTTCCCGGGCCCTGCGGATCTTGGGCAGCGTGATATCCAGGAAAGCCTGGCCGCCGAAGCCCGGCTCCACGGTCATGATCAGCAGCATGTCCAGTTCCGGCAGCATGTCCAGGTACGGTTCAACCGCCGTGGCCGGCCGCAAGGCCATCCCGGCCTTGGCGCCCCTGCTGCGCAGTTCCCGCGCGAGCTTGATGGGGGCGATGGAGGCCTCGGCGTGGAAGGTGACCGAGGCGAGCCCGGCGTCGGCGAACCCGGGCGCCCAGCGGTCGGCATCGGCAATCATCAGGTGCGCATCCAGCGGAACGGGGCTGACCGCCTGGATCCGCTGCACGACCGGCAGCCCAAGGGTGAGGTTGGGGACGAAGTGGTTGTCCATCACGTCCACGTGCACGGCGTCGGCGTTGCTGATCCGCTGGAGTTCGGCCTCAAGGTTGACGAAGTCGGCGGAGAGGATGCTCGGGTTGATGCAGCATTGCGCCACGGAAGTGCCTTTCGCTGAAGGTGTGGGGGTGTTGCCGGGAGTGTCCCTGCCCTGGCAGGGACACTCCCGGTCAGGATGTTTTTTTGATGAGGGCCAGGAACATGGCGTCGGTGTGGTGGACATGGGGCCAAAGCTGGGCGGTCAACTCATGTCCGGCGCGAAGGTTGCCGGTGAGGCTGACCGCGTCCAGGGCGGCGCCGGCATCAAGGAGCTCAAGGTCGTCGCGTTTCCGGAGGGCGTCAGCCACGACGGCGGTGGTTTCGGCCGGATGCGGCGAACAGGTCACGTAGGCAACGACTCCCCCGGGACGGACCGCTGCCAGCGCGGATGCAAGCAGCTCACGCTGCAGCGGGCCGAGGTCCGCGATGTCCTTGGGTGAGCGCCGCCACCGGGACTCCGGACGGCGGCGCAGCGCTCCCAGGCCCGTGCACGGGACGTCCACGAGGACGCGGTCGAAACCGCCGGGCTGCTCCGTTCCGACATCGCGGCCGTCTCCGGTGCGGACCTGCCAGCTCTCGTGCGGCACCGCGGCCAGGGCCTGGCCCACGAGCTTTGCCCGGTGCGGCGCCGGTTCGTTCGCCAGGAGCGTGGCGCCGCGCTGGTGGGCCAGGGCCCCCAGCAATGCCGCCTTCCCGCCAGGCCCCGCACAAAGATCAAGCCACGCCTCCGGGGAAACGGCCGCAGTTGGCCCGCCAGCGGCATCCGCCGCCGGGCCGAGGTCGACGGCGGCAAGCGCCCTGGCCACCAATTGGGAACCGACGTCCTGCACGCGGGTGGTTCCGGCCCGGACAGAGGCCAGGCGGCCCAGGTCCCCGCCGCTGGACAGCGCGGATCCCTCCACCAGTTCACCGGGCGTGGCACCGGTTTCCAGGGCTTCCTCCAGGCTCCCGAGCCCGGGCAGCGCCACCAGGTTGACCACGGGTGCCGCATTGTCAGCTTCGAGCAGCGCGTTGATCTCGGTGGCGGGGCGGCCGTGCGCCACCAGCGATTGCCGCATGGCCCGGACAATCCACTCCGGGTGGGCGTACCGCAGCGACGCGATCTTCGTGTCGTCGGTTTCGCCCGCCACCAGAAGGTCCAGCCATTCATCAAGGGTGCGGGCCGTGACCTTGCGCAGGACTGCATTGATCAGTGCCGAAGGGCCTGCACCGATGACGGCGCGGGCCAGTCCAACCGTTTGGTCCAATGCCGCATGGGCCGGGACCCTCATGGCCAGCAGCTGGTGGACGCCGATCCGGAGGGCGTCGAGGACGGCCGGATCAAGCTGGTCAAGCGGCCTGTCCACGCACCGGGCCAGGATGGCGTCGTAGGTGCCCTGGCTGCGCAGCGCACCGTAGCTCAACTCGGTGGCGAAGCCGGCGTCCCGCTTGTCCAGGTGGTGGTGCCGGATCCGTGCGGGCAGCACCAGGTTGGCGTAGGCATCTTCCTGTGCGACGGCGCGCAAAACCTCGAAGGCCACCAACCGTGCGGGGTCGGCGCGCCGGGTCCGCTGCGACGGCGCCTGCTCGGTGAAGCTCCGTTGCGGCCCGCGGTTGCGTTCCCGTCCCTTGGCGTTCCGCCGGCTGGCATCGCCGGAACCGCCGCTGCCTCGACCGCGGCCGCCGGAAACGCCGCTGCCGCCTTGGCCGTTCCGCCCGGCGTTCCCCCGCCCTCCGGGCCTGCCCTGGCCGCCCGGGTTTTCTCCGGAACCGCTCATTCGAACACCACGCCCTCCATAGAAGCCATCCCGCGCGCCCAGTCGGCGGCAGCCATCATTTTCTTGCCGGCGGGCTGGATCCGGGTGAGTTCCACCGCGTGCGATCCCGTTCCCACCATGACGCTCTTTCCCTGGACGGACACCGACCCTGGCGCCAGGCCGGCAACATCCGGCCGGAGCCGGACCGGCTCAAGCTTGATCCGCTGGCCATCCAGCATGGTCCAGGCTCCCGGCTCGGGGGTGACGCCGCGCGCCTGCCTGCTGATGGCAAGCGCCGGGTGGGCCCAGGTGAGTCGGGCGTCGTCCAAGGTCAGCTTCGGGGCGAGGGTGACATCGCCCGTTTGCGGCTGCGGCACCGCTTGTCCGGCGTCGATGGCGGACAGTGTCTGGGCCAGCAGGACCGCTCCGCTGCGCGACAGCCGCTCGAGCAGGTCGCCCGCGGTGTCGTTGGCGCCCACCGGCTCGGTCAGCGTCCCGAAGACGGGACCGGTATCGAGCCCCTCTTCAAGCCGGAAGGTGACGGCACCGGTGAGGTCGTCTCCGGCCATCACGGCCCGCTGCACCGGCGCTGCTCCACGCCACGCCGGCAGCAGGGAGAAGTGCAGGTTGACCCAGCCGTGGCGGGGCACGGCCAACGCGGCCGGCGGGACCAGGCCGCCGTAGGCAACGATGGCTGCCACGTCAGGCGCGGCAGCCGAGATGCGTGCGGTGGTGCCGGCGTCCACCTTGGCCGCGTGGATGATATCGATGCCCAGCTCAGCCGCGCGCCGGGCAACCGCGGAGGGCGTCAGCACGCGCTTGCGCCCCAGCGGCGCATCGGGGCGGGTCAGGACTGCGACGACCTCAAAGCCGGCGTTGACCAGGGCATCGAGCGAGGGAACGGCGACTGCCGGAGTACCGGCAAAGAGGACCCTCATTCGGCGTTGCCAAAGCTGCCGGGGGCACCAAAACTTGTGCCGCCGAAGCTGGACCCGACGCTCTTGGCGCGCTTGGCCGTGGTGCGTTCGGCGACGGCGTCGTAATTGGCATTGCGGATGGAGCGCAGCGCTGCCTTCCGGTCTTCGCCCTCCAGCCGGTCGGTGTAGAGGATGCCGTCCAAGTGGTCGTTTTCATGCTGGAAGCACCGCGCCAGCAGACCCTCGCCGTCGACCGTCACCGGATTGCCGTGCATGTCGACGCCGGTGACCCGGGTGGTGCGGAAACGGCGGACCGGGAAGCCGAGGCCGGGGATGGACAGGCAACCCTCCACCTGGTCCGGTTGGTAGTCCTCGCTGTTCTCCAACACCGGGTTGATGATGTGGCCCTCCACGCCGTCAATGCGGTAGGTGAAGACACGCTTGCTGACGCCGACCTGCGGCGCGGCAAGGCCGGCGCCTTCCACATCCTCCATGGTCTCGGTCATGTCGGCGACCAGTTTGGCAAGCTCGGGTCCGAATTCCGTCACGGGATCGGCCACGGTGCGGAGCACGGGATCGCCGATGATGCGGATATTCAGGATAGCCATGCGCAGTTATTCCTCACGGTTGGCGGCAAAGGGAACCTGTCCAGTTTAGGTGCAGTCCCCCGCCGCTCGGCTCGGTCCTAGGCGGTACGGGCGGCCTGTGCCAGCGGCGGCGGCGCGATGGGCAGCAGCGCCGTGCCGGCGCTGAGGGTGTCCGCGGACAGTTCCCACACCCGGCGCAAGGCGCAGAACTTCCACCAGTGGTGCTTGAGGACTTCGGGATTGGCACGGACCGGACGCACCTCGGTTTCACCGATGGCGACAGCCAGCAGGACCGGGTTGTCGCCGTATTTCCAGGGCTCCCAGGTTCCGGCCTCCGCATCCACCAGGCTTTCCTCCGCCTTCATGCCGGCAACCAGCTGCATGACCACCTTGTCATCGAGCGGTTTGACCAGTCCGTCGCGGGTGGTGCCCTTGGTTTTGTAGTCGATCAGGCAGACTCGTCCGTTGATCCGGGCCACCAGATCAAGGGTGCCTGCATAGCCCACCGTATTGTTCCAGACCGTGATCTCAGGGGCGATGGGCTCCACCCGGAAGAGCTCCCACCACTCGTCAAAGCGGACGGCGAAGGCTTCTTCCGCGTTCGCGGCCAGGGCCTCGCGGGCTTCCTTCATGGTGTGCGGGCGACCCAGCGCGCGGAGCGCCACCTGCTCGCAGTAGTTGTGGACCCGGTCCCCCCGCCTGGCGGCGTCGTCCCGGTAGGTCTCGGCTGCCTTCGCCGCGCGGTTGACGGCCTGCTTGATTTTCGCCGGACTCCCCAGGCAGTCCGCGAGCAGGGGGTCGTTCGCCAGGCTGCTGGCACCCATGTATCCGAACCAGCCGTCCAGGCCGTGCGGCTGCTGGCTGATGACGGTGGTGATGGACGGCACGGAAAACTGTTCAGACGTGGACCGTGCGTACATCCGGCCGTATTCAGTAGCGTGGGCAAGAAGCGGATCAGTCATACAAAAGACTCTTTCACAGGGGGCCGACAAAATCTCCGGACGCTGGATCCGAACACAAAAAAGGTCCGTCTCCGCTGCGTATGAGCGGAAACGGACCTTTGCGGTGGGCGATACTGGGTTCGAACCAGTGACCTCTTCGGTGTGAACGAAGCGCGCTACCACTGCGCCAATCGCCCCGATGCATTTGAATGATAGCCGACCTTCCGGCCATTTCAAAAATCGGCTTCCCGAGGCAGGACGCATGCCCGTGGGTCGGGGGCTGGGCACTGCTTCCGTCACCCTCGAGAGAGGCCCGGGTCGAGGTGGACGGTGGGCCCGCGGAAGCTATGCGCGGCAAACGCACCATGGTGGAGGCACCAGGGTGAGCCCCCGCGGCCGCTACCGCCGGCTCCCGGCCACGGTCGAATTACACGCTTGTAAGTCACAAAATCCGCGTCATGACGCCGAAGCGGAGCCGCATGACCATTGCCCGCCGGAGGCAATTTGGAGAATCCCGGAACCTCCTATATTGTTTTTACTCGTTGGAACGCGAGGAAATGTCGGAAACGGCAGGGAATCAAGCCTCCAAAATGCGGACGTAGCTCAGCTGGTAGAGCACCACCTTGCCAAGGTGGATGTCGCGAGTTCGAATCTCGTCGTCCGCTCGCAGGACACTGTCACAGCAAATATTCTTCGGAATTGACGCTAACACGGTGGGTTGGCCGAGAGGCGAGGCAGCGGCCTGCAAAGCCGTATACACGGGTTCGAATCCCGTACCCACCTCGGTGAAAACCATGGTTTCCGGGTTACCGGAGGCAATGGGCGATTGGCGCAGCGGTAGCGCGCTTCCCTGACACGGAAGAGGTCACTGGTTCGATCCCAGTATCGCCCACTCGGCAAGGAAACTTGCCGGCAGTACCACCGGAATATCCGGGACAAGCTGCAAAATGCGGACGTAGCTCAGCTGGTAGAGCACCACCTTGCCAAGGTGGATGTCGCGAGTTCGAATCTCGTCGTCCGCTCTCTTTTATCCCATACCGGTCTTCCGGTTCCGGGCGATTGGCGCAGCGGTAGCGCGCTTCCCTGACACGGAAGAGGTCACTGGTTCGATCCCAGTATCGCCCACACTTATGCAGCAGCTCTCCGGAGCTGCTTTTTTGTTGCCCGGGGATACGCTGCGGGCGAACGGGATTTCCTTGGCATGCCTTCCCTCCGCGGCTAGGATCGATTGCGCGAGGAGCGACCTGGCTCCGCGATCGAAGGGAGGTGCTCGTGGGTTTACTTGACGATCTAAAGGGCAAGGCTCAGGGTCTGATCCAAGGCAACGAGCAGGCCATCAAGGACGGCATCACCAAGGCCGGCGATTTCGTCGACACCAAGACCGGCGGCAAGTACGCGGGCCACGTCGACAAAATCCAGGATGGCGCTTCGAAGCTCGTTGACAAGAACGGAACTCCCGGCCAGGCACCTGCCGCCGGGCAGGTTCCGCCGGTTGCTCCTGAAACCCCGGTTCCGCCGGTTGACAGGACGCCCTAGAGGATTTGGCCAGGGGCCCTTGCCCCGGCACGTCAAGGAGGTGCAGGTCCCGCCGGGAGGCGGCACCTGCACCTTTGTCGTTTAACGGCAGGCCCTCGCTGCGACCAACCAGCGGAGCACCCAATTGCCGGTTCGCCAAGCCGCGCCGGTAACCTGCCGGTATGCCAAAGTCCGCAGCATCTCCCACAACAGCCTCCGGTGGGCGGTCCCGGCTGGACTCCCGGCCCGTGGTCGCCGGAATCGTCACCGCGCTGGTGGGCTTTACGTCGTCCTTTGCTGTGGTCCTCGCCGGCCTGAGGGCGGTGGGTGCCGATCCTGCCCAGGCTGCCTCCGGTCTGCTGGCGGTCACGCTCGCCGTCGGGCTTGGTGTGCTGCTGCTTGCCTGGCGCTCCAAAGTTCCGGTGACGCTGGCATGGTCAACGCCGGGCGCCGCTTTGCTGGCAGCTTCGGGAATGCCCGACGGCGGCTGGCCGGCCGCCGTCGGGGCCTTCCTCGTGGCGGGGGTACTGCTGGCGCTGACCGGCCTGGTGCCCGCGCTCGGCAGGCTGCTGACAGCCATCCCGCCCACGCTTGCGCAGGCGATGCTGGCAGGTGTCCTGCTTCAGTTGTGCCTGGCGCCCTTCAAGGCCTTGGGCACGGTTCCATGGTTCGTAGCCCCCGTGATCCTGTGCTGGCTGGTGATGATGAGGTTCGCTCCACGGTGGGCCGTGCCGGCCGCGCTGCTGGTCGCCCTGCTGGTGATCGGGATCCATGTCGCGGCCGGCGGGACTGCCCTCGGCGCCGCGACCCTCATCCCCACCCTGGTGTGGACCACACCCGCCTTCACCCTGCAGGCGTTGATGGGCATCGCGGTCCCGTTGTTCGTGGTGACCATGGCATCCCAGAACGTCCCCGGGGTGGCAGTCCTGCGGTCGTTCGGATATGTAACCCCGTGGCGGCCGGCCATGCTGGTGACTGGTGCGGGGACCGTCCTGGGGGCACCGTTCGGCGGCCATGCCATCAACCTTGCAGCGCTCAGCGCGGCTCTTGCCGCCGGCGAGGAGGCAGGCGCGGACCGGAGCAGGCGGTGGATCGCCGGTTTCGTGTCGGGCCCCGCGTACCTGCTGTTGGCAGCGTTTTCCGCTGCCCTCGTGGCCGTGGTGGGTGCGGCACCGGCGGGGATGCTGGAAGCAGTGGCCGGGCTCGCGCTGCTGGGGACCCTCGCCTCGGCGGTGTCGGCCGCGCTGGCGGACCCGGAAGACAGGATAGCTCCTGCGGTCACGTTCCTGATGGCGGCGTCCGGCCTGGCCTTCGCCGGAATCGGGTCCGCGTTCTGGGCGCTCCTCGCCGGCCTGGCGGTGCGGGCGCTGCTGGTTCCACGACGGCGCGCCGCCCCGGAGAGGGCCGGGACCTAGGAGGGTTCGTGGTTCTGGCCTTCACGGGCCAGCGCGGTGAGGCGGGAAACAGCGCGGAAGTACTTCTTCATGTATCCGCCGGTCATCATTTCCTCGGTGAACAGCTTGTCGAACGGGACACCGCTGGCCAGGATGGGAACGTCCTTGTCGTAGAGCCGGTCGGCCAGGACGACGAACCGCAGCGCCACGGCCTGCTCGCTGATGGTTTCCACGTTCCGCCACACCACGCCGTCGATGCCGTCGATAAGTTGCCGGTAGCGGCTGGGATGCACGCCCGCCAGGTGGTGGATCAGGGTGGCGAACTCGTCCTGCGCCACGGTCTTGCCGTCGAACTCCGCTTTCATGTGCGTGTTCAGTTCGCTGTTCTTCAGCGGTGCCGGGGCAGCGGGAAGGCCGCGGTGCCGGAAGTCCTCACCGTCGATGCGGATGACCTCGAACTGGTCCGCAAGCACCTGGATCTCGCGCTGGAAGTCGACCGCCGCGAAACGGCCGTCGCCCAGGGAACCGGGGAGGGTGTTGGACGTGGCAGCGAGCTTGACGCCGGCGTCGGCCAGTTCCCGCATGAGCCGGGACATCAGGACGGTGTCGCCCGGATCGTCAAGTTCGAATTCGTCGATGCAGACCAGCTTGTAGCTGCTCAGCGCTTCCACGGTCTTGCGGAACGACAGGGCGCCCACCAGGTTGGTGTACTCCACGAAGGTACCGAAGGCCTTGGGACCGGGCGCAGCGTGCCAGAGCGATGCGAGCAGGTGGGTCTTGCCCACGCCGAATCCGCCGTCGAGGTAGATGCCTGCCCTGGATTCGTCCTTCTTGCCGAACAGCTTCTTGAACAGCCCGCCCCCATTGCCCGCTCCCACGCCGCCGGCAAATTCCTCAAGGGCGCGCACTGCTGCGGCCTGGCTTGGCTGCTTGGGGTCCGGGCGGTAGCTCGAAAAGGAAACCTCCCCGAACCGCGGCGATGGGTAGAAGCCCTTGAGGAGCTCGTCCACCGAAACTGCCGGCGTACGGGCGGCAAGCTGTTCGATCTGTACCAAGGTGGTCCGTTCTGCTCGTGGTTGGTCCCCAGAAAGGATACCGGCAACCGGGACCGCACCCGGGGTTGGCGGTATCTCCGGCACGCCCGCGTGACCAAGCAAACATTTCGCCCTGTTAACGGAATACGGACAACGCCGGGGGCGCTGGCTAGGGTGGGAACAGGTTCCAATGCCGGTCCCACGGTTTTCCGTGCCCTTAGTGAAAGGCCAACGCCATGCCCTACCCGGTTGAACAGAATGAGAAGTTCGCAGCCTACGCCCACCCCGAACGGCTTGTATCCACGGAGTGGCTGGCCGCCGCCATCGAAGCCGGCGCGATAGCCAACGGCGAGCTCATCGTGGTCGAATCCGACGAGGACGTGCTCCTTTACGAAACCGGGCATATCCCCGGTGCCGTGAAGATCGACTGGCACACGGACCTGAACGACGACGTCTCCCGCGACTACGTCAACGGCGCAGCTTTCGCCGAGCTCGCGGCGTCGAAGGGGATTTCCCGGGACAGCACCGTGGTGATCTACGGCGACAAGTCCAACTGGTGGGCCGCGTACGCCCTGTGGGTGTTCACGCTGTTCGGCCACCAGGACGTCCGGCTGCTCGACGGCGGCCGGGACAAGTGGATTGCCGAAGGCCGCGAACTGACCAGGGACAAGCCCTCCCCCGCACCCGGCAGCTACCCGGTGGTTGAGCGCGAGGATGCGCCCATTCGCGCGTTCAAGGACGACGTCCTGGCGCACTTGGGCAAGCCCCTGATCGATGTCCGCTCCCCCGAGGAATACACCGGCCAGCGCACGCACATGCCGGCCTACCCGGAGGAGGGCGCCCTGCGCGGCGGCCACATCCCCACTGCCGCATCCATCCCATGGGCCCGTGCGGCCGCCGAGGACGGGACGTTCCGCAGCCGCGAGGAACTCGAAGCCATCTACCTTGGCGAGGCCGGGCTGACGGAGGGCGACGACGTGGTGGCGTACTGCCGGATCGGCGAGCGGTCCAGCCACACCTGGTTCGCCCTGAAGTACCTCCTGGGCTTCGAGACCGTCCGCAACTACGACGGTTCCTGGACGGAATGGGGCAACGCCGTCCGCGTGCCGATCGTCAAGGGCGCCGAGCGCGGTTCCGTTCCGGTCGGCGTCGGGGCCTGACGCCCGGCGTGCCCGCGTAGACTTGGAACGATGAGTACTCAAGCGTTGCCCACCGCCCTGGCGGCGATCGTGGACGATTTCCAGGCCCTGTCCGAACCCGAGCGGCTCCAGCTGTTGCTGGAGTTCTCGGAGGGGTTGCCGGAATTGCCCGACCGCCTCAAGGACCACCCTGAACTCCTTGAGCAGGTGGTGGAGTGCCAGTCACCGCTGTTCCTCACCATCGAGACGGAGAAGAACGACGACGGCCCGGCCGGCGTGGTGCACCTCTACTTCAAGGCCCCGGCCGAGGCTCCCACCACGCGGGGTTTCGCCGGTGTGCTGTACGAGGGCCTGGATGGCTTGTCCGCCGGGGAAATCCTGTCCGTCCCCGATGACATGCCGGAACTGCTGGGCCTCACCCGGGCCATTACCCCGCTCCGCATGCGGGGCATGACGGCCATGCTGGGCCGGATCAAGCGCAAGGTGGCCGCCGCTTCACGCGTCCACAGCTGAGAGCGTCCACCCGATGGCGCGCAAGAATGCTTTCCAGGGAACCCCGGCCACGGCGGCATTGACCGCGGCCGGGGTTCCTTTCGTGCTGCACCCGTACATCCATGACCCGGGCGCCGGCAGCTACGGCGCAGAGGCAGCCGCCGCCCTGGGAATCGATCCGTCCAAGGTTTTCAAGACCCTGATGGTGGACGTGGAGGGGAGGCTTGCTGTCGGCATCGTGCCGGTCAGCGGCACCCTTGACCTCAAGGCAATGGCCGCGGCGCTCGGGGCAAAGAAAGCGTCCATGGCTGATCCCGCTGTCGCCCAGCGGCGCACCGGCTATGTCGTGGGCGGCATCTCGCCCCTCGGCCAGCGCCTGCCCTCCCCCACGGTCCTGGATTCCTCCGCGTTGCGGCTGGAGACCCTGCTGGTCTCCGGGGGCAGGCGCGGACTGGACATCGAACTGGCGCCAGCGGACCTGATCCGGCTCACGGACGCTGTTTCGGCGCCCATTGGTTCGCCGGCTGCGGGCAGCTCCCGTCCCTAGCAGTGCAGGGGCTGGGAGCCCCCGGCTACTCGATCAGGTACCGCTGCATCATGTCGTTGTCCTCGTGCTCCAGGATGTGGCAGTGCCAGACGTATTCACCCGTGAAGGATGTGCCCATGGCCAATGGGGCTCCTCCTGCCGCGGCCGCACCGAAGGGCACGCGGATCCGCGTTACTTCGCCAGGCATCGCCACCACGGTGTCCTTCCATCCCTGTTCATTGGCCGGCGCGGCCTTGGGACGGCCGATCAGGAAGGGCTTGACCGGTACAGCGCACCCCCTTCCGGGAGTGACGAGTCCGGTTTTGGGGTCCACGAAGCCCGAGGCCTCAAGGTAGGAGTCGGCATCAAACTTTTGCCGGTTGAGCACCTGGAACTGGGTGAAGTGAAGGTGGATCGGGTGGGCGTCCACGGTGGTGTTGATGAGCTCCCACTGCTCAAGTGTGTCTTGCTTCACTACCGTGATGTCGGGGCTGTCGAACATCCTGTTGTTCAGCAGCGCCATGATGGGAACGTCATCCGCGTTCGCCACTTCCACCAATGCCATGGACCTGGTGGCCACGGTGGGCAGTTCCACGAGCCGGGTGAGAGGCTCGGACCGCAGCTGGGCCGGCAGCGGCACCGTGTAGCCGGACTGCGCCAGCACGGTGAACTGCATGATCTGTGGGAGCGGGATGGCGCCGCGCTGGACAGATTCCGGCCCGTTCGGGAAGGGCACCCGGGCGCTGTTGGCCAGGACCACCTTCGAACCTGGCTTCAGCCCGGCGAAGTCCACCACAATGTCTGCCCGCTCACCGGGTCCCATCACCAGCCTGTTGAGCCTGACCGGGACGCCCAGCAGGCCGCCGTCGGACCCTATCTGGTGGAAAGTGGCCGCGTTGCCGTCCGCGATGAATGTGAAGTCGTAGAACCGCGCGTTGGAGCCGTTGAACATCCGGAAGCGGTACTTGCCGCGGGCCACGTCCAGGTTGGGCCGGCATTTTCCGTTGACCGTGGCAACGTCGCCGAAGAACTCAGGGGCCCAGGGCCGGGCCGTGCCGTCTGCGCCCACCAGATCGGGGTTGGGCGGGTAGGCAAACGAGCCGTCCTGGTTGAACATGCGGTCCTGGATGACCAGCGGCAATTCATATGGCGGCGGTGGAAGATGTGTCCCGTCGCCGGTGTCGATGCCCGTGCTGCGGGTGTCCCGGAGCAGGTAGCCACCAGCCAGCCCGGCGTAGACATTCAGGCGGGTGAGGCCCAGCGCGTGGTCGTGGTACCAGAGGCCGGCCGCATCCTGGCTGTTGCCATAGTGGTAGGTGTACGAGGCGCCGGGCCGGAAAGTCTGTCCAGGGCCGCCGTCGGACGTTGGTGCAGTGTTGCCGCCGTGGAGGTGGACAGCCGTCCTGGGAGATCGGGCGTCGTTGCTGCCGGGCGGGACCAGCTCGGGGTCGATGGCGAAGGCTAGGGGATGCCGCCCAATATCGTTGTGGACGGTGAGGCTCAGGGGCGTACCCTTCCGGGCAATGATGACCGGCCCGAGGTAACTCCTGGATGATGCAGCGTCCTGGTACGTCAGCGTGTCGGTAAGGCCCATTTCGGCCTGGAAGCGGTGGCGGGAGTTGCGGGCCCACAACTCAAGGTTGCCGCCGGACCGCATGTCGATAACCCCCAGGTCGGCGAGCGTGGGAAGCTGCTCCGTAAAGGTGCCGGGCGGGGAACCAGGGGCCGCCAGTCCCGGGCTGGCCCCGGATCCATAAGCCTGGGTCAGAACACCTGCACCGGCCACAGCGCCGGCCTGCAGCAGTTGTCGTCGTGTGATGCGCATTTTGGGGCCCCATTTCTTCGCAGCGGTATCCCCCTTGGGCAGCAGGATAAACCTGTGCTTTAGTCCGTCATAGGGTCCCGGGTCCCCTCTGTAAGGGGGTGGGCCACCCCGGTATTCCCTCCAGTCCGCCCCGCGGCCCGGCCGGTGAAATGGTCCATGGTTTGGTTGACCCCCAACACGTCCATGACCCGGTCGAAGACGCCAACCGGAAGGATCCGCAGCACGGGCAGCAGGTTGACGACCGGCGGCAGGAGCAGCTTGCGGCGGCCGGCCTCGACGGCGTCAAGGACGCGGCTCGCCACCTGCTCTTCGTGCAGGATGGGCAGGAGCCGCGGCCACCGGGTCCTGACGCCGTCGAACATCCCGGTGTCAATGTAATAGGGGCAGACCACCAGGGTGTTGACCGGCGTGTGCGCGGCCCGGAGCTCGGCGCGGAGGGACTCGTCGAAGCCGAACGCGGCGAACTTGCTGGCAGAGTAGTCCGTCTGCCGGGCGACTCCCACCAGGGCCGCAGCGCTGGCGATGGTCACCACGGTTCCACGGCGCCGGCTCACCATGCCGCCAAGGAACGCGCGCGTGACCCAGTACAGGGACAGGACGTTGACCTGCATGGTCCGTTCGATGTCCTGCTCCGCGGCCTCCAGGAGCCTCCTGCCGCTGACCACGCCGGCGTTGTTGACCACAATGTCCACGGGCCCTGCCAGTTCTGCGGCAGCCTTGACGGACTGGTTGTCGGTGACATCCACGGCTTGTGAATCGGCGGCGCCGCCGGCGGCGCGTATTTCGTCGCGGACTGCTGCACCCCGTTCGGCGTTGCCACCCGCAGCAGCCGCTGCACCGCAATGGTCTGCGGCTCGGTGTACTTCAGCATGCCTTCCCGGCCGTGGCGGCGCCCGGCCCCGGAATCCTTCATGCCGCCGATCGGTGCGTCATGGGAGGCCCAGGTGGCGGCATAGCCTTCGTTGACGTTGACCGTGCCCGTCATCAGCCGGCGGCCAACCTCTTCGCCGTGGCGGGCTGACCAGACGCTGGCGTTCAGGCCGAAGTCGGAGTCGTTGGCCTGGGCGACTGCTTCGTCGTCGTCGGCAGCCCGGTAGATGGCAACCACCGGACCGAAGGTTTCTTCGCGGGCCATAAGCATGTCGTCGGTCACGCCTGCCAGGACGGTGGGTTCGTAGAAGAGCGGTCCAAGGTCAGGCCGCCGGCGTCCACCGGCCAGAAGTTCAGCGCCCTTTGCGAGCGCGTCCTGGACGTGGCGGTCCACCCGATCGACCTGTGCCTGGCTGATAAGCGAGCCCATGCCGATGTCCCAGTCGGGGCCCGGCCCCAGGCGGATGGCCTTCACCCGGGCGGTAAAGGCGGCCACGAAGGGGGCGTGGACTGCCGCGTGCACATAGATCCGTTCAATGCTGACGCACAGTTGGCCGGAGTTTGAAAAGCAGGCGTGCACCGCACCCGCGGCCGCCCGGCCAACGTCTGCATCTGAGAGCACGAGCATGGGATTCTTGCCGCCGAGTTCGGCGGAGAAGCCGATGAGCCGGGCGCTGCACTGCCGGGCGACGGTCTTGCCGGTTTCCGACGATCCGGTAAACATCAGGAAATCGACCTGCCCGATCATCGCGGGGCCAATCTCCGTGCCGGGCCCCGTCACCACCTGGAACAGGGCTGCCGGAAGTCCGGCATCCCGGAGCAGCCTGAGCATCAGGAGGGCCGTGAACGGCGTCTGCGAATCCGGTTTCAAGACGACGCTGTTTCCGGCCAGCAGCGCAGGAATGGCGTCCGAGACCGCGAGCGTCAACGGATAGTTCCACGGGCTGATGACGCCCACCACGCCCTTGGGCAACAGATATTCGGTGGTGCGGGTCAGGACCGGCAATGCTCCCTTCCGGCGGCGCGGCCGGAGGTACCTTTCCACGTTGCGTTGGTAGTAGTCCGCCGTCATCACGACGTCCGCAAACTCTTCGAAGGCGCTCAACCGCGATTTTCCGCTTTCGGCCTGGACCAGGTCCAGGACGTCCCGCTCCCGGTCCAGCAGGAGCTCCCGGAACCGCCGGATGACTGCCCGGCGTTCGGCAACCGGCATGGCCGCCCAGCTACGCTGTGCCTCGCGGGCCGTGCCGACGGCGGTTTCGACATCGGCGGTGCTGCATACCGGGACGTCCCCTACCGGCGAGCCGTCGAACGGTGCATTCGTGGCGTGCCGCGGGCGGCCCGGAGCCGCGGACACCAACCCTTGGAGTCCGGCAGCCAGGTCCCGGCCGCGGGCCGTCAAGGCGGCGACGCCGTCCGGCGCGCCCAACTCAGGCTCCGGCCGGGGTGACCCGGCCAACCGATCCCGGATTGAGCCGGGGTGCGAGTTGTTGCCGGAGCCACGCTTTGACCAGGCGCTCCCAGCGGTCCGGGTCAACATTCCATTCCTTGGTGTGCCGCGCGTGGTTGAACGTCTCGAACGTCACCATTTCGGGGTTGCGCTCGGCCAGCATGGCTGAAGGTCCATAGGGCACGTACTCATCATCCACGCTGTGGATCACGAGCGTGGGGGTCCGCAGCTCGACTGCACGGGACACCCAGTCCATGATTTTCAGGTCAACGGGAGCCGAGAGGCCGGTGAGCCGGCGTCCCAGCGGATGGCCCAGCATCAGTTGCCCGTACCGGCCCACCAGCGAGGGGATCCGGTTCAGCTGGGCGTGGTGGGCCAGCACCGTCACCCAGTCGATGACCGGCGCATCAAGCACCATGGCCCGGATCAGGTGCCGGTAGCGGGACAGGTCCGCAGTCTGCAGGCAGATGGCCCCGCCCATGGACCAGCCGAACAGGACCACTTCCTCTGCGCCGTTGGCCAGGGCGTACTCGATGGCGGCTTCGATGTCCTGCCATTCCGTTGAGCCCAGGCCGTAGCGCCCGTCATCGGCCGATGGCGCCAGGCCGTCGTTCCGGTAGGACACGAGCAGGCTGGTCAGGCCCAGTTCCAGGGCCGGGCCCACCGCGCGCAGGGCTTCCTGCCGGGTTGCGCCGCGGCCGTGGACCATGATGGCCCACGTCCGCGCGGCCCCCTTGGCCCGCACCAGCCAGGCGGGCGCCTCCCCGCGCTCCACGGGGATGGGCACATCCTCGAACGGAATCCCGGCCGCGGCCGGGTCGGGATAGGTGGCGCCGCTCCACCATCCCCAGCGGGCCGATGCGAGGTCCCCGCTGTAGACGGCTTCCACCTCGCGCAGGACTGTCCGCTCCGCGGGCGAGTAGGACACGATCCGGCCGATCCGGGCGTGGCCCTTGCCACCGGCGAAAAAGAAGCCGTACACACCGTCAACGGTGGTGTCGTCGTTGGCTGCCAGGATCACCTGTTGTTTGTGGCCGTCACGGATGACGGCCAGGACTTCCTTGTCCGCCGTGCGCTGCCGCGCCGGAGTAATTACCCTGCGCGCGAAGTAGACGGCCAGGGCGGAGGAACCGGCTCCCAGGAGGCCGGCCAGTGATCCGCCGGCAATCGCCCCGCCCACTGCCCACTTCGCTCCCGGCGACATCCCGCCGGAATCCCGGGTGGGTGCAGTCATCGCAGGGCGCGCTCGCCGGAAAGGTGCCATGGCTCTATTCTTACCGGCGTTGAGTCAGATACCCGCATTCCCTGCCGGCCGCGGCATGCCCTGCGGCAATCCGCCGGTGTCCGCGGGGCGCGGTGCAGGCGTGCACGGGCCCGACTAGGCTATGGCCATGAGTGATCCAATCATCATCCTGACAGAAGAACCCCTGGGCGCGGACGACCGCCTGAACATCGAACAGCTCGTGGACGGGTCCGACAGCAGCCTGGTGGTCCTGGTGCCGGCCAACACCGAGCGGCACCTGCTGGTGGACTTCCTGGAAAACCTCTCCATGCTGGACGTGGCGAAGGCGTTCCGGGAGCTTGCGGGCGGCACTCCGGATGACGCCACCGAGCGGGCTCATGCGGATGAGACGCTCGCAGCCTCCCTCGCAGCACTGGCGGGGCTGGGCTCAGGGGTTACCGGACAGGTGGTGGCCGGCAAGGCGGTGGACAGCCTCGTCGCCAAGGTCAAGGAAACCGGTGCCTCGCAGGCGGTGGTGATCACGCGGCCGCACGCCGTGGCGGATACGTTCCACACCGACTGGGCCAACAAGGCCCAGGACCAGCTCGGCGTTCCCGTCCTGCACCTGTACGCGGGTTCGGGATTTATCGGCGACTCCTGAGCGTTGGTATTGCCATGAGCATCTTTGGAAACAGCATTTTCGGTCATAAGGCAACGGGCATGGTGGATGCCGGCGGGCAAGCGGACACCACGGCAAGCGCGACTGAATCGCCCGTGCAGAAAAGCGATGCCCAATGGCGGGAAGAACTGACGCCGGAGGAGTACCGGGTCCTCCGCCAGGCCGGCACGGAACGTCCCTACACCGGCGAATACTGGGACACGCATACGGCTGGGGTCTACCAGTGCCGCGCCTGCGGGACTGAACTGTTCACCAGCAATGAGAAGTTCGATTCCCATTGCGGCTGGCCTTCCTTCTGGGCACCCCTGGCCGAGGGAACCGTGCGGTACATCCACGACCGGACCTTGGGCATGGACCGCGTGGAGGTCCGCTGCGCCGCGTGCGACTCCCACCTGGGCCACGTGTTTGAGGGGGAAGGCTACGGCACTCCCACCGACCAGCGGTACTGCATCAATTCCGTGTCCCTGCGGCTCGTGGAGAAGGAAAACGCGGACGACGTTCCGTCCGGGAACTGAAAGACTCCCCTGAGGCCACCGATCAACCAGTTCCATGCAGGCCTCGACGGTCGTGAAAGCACATGGAGACCAACAGTTTCTTACGCTCAGCACTGCCGGGCATAAGTCATTCTGGTTGCTTGTTACGCTCGCCAGAGAAGCAAGCAACCAGAAAGGCAGCCGACGATGACAGAGGCCCTGACCACCGCTGTGGCGGGAATTTCCGCCCGGAACGAAGACTGGCTCCGGCTCAAGGGTGCCGCGACCGCCCTGCAGGCCCTCCAGGCCCAGGACGGCTCGGTTCCCGAGGCCGAGAACCACCCCGAGGCCTCCCGGCAGGTGTCCGCCATCGTCGACGCCATCGAGGCCCTCGCTCCCGCGTTCCCCCACGACGCGGCCTACCTGGACGCCCTTCGCCAGGACTTCTCCGTGTGGGCTGCCGGCGGGTTCGCCGTGCCTGACTTCCTGGCCTCACTGCTGGCGTTCCAGCCCCAGCAGCAGCGCCAGGATGGCCTCCAGCACCTGGTGGTCTTCCCCATGTATACCCAGAACGGCAGCAGCCACCGGCTGGTGGAGGCCGTGCTCATCGAGGTCATCTGGCCCGAATTCATTGCCGGGCTGGAGGCCGGGGATTATTCGAACAAGCTGTTCGTCCCCATCCGTTTCCTGGACTTCACTCCCGGCTACGACACCAACTCCGCCGTGCTCTTTCCCGAGACCGTGGCGGTCAGCCAAACTCCCACCTTCACCTGGGGCGCCATCTTCGCAGACCGCGAAGCAGCGAGGTTCCGCCGCGTCCTCAAGGCCGCCGCGGACATCACCTCGCTGGACCTGCCGCCAGGCGCCGCCGAGCTGCTGGCCGACCAGGACCTGACCGAAGCCACCTTCGTCATGTGGGACCTTATCCACGACCGGACCCACATGCGCGGCGACCTGCCCTTCGATCCGTTCATGATCAAGCAGCGGATGCCCTACTTCCTGTACTCCCTCGAAGAACTTCGCTGCGACCTCACGGCCTTCCGAGAATCTGTCCGGATTGAGAAGGACGACGACGCCGACCCGCAAGCCCGGCGCCACGCGAAGCTGGTGCAGTACGCCATCATCTTCGACCGGATCTTCCGCTTCGCCATCACCGGCAGCCGGGTCAGGAACTACGACGGCCTGGGCGGCCAACTCCTCTTCGCCTGGCTACACCAGCAGCATGTGCTGCACTGGACGGACACCCGCCTGACCATCGACTGGGACGAGGTCGCAGACGCCGTGATCGCCCTGGGCGAAAGCATCGACGAACTCTACTGGCGCTCGATCGACCGGCCCAAGACAGCACACTGGCTGGCCGCGTACCAGCTGGTGTCGGCTACCGTCACCCCCAACCCGGCCTCCGTCTGGGCCAAGGGACCTGACGCCCTGCCGTTGGCTGGAACCCCGCGCGGACTGACGGACCAGGTGCTGGACGACGAATTCCCGCTGTCCATGTTCTACGAAGCATTGGAGAAGAAGATGCGCCCGGTCATCGATTCGACCGCGGGAATCACCGGCCGGTCAGCACTGTGAGCCAGTTGCCGGACGGCACGGCATTGACCGTCCTGGTCGCCGGCGGCAGCGGTGCGTCCGGAATTGCCGTTGCCCGGGCCCTGGCCGCCGCCGGGCACCGGGTAGCCACGGTGGGTTCTGATGCAACCCGCATCAAGGCGGCCGCAGGGGAGGCGGGCGACGGCGTCACGCCCTTCACGTGCGACCTCGCCGAGATGGCCGGGGTCCGCCGGCTGCGCGATGACGTCGGGGACGCCTTGGGGACGGTCGACGCGGTGATCCACCTGGTGGGCGGCTGGCGGGGCGCCACGGGCATCGCCGACCAGTCCGACGACGACTGGGAGTTCCTGGAACGGAGCGCCATCACCACCCTGCGCAACGTCTCCCGCGTCTTCTTCGACGACATCGCCGCCTCCACGCACGGCCGCTTCGCGATGGTGTCCTCCACCTCACTCGATAAGCCCACCGCAGCGGTGGCCAGCTACGTGGCCGCGAAGGCAGCCGCCGGAGCCTGGACCATGGCCATGGCGGACGGCTTCCGAAAGGCTTCGAAGGACGGGGGCGGGCAGGCAGCCGCTGTGGTCCTGGCAGTGAAGGCCCTGGTGGACGACGGACTGCGCCGCAAGCATCCGGAGCGGTCCTTCCCGGGGGCGACGGACGTGGCTGACCTCGCTGCCGCCGTCGTCCGGCTGCTCGGCACCCCGGCCGCCGAACTGAACGGTGCCCGGCTCCGGCTGGCGGACTGACCGCCGCGACTGTCCCTACACTGAAAGCGTGAGCAATCCAATGACGACAACAGCAGAAACACGCGCCCCGCAGCGGCTGCACGACCCCGGCGTGCGCGGGTTTGCCTCCGACAACTACTCGGGGGTCCACCCCGAGATCCTGGCAGCCCTGGCCGCCGCCAACGAAGGGCACCAGGTCTCCTACGGCGAAGACGACTACACCGCGCGGCTGCACGAACTTATGGTTGACCACTTTGGCCCGGGCATCGAATGCTTTCCGGTCTTCAACGGCACCGGCGCCAATGTGGTGTCGCTGCAGTCGCTGCTCCCCCGCTGGGGCGCCGTGGTATGCGCCTCCACGGCCCACATCAACATGGACGAGAACGGCGCACCGGAACGCATCGGCGGCCTGAAGCTGCTCCACGTCCCCACCCCCGACGGCAAGCTGACGCCGGAACTCATCGACCGGGAGGCCTGGGGCTGGGGTGACGAGCACCGCGCCCAGCCACTGGCAGTCTCCATCACCCAGACCACGGAACTGGGCACCTGCTACACCCCGGAGGAGGTTCGGGCCATTGCCGACCATGCCCACGCGAAGGGCATGAAACTGCACATGGACGGGGCGCGGCTGGCCAATGCGGCCGCCCACCTGGGCGTCCCGCTGCGGGCCTTCACCAGCGATGCGGGCGTCGACATCCTCTCCTTCGGCGGCACCAAGAACGGGCTGCTCTACGGGGAGGTGGTGGTGGCCCTGAACCCGGAGGCGGCCCACGGCCTGGTGTACCTGCGCAAAATGGACATGCAGCTTGCCTCGAAGATGCGATTCCTGTCCGCCCAGTTCATCGCCTTGCTCGAAGGCGACCTGTGGCTGCGTTCGGCCTCGCACGCCAACGCCATGGCCACCCGGCTCCGCGCCGCCGTCGACACCATCGACGGCGTCCGGCCCACCCAGGAGACGGAGTCGAACGGCGTATTTGCCGTCCTTCCCCCCGGCGTGGCCGACCGGCTCCGCGGCTCCTTCCGTTTCTACGACTGGGACGAGGCAGCCGGCGAAGTCCGGTGGATGTGCTCCTTCGACACCACGGAGGAGGACGTTGACGCCTTTGCCGCCGCGATCCGGCACGAACTCCGGGACTACCGGGACGGCCGGACCGGGTGACCGGGTGACCGGCCCGCGACGGCGAGCCTTCCCGCGGTGCCGCGTCTTGCCCCGTAATCTGCCAAGGTGAACGCACTTGACCAGGTTCCCCCGGCTTTCGTCCATGCCTTGGGAACCCTCAGGAAGGCACAGTGCCGCAGTGAACTGCGGCTCGCCGAGATCCCGGCACCCGCCCGCCTGGCACCCTTCGCCGTGGCTCTGGGCGCCGAAGTCATGGCGCCCGGCGCCGGCGCCCCCGCAACTCCGGTGCACGGCCCGGCAGCCATGGCCTTCGCCTCGGCCCCGGCCTCGGGGGACGAGGACGAAACGGAACTCGCCACGGGGCGTTTCATCCTGCTCCACGACCCCGACGGCTCGGCCGTCTGGGACGGCGAGTTCCGCATCGTCACCTATATCCGCGCTGAACTCGAACCGGACATGGGCAACGACCAGATGCTGGGGACCGTGGCCTGGACCTGGCTGGTGGAGGCGCTCGAAAACCACAAGGCGGCCTACCGGGCGGCCGGCGGCACCGCCACGCGTGTCCTCTCCGAAAGTTTCGGCACCCTGGCCGGCCGCCCGGGCTCCATCGACATCGAACTCCGGGCCTCCTGGACACCGGATTCCTCCGACGTCCAGGCCCACCTGGAGGCGTGGTCGGACATGGTGTGCACCTTCGCCGGCCTGCCGCCGCTCCCCGACGGCGTCACCGCCCTCCCGCACCGGCGCCGAAGCTGACCGGGCTTTGACGGACCTGCCCGGTAAACTGGGGAAACCATGACCCCAAACATTCCGGAAAACACCACAGCCGGCGTCCCGGCTGCTGCTGCCGCACCCCATATCACCGTGGAGGGCTTCGACAGCCCCATCCCCGAAATCATCGACCTTGACTCGCCCCGCGACGGCGTTCCCCTGGTCATCGAAACGCAGTCCGGGCTGGAACGCTGCGCCGCCGCCATCGCCGCCGGCACCGGACCGGCGGGGGTGGACGCCGAGCGCGCTTCCGGATTCCGCTACGGCCAGCGGGCGTTCCTGGTCCAGATCCGCCGCGAAGGCGCCGGGACCTGGCTGATTGATCCCGAACCCTTCGGGAACCTGGGCATCATCAATGACGCCCTGCGCGGTGTGGAGTGGATCCTGCATGCCGCCAGCCAGGACCTGCCCTGCCTTTCGGAACTTGGCATGTGGCCGGACAAGCTCTTCGACACCGAACTCGCCGCACGCCTGGCCGGGCTGCCCCGGGTGGGCCTTGCCGCCGTCATCGAGCAGCTGCTGGGGTTCGGGCTGGCCAAGGAGCACTCCGCGGCCGACTGGTCCACCCGCCCGCTTCCCGAACCCTGGCTGCGTTATGCCGCCCTCGACGTCGAGGTCCTCACGGAGCTGCGCGAGGAACTCATTGAACTGCTGCAGGCTGACGGGAAGCTGGAGTACGCGGAGCAGGAGTTCGCCGCCATTCTTGCTGCCGGGATCGCTCCCCCGCGGGTGGATCCTTGGCGGAAGACCTCAGGCCTGCACCAGATCCGGGACCGCCGGCAGCTTGCCGCGGTCCGGGAGCTCTGGCTTGAACGCGACTCCCTCGCACAAAAGCGCGACGTCGCGCCTGGCCGTCTCATTCCGGATTCCGCCCTGGTGGCAGCGGCCAAGGCCATGCCCGCCACGGTGCCCCAGTTGCTGGGAACCAAGGGCTTCCACGGCCGGGCGGCGCAGCGCGAGGCACCGCGCTGGCTCCGGTGCATTGCCGCCGCGAGGGACCTCGAGGACCTGCCTCCCCTGCACCTGGCCACCAACGCCCCACCACCTCCGCGGGTCTGGGCAGACCGGGATCCGGAGGCCGCCGCCCGGCTGGCCACCGCGCGGCCGCTGCTCCAGGAGAAGGCCGAGGAGCTGAAGTTGCCCCTGGAGAACCTGCTGACGCCGGACTTCCTGCGGCGCGTGGCCTGGCGGCCGCCTGCCGAGGTCACGGAGGAATCCATTTCCGCCGAACTGCGGACGCTCGGTGCCCGCCGGTGGCAGGTGGAACTGGCGGCACCGCTGATCGCGGCGGCTTTCCTGAACCCGCAGCCGCTGCCGCCCAGGGAGCCCAAACCCGCTGCCGCCGCGGACGACCAGTAGCCAAGGCCTCCGGCCCTTGCGGCCTAAGTTACTCACGAGTAACATCGGTGGAACCGACGCCATGCTGCTGCCGTCCTCCGGCATGCATCCGGCGCTACGTCTCGATGAGGAGTTACACGTGAGCCAGCACGGAAGCGGCGCATCCCCGCGCACTGTCCGCGACGTCGTCTTTGTGGACGGCATCCGCACACCCTTCGGCAGGGCCGGCGAGAAAGGAATCTACGCCGGGACCCGGGCCGATGACCTGATCGTCAAATGCATCCGCGGCCTGCTGCGCCGCAATCCGTCCCTTCCGGCGGAGCGGATCGATGAAGTAGCTGTCGCCGCCACCACCCAGACCGGGGACCAGGGGCTCACCCTCGGCCGGACCGCCGCGCTGCTGGCGGGACTTCCGCGCACAGTCCCGG
This sequence comes from Arthrobacter sp. AG258, assembly GCF_004364695.1. NCBI lineage: Bacteria > Bacillati > Actinomycetota > Actinomycetes > Micrococcales > Micrococcaceae > Arthrobacter > Arthrobacter sp. AG258. The sequence goes on along the minus strand of NZ_SOBI01000007.1, from coordinate 162,778 downwards.
GCTTTGCCATCGACCGGATGTGCGCCGGCGCCATGACCGCCGTGACCACGACGGCAGGCAGCATCGGTTTTGGCGCCTACGACGTGGTGATCGCCGGCGGAGTGGAGCACATGGGCCACCATCCCATGGGCTCCGGCGCAGACCCCAACCCGCGGTTCATGTCCGAGCGCCTGGTGGACCCGGCGGCCCTGAACATGGGCAACACCGCCGAAAACCTGCACGACCGGTTCCCGGCGATCACCAAGCAGCGTACCGATGCCTACGCGGTGGCCTCTCAGGACAAGCTTGCCGCCGCCTACCAGGAAGGCAGGATCCAGCCGGACCTGGTTCCGGTGGCCGCCCGGAAGCCGGGCCAGGGCTGGACCGTCCACAGCAAAGATGAACCACCCCGCCCCGGCACCACGATGGCGGACCTCGAATCCCTTCGCACGCCCTTCCGCGCGCACGGCAGGGTCACCGCCGGAAACGCCGCCGGGCTGAACGACGGCGCGACAGCCGCTGTCCTGGCGTCCTCCGAGGCCGCCGCCGAACTGGGGCTGCCCGTGAAGATGCGGCTGGTCAGCTACGCGTACGCCGGCGTGGAACCCGAGGTCATGGGCATCGGACCGGTACCGGCCACCGAGAAGGCCCTCAAGAACGCCAGCCTGACCATCGACGACATCGGCCTGTTCGAGATCAATGAAGCTTTCGCCGTGCAGGTCCTAAGCTTCCTGGACTACTACGGCATTGCCGACGACGACCCCCGGGTCAACCGCTACGGCGGGGCGATCGCCGTGGGCCATCCGCTGGCATCATCAGGAGTCCGGCTGATGATCCAACTGGCCCGACAGTTCGAGGAGGACCCCTCGGTGCGCTACGGCATCACCACCATGTGCGTGGGACTGGGAATGGGTGGCACAGTGATTTGGGAGAACCCGCACCACCCCGACTACAGTGGAGCCCCCTCGGGGCAGACCGCCGCCACCACCGTTTCCGAAGGAGCCACCGCATGAGCGCCGCAGATTACCGCAAGTTGGCGGATCTTTTCCCCAACGAAACTGTCACCCACTCCTACGTGCAGGACATCGTCCTTCCGGGCACGGACGGCAAGCCGGGACCTGGCACATTCGCCCTCATCACCCTCGACAACGATCTCGACCACACCAAGCCCACCACCCTGGGCCCCAACACGCTGGTGGAACTCGGTACGGCCCTGGAGGGCCTGCGCGAACGTGCTGCCCGCGGCGAGATCGTGGGCGTCGGCGTCACCGGAAAACCGCACTACCTGGTGGCCGGTGCGGACCTCTCCGCGGTGAAATCGCTGGAAAAGCGTGAGCACGGCCTGTGGATGGCACAGTTGGGCCACGACGTCTACGCCACCCTGGCCAACCTTGGCGTCCCCAGCTTTGCCTTCATCAACGGGGCAGCGCTGGGCGGTGGCCTGGAAATCGCCCTGCAATCCACGTACCGCACCGTGTCCACCGGTGCCGGGGCCCTGGCCCTGCCGGAGGCATTCCTTGGGCTCGTTCCCGGGTGGGGCGGCGTCTACATCCTCCCCCGCCTGGTGGGCCCGGAGAACGCCGTCAAGGTCATGATCGAAAACCCGCTCAGCAACAACCGGACTCTGTCCGGCCCGCAGGCGTTCGCGCTGGGCATCGCCGACGCCCTCTTCGAACCCGCGGATTTCCTGGAACAGTCGCTGGCATGGGCCGCGGAAGTCATCTCCGGCGACGTCGTTCCGGAACGCGCCAACGCCGTCGACCCTTCCGCCACCGGGGTGGAAGCCCGCTGGCAGGCCGCAGTTGCGGCCGGCCGCAAGTTCGTGGAGGCCAAGACGTCGGGCGCGTCGCCGGCGCCGGGCAAGGTCCTTGACCTCCTCGAGGCCAACCGCACCATGACGGCGGCGGAATCCGCCGCCGTTGAGTGCGAGACGCTGGCCGAGTTGATGCAGACCGATGAGTTCCGCTGCACCGTGTACGCGTTCCTGGACCTGGTGCAGAAGCGCGCCAAGCGGCCCGCCGGGGCGCCCGACCGCAAACTGGCCCGCCCCGTCACCAAGGTGGGCGTGGTGGGCGCCGGACTCATGGCCGGCCAACTGGCGCTGCTCTTCGCACGCCAGCTCAAGGTGCCCGTTGTGCTGACGGACATCGACCAGGCCCGCGTTGACAAGGGCGTGGCCTACGTCCATGCAGAAGTGGACAAGCTGCTGGGCAAGAAACGCCTCAGCCAGGACGCTGCCAACCGCACCAAGGCGCTGGTGACCGGCTCGGTATCCAAGGACGCCTTTGCGGATGCGGACTTCGTGATCGAGGCGGTCTTCGAAGAACTCAGCGTCAAGAAGCAGGTGTTCAAGGAGGTTGAGGCGATTGTCTCGCCGGAATGCATCCTGGCCACCAACACGTCCTCGCTGTCCGTGACGGCGATGGCCGAGGACCTGGAGCACCCGGAACGCCTGGTGGGGTTCCACTTCTTCAACCCCGTGGCCGTGATGCCGCTGCTGGAGGTTGTCCGCGCCCCGCGGACAGACGACGCCGTGCTGGCCACTGCATTTGAACTGGCGAAGGCCTTGAAGAAGAGCGCCGTGCTGGTCAAGGATGCGGCCGCGTTCGTGGTCAACCGCATCCTCCTGCGGCTGATGGGAGAGGTCACCGCGGTATTCGATGAGGGAACCCCGGCCGAGGTGGCCGACAACGCCTTGCGGCCCATGGGACTTCCCATGACCCCCTTCACGCTCCTGGCCATGGTGGGCCTCCCCGTGGCACAGCACGTCCAGGAGTCACTGCACGCAGCATTCGGCGACCGCTTCCCGGTCTCCGCCAACCTGGCTGCGCTCATCGACAACAACGTCAAGGCGCTCTGGGAAACTGCACCTGACGGCACCCGGGCTATCCCCGCCTCCACCCTTGAACTGCTGTCCTTCGGCTCCAGCCCCTCCACCGGGGAGCAGGTGCTGCGGCGCGTCCAGGATGCACTGGCCGAGGAGATTGGCCTGATGGTGGACGAGGGCGTCGTGGCAGGACCTGAGGACGTGGACCTGTGCATGATCCTTGGCGCCGGCTGGCCCCTGTTCCTCGGTGGCATCACGCCTTACCTGGACCGGGTGGGAGCGTCGGAGCGTGTGAACGGACGGCGTTTCCTGGCCCCCGGCGTGGCGTCCCGCCCCGCCTAGGCGCTTCGGTCCAACCTGACCATCCCCACCAGGCGCTGCGGGCGGGGATGGTCAGGCAGGAACCAGGCGGCCGCCGTCGAGCGCCAGAAGGCGGTGGGCCGCCGAACGTGCGTAGCCCAGGTCATGGGTAACCAGCACGACGGCGGCGCCTTCCGCGGCTGCCCGGCGGACGGCTGCATCCAGCAGGGCCAGCCCGTCGCCGTCCAGCGCCACAGTGGGTTCATCCAGTGCCAGGACGGCCGGCTTGCGCGCCAGGACGGTGGCCAGGGCCAGGAGGCGCTGGGCTGACGCCGGCAGTTCGGCGGGGTGTTCGCGCGCAGCGCCTGCCAGCCCGACTGACTCCAGCGCCGCCGCAGCACGGCGGGCTGCCTGGGCCGGACCCACCAGGCGGTCAAGGCCAAAACCGACCTCCCGCAGGGCGGACCGTTCGAACAGTTGGTCGCGGGGCTGCTGGAACAGCAAGCCCACCGAGGCCGCCGTCCGCCCCACGGGTGCGCCGGAGATGTTGGCACCCCGCACCTGCACCGACCCCGCGCTGGGGCGAAGCAGTCCGTTGAAATGCCGCAGGAGGGTGGATTTTCCCGCCCCGTTGGGTCCGGTCACCGCGACGATCTCCCCCGGATGGACGGCAAGCTCGACTCCCCGCAGCACGGGTGCAACGCCACCCGGATGCCCCGCTTGAACAATTCTTCGCCGCCACCTGCCGGCCCCCGGCCCGCCCGGGTACGCGAAGTCGACACCCCGCAGCTCCAACGCGGGGGTACCCGTCTGCGGCACCACGGGACGGGGTCCGGCAACCGCTGCCGCCGCGGCGGCGGGGCGGCGGATGGCCGGCGGCACCACCCCGGAGCCGGCCCCCATGGCGGCGGGCGGACCGCTGGCGGTGACGGTCCCGCCGGACAGCACCACCCACGTCCCGGCCTCCAGGAGCAACGGATCGATGGCCTGGCTAAGGATGACAACGGCGGTCCCCCGGGCCAGGAGGTCCCGCACCACAGCGGCGAGCCCGTCGGCGCCGGCCGCGTCAAGGGAGGCGAACGGCTCGTCCATGACCAGCACCGGCGGCCCGGTAATGATGGCGCAGCCGATTGCCAGCCGGCGGAGCTGGCCGCCCGAGAGCCGGGCCGGGTCCTGTTCCAATTGATCGTGCAGGCCCAACAACGCTGCGGTGCGCCCCACCGCGGCTTGCATGGCGGTACGTTCCATCCCGGAGTTCTCCAGGCCGAACGCGAGTTCCTCGGCCACGGTGGACCGGACGGTGGACAGGACCGTGGCTGCATCCTGTGGAACGAAACCCACGTGCCGGCCCCACTGGGCGGGATCGATCCGAGGGTCGTCGGGGCCGCCGTCGAACTCGAGCCGGGAACCGGACAGCTCCAGGAAGCCGGCCAGCGCTCCGTGGCCACCCGGCGGCAGCCACGCAGCCATCAGGCGGCCCAAGGTTGACTTGCCGCTGCCGGAGGCACCCAGGATCGCCGTGAAGGAACCTGCCGTGAAGGAAACCGTGACGTCGCGCAGGGCCGCTGTTTCGTCGTCGTGGAATGTGAAGGACCGGATGCCGGCCGCCAGGACCGGGAGGTTGCCGTGAACGGCGGTGTCGGCGTCCCTCAGGCGCTCAGGCACTGGCACCTGCCTGTACCAGCCGCAGCACCAGCGCCGCCGCGGCCGCCAGCACCAGGACGGCCCGTGCCGTGCGCTGCAGCCGCGAGTCGGGCACTTCCCGGTAGCTGGTGCGGGGTCCGGTGTTGCTGAGTCCCCGTGCTTCCAGGGCCGCGGACCGGGTGCCGGCATCCTCCACCAGGGACAGGACCAAGGGGACAGCCTGGAGCCGGAACGCGGCAAGCCTGGACAGGAGGTTCCGTGTCACTACCAGCCCCCGCGACTCCTGGGCCTGGCGGATCCGCCGCGCCCGGGCGCTGATGGCCGGCAGCAGGGTGAGGGTGGAGGCCAGGACGAACGCAAACCGGCCCTGCACGCCGCGGGCGGACAAAGCCGCCACGAGGTCCGGGAGGCTGACGTTGAAGGAGAAGACCAGCAATGCCAGGACCACGGCGCCCAGCTGGAGGATCCGCTGGCTGGCGAACCCGAGTCCTTCCGCCGTGACCCGCGCAGGCCCCCATGCGGCCAGGACGGTGGTCCCCTCGGGGAAGAACAGCCCGTGCAGCATCAACAGTGACAGGCCCAGGGGAACCAGGATTGCCGCGGCGGCAGCCAGGACGCGGCGGGCGGTCCCGCCTGCCGCCGAAAGACCCAGGGAGGCGCCAATCACGGTGAGCGACAGCGGCCAACTGCCGGCCGCCGTCGTGATGACCGCTGTACTCCCGGCAGCAGCCAGCAAGGTCAGCGGATTCAGGCGCACCGGCCTGGCCGGCCCGGCGGCACTGCGTTCAGGGGATGCGGTCACGGCGGTGCGGTCAGTGGTCCCGGGCAGCGCCCTGTGCCGGCGCCTCGGTGGTCCCGGCCGGGGCCTTGCCTGCCAGGACACGGTGGCGGCGCAGGAACGGGAACTGCTGCCGGGCCCTGCGCGGCAAAGCATAGACGAGGATGGCCACGATGGTGAACACGATCGCCTTGTCCATGGGGTCGGAGATCAGTGCCTGCTTGGTGATGGCCGCCAGGAGGGTGTCACCCATGGCACGGAAGGCGCTCACGATCGCGCCGGTGGCCACGCCCGAGGTTCCGCCGAAGACAAACGCGGCCACGGGGGCAGACACCACACCGGCGATGATGCCGGTGACGAAGCCGGCCACCGGGGCGAGGTAGAAACGGCGGAAGAGGCCGTAGCGGGCGGCGAGCCCGGCCAGGCAGCCGATGAGTGCGGCGCCTGCCGCGAAAGGCAGCACGGTGGGGTTGAAGAACGACCAGACGATGCTGCTGAGGGCGCCGGTGGCAGCGCCCGCGGCGGGACCGGCCAGGACGGCGATCAGCACGGTACCGATGGCGTCAAGGTAGAAGGGCACCAGGGTGCTGCCGACGAACTGGCCCAGCACGATGTTCAGGACCAGCGCCACCGGGATCAGCACCAAGGTGGATGCGGGAAGCGTGGGCAGGACGGCCGCGATGAGCAGGACCGCCCCGGCCAGGAAGCCGGAGAGTGCGATCAGGGCCGAGGCACTGCCGGGGCCTCCGGTGATGTCCGCGGGCTGGTTCAGGACCAGGTAGACGTAGGTTGCGGCGATGGCCAGGGCGCCGAGGATCTCCAGCAGCCGGCGGCGGCGGGCCGCCGGGCGTTCCTGGGACGGAAGCGTCAGGGAGGGCGATGACATGGGAAATGTTCCTTCGGGTGCGGGCAGTGGCCCGGCAGAACCGGGCTGGGGTGGGGCTGCCTATGTCACCTCGGCAGCAGCCGGCGGCAACTGCGCCGGGCCGGTCCGTGGCCCATTCTACCGGGCATTTCGGGGGTGGAAGCCGGCCGCGGTCCGGTAATCCTTCGCCGCCTGGTGGGCAGTCAGGCCGGCAGTCAGGCCAGCGGCAGTCCCAGCCGCCGGGCCAGGCCGCCGACGGCGGACACCAGCTCGCGGAAGGCCTGCTCCGGGTTGTTGCCGGAAACAATCCTGGCGTTCGGCGGAGCGCCCCATAGTCCGCGGAAATCGGCCACTGTGGTTCCCATCAGCAACGGCGAGCTGGTTTCGACGTCCACCGTGGCCGGGCGGACGTCGTACTCGAGCGTGCCGGCGGCAACTCCGGCGGCGAAGAAATCATGGACGTGTGCCACATAGCCCTGGTCGTACAGCCGGTGGAACTCGAAGTAGAACCGCAGTGCGTCGGACAGATGGCGGATGAGGGTGTTGCCGGATGTGCTGCGCAGGCCCTCAGGCTGGTCCGGCAGGACCAGTTCCGGCACGGCTGCACCGGCGGACTCGGCGAGTTGCCGGACGTGTTCCGGGCGCAGCTCCATCCGCTCGGTGGTGTCCAGCGAACAGACGATCGGCAACTTGGCCAGCGGCTTGCCGCGGTACGCCGCGAACACCTCCTTGGCCGCGTGCGGGTCCACATGCGTGTTCCACTCGGCCGTCGGGGTGGTGTTCCCCTGGTGGTAGAAGCTCCCGCCCATGATCACCACGCCGGCCAGGAGGTCCGGCAGGCCGGGCTCCCGGCGGAGTGCCAAGGCGAAGTTGGTCAGCGGCGCCGTGATCAGGGCGGTGAGCTCCCCCGGCCTGGCGCGGGCGTGTTCGATCCACAGGTCGACGGCGTTCCGCGCCGAGACCTGTCCGGCGGGCTCGGGCAGCACCGCGTATCCGATCCCCTGCGGCCCATGCGTTTCGGGGGTGGTGGTCAGCGGAATGGACAGCGGCCCGCGCGCCCCGATGGCCACCTCGACGCCCGGTCTGCCGCACAGCTCCAGCAGTGCGAGAGTATTCCGGGCCACCTGGTCGGCGTCCACGTTTCCCGGTGTCGCAGTGACGGATACGAATTCCGTCTTCGGCAGCGCGGCGAGGTAGGCCAGGGCGAGGGCGTCGTCGATGCCGGTATCGACGTCGAGCAGATATGAGGTCACAGTCGCGGTACGGGGCTTGTGGGTCTCCGGTGTCCTAGAAGAGGGCAACCTTGGGAACGGTGGGGAAAATCGCATCCAGCTCTGCGAGGTCTTCGGCCGTGGGCTGCCAGTCGGCGGCCGAGGCGTTCTGGCGGACCTGCTCCGGTTTGGTGGCACCCGCGATCACGCTGGCCACGGACGGCTGTGCAGCCAGCCAGGAGAAGGCCACCTCCACCTCGGTCAGGCCGCGTTCCTTGGCAAACAGGCTGAACCGGCCCAGCTGGTCCCAGTCGGCGTCCTCCACCATGTTGGTGCGTGTGTGGCTGAGGCGGGAACCGTCGGGCGCGTGGCCGGGCGCGTACTTGCCCGTGAGCAGGCCGTTGGCCAGCGGGAAATAGGGCAGGACGCCCAGGCCAAGGGCTTCGGCGGCGGGGGTGACTTCCTGCTCTGCCCGGCGGTCCAGGAGGTTGTAGTGGTTCTGGGTGGAAACGAAGCGTGCGCCGCCGAGTTCCCGGGCCACGTACTCGGCCTGGGCGATCTGCCAGCCGGCCCGGTTGGAGTGGCCGATGTACCGTACCTTGCCGCTGCGGACGAGGTCGTCGAGAGCGGCGAGGGTCTCGTCGATGGGTGTCAGCGGGTCCGGGGTATGGAACTGGTAGAGGTCGATCCAGTCCGTGCCGAGCCGCCGCAGTGACGCTTCGACGGACTGGACGATGTAGCGGCGCGAGCCCCGGTCACCGAAGTCGGGGCCGTTCGCGCCCTTGGCGTCCATCCCGAACTTGGTGGCCACCACAGCCTGGTCCCGCCGGTTTCCCAGCGCCTTTCCCAGCATGGTCTCGCTCAGTCCCGGTTCCCGGCCGTAGTTGTCCGCGACGTCGAACAGCGTGATCCCGGCCTCCAGGGCTGCGGAGACGACGGCGTCCGTGCCTTCCTGCGACTCAGTGGCGGTGTTGGCGCGGCCCAGGTTGTTGCATCCGAGGCCCACCGTGGAGACGGTGAGGCCTGATTTTCCAACGCGGCGGTAACTGGTCACGGACGACTCCTAGAGGCTGAAGCTGTTGGCGGGCTTGGCTGAGTGCTTGAGTTTGAACTGCCCGGGTTCGGTATAGGGGGCGGCACCAATGCTGAGCTTGGTGAAGTCAAGGTCCTCGCCGCGGGCGCACACCTTGATGGCATTAACGGCCTTGTTCACCTCCGGGCAGAGGCAGAAAATGTTGAGTTTGTAATCCGTGAACTCAGACCTTTCCACCGTTCCAAGGCCCCGCCAGGCAAGGTGGCTGATGAGCGCATCTTTGGCCTTCTGCTCCAGGTAGCGGTCCCGCTCCGTGCCCTCCCTGGTCTTGAGGGCGAACTGGGCCACCACCCAGGACTGCTCCTCGTTGGGGATTTCGGCGTAGCCGTCCTCCTGGCACTGGGCTGCGAAGGCATCCAGCAGGCTCTCGGCACCCTCGGCGTCGCTGACGTCGGTTTCCTCGGTCTTGCTCTGGTGCCCCACGACGCCGAAATTCATGACGAACTGGGAGTACTCCTCATCGAACCAGGCTTCCCGGAAGTGGAGGGTGCCCTCGTCGTCGCGCTTGTAGACCCTGACTATGCCGCTCATATGCGTCCCTTTGTAAACCATTCAACGTCGGTACCGTCGAAAGGCGCCTGCTGCGCCTTCACGGCATGGAAAAGCTCATCCGCGGCCGCCTGGATGTCCTCGACCAGCCGTTGGGGGTAGCGCATGGACACGCTGTGCTCGGCGAATTCGTCCTGGTCGTCGATGAAGACGCCGCGAGATTCGGTGCGGATCACGTCCAGGTCCATGTCGATCACATGGAACTCCGTAACGGCGGGCCGGATGTCCGTCCATTCGTGGCCCACGGCGAGGTCGATGTAGAGCCGCACGCCGGCGGGATGGGCAGAATCGTAGAACGTGGCCACCCAGTCGCCCTGCCGCGGCACCAGGAGCACGGCGTCCGAGCGCGTATAGAACGCGGCGCCGGGGCGCGAACAGAACTCGTTGGTGCCCTGGAAGATCCACCAGCCATGCCGGTCTTCGCCAAGGTACCGGCCGGGGACCACCCAGTGCGCCTTGCCGTTCCATTTCCGGTTGCGGGAGACCACCAGCTGCCCGGGCTGGAGTTTGCCGGGCACGCGGGTGGTGGTGGTATGCAGAACCGGCCCCGACTCCCCCACGGCCCCCGGGTATTTCAGTGCGTCTTCGTCCCTCACAGGATCGGGAGGCTGCCAGTGGTGGGGTGCTGCTGCCCGGGCAGGGGACGCGCGAACGGGACCTTTGTACCCAAAACCTGCGCGACGATGTCGTGCGTTATTTGCTGGGCGGTGAGCCCCACGCGCTCCATGACCTGGGCGCGGGTGCCGTGGTCGAGGAACTCGACGGGCAGGCCAACCTCGTTCAGGGCGGTGTCCACCCCTGCCGTGCGCATTTCCTGCCGGATGCGGGAGCCGACTCCGCCGGCCCGGACGCCGTCCTCGATGCAGACCACCAGGCGGTGGTGCGAGGCCAGCGCGATGATGGAGCGGCGGACCGGGAGCACCCAGCGCGGATCCACCACTGTGCTGCTGATGCCTTGGGCACCGAGCCGGTTGGCGACATCGAGGGCGAGCTCGGACATGGCACCCACGCTGACGATCAGAACGTCGTTCTCGGTGGATCCGGAGGGTCGGCGGGCCAGGATGTCAACGCCGTCGCTGAGCCGTTCGAGGGCGTCCACTTCGGGACCCACGGATCCCTTGGAGAAGCGAACCACACTGGGCGCGTCGCTGATGGCCACCGCTTCCCGCAGTTCTTCCCGGAGGCGGCTGGCGTCGCGTGGTGCGGCGAGGTGGAGGCCAGGAACGATCTGGACCATGGCCATGTCCCACATGCCGTGGTGGCTGGCGCCGTCCGGGCCGGTCACGCCGGCGCGGTCCAGCACGATGGTGACGCCGGCCTTGTGGAGGGCGACGTCCATCAGCAACTGGTCGAAGGCCCGGTTCAGGAAGGTGGCGTAGACGGCGACGACGGGGTGGAGGCCGCCGAACGCCATGCCGGCAGCAGCGGTGAGGGCGTGCTGCTCTGCGATGCCGACGTCGACGACGCGTTTCGGGTGCTTGGCCGCGAACTTGTGCAGGCCCACCGGGATCAGCATGGCGCCGGTGATGCCGACGATGTCTTCGCGTTCGTCGGCGATGGCGGCGATCTCGTCGGCGAAGACGGACGTCCAGGACTGCGCGCCGCCGGTGCCCGTTGGTTCGCCGGTTTCGGGATCGATGATGCCTACCGCATGGAACTGGTCCGCTTCATGGGCGCGGGCCGGCGCGTAGCCATGGCCCTTTTCGGTCATGGCGTGGACGATGACCGGGCCGCCGTAGTTCCTGGCGGTGGAGAGCGCATGCTCCATGGCCTGCAGGTTGTGGCCGTCCACCGGTCCGATGTACTTCATGCCGAGGTCCTCGAACATGCCCTGCGGAGCCCACCAGTCCTTGATGCCTTTTTTCATGGCGTGCAGGCTCTTGTAGGTGAACTGTCCTGCGGGGCCGCCGTTCTGGAGCTTCTTCTTCCACCAGTCCAGGGCGCCTTCATAGGCGGGTGCGGCGCGGAAGGAGTCGATGGTGGGGCGCAGGGACGCGAGGTAGTCGGCAAATCCGCCCACGGTCGGGGCGTAGGAACGGCCGTTGTCGTTGACTACGATGACAACCCGGCGTTTCTTGTCCGCCGCGATGTTGTTGATGGCTTCCCAGGCCATGCCACCGGTCAGGGCGCCGTCGCCCACGATGGCCACCACGTGCCGGTCGCCTTTGCCGGTGAGCTGGCGGGCCCGGGAGATGCCGTCCGCCCAGGACAAGGATGAGGATGCGTGCGAGCTTTCCACGATGTCGTGTTCGGACTCCGCGCGTGAGGGGTAGCCGGAGAGGCCGCCTTCCTGCCGGAGGGTACTGAAGTCCTGGCGTCCGGTCAGGAGTTTGTGGACGTAGGACTGGTGGCCCGTGTCAAAGACGATGCTGTCGCGGGGGGAATCGAAGGTGCGGTGGACGGCCAGCGTCAGTTCCACCACGCCAAGGTTGGGTCCGAGGTGTCCGCCCGTCTGTGAGACGTTCGTGATCAGGAACTCCCTGATCTCCGAAGCCAGCTGCTCCAGCTGTTCCTCGGTCAACTCGTTCAGGTCCTGCGGATTCCGGATGGTGTCCAAGATTCCCAATGACCCCTCCTTCGGGTGGTAGACGTGCCGTTTAACTCTAACGCCTTGGCTTGGTTGCAAAGCCGAAGCCCCGGCTGGTCGGTGACCGGCCGGGGCTTCGGGGAGGATGCTGGCTGCGCAGCTGTTCCGCTAGTTCGCGGAGATCTGCCGCAGCACGTACTGCAGGATGCCGCCGTTGCGGTAGTAGTCGGCTTCACCCGGGGTATCGATGCGCAGGACCGCATCGAAGCTCGTGGTGGTGCCGTCTTCGGCCGTCGCGGTGACCTTCAGGGTCTTCGGCGTGGTGCCTTCGTTCAGGGCGGTGACGCCCTCAACCGCGAAGGTTTCCGTGCCGGTCAGGCCCAGGCTGGCGGCGTTCTGGCCGGCCGGGTACTGCAGCGGAAGGACGCCCATGCCGATCAGGTTGGAGCGGTGGATGCGCTCGTAGCTTTCGGCGATGACGGCCTTGACGCCCAGCAGCGCCGTGCCCTTGGCGGCCCAGTCGCGGGACGAACCGGAGCCGTACTCCTTGCCTGCCAGGACCACCAGCGGGGTGCCGGCTGCCTGGTAGTTCTGCGCGGCGTCGTAGACGTAGGCCTGGGGGCCGTCTGCCTGGGTGAAGTCGCGGGTGAAGCCACCCTCGACGCCGTCGAGCAGCTGGTTCTTGATCCGGATGTTGGCGAAGGTGCCGCGGATCATGACCTCGTGGTTGCCACGGCGGGAACCGTAGGAGTTGAAGTCCTTGCGCTCCACGCCGTTGGCCAGGAGGTACTGGCCGGCCGGGGTGTCGGACTTGAAGGAACCGGCCGGGGAGATGTGGTCGGTGGTGACGGAGTCGCCAAGCTTCAGCAGCACGCGCGCACCGGTGATGTCCTTGACCGGTTCCGGCTGGGCCTGCATGCCCTCGAAGTACGGGGGCTTCCGGACGTAGGTGGACTTCTCGTCCCAGGCGAAGGTGTCGCCGGCGGGGGTGTCCAGGGCCTTCCAGCGGTCGTCGCCTTCGAAGACGCCCTCGTAGCCGCGGGCGAACATGCCCTTGTCGATCGAGGAGTCGATGACCTGCTGGACCTCGACCGGGTTCGGCCAGATGTCCTTCAGGAAGACGTCGTTGCCGGCCTCGTCCTGGCCCAGGGCATCGTTTTCGAAGTCGAAGTCCATGGTTCCGGCCAGGGCGTACGCGATGACCAGCGGCGGGGAGGCCAGGTAGTTCATCTTGACGTCCGGGTTGATCCGGCCTTCGAAGTTGCGGTTGCCGGAGAGGACTGCCGTGACGGAGAGGTCGTTGGCCTGGATGGCCTCGGAGATCTCGGCGTCAAGCGGGCCGGAGTTGCCGATGCAGGTGGCGCAGCCGTAGCCCACGATGTAGAAGCCGAGCTTCTCCAGGTACGGGGTCAGGCCCGACTTGTTGTAGTAGTCGGTGACCACCTTGGAGCCGGGAGCGACGGAGGTCTTGACCCACGGCTTCGCGGCCAGGCCCTTTTCCACGGCGTTGCGGGCCAGCAGTGCGGCGGCCAGCATCACGGACGGGTTGGACGTGTTGGTGCAGGAGGTGATCGAGGCGATCGACACAGCTCCGTGGTCCAGTTCGAACTCGCGGCCGTCGGCGGTAGTGACAGCCACCTTCTTGGACGGACGTCCGTTGGACTTGGGGCCGTGGCCGTGCGGGGCCTGCTCGGTGAGGTGGGTCGCAGAGGCGGTGAAGGACGGCGAGTCCGATGCCGGGAAGCTCTCGTCGATCGCTTCGTCCAGGCTGCCGTCGGCGAGGTCCACCTTGACGTAGTTGCGGAGGTCCTCGCGGAACTGTGCCTTGGATTCGGTGAGGATGATGCGGTCCTGCGGGCGCTTCGGGCCGGAGATCGACGGAACAACGGTCGACAGGTCCAGCTCGAGGTACTCGGAGAACTTGATCTCGCGGGAGGGGTCGTGCCAGAGGCCCTGTTCCTTCGCGTAGGCCTCGACCAGGGCGACGTTCTCGTCGGACCGGCCGGTGAGGCGGAGGTAGTCCAGGGTGACGTCGTCGATCGGGAACATGGCGGCGGTGGAACCGAATTCGGGGCTCATGTTGCCGATGGTGGCGCGGTTGGCCAGCGGCACGGCCGCGACGCCCTCGCCGTAGAACTCGACGAACTTGCCCACCACGCCGTGCTGGCGCAGCTGTTCGGTGATGGTGAGGACGACGTCGGTGGCGGTGGCACCGGCCGGGATGGATCCGGTCAGCTTGAAGCCGACGACGCGCGGGATCAGCATGGAGACGGGCTGGCCCAGCATGGCAGCCTCGGCCTCGATGCCGCCGACGCCCCAGCCGAGCACGCCCAGGCCGTTGACCATGGTGGTGTGCGAGTCGGTGCCGACGCAGGTGTCGGGGTAGGCGCGCAGGGCACCGTCAACCTCGCGGGTCATGACGGTGCGGGCCAGGTATTCGATGTTGACCTGGTGCACGATGCCGGTTCCCGGCGGGACGACCTTGAAGTCGTCGAACGCGGTCTGGCCCCACCGGAGGAACTGGTACCGCTCGCCGTTGCGCTGGTACTCGATCTCCATGTTGCGCTCCAGTGCGCCGGAGTTGCCGAAGGCGTCGATCTGCACGGAGTGGTCGATGACCATTTCCGCCGGTGCCAGCGGGTTGACCCGCTTGGGGTCGCCGCCGAGTTCCTTGACGGCTTCACGCATGGTGGCGAGGTCCACAACGCAGGGCACGCCAGTGAAGTCCTGCATGATCACGCGCGCCGGCGTGAACTGGATTTCAGTGTCGGGCTCGGCGTTGGGATCCCAACCGGCCAGTGCGCGGACGTGGTCGGCCGTGATGTTCGCGCCGTCCTCGGTCCTCAACAGGTTTTCAAGCAATACCTTGAGGCTGAACGGAAGGTTTTCTGCACCTTCAACGGAGTTCAACCGGAAAATTTCGTAATCGGTTCCGGCTACATTAAGTTTGCCTTTTGAACCGAAGCTGTCCACAGTGCTCATCGCAGGACTCCTCTCGCAACAGTTTCATCTTTGTCGCGCGGTTGACCGCCTGCTAGTTAGGATGCCCTAAGTAGTTCGAGGGCCCGAAAATTGCACACGGCCGGCCGATAATTCGGGCGCGACGTGGGACTACTACGGCCATCGTAGTCCAAAACGCCGGTGGCATCACGGACCGGGAGCCAGCAGTGCCACGGTCTCCAGGTGGTGGGTGTGGGGGTACAAGTCGAAAGCACGGAGCCCGGCGAGTTCCCAGCCCGAGCGTCGAAAGTAACCGAGGTCACGGGCAAACGACGCCGGATCGCAGGACACATAGGCAATGGCACGGGGCTGCGAGGCAATGAGTTGCCCGACGACGGCTTTCCCTGCCCCCGCACGGGGCGGATCGAGGACGAGGGCGTCGAAATTCCGCGCTTTCTGGCGGAGCACGCGCTCCACGCGGCCCTGGACCACCTCCACCTGCGGAGCGGAATGGAGGTTCTTGCGTGCATCGCGGCTGGAGCCGGGTGCACCTTCGACCGACAGGACGGACCCGGTCTCCCCTACGGCATCGGCCAGCACGGCAGTGAACAATCCGGCCCCGGCGTACAGATCCGCCACCACCGCCCCGGGGTGCAGGAAGCCGCCGCCGCGCAGGAATTCCGTGACGGCGCCCACAAGTGTCCCGGGCGCGTCGCGGTGGATCTGCCAGAAGCCCGCGCCCGACACGCGGTAATCGTGGCCGGCCGCCGTTTCCTGCACCCACGTCCGTCCCCGGACCTGGGTCGCGTCGCCGCTGACCGGATCGAACGCCGCCACGGATACCTCCGCCGGCAGTCCGGCGGCAATGGCCCGCAGCCGCTTGTCCTTGGTTCCCGGCGCCGGAGCCAGGAGCACCAGTGGGCGGGAGCCGTTCGCCGGAGCCGCCACCTCAACGCGTTCGATGCCCTGCAGGTCCAGCTCCCACAGGCGGAGGGCGTTGACCGCTTCCGTGGCCAGCGGCATATCCCGCACCGGAACGATATGCCCGGAACGGTGCGCGTGCATCCCCAGCTTGCCGCCGGGGGTGACCGAAAAGCTCGCCCGCGTCCGCCACCCGAGGCCGGAGCCGTCGTCGTGCGCCTCCCCCACGGCTTCGACGCTGCCGGCCCACACGGACGGTGCAGGGTCAACGCCGGCGAGCCGGGTGAGCTGCTCGGCCAGGACGTCCGCTTTGAGTTGCCGCTGCCGGGCCAGCGTGATGTGCCCGAATTCGGCGCCGCCCACCGGCGGATGGCCGTGGCCCCAGGCCCGGGCTGAATCGGCGAGGTGCCAGAAGTGCTCCACCCGGTCCGGGGACGCTTCGAGGATCTCCACGGCGTCCGCCCGCCAGAACTTGGCGTGGTCGCCGGCATCGGTCAGCCGGACACGGACCTTTTCGCCGGGGATGGCGTGCCGGACAAAGACCACCCGGCCTTCGTGGCGGGCCACGCAGTGCCCGCCGTGGGCAACCGGCCCGACGTCGAGCACGGCCTCTTCGCCGGCGTGGCCGGCCTGGTCGGATGCCGACACTGCCGTGGGCGAGGTTCTTGCGGTCACTGGACGTCCTGCAGGTTCTTGGCTTCTTCGGATGATTTGAGCTGCCAGGGAACGCTGGCCACCATGACGCCGGGTTCGAAGTGCAGCCGGGTCTTGATCCGCAGTGCGGTCTGGTTGTGCACCAGCTGCTCCCACCATTTGCCCACGACGTATTCCGGAATGTAGACCACGATGAGGTCCCGCGGGGAGTCAAGGCGCATTTGCTTGACGTAGTCCATGATGGGCGTGACCGTCTCGCGGTACGGGCTGGCAAGGACCGTCAGCGGGACCGGGATTTCGAGCTTCTCCCAGTCGGTAATGGTGTGGGCGGTCTCTTCCGGGTCGATGTCCACGGTGATGGCGTCCAGCCGCGAGGGCCTGGACGCGCGGGCGTAGGCCAGGGCACGCAGCACGGGCTTGCGGACGTGCGAGACCAGCAGCACGGCGTGGACCCGGGTGGGCAGCGCGCGCGGCGAGGAGTCCTCGTCCACGGCAAGTTCCTTGGCCACATTGTCGTAGTGCGCCCGGATGCTCCACATGATCAGGAAGAGGATGAACATGGCCAGCAGTGCGATCCAGGCGCCTTGCTGGAACTTGGTGATGAGGACGATGACGAGCACCAGGCCGGTCATGCCGAACCCGATGGTGTTAATGGTGCGGGATTTCAGCATCCGGCGCCGGACGGCCTTGTCCTTGACGAGTTTGAGTTCGCGGCCCCAGTGCCTGATCATGCCGAGCTGGCTGAGGGTGAAGGAGATGAAGACGCCCACGATGTAGAGCTGGATCAGCTTGGTGACGTCCGCGTCGAAGGAGATGATCAGCACCAGGGCGCCGGCGGCAAGGGCCAGCACGCCGTTGCTGAAGGCGAGCCTGTCGCCGCGGGTGCGCAGCTGCCGGGGCAGGTAGCCGTCCTGCGCCAGGATGGAGCCCAGCACTGGGAAGCCGTTGAAGGCGGTGTTTGAGGCGAACACCAGGATGACGCCGGTGGCTGCCACCACGATGTAGAACGGGATGGAACCGGGGCCGAAGATGGTCTGTGCGATCTGGCTGATGGCGGGGTTCTGGATGTAGCCCTCGGGCAGCGGCTTGCCGTCGAGCAGGAACTCCTTGGCCGGGTCCAGCACGATGTGGACCTTCGTGGCGTTCGCCAGGTAGATGATGCCTGCGAGCATCGCGGCGCCGATGATGCCCAGGAGCAGCAGGGTGGTTGCCGCGTTCTTGCTTTTGGGGTGCCGGAAATTGGGAACGCCGTTGCTGATCGCTTCGACACCCGTCAGTGCCGCGGCGCCGGAGGAGAAAGCCCGCAGGAGCAGGAAGGCACCGGCGAGGCCCACGAGGCCCTGGTCGAAGCCTTCGGTCGGGACGATGGTGAAGGCTGCAGACGGCGCCTGGCCAAGCTGCCCGGTGGCCGCCTGGAAGATGCCTACCGCGGTCATGCCGAGGATCGAGGCCATGAAGATGTACGTGGGGACCGCGAAGACGCTGCCCGCTTCCTTGATGCCGCGCAGGTTCACCAGGGCAAGGATGACGACGCCGATGGTGGCAATGATTGCCTGCTGGCCGTGCAGCGACGGTACAGCCGTGGTGAGGTACGCCGCGGCCGAGGACATGGACACGGCAACCGTCAGGACGTAGTCCACCAGGAGCGCGGAGGCCACAGTCAGGCCCGCGTACTTTCCCATGTTCACGTTGGCAATCTCGTAGTCGCCGCCGCCGGAGGGGTAGGCGTGGACGTTCTGCCGGTAGGAGGCAACGACGGTCAGCAGGACCACCATCACGGCCAGGCCCACCAGGGGTGAAATCGCCACCGCACTGACGCCGGCCAAGGCAAGGGTCAGCAGGATCTCATCCGGGGCATAGGCTACGGACGACAACGCGTCCGACGCGAAGATCGGCAGTGCGATCTTTTTCGGCAGCAGGGTATGGGCAAGGCGGTCATTCCGGAAAGGCCTGCCCACCAGCACGCGTTTGACGGCGTTCAGTATTGTCAACACCCCACAAAGCTAGTCGGAATCGCGGACGATGTCATGACGGAGCCGGGCCGGGCCGAACCGCGGACGTGCCGGTAGAGTTCTAGCTGCACGATCGTGACGTACATACAGAGGAGATACGGTGGCGCATTTCGTGATCATGGGATGTGGCCGGGTGGGGGCAACGCTGGCGCACACGCTGGAGGATGCCGGCCATTCCGTGGCCATCATCGACCAGGACGACCGAGCGTTCCGCCGGCTCCGCCAGGGGTTCACGGGCCGGAAGGTCACGGGGGTGGGATTCGACCGGGACACCCTGAAGCAGGCCGGCGTCGGTGAAGCCTATGCCTTCGCGGCGGTGTCCAGCGGCGACAATTCGAACATCCTGGCCACCCGCGTGGCCCGCGAGACGTTCCATGTCCCGCACGTGGTTGCAAGGATCTACGACCCGGGACGTGCCGAGATTTACCAGCGCCTGGGCATTCCCACCGTGGCAGCCGTCCGCTGGAGCGCGGACCAGGTATTGCGTCGGATCCTGCCCGAGCAGCACCTCGCCGGCGATTTCCGCGAACCCTCCGGGCGCCTGGTCCTGGCTGAGCTGGACCTGGACGGTGGCTGGATCGGGCACCGGATCAGCAGCATCGAGAAGGCAGCCGGTGTCCGCGTGGCCTATCTCACGCGGTTCGGCGAAGGCCTGCTGCCGGACGCGGGCACCGCGTACCAGGACGGCGATACCGTGCACGCCATGCTGCAGGTGGACCGCAGCGCCCTGATCGCCCAGATCCTCGCCAAAGCCCCTGCCAAGGAGTATCAGTGAAAGTAGTCATCGTCGGCGCCGGCAGCGTCGGATCATCCATTGCCCGGGAGTTGCTGGCGCACAAGCATGAGATCCTCCTGATCGACCTGAAGCCGGAAGTGATCGGGCGCAGCGGCCTGCGCGGTGCCCATTGGCTGGTGGGTGATGCATGTGAGCTCTCGACGCTCCAGGGCGCCAAGGTGGAAGATGCCGACGTCGTGGTTTCCGCTACGGGTGATGACAAGGTCAACCTGGTGGTGTCGCTGCTGGCGAAGACGGAGTTCGGCGTGGGCCGTACCGTTGGCCGGGTCAACAACCCCAAGAACGACTGGATGTTCAATGACTCCTGGGGCGTGGACGTGGCGGTCAACACCCCGCAGCTGATGACTGCCCTGGTGGAGGAAGCCGTTGAGATCGGCGACCTTGTCCGGCTTCTGACGCTCCAGACCGGCGTTGCATCGCTGGTGGAGTTCACCGTGCCGCACGACTCGCACGTTATCGGCATGACCGTTGGGGACATCCACTGGCCGGAAGACGCCACCCTGGTGGCAATCCTCCGCGACCAGGCCCCCATCACCCCGAGCCGGGACGATGTCATTGACGGCGGCGACGAACTCTTCTTCGTCACCACGATCGCCGCCGAGGACAGGTTGCGTGAGCTTCTCTCCTCGGCTCCCGGCAGCATCGACGCCGGCACCCCGCCGCAGCCCGCCGTCGGCGTCCAGCATGCCGCAAGCGAATACGGTCCGGTGCCGGACGACGACGGCTTCGACGGCTAGGTGCCCCGGGCCCTGGGTCCTCAGGCGGCTGGGGGCATCAGGTGTCCTGGCCGGCGCCTGCCCGGTCTTCGGCTTCGGCCGGAGCCGGGCGGGTGACGAGCCACGCCACCCACACTCCAAGAATGTACAGGGGCGCGCCCATGATCAGGCGCGTCGTGGCGAGGGCGGCCAGGCCGTCTGGGCCCATCAGGTACAGGGGAACCTGCACGATGAGCCTGAGCGCCAAGACCGCAACGATGATCCAGGTGCCCAGCCGGTAGGCCTTGACCCGGTCCGGGTCTTTGCGCCATTCCACTCCCTCGTTGCGGATGAAACCGAAGAGGAGCCCGGCGACCGGCCATTTAACGATGATTGAAACCACCATCGCCAGGATGTAGGCGGCGTTGGTGAAGAAGCCGGGCAGGTAGAAATCCTCCGCCTTCCCGGTGGTGTTGGCCAGCCATGCCGAAATGCCGACGCCCACCACGCCCGCCAGGGCCTGGGTCAGGGGGCGCCGTTGTGCCAGCCTGGCGATGGTGAACGCAGCTGCCGATGCCAAGGCAGCGACCAGGGAGAGTGTGAGCTCCCGTGTCACGGTGAACGCCACGAGGAAAACCAACCCGGGAACAATGCTTTCCGCAATGCCCTGGACTCCCCCGGCGCTTCGCAGGACGTCCACCCTGCCGTCGTGGGTGCGGTGGAGCCCCGCCTTGGCCGCGTACTCCGCGGCCAGCCCGGCTACCGGCGACGGCGCGGCTGCCGGTGACGGGTCCGTACCCTGCCGCCGGCCCGGGGCGGCGTTTTCGGAGGACTGTTCGGGCTGCTGCTCGGTCATTCGTGCTCCTGGCGGGACATGATCTCGTAACGGGGATTAAAGATGGTGGGCATGTCCTTGCCGCGGGCAAGCATGCCTTCGACCCGGATCTCGGCGCCCGCTTCGATGCCCGGCACCCGTCGTCGGCCCAGCCACACGATGCGAAGCCGTGCGGGCTTGTTCCGTCCGGGGCCGGGGACCGGCCGTCCGGTTCCGGTCTCGGAGACGATGGCAATGAACTCTGCCGTCCGGTCCGCGGGTACGAAAGTCACAGATTCGATGTGCCCCTGGCACAGCACGCGTCCCTTGTCCGGGAGTTGGGCCAATGGGGTCAGCCCACCGGACGCCTGGGCGGGTCCGCCGTGTGCGGCCTCAGCCGATTTGGGTGATTTCGGGACCACGTTCTGGTTCCTCCAATATGGGACCGGCGGGCGGAGGAGTAGCGGAGGCATCCTTGGGCAGCCGCAGCTGCAGGAGATCCCGCGGCGGCATAGGGCTGTCGCCCCGGACCACCACCACCTTCCGGAACAGGGTCTCCAACGGTTCGGCGGCGGGTCGCTCCAAGGCTGCGGGTCCACCCAGGACGCCGCGCAGGAACCAGCGCGGACCATCGACGCCGATGAAACGGGCCACGCGGTAGCCCTGGCTGCCGTCCGGAAGCCCGGCTGGGAGTTTGGCAACCAGTTCCGTGCCAAACGCGCCCTCCACCTCCTCGATCTGGCCGCCCTGGGCACCGACCGACTGGCCGATCTGTTCGCGGATTTCGTCCCACAGCGTTTCTGTCTTGGGGGCGGCGAACGCCTGCAGTTGAAGGCTGGATCCGTTCAGGTCAAGGGTTACGGCCACCACCCGCTGCGTCGCCTCTTCAACCTCGAGGCGGAGCTGGAGTCCCTCGCTGGGCGTGATCAGCAGGGCACCAAGGTCCACGAAGCCGTCCCGGCTGCCTACCTCGGATTCGTCGAAGGGGCCATCCTGGCTGCGCGTTGAAGCGGCGGTTGGGCCTTCTTCGGATTCCGCTGCCGTCAGCTCTTCGGCCGGTTGCGCCGGCTCTTCCTTCTTGGCTTTCCTGCCGAGCCCAAAGACCATGGGTGACTCCTTCGTTCCTAGAATGTGCCAGTTCTCAAAATCTGCCGGCCGGGACCAGGTCCCGCCGTCGTTCGCGCTGGCGTGGCAGCGGTTGTGGGTGGAGGTGTCAGGCTCCGGGAACGTTGAACCCGCCGGTGGAGCCGAAGCCTCCCGCGCCGCGCACGGAACCGCTCAATTCGCTGACAGGAATGAAGTGCGCGTGTTCCACCCGCTGGATAACCATCTGGGCAATTCTATCGCCGCGGCGCAGCTCGATCGGCTGGGACGAGTCGGTGTTCAGCAGGGTAACCGATATCTCTCCGCGGTAGCCCGCATCCACGGTGCCGGGTGCGTTTACGATTGTCAGCCCGTGCTTGGTGGCGAGTCCGGAGCGCGGGTGGATCAGGGCGACGAACCCGTAGGGCAGGGCAATGGCCACACCCGTGGGGACCAGTTTGCGCTCCCCCGGCAGCAGGACCACGTCTTCGCGCGCGCGGAGGTCCGCCCCGGCGTCGCCCGGGTGTGCGTAGTAAGGAGCTTCCAGATCCGGATCCAGCATCTTCAACTGGACCTGCACGGTAGGTGCGGCCGGGGATGCCGTGTCCGGGACGAGGTCTGCTGCGGTGGGATGTTCAGTCACAGTCACTCACTCTAACCCGCGCCCCCGCACCAGTCCCAGATGGCAGGATCCGGAGCCGCGGCACCCAAGATGAAATAGCGGACCAAAGGTGGAAAGCTTGGCATATGCCCGAATCAAGCACGCCAGCGTCCGTTCCCAGCACCCCCTCGGCCGGGACACCTGTCACGTACCAGGAGAAGCTCTGGCCCAACGCCTGGATTTGGGTCATTGCCGTGGGCGTCTCCGCGGCCGGCATCCTGGTCTTCGCACCCATCAGTATGGCGGCCGGGTATACCGCGGCGGTGGTGCTCCTTGCCATCATCAGCGTGCTCCTGGTCCTGTCCACGCCCACCATCACCGTTACCAGCGACGCACTGACGGTCGGACGGGCCAGCATCGACCGCAAATTCGTCGGCAGCGTTGAGCCGTTCACCTCCGGGGAGGCAACGGCAGAGCGGGGCACGAGGCTCAACGGGCTCGCCTACCTCTGCATCAGGGGCTGGATCGACCCCGTCGTGAAGATCGAGATCACCGACCCGGCCGACCGCACTCCGTACTGGCTCGCCTCCACCCGGCATCCTGACAAGCTGACCGCCGCCCTGACCAGGGGCTGAGCAAACAAGTATCCGCGGCAGCCTCCCCCGCCTGCGGGTTCTCCTCCTCCGCGCAGGGCGGTCCCTGACTCTTCGAGCCGGAATCAGGCGGAAAATCACGGCGCGCCCTGCCCCTTGAGCCAATTCCGCGCCACCGGGTGGCAGAGTTTCGATTGATAGTAATGCCAGGGTGGAGGATTTGTATGCAGGATCTACGGCTTGTAGGCGTGCACGACGACGGGACGCATCTCCTGTTGAGCGGGGCCGGCGGCGAGATGTTCCAGCTGCCGATCGATGAGGCCCTCAGGACGGCCAGCCGGTCAGCGGCCAAACCGCGGGCGGAGCGGCCGGCCGTTCCGATGTCCCCGAGGGATATCCAGGCCCGGATCCGCGCCGGTGCCACCGCTGCCGACGTGGCCGAGTTGTCCGGCATGCCGCTGGCCAAGGTGGAGCGTTACGAAGGTCCGGTCCTTGCCGAGCGCGAATACGTTGCGCAGCAGGCGCGGAAAGTCGAAGTAGCGGCGCCCTCTCCCGGCCACGACATCTACCGGTCCGCGTTCGGCGATTCCCCGGCCACCCTGGACGACATGGTTTCCCACCGGTTGTCCGCACACGGCATTGATCCGGCGACGGTGGAATGGGATTCGTGGCGGCGCCAGGACGGCACCTGGACGGTATCCGCCAGTTTTGAGGCCAAACCGGGCGGGACCTCCGGCATTGGCGAGGAGCCTCCGGCCCTGTGGACGTTCAGTCCGGCACGCAAGTCGCTGCAGAACACCAACCGGTGGGCACAGCAATTGAGTGAGCTTGAGCCGCTGGACGGACCTGTTCCGGCCCGCCGCCTCACCGCTGTATCGGACCGCCCCTTCGACTTTGAAACCGACGCGGATTCGTCTAAGGCGTCCGGCAGCCCAGGCGCCACGGCCCAGGAGGCCGGCAAGGAGTCCGACGGCCTCCTGGATATGCTGCGGTCGCGGCGTGGCCAGCGGATAGGCGTCGACGAAGATTCTGATGATGCCTTGGCGCTGCTGCTGACCCATGGGGTACCGGCGGCCCATCCCCGCCCGTCCGAGGTGGTTCCTGAACCAGAGTCAAACGAACCGGAGCCGCAGGACGACCGGCGTGACGGACCGGCGGCCCAGGGTGATTCGTTTATCCGCCGCAGGGATGCCAGGCCGTCCATGCTGTCCAGGCTCAGCCTTATCCCGCCGCACCGCGACATCCAGGACGATGCTTTGCGGCTTCACGACGGTGTCAGCACGGACACGAGGGAAATCACGATTGCCGCGTCCCCGCAGAAACCTTCGGGCGGCAGCCAAGGTGCAGCACCAGGCGCCGGGCTGGATGAGTTGCTTGGCGGGAACGCCCGCCGCACCACGGCGAAGCCGGACGACGCTTCCCCCGCCACTGGCCAACTTCCGGAGGCCGAGGCGCCGGAACGGTCGGTTAAGCCAAAGCGATCCAGCGTCCCGTCGTGGGATGAGATCGTTTTTGGAACCCGAAGCGACTAGGAGCTTTTCTCGCAGCCCCTGATGGACTTGGGCACGTGCTAGGATCCCCAGCACGCGGCCGCGTGTAAAGCGCAATTACCAGGAGGTTCTCGGTGCCGGACACAACCTGCCATATGTCCATTTCGCTGGACGGCTTTGTCGCCGGACCGGACCAGAGCCGCGAAAACCCGCTGGGTAAACGCGGGCTCGAGCTGCATGGCTGGCATATCGGCGACCCCCGGGCCACCGAAACCAACCAGGTCGCCGCCAATTGGCTCATGCGGCCTCGCGGCGCCTATGTGATGGGCCGGAACATGTTCGGTCCCATCCGCGGTGAGTGGAGTGGGGAATGGAACGGCTGGTGGGGCCCGGAACCGCCTTATCACGCACCCGTTTTCGTCCTCACCCACTATGAGCATGCCCCGATCCAGATGGAGGGCGGGACCACGTTCCACTTCGTCACCGAGGGATTCGACGCCGCCTATGCTGCCGCGTCCCAAGCCGCCGGAGACAAGGGCGTGGACATCGCAGGTGGAGCCTCGACCGTCCGCCAAGCACTGGCTGCCGGCGTCGTGGACGAATTGACGCTCGACATCGCCCCGGTGCTTCTCGGTTCGGGCGAACGTATCTTCGACGGCATTGAGTCTTTCGCCTTCGACCCCGTCGAGGTGCTTCACTCGCCGTTGGCAACCCACATCCGCTACCGGCGCAGGCAGTAGATCCGCCTGGTGGCGTTGGCTCCGCCTGTCCCAGCGAGGGCGTTCACGCGTGGGTGTGCAGGTATCCCTCCCGGCCATCCCCTGGGCCATGTGGGTGGTCCCCAGTCCTGGTGTTCGCTGGTGTAGTGGCGGCCGGCCGGTGAGGTCCAGCCCGGTGGTTCGGTTTTGCTGGCCGGGGTGGGTTTCCAACCGGTGGTATGCCGGAGGCGGTGGTGTTTCGGGCAGGGCTGTCCGAGGTTGCTGATTCCGGTGGTCCCGCCGTTGGCCCAGGCGAGGATGTGGTCGGCCTCCGTGTCCAGTGAGCTGTTGCTGCAGCCGGGGAACGGGCATTTACCGTCCCGGAGCCGGAGCCAGTTCCGCATCGCCTTGCCCACCCGGTAGCTGGTCCTGCCTATCTCCAGGGGTGCCCCGTCCCGCGGGTCCACGAGCACCCGGTAAAACGAGCCCGCCCCCTCAGCGACCAACCGGCGGGCCATCGACGGCGGGATCGGCCCATACCCATCCAGCACCGCCGCCTCATCCGTCAACCCCAGCAACGAAAACACCGGCACGGTCACCAACACCTGCGCCCGGATCGGCGAACGCGGCAGGTCGGCTCCGTCAACAGCCCCGCTGGCAGTACAGTCGGCGGCCGCGCTGCCGCCACCCACCACACTCTCCGCGAAGGTGTCGGCGCGAAGTTGGGCGAGGGTGCGGGTCTCCCCGGGTCCCTGCAGGCCACGCGAGATGGCGGTGAGCCGGTTCCAAGCCGCCGCTGCTTGGTCCGCGGGCAGGTACGCGGACAGCCACGCCATCCCGTCCCGGTCCGGCCGGAACTCCACCCGCCGGTCCACCACCCCCTTGGCGTGACGCTGCTCAATACTCCCGGCATGGCGGCGTTCCCGCCAAACCCTGGCCTTGGCCCGGAACCGGTGCGCCGGCAACTCCCCCACCGCACACCCCCGCACCGGATCCGGTGCATCAGGGTCCAGGAAATGGGCCTCCAACCCCGCCGCCCCCGCAGCATCAAGCCCGGCCGTTTCATCGGCCAACACCGTGGCGTGCTGCCAGGAGATCACCCCCGCCTGCAACGCCGACAAGGTCAACGGCAACCACTTGACCACAGCCTGCGAGGTGGCCAGGAACGCCGCAGCCGCCCGCGGCCCCAGCGCCAGCACACACCCGACCTCCGCCGCGACCGCCATCTCCTGCGCCACCACCGGCACCCCCGGCCCCGCCACAACACCGGCAGCATCCGCAAACGCCACCACAGCCCGCGCCCTCAAACCAGCGACACGGGCCTCCACCTCACGAACACCGGCCAGAACATCAAGGCAACCATCCGCCAACCCAGCCAACGGATCAGCAACCGAAAACGGCTCGGCTCCCGCTCCGTCCACCTCGGCAACCAACACGGCAAGGGCAGCACGAATATCCGCCAACGCCCCCCACCACCGCAGCTTTCCCCATAAACCCATCATCACAAAGGGGTACGACATTCAAGGGGCCGAGATTTAGGGGCCGGCCACGACAACCGGTCACCCAAAGACACGGGACAGGTGTCGACAAGCTGAACCACGGGCAGGCCCGCCCACCGACAAGCCCACCCACCGGGTCTGCGCGGACACTTACGTCCCGCGGGGCTCCCCTGGTCCACCTGAACCGCGCCAGAGGCAGGCGTCCACTTCGAACGGCAGTAATTCATCCTGCTGGGCCATCAGTTTGGCGCCGTGCGCCGTCACCCTGCGCATGAAATGCCGGCGGCACAGCGTCTCGTAACCCACCACGGGGACGTGTTCGGCAGCCTGCGCGGTGGCGGCGTCGGCCACCATGTCCACGTCGCCGACCACCACCTGCGCACCCTCGGTGACCATGACGCCGTCGACCGTTCTGGCGTTGTGCGTGGCCCGGCGGCCGCACCAGCACAGCGCCTCCACTTGGAGCACCTGCACCCGGTCAGCCAGCTCAATCAGGCGTTGGGACCCGGGGAACAAACGGGTGCGGAAGTCGGCGGTGATGCCGAATGCGAAGACGTCGACGTCGATCTCGTCCACCACCTTGGCCAGTTGCTCCACCTGCACGGGAGTGTAGAACTGGGCTTCATCGCAGATAAGGTAATCCACCCGCCTGCCCTGGGTGCGCCGGACCATGACTTCCTCCCAAAAGTCCGTGCTGTCCAGCACCTCCACGGCGTCCGTCTCCAGGCCCAGCCGGCTGGAGATGCGGGATTCGCCGGCGCGGTCGTTGCGGCTGAACCGCACACCGCCGCGGCCGCGTGCCCGGTGGTTGTAGTCCATCTGCAGGGCCAGCGTGGATTTTCCGCAGTCCATGGTGCCGGAAAAGAAAATGAGTTCAGCCACGCCGGCGGCTCCTTCCGTCGGCTGCAAAACAGAGCAGCGGGACCTCACGCTCGGCTTTGGTCAGGGAGCCGTGCTGGCCCACCACTTCCATGGCGGTGGGCCGCATGCGCCGCCCGTCATAGAGGGCGACGGCG
Source organism: Arthrobacter sp. AG258 (assembly GCF_004364695.1). NCBI lineage: Bacteria > Bacillati > Actinomycetota > Actinomycetes > Micrococcales > Micrococcaceae > Arthrobacter > Arthrobacter sp. AG258. The sequence continues at coordinate 135,193 of NZ_SOBI01000007.1, read as the reverse complement.
TCCCGCGCCGCGATCATGACGTCACCGATCCTGCCCTCCACCGCAGGCCGGACGTCACCAAAAAGTCCCCCGGCGATTGCTTCTTCCCGGGTGAAGGCCCACACCCGGTCGCCGAACCTTGATTTCCAGGCAGCCACCAGCCGTTCCCGGCCGGCAGAGCGGTCCAGGTGCGTCTCTTCGAGGTACAGGTGGACCATCCGGGGTTCACCGGCAGTATGACGGACGCCGTCAACCAGCGCAGAGTCGGCGGAGAAGTCGATCCGCTGGGACTCGGGAATGTCGAGCATGCCGTGGTCTGCGGTGAGCAGGATCGTGGTCCCGGCGGGCAGTGAGGAGTTGAGCCGCTTGACCGTGGCGTCGAGCTCCTCCAACTGGTGTTCCCACTGTTCCGACCGGCAGCCGTAACGGTGGCCGGCTTTATCCAGCTCATTCACGTAGAAGTACATCAGGGATGGACCGGCGCCCGCCATGGCGTCGGCGGCAGCGCCGGTGCGGGCATGGGCGGTGGTTCCGGAGATGAACCTGCCGCCGCGCAGGGCGGCCCGGGTCATGGGCGAACCGTTGAACTGGGCGAGGCTGACGGTGCTGACATCCGCCTGCCCGGCCACCCGCTCAAAGACCGTGGGGAACGGCTGCCAGGTGGCCGGATCGACGCCGGGGTCCCAGTTGCCCAGGAGGTTGACTACCTTGTCCTGCCCTGGGTCCAGGACGTCGTAGCCCACCATGCCGTGCTGGCCGGCGGGGAGGCCGGTCCCGAAGCTGGCCAACGCTGCGGCCGTGGTGGAAGGAAACGCCGAGTCCAGCCATACAGGGACGTCGCCCTGGCCTGCCTGGACCACCGAACGCAGGAAGGGGGTGTGGGCGGCTTTCTGCTTCAGCAGGTTCCTGCCCAGGCCGTCGGCGAGGACCACGCAGACACGGCTGGCGGCGGGGAGGCCCAAGGTGTTGTCGAAGCCTTCCATCCCCAGGCTCGCCGCAGCACTGGTCAGGACTTCGGCGACGGAACGGTGCCCGTAGGCAGGAGCGGGCGGAAGATCGGGGGTGTATCCGGAAGCGGGAGTTTGTTCGGCTTGGTGGCTGGCTTCGGGCATCTCAGCGCTGCTGGTGCCCGCGGCTGAGCCGGTTTCCGAACACCCCGGACCGCGGACGGGGAGCCATGGACTGCACGTGGGGCACGGGCGCTGCCGATGCGGTGTTGACGGCGCGCAGGGCCCGGGCAAAAAGCTTGGCGTCCTGCACGGCCTGCAGCCCGTCGGCCTCGGCGCTGATGCGGAGCACGATGTCTTCCTGCGCGATGGTGCCCGTGTAGCCGTGGTCCGCTTCGCACTGCGGGTCCCCGCAGCTGGCGGGACCCATATCCAGGCGTTGCCCGCCGGACCACGCAATCGACAGGGTCAATTCGCGGACGGGATCCGAGGGCTTGTAGTTCTGCGGCTGGGCGTACATGTAGCTCAGGACCACGGAGCGGATCTGGGCCACGGGAACTGATTCGGTGGAGATCTGCGCGACGATCTGCTCCCCCGCCTCGTCCAGCTGCTGGTCGTCCACGTGGGTGATGACCAGCATGTCCGCGGTGAGCACCAGCACCGTGATGTGGCGCCGCACCTCCGCCCGGTCAAAATGTGTTTCCAGGTGCACCAGGTGCGCTACGCAGTCCCGACCATCCAGGGCGTCGTCAACGACGTCGGAGACCAGTCGCGGGTAGAAGCCGGCCTTCTGCAGCGCGTCTTCGAGGCTCTGGCCCTGGAGTCCGTGGTGGTGTGAGCTGTGCTGGCGGAGTGCCTGGTTTTCATTGCCGGGCGTTTCGGGCGCCGACGCGGGAGGCTGGAAGCTCATGCCCCCATTTTCACAGATCGGCCGGTCACTTGCTAACCGCCTCAGCCCAGCATTGCCCTGCGGGCACTGTCTGTCCGCTGCGCCGCGTTGCCAATCCGCACGTCAGCGGCGAGGATCGTGGCCCCGGACGTGCCGCACAGGACGGGGTTGAATTCCACGAGCGCGATCTCCGGGTGGTTGTCCTTCATCCAGGCCAGCCTGGCGGCCAGGTCCTCAAGGGCCGGCACATCAACGGCCGGCAGCCCTTGGTACCCGAACAGTTTCCTTGATGCCCTGGGGGCACGGATGAAGTCGTGGACGTCGGCGGCTGACAGCGGCGGAACCCGGTGAGCCCAGTCGTCGAGCAGGTTGACGGCGTCACCGGCGAGGCCGAACGAGATCACCGGGCCAAGCAACGGGTCTTCGATGGCCCGGAAAGTGCAGGCCTGGCCCACCGGTGCCATGGACTGGACCTCAAGGGCCGGGTCACCGTAGGCCGCGAGCGCCCGCCGCATCTGCGCCACGTTCTGGCGCAGCGACTCGGCGTCCTCGATGCCGAGGCGTACCCCGCCCAGGTCCAGCCGGTGCCGGAGGGCCGGGTCCGTGGTCTTCAGTACGACGGGCCAGCCGAGGGCTTCCGCGGCCTGCACGGCCTCATCCGGTGTGTTGAAGGCTGTCGACGGCAGGACGGTGATGCCGTAGTGCCCCAGGAGGGACGCCGCTGCTGCCGGTTCCAGTTGCTTGAGCTGTTCACCGGTGACGTCCCGCAGCAGCTCGTCGAGTTCGGCCTCGGCCTTGCGGGGATCGCAGCCGGCCGGTTCCACGAAGTGTCCTTGGTCGCGGGCAGCCCACTCCGCATACCGCACCACGGCAGCAAGGGCAGCAACGGCGGCGCCGGGGTTGGAGAAGCAGGGAACAGTGGACCCGTCGGCGCCCACCAGGCCCTCCACGTTGATGGCGGGGTCCAGGATGCCGGTGAAGGCAGCCACCACCGGTTTCCCCGCCGCGGCCGCACACTCCGCCAGGACCCGGGCCACGGCGTCCACGGTCAAGCCCCTTGCGGGCAGCAGGGCTGCGACGGCGGCGTGCACGGTATCCGAGGCCAGGGCGTCAAGGAGTGCCTTCCGCAGCGCTGGCAGCGCCACCGACTGGCCCGTGTCCAGGTCGAGGCCGGAGACCACCTGGGCAACGCCCAGCCCGTGCGCCACTGCGCTGTCCGCCACCACGTTGCCGAGGGCCTGGGAGTTGCTGAAGATGGCGACGTCGGGCCCGGCCGGAAGCGCCTGGCCCGACACCACCTGGGCAACGTCCACGAGTTCTTCCACGGTTTCCACGCGGATCACGCCCGACTGGCGCAGCATGGCGTCCAGGGCACCGGCCGGTGCCTGCGTGGTCCGGACGGCGTGCCCGGGCGGCAGCCGCAATCCCATGGTGTCCGACTTGGCAACGATCACCGGCTTGGTGCGGGCCAGGCGCCGGGCGATCCTGGAGAACTTGCGCGGGTTGCCAATGGACTCCAGGTACAGGCCCACGGCGGTGGTGTCGCCGTCGTCCTCCCAGTACTGCATCATGTCGTTGCCCGAAACGTCTGCCCGGTTGCCGGCCGAGAGCAGGCTGGAGAGCCCCAGGCGGCGCCGGCTGGACGCCGCGTACAGCGAGACGCCGATCGCCGCTGACTGGCTGAACAGGCCCAGCCCGCCACGCAACGGCATGGTGGGAGCCATCGACGCATTCAGCGACACGTCCGGGTGCGTGTTGGCGATGCCCAGCGACGCCGGGCCGATCACGCGCATCCCGTTGGCCCTGGCCTGGCGCACCATGGCGCGCTGCCGCAGGAGGCCGCGTTCGCCGTCGTCCGCGAAGCCTGCCGTGGCCATCACCACGCCCTTGACCCCGGCGGCTGCGCAGTCTTCCATGACGCCGGCCACCTCCTCGTAAGGAACGGCGACGATGGCCAGCTGGACGGGTTCGGGAACTTCGGAGAGCCTTCCGTAGGACATCATTCCCGCCAGTTCCAGCGCCTCCGGGTTGATCGCGTATACGGACCCGTGGAAGCCGCCCTCGATGATGTGCTCCAGCAGCTGGTACCCCACGGTGCCCCACTTGCGGCTGGCACCGATGACGGCAACGGACGACGGCGCCAGCAGGCCCCGGACGCTCCTCGCCTCGGCGCGGTGTTCGCGGGATTCCATGACGGCACGCGATTTCTCGGTAGGCTCCACGTTGAACTCAAGGCTGACGACGCCGTCATCGAAATGCCGCTTGACGTCGTAGCCGGCGTCGGAGAACACCATCAGCATCTTGCGGTTTTCCGGCAGCACCTCGGCGGTGAACTTGCGGATCCCGTTTTCGTGCGCGGCGGCGGCCAGGTGCTCCAGCAGGATGGAGCCGATGCCCCTGCCCTGGTGGGCGTCGGCGATGTTGAAGGCCACCTCTGCCTCGGTGGGGTCGGCGAGGCGGTCGTAGCGGCCGATACCGATGATCTCGCCGTGGATGGTGATGACGAACGCCACCCGGTCCTTGTAGTCGACCTCAGTGAAGCGCTTGAGTTCCTTGGCGGACAGCCTGGCCTTGAACGCAAAGAAGCGCATGTAGATTGAATTCTGCGACTGCCGGGTATGGAAGGCTTGGACAGCGTCGGCATCCGACGGGTGGATGGGCCGCAGGTGCGCCGTTCCGCCGTCACGCAGGACGACATCGGCCTCCCAATGTTCCGGATATTCGCCGTCCCCGGGCTGATCCACCATAGGCTTAGCCTAGCCAAGAACTCCCGCAGCATGCCCGAAAAGCTGCAAGCACCCCCAGAAGGATCCACCAAACCCCATGGCCCGCCGCCAAAGTTCAAAACCCATCGTGGAAGACACCTACACGGAGAACATCGTCGATATCGATGTCACGTCCGAAATGCAGGGCTCCTTCCTGGAGTACGCGTACTCGGTGATCTACTCCAGGGCACTCCCGGACGCCCGCGACGGGCTCAAGCCGGTGCAGCGCCGCATCCTGTACATGATGAGCGACATGGGCCTGCGCCCGGACCGCGGCCACGTCAAAAGTGCCCGCGTGGTGGGCGAGGTGATGGGCAAGCTGCACCCGCACGGGGACGCAGCCATCTATGACGCCATGGTGCGCATGGCCCAGGACTTCTCCTTGCGGCTGCCGCTGATTGACGGGCACGGCAACTTCGGCTCGCTCGACGACGGTCCGGCCGCGCCGCGGTACACCGAGGCACGGATGGCGGCGGCGGCCCTCACACTCACCAACCACCTCGATGAAGACGTGGTGGACTTCGTCCCGAACTACGACAACCAGTTGACGCAGCCGGACGTCCTGCCGGCAGCCTTCCCCAACCTGCTGGTGAACGGGGCCACCGGCATCGCCGTCGGCATGGCCACCAACATGGCCCCGCACAACCTGGTGGAAGTGATCGCGGCCGCCCGGCACCTGATCGCCCACCCGGACGCCACGCTGGAGGACCTCATGCGGTTCGTGCCGGGCCCTGACCTGCCAAGCGGCGGCAGGATCGTGGGCCTGGACGGCATCCGGGACGCGTACGCCACCGGCCGCGGCTCCTTCAAGACGCGGGCCAAGGTGGAGATCGAGCAGCTCACGGCACGCCGCACCGGCCTGGTGGTCACCGAACTGCCGTACATGGTGGGCCCGGAAAAGGTCATCGAGAAGATCAAGGACGCGGTCAACGCCAAGAAGCTGACCGGCATCAGCGACATCGTGGATCTCACGGACCGCAAACATGGGCTGCGGCTGGTCATCGAACTGAAGAACGGCTTCAACCCCAACGCCGTCCTGCAGCAGCTGTACCGCTACACGCCGATGGAGGACTCCTTCGGCATAAACAACGTCACCCTGGTGGACGGCCAGCCGCAAACCCTGGGCCTGGTGGACCTCCTCTCGGTCTACGTCAACCACCGCATCAACGTGGTGCGCCGCCGCACCGTCTTCCGGCTGGGCAAGAAGAAGGACCGCCTGCACTTGGTGGAGGGCCTGCTTATCGCCATTGTGGACATCGATGAAGTCATCCAGATCATCAGGTCCTCGGACGAGGCCGCCGCCGCCCGCGAACGGCTGATGTCCATCTATGACCTCACCGAGGTCCAGGCCAACTACATCCTGGAACTGCGCCTCCGCCAGCTGACCAAGTACTCCCGGATCGAGCTTGAAAAGGAGCAGGACGAGCTCCGCCGCGAGATCGCGGAACTGCAGGCCATCCTGGACTCCGAGGAACTGCTCCGCACGGTGGTTTCCGACGAACTCGGCGCGATCGCCGAGGAACACGGCACCCCGCGCCGGACGGTGCTGCTGGAATCCGAGGCCGTGTCCCCCACCGTCGCCGCCGAGCTCGCAGCGGCCCCGGGGAAGGGCAAGGCAGCCCCGCTGGCGCTGGAAATCCCCGACGACCCCTGCTGGGCGATCCTCACCGCATCAGGGCAGGTGGCGCGGACCAGCAACCAGGAGCCCCTCGCCGAAGCAGGGCCCCGGAACAAGCACGACGTGTACGCATCGGTGGTCAAGACGTCGGCACGCGGCGAGATCGCGGCCGTTACCTCGCTGGGCCGCATGCTCCGGCTGCAGGTCATGGACATGCCCGTCCTGCCGCCGGTATCCGGGCTGCCCAACCTGGCCGGCGGCGTGCCGGCCAAGGAATTCCTCACCCTGGTCAAGGGTGAGTCCCTGGTGGCATTCGTCCGGTTGGATGAGGTCCTGGCCATCGGCACCGCCCAAGGCGTGGTGAAGCGCGTGCAGCCGGACTACCCGCTGAACCGCGAAGACTGGGAAGTCATCACCCTCAAGGACAAGGATTTCGTGGTGGGTGTGGCTCCCGCCGGCACGGATGAGGCCGAGCTGGTCTTCGTGACCAGGCAGGCACAACTGCTGAAGTTCCCCGCCGCCGTCGTCCGCCCCCAGGGGCGCACCGCAGGTGGCATGGCCGGCATCAAACTGGCTGCGGGTGACCAGGTGATCTTCTTCGGCGCGGTCCAGCCGAACGATGCCGCCGCCGTCGTGGTCACCATCGCGGGGACCAACGGCGCCCTTCCCGGCACTGCGCCCGGGACCGCCAAGGTCACCGCCTTCGATGAATATCCTGCCAAGGGACGCGCCACCGCGGGCGTCCGGGCACACCGGTTCCTGAAGGGCGAGGACACGCTCCTGCTGGGCTGGGCAGGACATGGGCCGGCCAAGGCGTCGTCCGCGGCCGGCGTGGCACGGTCACTACCGCAGGAGCATGGCCGGCGCGACGGCTCGGGTGTCCCCCTGTCCCAGGCTGTGGAGGTCGTGGGACCTGCCATGGCGTGGGAGCCGGAACCGGCCGCCGGAGACTAGCAGCCGTTGCCGGGGACCCACCCGGCGTTCAGCCCGGGGGTTACCCGGCCACGTCACGGCGGCGGAAACCGGCGACGGCGAGCGCCACGAGCACGGCGATGGTGGCTGCCGACACCAGGACGCTGTCCCAGGCGGTGCCCTGCCGCAGCGGATCGTGGCCGATGTACTGGAAGAACGGTGACACCTGGTGGATCCGGTCGAAGGCATCCACCAGCGGGGCGAGCGCGTTGACGATGTAGGCGAGCACCGCCAGGACGGCGGGTATGCCGCGGCTGAGCCCGGTCCGTCCGGTGCCGGCCGACAGCGCCAGGGCAAGGCTGCCAAAGACAACACCCAGCAAGGCCAGGTGCAGCATGGCGGCGGCCACTTTGTCGGCCGGCAGGACCATATCCACCAGGCGGCCCTCCAGCACCAGCGAAACGCCCATGACGGCGGCCAGCAGGAAGGTGCCCAGGGCCATGGCCGCGAACTTGTCCACTACCACCCTGCCGCGGCCCACCGGGTTGGAGAGCAGCAGGTCCATGGTGTGCCGGTCCTCTTCCCCGCCGATGGCGCCCGCGCCGGCGCTGACGGCGTAGATCAAGACGGCGATGGGTCCCATGAAGGACATCAGCTCCACTTGGATGTATCCCGTGGGGGTGGACATATCCGCGCTGGAGGTGGCGAACAAGGAGCGAAACGCCTCGGGCATCTGGTCGATGAAGCCGCTGATGGACGGTTGGGACTGGACCGCCGGCCACACAGCAGCGTACATGGCGACGATCAGGGCCAGGGAGACGGCCCAGGCCAGCAGCGTCCTGCTTTGGTCGCGGAGCGTTTTCACCAGGACGTTAGCCAGCATGGCGCGGCCCTGTCCCCGCTGTGTCCAGGGCATCGGCGCCGCCCTGGTCCGAGCCGTAGTAGGTCAGGAAGGTTTCCTCCAGCGGAGCCTCGGAGCACTCAAAGTCCTCCACGTCCCGGGCGCTCACCAGCTTCAGGAGTGCATCCAGGGCCGACTGCGGGGCGTTGCAGCTGAGCGAGCGGCCATCCACCGTCAGGTCCCGTACGCCCGGGACACCCGCGAACCCTGCCGCGGACACCGTGGTGGTGAACCGGGCCCGCACCCGGTGCAGGGACCGCGCAGCGAGATCCTGCAGCCGCTCCACCGCCACGAGCTTCCCCGCCCGGACCACTCCGATCCTGTCCGCGACGCGTTCCACCTCCCCCAGGACGTGCGAGGAGAAGAGCGCGGACCCGCCGCCGGCCGTGTGCTCGCGGAGGATCGAGTGGAATACCTGCTGCACCAGGGGGTCGATCCCGCTGGTGGGCTCGTCCAGCACCAGCAGCCGTGGACTGGACATCACCGCGAGGACAACGGCAAGCTTCTGCCGGTTTCCGCGCGAGAGGGTGCGGGCCTGCCGGTTCAGGTCCAGGTCGAGCCGGTCCGCCAGCTCGGCGGCGCGCGGGGCATCGTCCCGGTTCCGCAGGTGGGCGCAGTACGCCACATGCTGGTGGCCGGTCAGGCGGTCGTAGAGCGCCGGCTCTCCCGGTACATAGCCCACCAGCCGGTGGACGTCCCGGGCCTGCCGCCAGGCGTCCAACCCCAGCACCGCCGCTGTGCCGGACGTGGGCCGCAGCATGCCCATCAGGAGCCGGATGGTGGTGGTCTTGCCCGCCCCGTTGGGGCCCAGGTACCCGAAGACCTCTCCCGGCCCGATGGTGAGGGTCACGTCGTCGAGCGCTGTGTTCCGGCCGAACCGCTTGGTCAGGCCGGACAGCTGCACCATGCTGTCCGCATCCACTGGTGCTCCCGCATCCCGGCGGCCATCCGCACTCATGCTGCAAGGCTAGGCAGGCGTCCCCTGGCGTCCCAGAGTCTTTCGGCCCGGACCCCCTAGACTGCTCTCATGCCTATCGTTCCTGATGAAAAGGACTGGACCTGGGTCCTGTCCCGCACCTGCCCGGAATGTTCCTTCGACGCTTCCACCGCGACCCCGGCAACCGTTCCCGGCATCATCGAAAGCATGCTGCCCCGGTGGCGGGCCGTCCTGCGCCGGCCGGATGCGGCCGAGCGCCCGGACGACCGGACGTGGTCCGCACTGGAGTATGCCTGCCATGTACGGGACGTCTTCAGCCTCTTCGACCACCGGCTCAACCTGATGCTCGCCGAGGACGGCGCCCGCTTCGAGAACTGGGACCAGGACCTGACCGCGGAGGAAAAGGACTACGCCAATTCCGATCCAGCCGAGGTGAGCGCCGAACTGGCCGCCGAAGGGCACCAGGCCGCGGATGCCTTCGCCGGTGTCCGCGAAGAAGACTGGGCACGGAAGGGCCTGCGCAGCAATGGATCCGAATTCACGGTCCTGACCCTGGCCCAATACTTCCTGCACGACGTCGTCCACCACCTGCACGACGTCGACGGCTAGCAGCGCGGGCAGCCGAGCTAGCAGCGGCGCGGGCAGCAGGCTCAGCGCGACGCTGCCACGCGGTCCCCGGGCACGCCTGACACGGCCGGAAGTTCCAGCCGGGCATCCGTCCCGGCGATATCCGCCCCGTTGTGGGTTACCAGGACCACGGTACGGTCCCGCAGCCCCCTGCGAAGGTCCGCCAGCATGGCTGCGGCAGCTTCCGCATCCAGGTGGGCGGTGGGTTCGTCCAGCAGGATCACGTCCGCGCCGGTCAGCAGAGTCCGCGCCACGGCCAGGCGCTGCCGTTCGCCACCGCTGAGGAAGGCGCCGCCGGGGCCGATCCTGGTATCCAGGCCGGCAGGCAGCCTCTCCACCAGCCCGTCAAGTCCCACGGCGGCCAGCACCGCGCCCAGGTCATCATCGGAAACCGGCGGCCCACCAGTTCCGGCGGCACGCCCCAGCAGCAGGTTGCCCCGGATGGTGGAATCGAAGAGGTGGGCCTCCTGCGGGCACCAGGCCGCGCGGCCGGACACCTGGGCCCGGCCCGCCGCCGGCGCCAGGAAGCCGAGCAGGACGGAGAGCAGGGTTGATTTCCCCGAACCGGACGGCCCGGTGACTACCAGCCAGCGGCCGGGCTCCGCCACGGCATCCAGCCCCGTGAAGACCGGGGGCCCATCCGGCCATGCTGCGGCCAGCTCCGTCAGCGCTATGCCCGGGGCGCCGCCGTCGCGGGCCGTGAGAGCGTGCAGCCCGGAGGTATCCCCGTCCGGAGAGGCTACGCCCGTGCCGCTGCCGGACGGACCGCCGTCCAGGGCCCCGGACTCCCCCACCCGCTGCAGGACCTCACGCAGGGCAGGGAACTGGCGCACCGCCGTCGTCATGGCTGCGTAGGGTTCCACGAGCGCGAGCAGAAGCAGCACCACCACGGCTGCCGTGGCCGGGGCAACCCGGGCAGCCAGTACGTCGTGGCCGGCAAGCCAGGCAGCGGCCAGGGCCGCGGCCCCGCATCCGATGGTGGCAATGGCGTGTCCCAGCCCGTCCGCCCAGGCGGAGCGCCGCGAGGCGTCCGTCGCATCCCGGTCCTCGGCCCGGAGCGACTCGAGCACGGGTGCTGCCAGGCCGTTCGCGTGCAGGTCTGCCCGGGCGTCCAGCGCCGCCGCTGTCCGCCGCAGCACACCGGAGCGCAGGGACTGCTCGGCAGTGGCCGACCGCCGGTCCCCCCACAGGGCGGCCGCCGGCGCGAGCAACAGGCCACCGGCAGCTGCGCCGATCACCGCCGGCAGCGCGGCGGGCACCAGGATTTCCGTGGCAGCCAGGGCCAGGGCGGACACTGCGACCGCCGTGACGGGCGGCAGGACCACGCGTGGCAGGAGGTCGCGGATGGTGTCGACGTCGTCAATCACCGTTCCCAGCACGTTGCCGCCCTGCAGGAGCCGGCGCAGCGACAGGGCCCTCCGGCTGAGGGATTCCCAGAGCCTGCCGCGCAGGCGGGTGAGGGCGGCGAAGACGGCATCGTGGAGCAGCAGCCGTTCCCAGTAGCGGAGCACCGCGCGGCCGATGCCAAAGAACCGGACGCCCACAATAGCGGTCAGCAGGTAGAGGATGGGCGGCTGTTCGCTGGCCCGGATGATGAGCCACCCAGAGAGGCCCGACAAGGCGACGGCGAAGATGGCCGCCAAGGTGCCCACCACGGCTGCGGCCGCAAATTTGCCGCGCACCGGTTCCAGGAGCGCCGCGAGGAGTCCAGCCGCGCCCGAGGTGGACCGGGCAGTACGGTTGGTGCCGCTGCGGTCAGTGCCGGGTGCGCTCGACGCGGCATCAAGGGATGAGGGGTCTTCGGACGGCGGATTGCCCGTGCCGGCGTAAGCGGCCAGGACCGGGGCATGCGGGGGCTCGTGCGGTTCCACGGCCTGCCCGGGACCTGCCACCGGAACCAGCTGGTCCGCAAGGTGCCGGGTGCGGTGGTTGTGGGCCACCAGGATCACGGTCACCTGGCCGCGGAGTCGGCGGATGGCATCTTCGACGACGGCGGCGGACGCGTCGTCCAGGTGCGCGGTGGGTTCATCGAGCAGCAGGATCGACGCCCCGGCATCAATCCTGGCCAGTCCGCGGGCCAGCGCCACCCGGCGCAGTTCCCCGGGGCTCAGCTCCGCCTGGTGTTTGGCCGCCAGGTGGCCGGCGCCTGCCCGCTCGAGGCAGCTCCGGGCGGCATCTTCGGCGGCGAACCGGTCCGGGCCGTGGCCCGGGTCCCGTATCAGGTACAGCAGCACCTCGTCCAGGACCGTCGGGGCCACCATGACGGGGTGTTGCGGCACCCAGGCAATGGCAGCGCGGTCCAGTCCCCTGATCGAGCCCGAAATACTGGTGCCGTTGCCCGCGCCGACTGTCCCGGCCAGGACGCCGAGGATGGTGCTTTTGCCCGCACCGCTGGGGCCGTCAAGGGCGGTGATCCTGTCCAGCGGCGCGGTGAAGGTGAGGGGCCCGACGGCGGTCCCGGACCGCCCGGCATAGCGCACCGTCAGGCCGGTCACTTCGAGGGGGGCGCCCGGCCGGCCGGCTTTGGCGGCGGGCAGCGGTGCCGCCTCGGGGGCGCCGGTCACCGCTGCCGCTTCCGCCAAAGCCACGCGGCCATCGTCACTGGCGTGGTGGGCGGTGCCCAACTCCCGGAGCGGGAGGTAGCAGTCCGGTGCCAGGAGCAGCGCCAGCAGGCCTGCCTCCAGCGGCATGTCCCCGTGGACCAGGCGGACGCCAATGAAGACCGCCACCACTGCCACCGAGATGGTGGCGATGAGTTCCAGGGCCAGCGCGGAGAGGAATGCGGTGCGAAGGGTGCCCATCGTGCGGGAGCGGTATTCCTCGGAAATCTCTTCCAGGGCTTTGCGCTGCGCGGTGGCACGGCCCAGGCCCACCAGGACCGGCAAGCCCTTGGCGAGTTCGAGCATGTGCGCTGACAACCGTGCCAGCGACGCCTGGGCCTGGCGCACGCTGTCCTCGGTGTAGCGGCCTATCAGCACCATGAAGACCGGGATCAGCGGGACCGTGAGGACGATGACCACGGCGCTCACCCAGTCCGCGAAGAGGATCCGCGCCCCCAGGAGCAGCGGGATGGCCGCGCAGTTGACCAGGGCGGGCAGGAACTGGGTGTAGTAGTTGTCCAGTGCGTCCAGTCCGCGGGTTGCCAGCACCGCCAGGCCTCCGTCGCCGGGCCCGGATCCGCGGACGCCGGTGCGGAGGGCATGCTCCAGCAGCCCGGCGCGCAGCTCCTCCTTGACCCCCAGGGCGGCGCGGCGGGCCGCGACGGCCTGTCCCCAGACGGTCAGGGACCTTAGCACCACGCCGGCAAGTCCGGCGGTGATGTGGGTTCCCCACGCGGGGTTGCCGGCCACCAGTCCGGCCAGGACGGCTGCCACCGCCTGGCCGATCAGGACGAGCGAGAGTGCCTTGAGCGCCGCCAGGACCCCCAGCCAGTAGATCGCTGACCGGGTGGACGGGCCTGCGGGGAACGTTGGCCGCACGTCAGCCCTTGATGGTGAACGCCTTGGCGGCCACGGCCGGCAGGAAGCTGTGGGCTTCCGGGATGTGGGCGGCGCTGACGCGGCGGCGGAACACCCAGTAGGTCCAGGCCTGGTACGCGATCACCAGGGGAAGGCCAACGGCTGCGACGATGCTCATCAGGCCCAGGGTGTAATCCGAGGAGGAGGCGTTGGAGATGGTCAGGTCAAAGGCACTGTCCAGCGTGGAAGGCAGCACCACCGGAAACACCGCCCCGAAGATGGCAGTGGTGCCCAGCACCAGGAAGGCGCCCAATGCGAGGAATGCCCGTCCCTCGGAGCCCTTCCGGGCCAGCAGCCAGGCCGTTGCGGCAGCGCCCACGGCGAGGACGACGGCGGCCCAGGTCCAGGGCTTGCCGTCCATGAACTGGATGGCAAGGGCCCATGCGGCAATCGGCAGGAGCAGGACAGGCAGGAGCCGCACGAACCACCGGCGCGCACGGTGCCGCACGTCGCCGTCGGTCTTCAGGGCCAGGAAGGCCAGGGCGTGCAGCAGGGAGAATCCCACCACGGCCGCACCCCCCAGCAGGGCGTAGCCGCTGAACCATGCCAAGGGGCCACCTTCCCGGTCGCCGTTGGCGTTCAGCGGCAGGCCGGTGGTGGTCAGGGCCAGGGCGGCTCCAACGCCGAAGGCCGCGAAGAAGGAGCCCAAGGCAATGGCCCAGTCCCAGCGGTTCCGCCAGCTGTCGGTATCCACCTTGCCTCGGTATTCGAAGGCCACGGCACGGAAGATCAGGCCCAACAAAACCACCAGGAGCGGCAGGTAGAGCGCGGAGAACAGGGAGGCGTACCAGAGCGGGAAGGCCGCGAACGTTGCGCCGCCGGCGGTCAGCAGCCACACCTCGTTGCCGTCCCATACGGGTCCGACGGTGTTCAGGAGCACCCGGCGCTCGGTGTCGTTGCGGGCGAAGATCTTCATCAGCATCCCGACGCCCAGGTCGAAGCCCTCCAGGAAGAGGTAGCCGGTCCAGAGCACCGCGATGGCGATGAACCAGATGGTGGGAAGCAGTTCCATTGTTCGTTTCCTCTGCTCGTTGGAGCCTGTTGGGTCCGGTGCGGCTAGTAGGCGAAGGCCAGGACGTCGTCGGCGGCCCTGGCTTCCCCGGTGCCGCCGTCGCCCGGGGTCCGGTCCTCATTCTCATCGGCCGGTGCGTGGGCAAGTTCGGGCATCGCGGAGACCACGCCGCCGCGGATGTACTTCACCAGCAGTTTCACTTCCACCACCAGCAGGACGGCGTAGACGGCGGTCAGTGCCACCAGGGAAGCGATCAGCTCGCCCGCGGAGACCCCGGGGGAAACGGCGGCGGCGGTGAACATGAACACCTGGTCGATGCCGCTGGGGTCCGGGTTGGGGGCCACAACGAACGGCTGGCGGCCCATTTCGGTGAAGATCCAGCCGGCGGCGTTGGCGCCGAAGGGTGCCAGGATGCCGAACACTGCCAGGCGCATCAGCCAGCGGGATTCCGGTACCGTCCCCTTGCGGGTGATCCAGAGTGCCACCAGCGCGGCCAGGGCGGCAAGGCCGCCAAAGCCGATCATCATCCGGAAGCCCCAGTACGTGACTTCCATGACGGGTACGTACTGGATCTCCTGGCCGGCGCGGTCACCGTAAATCGGGTTGTCCGGCAGGTTGGTTCCGTATTTCTCCTTGTACTCGGGCAGCAGGCTGTTGACGCCCTTCACCTCGGTGGTGAAGTCACCCTTGGCCAGGAAGGACAGGATGCCGGGGACCTCGATGACTGCCACGACGTCGTCGCAGTTCTTCGATCCCACGTTGCCGACGCTCAGGACGGAGAAGCCCGTGCCGTCGTGGCAGGCAGCTTCGGCGGCGGCCATCTTCATGGGCTGCTGCTGGAACATAAGCTTGCCCTGGAGGTCACCGGTGACCGCTGTGCCTGCGAACGAGATCATGGCCACCACGGCG
This sequence comes from Arthrobacter sp. AG258, assembly GCF_004364695.1. Classification (NCBI taxonomy): domain Bacteria; kingdom Bacillati; phylum Actinomycetota; class Actinomycetes; order Micrococcales; family Micrococcaceae; genus Arthrobacter; species Arthrobacter sp. AG258. The sequence goes on along the minus strand of NZ_SOBI01000007.1, from coordinate 120,179 downwards.
CCGATGCGCAGGGACCGGATCCACACGCTGTAGTCGGCGCGGTCCCGGCCGGGGATGCGGGCGTCCTCACCGGGGATGGCCCGGCCGTCGGCACCCACGGTGTCGACGCCGTCGTGCCGCCTCCGCCACAGGTGGTACCAGGCGATGCCGAGGAGGAAGCCGCCGGCTACGGCGAGGGCGCCGAACAGGGTGTGCGGGACGGCCACCAGGGCAGTGTTGTTGGTGAAGACTGCCCAGGCGTCGGTCATCACGGGCCGGCCGTTCACCATTTCCACGCCCACCGGGTGCTGCATCCAGCTGTTGGCCACGATGATGAAGTAGGCAGAGAGGGCTGAGCCGATGACGGCCACCCAGAGGCAGGCGAGGTGGATGGCCGGCTTGAGCTGTTTCCAGCCGAAGATCCACAGGCCCAGGAAGGTGGACTCCACGAAGAAGGCCAGGAGGGCTTCCAGCGCCAGCGGGGCGCCAAAGACATCGCCCACGAACCGGCTGTACTCACTCCAGGCCATGCCGAACTGGAACTCCTGCACGATGCCGGTGGCGACGCCCATGATGAAGTTGATGAGGAACAGCTTCCCCCAGAACTTGGTCATCCGCAGGTATTCCGGCTTGCCGGTGCGGTACCAAGCGGTCTGGATCACCGCTACCACGAGGCCCAGGCCGATGGTCAGCGGCACCATCATGAAGTGGTAGACGGTGGTGATACCGAATTGCCAGCGTGCGATTTCCAAGGCGTCCATGGCAGTCCCTACTGTTAGCAGTGCAGTTTTCTACGCTTCGTAGAACTCTAACTTCTACACAGTGTAGAACATTGTCGGTGGCTGCAAAAAACCATCCGCCACACCCCTAGGATGGCGCGTCCCGGCCCGCCACGCCAGATGTTCTACCATATGTAGAAAGAAGCAGGGTTTCGGGGTAAATTTAGTTCTGTAGTTGAACAGCCGCGTGACGTCATCGGCGCAGCGAAAAGCGCACGGTGCGGGGAAATAAAGGAAAAGTGAAATGGCTAGTCTTGGTGAACTGGAACGGGCGGTCATGGACCTGCTCTGGGCGGGCCAGGAAGCGGCTACGGCCAACACCCTGAGGGACCAGTTGGCGCGCTCGTCGGCTGCACAGGGCGGGGCGGGCCACGAGGGCAAGGAACTGGCTGTCACGACTGTACTTACCGTGCTCTCCCGGCTGGAGAAAAAAGGGCTGGTGGAACGCGAACGCGGCACCCGCCCGCACCGCTACCAGGCTGTTTCCAGCCGCGCCGACCACACTGCCGAACTCATGCATGAGGTCCTCGGGTCAGCACCCGACCGCGAGGCAGTCCTCGCCCGCTTCATAGGATCGGTCTCCGAAGGTGAAGCCGCTACGCTGCGCAAACTGCTTGGCCACCTCTAGCAAACCATGTTCTGGGCCTCGTACCTGCTGGCGGTCCTTGCGATAGTCCTTGCGTGGCCGGTGCCGATCCTCCTTTCGAAGGCACAATGGCCGGCCAGGTCGCCCTTCACCGCGATGCTGCTCTGGCAGGCGATCGCCCTCGCAGGTGGCTTGTCCATGATCGGCGCCATGCTGGTCTATGGCCTGGAGCCGATTGGCGACAACCTGGTGGCCGGCCTTCGGGCCCTCGCCGGCATGGTGCTTTTCAGCGCTCCCACCACGGCATTGGGGTTCTGGCACATCTTCGCCCTGTCCGCCGCGGCCCTGCTGACCGCTCACCTGGTCTTCACCCTGCTGCTCACCTACTACAAGATCCAGCGGCAGCGGCGGCGGCACCGTGAACTCCTGGCCCTGCTGGCCTCACCGTCCGGACAGGACACCGGAACCCTGGTCATCAGCCATGATTCCCCGGTGGCCTACTGCCTGCCGGGTGGGGCCCGCTCTGTGACCGTCCTGTCGGACGGCCTGATGGCCGCCCTCGAGCCGGCTGAACTCCGCGCCGTCCTCATCCATGAGAACGCCCACCTGAGCCAACGGCACCACCTGCTGCTCTGGGCGTTTGCCGCCTGGCGGCAGGCGCTGCCCTGGCTGCCCACCACCCGCCTTGCCCAGGAATCGGTCAACTCACTCATCGAGATGCTGGCTGACGACGTCGCCCTGCGGACCGAGAGCAAGGCGACCCTGATCAAGGCCATCGCCATCGTCGCCAGCGGCTCGGCAGCGAACCCCGAAGCTGGTGGCATCCGGCCGTCCTCACCCAGCCTGGCGCTGTCAGGGCTGGAGGCGGCCTCCATGGGACCGGGCTCGGACGCGGTCCGGACTGCAGCGTCCAGGGTCAGCCGCCTGCTGACACCCCAGCCCCAACTGCCGGCCGCGGCCCGCAGTGCCGTCCTGGCCGGCTGCATCCTGCTGCTCGCGCTGCCAACCGCTTTGCTCGTGGTTCCGGGGCTGCTCGGCTGACCTGCCACCGCCGCGGTGGTTGACCTGTCGAAGGCCGGCACCCTCAGGCGTCGATGCGCTCCCGGTCAAGGCTGGACGCCCCGGCGATGATGAAGTCCTTGCGCGGGGAGACATCCGAACCCATCAGGAGGTCGAAGATCTCCTCCGCCTGCTGGGCATTCTCGATGCCCACCTTCCGAAGGGTCCGGTGGCGTGGGTCCATGGTGGTCTCGGCCAGTTGCTCGGCGTCCATCTCCCCCAAGCCCTTGTACCGCTGGATGGGTTCCTTGTACCGCTTCCCCTCCTTGGCCAGGCGCGCCAGCAGCACGTGGAGCTCGGCTTCGGAGTAGGTGTAGATCATCTCGTTGGCCTTCTGGCCGGCGTTGATAACCTCCACCCGGTGCAGCGGGGGAACCGCCGCGAAGACCCGGCCTTCGAGGATCATGGGCCGCATGTAGCGGAAGAACAGGGTCAGCAGCAGGGTCCGGATGTGGGCGCCGTCCACGTCGGCGTCCGTCATGAGGATGACCTTGCCGTACCGGGCAGCGCTGATGTCAAAGCTGCGGCCGGAGCCGGCGCCCACCACCTGGATGAGGGCCGCGCATTCGGCGTTGGAGAGCATGTCCCCCACCGATGCCTTCTGCACGTTCAGGATCTTGCCGCGGATGGGCAGCAGGGCCTGGAAATCGGACGAGCGGGCCAGCTTGGCGGTGCCGAGGGCGGAGTCGCCTTCCACGATAAAGAGTTCGGAGCGTTCGACGTCGTCCGTGCGGCAGTCAGCGAGCTTGGTGGGCATCGAGGACGTTTCCAGGGCATTCTTGCGCCGCTGCGTCTCCTTGTGCACGCGGGCCGAGATGCGGGACTTCATCTCGTTGACGATCTTTTCCAGCAGCAGGGCCGACTGCGCTTTGTCGTTCCGGTTGCTGGAGGTGAGCTTGGCGGTGATCTCCCGTTCCACCACCCGCGCCACGATGGCGCGGACGGCGCTGGTGCCCAGGATCTCCTTGGTTTGCCCCTCGAACTGCGGCTCGGCGAGCCGGACGGTCAGGACTGCGGTCAGGCCGGCGAAGATGTCGTCCTTGTCGATCTTGTCGTTGCCCGCCTTGAGCTTGCGGGCATTGGTTTCCACGGCTTTGCGGAACGTCTTGACCAGGGCTTGCTCGAAACCGGACTGGTGGGTGCCGCCTTTCGGGGTGGCAATGATGTTCACGAAGCTGCGGACGGTGCTGTCGTAACCAATGCCCCAGCGCAGGGCCACGTCCACTTCGCAGTCCCGTTCGACCTCCGCCAGCTGGCTGTGGCCCCGTTCGTCCAGGACAGGGACGGTTTCCTTGAACTTGCCGGAACCGTGCAGCCGCCACACATCGGTGACGGCCGGATCGGCGGCCAGGAATTCGACGAACTCCGAGATGCCGCCGTCGTGGTGGAAGACCTCTTCGTGCGGGCCTGCCTCACCGGGGGTTCCCGGGAGCTTGCGTTCGTCGCGCACGGTGAGCTTGAGCCCGGGAACCAGGAACGAGGTCTGCCGGGCACGGGCTGCGAGGTCCTCGTAGGAGAACTTCGCGTCCGGCGTGAAGATCTGCCGGTCCGCCCAGTAGCGGATGCGGGTCCCCGTTACTCCGCGCTTGGCCTTGCCCGTGACGTCCAGGACAGAGTCGTTGACGAACGGCGTGAAGGGCGCTGCCGGATCGGGCTTGGACCCGGTGTCCTTGAACCGGCCGGGTTCGCCGCGGCGGAACGACATCCGGTAGGTCTTCCCGCCGCGGTCCACCTCAACGTCGAGGCGTGAGGAGAGGGCGTTGACCACTGAGGCGCCAACGCCGTGGAGGCCGCCGGACGCGGTGTAGGAGCCACCGCCGAACTTGCCGCCTGCGTGCAGCTTGGTGAATACCACCTCGACGCCGGTCAGCCCCGTCTTGGGCTCCTTGTCGATGGGAATGCCGCGGCCGTCGTCGTGGATTTCGACGGAATTGTCCGCGTGAAGGATGATGCGGATGTCGTGGCCGAAGCCTGCCAGGGCCTCGTCCACCGAGTTGTCGATGATTTCCCAGAGGCAGTGCATAAGGCCGCGCGAGTCGGTTGAGCCGATGTACATGCCCGGGCGCTTGCGGACAGCTTCGAGCCCTTCCAGGACGGAAAGGTGCCGGGCGGTGTACTCAGAGCTTGGTGCCACTGGTGATGAACTCCTTCAGGGACGTGGGAGCGGCACTGGAACCGCTCCCTCTAGGGTAGTCGGCGGCAGCGACAGGAGCCTGCTGCCACACCCGCCGGCCGCTGTGCGGCGCGCCACGGGCAGGGTCCCGGCAGTCGGTGGGACATTCTTGACCCAACCTTGCGGATACGCGCACAGCGAACTTGCCCCATCCTTGCGATGGATTGGATACGAATGCTGGTTATATAGATGTACTGATCTACTAAGGAGGCCGACATGACAACAGCAGTGGCAGACCGCACGCTCAACGCACTGGACCGGTGCGACCGTTGCGGAGCTCAGGCATATGTCCGGGTTGTACTCGAGTCCTCCGGCGGTGAGCTGCTGTTCTGCGGCCACCACGCCCGTGCAGTGGAGGCGACGCTTAAGCCGTTGAGCTCCGACTGGCACGACGAGACGGGAAAGCTTCACGAGAAGGCTCCCGTCGAGATCGACTAGATGAGGCATCGGTAACAACGAACCCGGTGGGACCTGTCCGAATGGATGGGTCCCACCGGCGTTTAACCATCCCTACGGGGAACCTCACGGGGGTTAAAAAGCCAGGCCGCCCCGAGCCCACCGCAGGGTGGGGTCGGGGCGGCCTGGCTTTTTGCGCTGGAGATCTAGTCCAGGTAGTCGCGCAGCACCTGCGACCGTGACGGGTGGCGGAGCTTGGACATCGTCTTCGATTCGATCTGCCGGATCCGCTCGCGGGTGACGCCGTAGACCTTGCCGATTTCGTCTAAAGTCTTCGGCTGCCCGTCGGTGAGGCCGAACCGCATGGCAACGACGCCTGCTTCGCGCTCGGAGAGGGTATCCAGTACCGAGTGCAGCTGTTCCTGCAGCAGGGTGAAGCTCACTGCGTCGGCAGGGACCACCGCCTCGGAGTCCTCGATCAGGTCACCGAACTCGGAATCGCCATCCTCACCCAGGGGAGTGTGCAGCGAGATTGGTTCGCGGCCGTATTTCTGGACCTCGACAACCTTTTCCGGGGTCATGTCCAGTTCCAGCGCCAGTTCCTCGGGCGTGGGTTCGCGGCCGAGGTCCTGCAGCATCTGGCGCTGGACACGGGCCAGCTTGTTAATGACCTCAACCATGTGCACCGGGATACGGATGGTACGGGCCTGGTCGGCCATGGCGCGGGTGATCGCCTGCCGGATCCACCAGGTGGCGTACGTGGAGAACTTGAAGCCCTTGGTGTAGTCGAACTTCTCCACCGCACGGATCAGGCCCAGGTTGCCTTCCTGGATGAGGTCCAGGAAGAGCATGCCGCGGCCCGTGTAGCGCTTGGCCAGTGAAACCACGAGGCGCAGGTTGGCCTCCAGGAGGTGGTTCTTGGCGCGCTTGCCGTCGTGGATGATGAATTCGAGTTCGCGCTTGTACTTCGGGTCCATGGTGTCCCCGTCGGCAGCGATCTTTTCTTCGGCGAACAGTCCGGCTTCGATCCGGAGCGCCAGGTCGACTTCCTGCTCGGCGTTGAGCAGTGCCACCTTGCCGATCTGCTTCAGGTAGTCCTTGACGGGGTCGGCGGTGGCGCCGGCGGACATGACCTGCTGGACCGGAGCGTCGTCGTCGTCGGCGTCGGAGTAGACAAAGCCCTTGCCGCTGCCGGCGGCACCCTTGACCGGATCGGCGTCGGCATCCTCGACCGCGTCGGGGCCTTCGAGGACGATGTCGTCGATGTCCTCCTCGACCTCCTCGACGTCGTCCGGGTCAACGTCACCGGTGGACTTGCCGGCAGCCTCTGCTGCAGCCTTGGCGCCCGGTTTGGGCCCGCGCTTCTTCGGCTCGCGCTTGCCGTCCGCTGCAGCCTCACCGGACGAAGCCTTGTTGGCTGCCCGCGTAGCTGCCCGCTTGGCGTTGGTCGCGGCCTGCTTCTCCTCAGGGGACAAGACGTCCTGGGCGGCGGAATCCTTCTTCGTGGAAGACGGGGTCACAGAAAACCTTTCTAGCGGTGGTCTGTGGAATCACCATACGGGCAACACCACTATGACCCTGTCAAGTCCGTGGTGGAAACCAAGCGCCACCACGGCCGGCAGAGTCACTTAAGACAACTCCCGGAGCGGCTGTAATGTTCCCTTGCGGGCACGGTTACAAGCACTCGATACACGGACCCAACCGGGTCTCGGCATCCATTGTCTCATGATTTGGCCGAATCCGGCCTCTCCTGCCGGCATCCATTACCACCCCAGCGATTCCGTCGCCCCTGAGAGGCGTCGCCCGGGGCCACCCCGGCCGGGCGTCAGACCACACCTCCGCGCTCCCGCCCAAAGGGATCCGGCCCGAATTTCTGCCAGGCAGCGTCCTTCCGCGCCGCCCAGCCGCAGAGCGCACCCCGCGCGACAATGTCCAGCAACAATTCCGCCAGCCTGTACCCGGGCTCAAGCCGGAGCGCCTCGCCCAGGTAGGCGGCCGCGTACGATCCGCGGCCGCGGCACCAGGCTATCCATCCCCTGCCGGCCAAGGCTGCAGCCCCGGCCCGTCCGCCCGGCGCTGCCAAGTGTTCAAGGACGCGGTCCAACATGTCCAGGGCCGCCCAGCAGGGCACCTCAGGCGCCACTCCCATCAGGATCTCGCCGTAACCGGCAACCGGAGGTCCGGCGGGGTTCAGTAAACGTGGCCGGCGGTCCCGGCCCAGCCGCGCAGGCGCTGTTGCAGCCCCGAACCCCGGCGTCCGCAACCGCGGCGCCGTGTCCAGGCATGCGGCCGGCGAGGCCAACGGCGCGAACACGGCGGAGTCGCCGGCAACCTCAGACGCACCCACATCGTCAAGGGCCCCGAAAAGCTCAGCTCCTGCCTCCGCGGCACTCCTGCCCGCTGCTGCCATGACCAGAACGGCATCGCGCCAAGTCGGCACGAAGATGGTGGCGCGAAGGAACGCATCGCGCTCGGCGTCCGGTTGCCACGGCGTCGCGGCCGGCTGGCCCAGGATCCTCTCCCAGAAGTCCAGCACGGAGCTGAACTGGGCCCTGCTCCGGGTCCGCCCGGCCAGTTCTTCCATCCAGCCGTCCTCCCGCGCCAGGACGGAGGCCACATATTTGCCCGGCAGCGCCGGCAGGAGCGCAGTGCCCGATCCCGGCGCTGCCTCGATGCTGCTGCCCCGGTACACCATCTCGGCATTAAGCGTGCTGTCCCTGATCTGCTGGACCGGGCGGCCGGGCGGTGGGCAACACGACGAGTCCCGGCACAGGGCGTCCCGCCAATACTCGTCGCCCACGAACCACGCGTGACGGACAGGCATGCCCGCCTGGTCCAGGACAGCCTGCACCTCGCGGACCAGTTGGTCGTAGGCGGTAGGCGGCGCCGCCCCGGCGTCGGTGGTAAAAATCGCCAGCAGCGAGCCGTCGGCCTCGACGTCAGACTGCAGGTAGCGGCGGACGGCGCGGGCGAACCCCGACGGGTCCACCTGTGTCTCCAGGTCGGGAAGGTCAAGCCGCAGCGTGGCTCCCAGCGTGGTGCCGCGCAAGGTCATGGCCACGAGACTCGATGCCGGCCAGTATCCCAGCGAATGCGGGATGAAGCCGAGGATGTCTTCGGGGCCGTGGACTGTCAATCGTTCCGGAGCTGTCATGGCTCCAGCATTGGCCCCCTGCCGCGCAGCGCGCACCGGGCCGTTCGGCTATGTGGGAAACCCGAGCGGTGGAGGACCAGTGGCCTGCGCCCTTAGTCGTCGGTAGGTGCAGGCTGCCGGCGGCGGGCCAGGCTCTCCCGGCGCTGCCGCGCCAAGGCACTGCGCAGGGGCGGCACGACGATTCCCTGCGCCGCCATCTGCCGGCGCACCTTTCGCCTGGAGGCAACGATCGCTGCCGATCCAATCGCGAGCAGCAGGAACTGGACGCTGAGGGCCAGCCGGAACGGGTCCAGGCCATACAGGACACCCTGCGAGAATCCGGTGGCATAGAGCAGGTCCAACACCAGGCCGATCAGGAAGATGGACACCAGGGCGGCAATGAAACCGCCAACATTGACGATGCCGGTGGCCGTCCCGATCCGGTGCGCGGGGTTGAAAGTCCGCGCGAAGTCAAAACCGATCATCGACCCCGGGCCGCCGATGGCGAGGACGACCACCAGCATGGCCAGCAGCCACAGCGGAGACCTGCCGGGCAACAACAGCACCGCGGCCCAGGCGGCGGCCGTGAAACCGGCAATGAGCAGGACCATGGTGGAGCGGCGCAGCGGGTGGCGGGAAACGAAGCGGCCAATGAAGGGTCCCACGGCCATGGCAGCGGCAACATACAGCGCCATCAGAGCTGCAACGGTACCGGCGTCCAGGCCCTGGCCGGAGATCAGGAACGGGTAGCCCCAGGTCATCGCGAACACGGTGCCGCTGAACTGGATGGTGAAGTGGCTCCACATTCCCAGCCTGGTTCCGGGCTGGCGCCAGGCGCGCGCCAGCGAGACGCCGGTTGCTTTCAGCCCCTGCCGGGCGTCCGGGCGTTCGGTGCCCGGCGGAACGTCCTGCAGCAGCAGGAGGACCAGCACGACGGCGAGGGCTGACATCCCGGCCAGCATCAGGAAGGCGGGAGTCCAGCCCGACAGGTGCAGGACGAGCGCGAAGGGAAGGACGCTGAACAGCTGCCCCAGCTGGCCGGACATGCCGGTCAGCTGGGTCACCAGGGGGACGCGGACCGGAGCAAACCACAGCGGGATGAGCCGGATCACCGAGATGAAGGTCATGGCATCGCCGGCTCCCACCAGCACGCGGCCAAGGACCCCGCCCGGGATGCTCTCGGCAAAGGCAAGCTGCAACTGGCCCAGCCCCATCAGCACGGCACCGCCGGCGATCATTGCCCGGGAGCCGAACCTGTCCACCAGCAATCCGACCGGGATCTGCAACCCGGCGTAGACCAGCAGTTGCAGGACCGTGAAAAAGGATATGGCCGAGGCCGTGGCATGGAAGCGCTCGGTGGCCTCAAGGCCCACTACCCCGAAGGAGGTGCGTTGCGCCACGGCCACCAGGTACCCGAAAATTCCAACGGTCCAAATCAGCCAGGCGCGGGGAGCAGTCACTTGTTCATTATGCCCGGCCCCGGCAGGCTCCCCCGAAGCCGTGACGCGCCGCTACGGCTTCGGATTCTCCCTGGCCAGGTATGCTTCCACGGCGGCGCCGAGGTCGTCGGCGTCGGGAAGCTCGTCATTTTCGTTGGCCAGGAGCGAGCGCCGCACCATGCCGTCGGCCTTCTCGTCGTAGCGCGTTTCGAGGCGGGCCACCACCTGCTGGACTTCCTCGGACGCCTCGATCTGCTCGGCGATCTGGCGGCTGACGTCACGGCCCGATTCACGAAGCCGGTCGGTGGGCAGCATGAGCGACGTCGCAGCACCGAGGTATTCGAGGCCGGCGACGGCGGCCGTGGGGTACTCTGCCTCCGCAAGGTAGTGCGGCACGTGGATGACGTAGCCGGCGACATTGCGTCCGGCTTCGACGAGGCGCAATTCCAGGATGTGGCCGACGGCGGCTGGAACTTCCACGGTGGGCTTCCACACCGAAATGCCTTCAATCAGCTCAGGCCGGTTTCCGTGCACGGTGACGCCCACGGGACGGGTGTGCGGGACCGGCATGGGGATCGAGTGGATCCACGTGACCAGGTTGACATCGAGTTTCTCCACGATGTTGACCACGGCGCGGGCGAACCGCTCCCACTGCAGGTCGGGTTCGAATCCAGCCAGGAGGAGGAACGGTTTGCCGAGGCCGTCGACGAGGCGGTACAGGGCCAGGCGGGGCTCCTGGTAGTCCTGGATGTGGTCTTCCACGAAGCTCAGGTGCGGGCGGCGGGACCGGTAGTCGATCAGCTGGTCGGCGTCGAAGACCGCCACCGGCTGGGCATCGAGGGTGTCCAGCAGTTCGGCGTTGATCTGCTTCACCACGTGGCCGGCGTCGGCGAAACCGGTGAAACCCATGACCAGGTTCAACCCCCGCAGATCGGGGCTGTGGAACAGCTCGATGTTGCTGGCGTAGAGCGCGTCGGGGTCCAGCAGGGAGCCGGAAATCCGTTCAAGCACGGCGTGTTCCTTTCAGGGTTCGGGTGGACATCTTGCATAACGCGGCGGACGGGCCGGGCATTCCGGCACCCCGTGTGGCGCACATCTCAGGAAATTCTCCCGCCGTGGCGCGGAAGGGCTACGATCGGAACTGGCCTGCCAGGCGGGCTGGCACGCCCCCGGAGCGGTTCACGACGGCCGGAGCCGGGCCACCATGGCAGAGCGCCCAACATGCATTCCTGCCCGAACGTTTCGAGAATTGAGGACTCATCCCTGTGGTCAAGAATACTGAAATCAACCTTAGTACCGTCTCGCGGGACTTGAAGAAGAGCGCCAGCGAGGCAGTGGTCATCGGGGTGGGGCAGGGAACCGACGGGCCCGTTCTCCTGGACAACCCCTTGACGGCAAAGTCCGCGGAAGCCCTCACGGAATCCCTCAAGGCGCTGGGCGTTACCGGCGCGGCAGACCAGCTTGTACGCCTGCCGGGGCTGCCCGAAACCGGAGCCGGGATCCTGGCCCTGGCCGGGGTTGGCAAGGTCGCGGCCGGCGAACCGCTGGCAGGCGAGGCTCTTCGCCGCGCCGCAGGCTCGGCGGTCCGCCAGCTTGCGGGCCTGGCCACAGTCACCCTGGCGTTTCCGACGGCGACCGTGCAGGACGTCGCTGCCGTCGCCGAGGGCGCGGCGCTGGGCGCCTACTCCTTCACCGAGTTCCGGTCCTCGACTGACGGGCTGAAGGACCCGGTCCGGAACGCCGTGATCTTCACCGAACTGGCCGGCACCGCCGGGGTGGACTCCGCGCTGAAGCGCGCAGGCCTGGTGGCCAAGGCCGTGAATGCGACCCGGTCCCTCGTTAACACCCCGCCCAGCCACCTGTACCCGGAATCCTTCGCAGAGGCCGCCAAGGATCTCGCCAAGGGCCTTCCGGTGAAGGTGACCGTTTGGGACGAGAAGCGCCTGGAGAAGGAAGGCTTCGGCGGCATCATGGGCGTTGGCAAGGGCTCCTCGCGGCAGCCGCGCCTGGTGAAGGTCGAATACTCCCCCGCCAAGGCGACGTCGAAGATCGCCCTCGTCGGAAAGGGCATCACGTTCGACACCGGCGGAATTTCCCTCAAGCCGGCCCTGAACATGGGTGACATGAAGAGCGATATGGCGGGCGCCGCCGTCGTCCTTAACACTGTCCTGGCCATCGCCGGGCTGGGCCTGCCCGTCAAGGCCACGGCCTGGCTGTGCATCGCCGAAAACATGCCCGGCGGTGCCGCCTCCCGCCCCGCCGATGTCCTGACCATGTACGGCGGCAAGACCGTGGAAGTACTTAATACGGATGCCGAAGGCCGGCTGGTCATGGCGGACGGCATCGTCGCAGCGAGCGGCGAATACCCGGACGCCATCATTGACGTCGCCACCCTTACCGGCGCGCAGCTTATCGCACTGGGCAACCGCACCGCGGGCATCATGGGCTCGGACAGCGTCACCGGCGCGCTCAAGGTTGCCGCGGACCGCGCCGGCGAGCTGGTCTGGCCGATGCCCCTGCCGGAAGAACTGCGCCCCAGCCTGGACTCCCAGGTGGCGGACCTTGCCAATATCGGAGAGCGGCACGGCGGCATGATGACCGCTGCCGTTTTCCTGCGCGAGTTCGTGGGTAAGGATAAGGCGGGCGCGCAGATCCCGTGGGCGCACATCGACATTGCCGGGCCGTCATTCAACAACGGCAGCCCGTACGGCTACACACACAAGCAGGGCACCGGCTGCACCGTCCGGACCCTGGTCGCGTACGTCGAGGACATCCTCGCCGCGGCCTGATCAAGGCTTGACGGGCCGTGCCGCGCGGCTTTGCGGCGGGGGTGATCCCTCCGCCACAAAGCCGCGTGACACTGGCCACAAGCGCTCCACAAACGCGCCGTCAAGGTGGAGCATGGATAGGTGGTTCGCTAAGGTGAACCACGGTAGTCACAAATGCAAGAGAGTTGCCCTGCTGACATAATCACGGCAGTGCAAGTTCCAAGACCAGATGATGCGCGCTGATCGCGTCATCGTTCACGCGAGGGAGCGTTTTAGTGGCCGATCAGGCAACTGCGCAAGAATTCGACATCCTGGTACTCGGTGGCGGCAGCGGCGGGTACGCCGCGGCGCTGCGGGCGGTACAGCTGGGCCTTACCGTCGGCCTCGTGGAGAAGGGCAAGCTGGGCGGCACCTGCCTCCACAACGGCTGCATCCCCACCAAGGCCCTGCTGCACTCTGCAGAGCTGGCAGACCACGCCCGTGACTCCGCCAAGTACGGCGTGAACGTCACCCTCGACAGCATCGACATCAACGCTGTCAACGCCTACAAGGACGGCATCATCGCCGGCAAGTACAAGGGCCTGCAGGGACTCATCAAGTCCAAGGGCATCACCGTCATCGAGGGTGAAGGCAAGCTGCAGGGCACCGACACCGTCGTCGTGAACGGCACCGCCTACAAGGGCAAGAACATCGTCCTGGCAACCGGCTCCTACTCCCGTACCCTTCCCGGCCTGGAAATCGGCGGCAAGGTCATCACGTCGGACCAGGCCCTCACCATGGATTACATCCCCAAGAGCGCCATCATCCTCGGCGGCGGCGTCATCGGCGTCGAGTTCGCCTCGGTCTGGAAGTCGTTCGGCGTGGACGTCACCATCGTCGAAGGCCTCCCCTCCCTCGTTCCCAACGAGGACGCGACGATCGTCAAGAACTTCGAGCGTGCCTTCAAGAAGCGCGGCATCAAGTTCTCCACCGGCGTGTTCTTCCAGGGTGTCGAGCAGAATGACGACGGCGTCAAGGTCACCCTCGTGGACGGCAAGACCTTCGAAGCCGACCTGCTGCTGGTTGCCGTTGGCCGCGGCCCCGTCACCGCCAACCTGGGCTACGAGGACGCGGGGATCACCATTGACCGCGGCTTCGTCATCACCAACGAGCGCCTGCACACCGGCGTCGGCAACATCTACGCGGTGGGCGACATCGTTCCCGGCGTGCAGCTGGCGCACCGTGGTTACCAGCAGGGCATCTTCGTTGCCGAGGAAATCGCCGGCCTGAAGCCGGTGGTTGTCGAGGACATCAACATCCCCAAGGTCACCTACTCCGAACCCGAAATCGCCACGGTTGGCTACACCGAGAAGGCTGCCAAGGAAAAGTTCGGCGACGACCAGGTCCAGACCCAGGAGTACAACCTGGCCGGCAACGGCAAGAGCTCCATCCTGGGCACCTCCGGACTGGTCAAGCTGGTCCGCCAGAAGGACGGCCCCGTGGTTGGCGTCCACATGATCGGAGCCCGCATGGGCGAGCAGGTGGGCGAGGCCCAGCTGATCGTGAACTGGGAAGCCTACCCGGAGGACGTCGCCCAGCTGGTGCACGCCCACCCCACCCAGAACGAGGCCCTCGGCGAAGCCCACCTGGCGCTGGCCGGCAAGCCGCTGCACGGCTGATTTTCCACAGTATTACCAGGCCTGGTGCACCCGGCCGCGCAGGCCGGGTGCACTAGGCTTCCACCATGGCAGCAATCATTCGCACTAAAGATCAATAAGGAGAACGGGGACGACATGTCTGAATCCGTTAACTTGCCCGCCCTCGGTGAGAGTGTCACCGAAGGAACCGTCACCCGCTGGCTCAAGCAGGTAGGTGACCGGGTAGAGGTGGACGAGCCGCTGCTCGAAGTCTCCACCGACAAAGTAGACACTGAAATCCCCTCTCCCGTAGCTGGCGTGATTGAAGAAATCCTGGTCGCTGAAGATGAGACCGCCGAGGTAGGCGCACCCCTGGTGCGCATCGGCGACGGCTCCGGCGGCGGTTCCGCACCCGCCGAAGAAGCCCCTGCGCAGGAAGCACCGGCCCAGGAAGCACCCGCACCGGCTGAGGCAGCTCCCGCCCAGGAAGCTCCTGCCCAGCAGGCACCGGCGGCCGGCGGCGAAAGCCACGGCGTCACCCTGCCCGCGCTCGGCGAAAGCGTCACCGAAGGCACCGTCACCCGCTGGCTGAAGGCCGTAGGCGACTCCGTTGAGGTGGACGAGCCGCTGCTCGAGGTTTCCACTGACAAGGTGGACACCGAAATTCCGTCTCCGGTGGCAGGCACCCTGCAGGAAATCCGGGTCAACGAGGACGAAACCGCCGAGGTCGGCTCCGTGCTCGCCGTCATTGGCTCCGGCGCTCCCGCTGCTGCGGCTCCGGCTCCGGCTGCCGCACCTGCTCCCGAGGCTCCCAAGCAGGAGGCTCCGAAGCAGGAAGCCCCCAAGCAGGAAGCTCCTGCCCCTGCCGCGGCTCCGGCCCCGGCACCTGCTGCGGTTCCCGCCCCGGCTGCAGCACCCGCTGCACCCGCAGCCCAGGAGGCAGCCCCGGCCGGCGGTTCCGAGTCCGGCTACGTCACTCCCCTGGTCCGCAAGCTCGCCAACCAGCACGGCGTTGACATCTCCTCGCTGTCCGGCACCGGCGTCGGCGGCCGCATCCGCAAGCAGGATGTCATCGCCGCGGCAGAGGCAAAAGCCGCTCCCGCCGCAGCTCCGGCTGCAGCGCCTGCCGCGTCCGCTCCGGCCGCTTCCGGCGCTGCTGCCTCCTCCCTGCGCGGCACCACCCAGAAGGCTCCCCGCATCCGCCAGGTCATCGCCCGCCGCATGCGCGAATCCCTCGAGGTCTCCACGCAGCTGACGCAGGTCCACGAGGTGGACATGACCAAGGTCGCCAAGCTGCGCGCCCGGGCCAAGAACTCCTTCCAGGCCCAGAACGGCACCAAGCTGACCTTCCTGCCCTTCATCGCCAAGGCTGTGGCCGAGGCCCTCAAGCAGCACCCGAAGCTCAACGCTGCCTACGACGAAGACAAGCAGGAAATCACCTACCACAACGCCGAGCACCTGGCGATCGCCGTCGACACCGACAAGGGCCTGCTGGTTCCAGTCATCGCCGACGCCGGCAACCTGAACCTTGCCGGCCTCGCCGGCAAGATCGCCGACGTCGCATCCCGCACCCGCGACGGCAAGATCGGTCCGGACGAACTCTCCGGCGGCACGTTCAGCATCACCAACATCGGTTCCGTTGGTGCCCTGTTCGACACCCCGATCATCAACCAGCCGCAGGTGGGCATCCTGGGCACCGGCGCCATCGTCAAGCGGCCCGTCGTGGTTGCTGACGAAAACGGTGACGACTCGATCGCCATCCGCTCCATGATGTACCTGTCCCTGACATACGACCACCGCCTGGTGGACGGTGCGGACGCCGGCCGCTTCCTCCAGACCTTGAAGGCACGCCTGGAAGAGGGCGCTTTCGAAGCTGATCTGGGGCTCTAGCCTCCGCAGCAAAGACAACGACGGCGGTGCCGGCGCAGGTGGGAAACCGCCCGCGGCCGGCGCCGCCGTCGCGGTTTAACCAACGCAGCCGCTCCCGGGGCCGCCGTGGCGTGGCTTTGCTACGGGCCGTAGAATTGACTGGCTAAGCTGGTGCCATGACTATTCTCTTCAACACCCTGGTCTTCCTGCACGTCGTGGGAGCCGCCATGATCGTAGGCTACTGGATTGCCACGATGCGGACCCCCACCGTCCACCCGCGCCAGCGCGGTGGCGCGTTCCTGCAGCTCCTCACCGGCATTGCCATGATGGGCATCCTGCCGTTCCTCCCGGACAAGGATCCGAACTACGCCAAGCTGGGCATCAAATTCGTCATTGCCGTCGTCGTGGCAGTCCTGGCCGTCATCGGGACACGCAAGGTCAAGAACGGGCAGCCTGTCTCCACCGGCCTGGCCCACGGCGTGGGCGGCCTGGCACTGGTGAACGTGGCCATCGCCACCATCTGGCAGTAGCCCCGCACCAGCCGGCCGTAAACGTCTGTCCGGTCATAATCCTCTGAGAGCGGACAACCCGTGCACCGGACGGACGTGGTCCCTAGGATGGGAAACGGCGGGCCCGGCCGCGGGTGGCCGGCCCGGATTCGAACCGACGTTGAGGAGAGACATGGCGACAACACGCAATGCGCACACTGTATGGACCGGAAGCCTGACGGAGGGTTCGGGCAACACCACCCTGGACAGCTCCGGCCTTGGCACCTTCGATGTCACCTGGAAGGCGCGCACCGAGGCCGCCGGCGGAAAGACCAGCCCGGAAGAGCTGATCGCCGCCGCCCACTCGGCATGCTTCTCCATGGCGTTCAGCCACGAACTGAGCCAGGCCGGCTTCACGCCTGAGGAAGTCAACACCAAGTCCGAGGTCGGCTTCCAGCCGGGGACCGGCATCACGGGCAGCCACCTGACCCTGAATGCCCGCATCCCCGGCATTTCGGAGGAGGACTTCCAGCGGATCGCCGAGGCCGCGAAGAAGGGCTGCCCGGTCTCCCAGGCCCTCGCCGGGATCGAGATCACCCTGGATGCCACGCTTCAGGCCTAAGCCTTGCCGGCATAGAGCACCAAAAAGGCCCTGTCCCGCCGGATGTCCGGCGGAGCAGGGCCTTTTGGTTACCCGGAAAAACCTAGGCAGGCGTCTCCGCCTGGCCGGCCTGCCGGCGGGCGGGCAGCGGCGCAGGCTTCAGGCGGCGGTATCCGGAGCGGGCCGGCGGACGGTCGGTGGGCAGTTCCTGGATCATTTCCTTGAGCGCGCCGATGCCGTACTCAAGCTGGGGATCGCGGCCAGCGGCGTAGGCGTGCGGTGGGTAGGTCACTTCGATGTCCGGGTCCACGCCGTAGTTTTCAACGCTCCACCCAACACCGCCGCCGAACCAGGTGGCGTACCTGGGCTGGGTGACTCCCGTGCCGTCGGCCAGGGAGAAGCGGTTGTCGATGCCCACCACGCCGCCCCAGGTCCGCGTTCCGATGACCGGCCCGATCCCCCGCAGTTTGGAGACCTGGGTGATGATGTCACCGTCCGAGCCCGCGAATTCGTCGGCGAGAATGATCACCGGCCCGCGCGGAGCGTGGTGCGGATACGTCCGGGGCTTCTCCCCGCGCGGCATGCTCCAGCCGGTGACCTTGCGGCCGATCAGCTCAGCGACCAGCTGGGACGTGTGTCCGCCACGGTTCCGGCGCACATCGACAATGAGTCCGTCCAGCGCGGTTTCGGTGTCCAGGTCCCGGTGAAGCTGGGCCCAGCCGTTGGCCATCATGTCCGGAATGTGGAGGTAGCCGAATGTTCCGTCCGAGGCCTCGCGGACGGTGCGCCGGTTGCCGGCGACCCATTCCTGGTACCGCAGCCGTTCCTCGTCCTTGACAGGCACGACGGCGACCCGCCGCTGGGTCCCTGCAGCGCCGCCGTGTCCCGGGCCGTTGAGCAGGGTCAGCTCCACTGCGCGTCCGGCCGCACCCACCAGCTGCATGGCCGGGGTGACGGCCTGTGACAAGGGGACACCATCGATGGCAAGGAGGATGTCCCCTGCCTTGGCGCTGACACCCGGCCGGGTCAGCGGCGACGTGGCGAGCGGATCGGAGGACTCACCGGCCAGGATGCGGGTGATCTCCCAGCCCTGCGGTGTGTGGGTGAGGTCGGCGCCGAGGCGGCCCTGCCCGCGGCTGCCCCGCTCGATCACTGCGGCCGGGCGCACGTAGGCGTGGGATGTGCCGAGTTCGCCGTGCAGCTCCCACAGCAGGTCAATCAGGTCATCGTGCGAGCCGAGGCGGTCCACCAGGGGACGGTACCGGGCGCGGATGGATTCCCAGTCCTGGCCGGCCATGTCTTCGGTCCAGAAGAAGTCGCGCTGCAGGCGCCAGGCTTCATCGAACGCCTGTCCCCAGACGCTCAGCGGGTCCAGCAGGACCCTGATCCTGCCCAGGTCCACTTTGACGGCTTTGCCGGATTCCTCATCCGCCTTGGCATCGGATGGAACGGCAGTGACCTGCTTGTCCGAGACCAGGACCACCTTGCTGCGGTCCCCGGACAGGCGGTAGCTGTCCACGGCGTCCACCAGCGTGGCTTGCTTGCGGCGGGCGACGTCGTAGCGGACCAGGCTGGGGCGGGCGTCCTTGTCCTCCTGGCTGGCCTTGCCGTCGCCGGTCACGCCGGCCAGGACGGAGTCGAGCCACAGGAGTCCGCCGTCCACGGCCTTCAGTGAGCTGTAGTTGCCCTGGGGTACGGGAACCCCGATGACGCGGTGCGCCAGGCCTTCCGGGTCGACGTGGACAGCTGCCGCGCTGTCCTGCTGCCCTTCACTTGCGTCCGCGCCGTTCTTTACGGTTTCGGGTGCGGTCTCCTCGCCGGCGGGATCCACCGACGGGCCAAAGGGCGACGGCGTGTCAGCTGCGAGTGCCACCAGGTAGGGCTTGATGGGGCTGGGGAAGGAAAGGTCGAACGAGTGCCCGTCGTAGACCGGATCGAAGCTGCGGTTGGACAGGAACGCCAGGAACTTGCCGTCAGGGGTGAACGACGGCGAGGCGTCGCGGAAACGGCCGTCAGTGACCTCCACGGGATCGGCATCGAGGCGGTCCACGGTGGCCAGGCGCAGGCGGCTGCGTGAGCCGAAGGACGTGACCGGTTCCGACCACGCCAGCCAGCGCGAGTCGGCGGACCAGGCCAGCTCGGAGATGCTGCCTTCGCCGATGCTGGCAACGCGCGTGAGGTTACCGGTTCGGGTGTCGGCCACGTGGACGTCGCCGAACGAGGTGCCCAGTGCTATCCACCGGCCGTCCGGGCTGGCTTCGAGCGAACTGGCCCGCGACGGCGTGGGGACGGTGATGCCGGTGGGCGCCGTGTCCTCCCTGTTTTCCGCGGCGGCCGTCGAGTCCTGCGGGGCGACGTCTGCCTGCTGGTCGTCGTCGGCGGGAACATGTTGGTTTCCGCCCGCAAGGACTGCGGCGCCGGAGGCCGGGACCGGTTGCGGCAGGTTGGGCGTTTCGGGGCCCTCCGTGCCCGTCTGTCCGGCGTCGGCAGAGTGGTCCGCCGTAGGTTCCTGGCCCGGTGCCGTCGCCTGCTGGGCACTGTGCGGGACAGGTGCGGCGATGTCCTTGATGTGCAGCGCCTCGACGCCGTCGTGGTCGGCGATGTAGGCGATGCGGCCGTCGCCCAGGGGCCGGGGCAGGCGCCCGCGGACACCCGGGGTTGCCTCGATGATGCGGGAGGGCCCGTCCTTGTGGCGCACCCAGTGGATGGTTCCGTGCGATTCGACGGCGCTGGCGGCTCCGGTGGTATCGGGTGCCACGGCGCCGAGGTGTTTTGCCGGGTCGAGGAGGGCCGGACGCCTGGTCTGCGAGGCAGAGCCCAGGGAGATCTCCAGCTTGACCGCCTCCGATTCGAGGTCACTCAAGACCCAAAGTTCACCGGCGGATTCGAAGATGACCCGTTTGCCGTCGGTGGCGGCGTGCCGGACGTAGAAGTCCTGGTGGTCGGTGTGCCGGCGCAGGTCCTGTCCGTTGGGCAGCACCGAGTAGAGGTTGCCGTAGCCCTCATGGTCGGAGAGGAAGGCGATCCGGCCATCCACCCACAGGGGGTCGGCGAGATTGCCGTCCAAGTCGGGCAGCAGCCGTTCGAATTCGCCGTTGCCGTCGTTGTCGATCCACAGCTTTCCGGCGGTACCGCCGCGGTACCGCTTCCACCATGCCGGTTCGCGGGACAGCACGGTCCCCAGCACCACCGGACGTTCGTCGCCCACCTCGGGGCCGAACGCAACCGATTCAACCGGGCCGTACGGCAGTTCCTGCGCCCACCCGCCGTCCAACGGGACACTGTAGGCGTACGTGTGCCGGCTTTCGGCCTGCCGGAATGCGCTGGTGACCACCACGGAACCGCCGGCGGTGAACCCCTTGACCCTGGTGCTGCTGTGCCCGAAGTAGGTGAGCTGCCGGTATCCGCCGCCGTCGACCTGTGCCGAGACAACCTCCAGCGCCGTGCCCTGCACCACCGTCCACACCAGCCGCTTGCCGTCCGGGGTGAACCGCGGGTTGCGGGCGGGTAATTGGAGGGACGAGACGCGCCAGGCCCGGCCGCCGTCCAGGGGCGCGATCCAGACGTCGTCCTCGGCCACGAAAGTGACCAGGTCGCCGTGCAGATGCGGGAAACGGAAGTAGCTCGAGGAAGTCATCGTTCGATCATAGTCAACCACCGCCTGCCCCCGCGGGAGGTGCCGGAGCCGCGCTGGCGTGGTGAGATGGACCATGCACATCGTCATGGCCGGCGCCTCCGGGCTCATCGGCACCTCCATGTCCGCAGCCTTCCGCGACGCCGGCCACTCGGTGGTGACACTGGTCCGCCGACAACCTGCGGGCGCATCAGAGATCAGGTGGGATCCGGCGGCCGGCGTCCTGGACCCCGGCGCCCTTGCCGGCGCCGACGCCGTCGTCAACCTGGCCGGCGCCGGCATCGGCGACAAGCCCTGGACGCGGCGCAGGGTCGAGGAACTGTTCAGTTCGCGGCTGGCGCCCACCACGACCCTGGTGCAGGCCATGGCGCAGCTTGAAACCCCGCCTGCCACCTTCATCAGCCAATCAGCGTCAGGCTATTACGGCGACGCCGGCAACACGGTCCTGCGCGAGGACGCACCTGGCGGTTCAGGCACGTTGGCACAGATCTGCATCGAGTGGGAACGCGAAGCCAACCTGGCGCCCGAGGGTGTTCGCGTCGTGACGCCCCGCACCGGGGTGGTGTTCAGCCGTTCCGGCGGAGCACTGGGCAAGCTGCTCCCCCTGTTGCGGCTGGGCGTGGGCGGCCCGTTCGGAAACGGCCGCCAGTTCTGGCCGTGGGTGACGCTTCCGGATGTCTCGGCCGCCTTCCTGTTCCTCCTCGAATCCCAGGTGGCGGGGCCGGTAAATGTCGCGGCCCCCGGGCAGGCGGACGTCAATGCGATCGTTGCGGCGCTGGCGCGCGCCCTGCACCGGCCTGCCGTGCTGCGGGTTCCGGCGCCCGTGCTGCGGACCGTGATGCCCGGGCTCGCTGAAGAGCTTCTGTTGTTCAGCCAGCGGATGGAGCCTGCAGTTTTGTCGGCTGCCGGCTTCCAGTGGCAGCACGGGAACCTTGACGCCGCAGCCCGCTGGGTGGTCGGGAAGGACAACGCCGGCTGACCAGGGGCACTGGTGCGGCAGCCCTGCCCGCGGGCGCGTCATCAGCCGCCCGGAAGGATGTTGCTGATCTTCCACCGGCCGTCCACGGACACCAGGACCAGCCTGAGCCGCTGCGCCGGGCTGGCCGGCCCTGTCGCCAGCACCTCGTTCTCCGGGCCCACGGCCTGGTAACCCGAGGAGGCGGAGGTCAAGCGCACGACGGCGTGGTCCTGCGTCGACCCGGATTCGGGCGTGACCTCCGAGACCATCGTGGCGAAACCGTCGAGGCGCTGGCGGGAAGCACCCAATGGCCCGGCAATGTCCTGGTCAGCGGCCGCGGCGGGCGATCCGGGCGCGTTGACGGCGGACAGCAGATCCACACTCCCGGTATTGAAGGCATGATCCCGCAGCGCGGCCAGCCCCCGAACAGCCACCGCAGGATCGGCAGCCGCAGCTTGCTGCCGGGCCTCGGCCAGCACGTCGACGGGGCTACGCCCGGCGTCATGGCCTGGCGCGGCCGGTCCTTGCGGAACGCCGGCAGCGGACGGCATGCCCGGAGCGGAGTCTCCGAGCCACGGTCCTGCACCGGCGGAAGCGGCCAGCCACCACATCCCAGCCGCCGCCACGCCCACTGCCGGCAAGGCGAGCCGGACCGGCAGCCGCGGAATATGCAGTGCCCGGACCCCGGCAGGGGCGCCCGCATGCTTCCCATGTGACGTTGCTTCGGCCTGGGGCGAAGGAAAGCGGCGGATCCGGGCCCGCGCTGCCGGGCCCGGCCACCGCAAGGTCGAGAGCCGCCGCCGCAGCCTCCGGAGTCTCGTGCCCAGCGCGGAACCCTTCGCTTCGGCCGGGATACTGCGGCGGGTGAGCAGCTCCGGAAGGACCGTGGGATGGACGGCACCCGAGAGGTCAAGAGGCAGCGCCTCCGCACTGCGGAAGACGGCAGTACCCAGCGCCATGGCAGTAGGCCGCAGCCGGCGGTCCTCGTTCAACCCTTGTTCGAGGGCTGCGGCAAGCTCCTTCGGGACACCGGGAACCAGCAAGGACAGCGGCGGGCGGTCCAGCGTGCGGCCGGGCGCTTCACCGGTCAGGCAAAACCAACCAATCGCGGCCAGCGAGAACACATCGCGTCCTGGCTGAAGCCCCGCGCGGGCGGCATCAACCGGCGACGGGTCAACGAAGCCGCCGGTTCCAGCCGTCACTGCCCGGCCAGGATCGCCGAGCATCCGGGCCACACCGACATCGGACAGCATCGGTTTCCCCTGCCCGGTGAACAGGATATTCCCGGGCGCCACGTCCGAGTGCGTGAAGCCTTGGGCGTGCAGGTATCCCAGGGCCTGCGCAACGGGAGTCAGGACGGTGACGCTTTCTCCCACGCTGAGCCTGCCCCGGGATGCCACCAACTGCGCCAGCGAACCGCCAGCGGCGAAGTCCATGGTCAGGGCCGTCCCCGGCGCGGGCCCAGCGACGCGCACGGCATCGTGGGCCCTGATGAGGTGCGGGTGGTCCAAGACACTGAGGATGCGGATTTCCCTCCGCACTTCCTCCTCCCGCATGGCCTCGTCCCGGGCTCTGCCGTCCGGGGCACGGAAGCACTTCAGCGCAAAGTCCCTGCCCGTGCGCTGTTCCGTGGCCAGCCAGACATCCGCGCTGCCGCCGCGGCCAAGCAGCCGGCCGACGTCGTAGCCCGGGACTTCGGGAGCTTGTGCACCATCCATGCTCCATGTCTATCGGAATCCGGGGCGGGCTGCAGAAGTTATCCACAGGCCGTGGCCGCTGCAGTCACATTGGGTGCCCGCCGGTGAGCTTGGACACTAAACCGGGCCGGGACGGCTTCGGGGTCTAAGCTGGATTCCATGACTCTTGAGTTTTCACAGCTGGGTCTTGCCCCCGACTTCGTTGACTACATGGAAGGCTGGGAAGCCCAGCGCGAGCTCCATGACAAGGTTGTCGCCGGAGTTGCCCCCAGCACAGTCCTGCTCCTGGAGCACGCAGCCGTTTATACAGCCGGCAAGCTCACCGAGGACCACGAACGGCCGTTTGACGGCACGCCGGTCGTCGCGGTGGACCGCGGCGGCAAACTCACCTGGCACGGCCCCGGGCAACTGGTGGCCTACCCCATCCTGAAGCTGAAGAACCGTGCCGGCATCCGCGACTACGTGGAACGCCTCGAAGACATCATGATCACGGTCATGGCGGACTACGGCATCAAGGCGGAACGCATCAAGGGTCGCGCGGGCGTCTGGATCAAGGCGGACGCCAACGGTCCCGACCGCAAGATCGCCGCCATCGGCATCCGGGTCTTGAACGGCGTCACCATGCACGGCATCGCCATCAACTGCAGCAACGATCTCGCCCCCTACGGCCAGATCATTGCCTGCGGCATCACCGATGCAGGCGTGACCACCATGTCCTTGGAAACAGGACAGGACATCCGTCCGGCCCATATTGTGGACCGGTTCGTGGAGGAATTCCACAAGCACGAAGAAGCATTGGTTTCGAGCCCTGAAGGAGCTCTACTGTGACATTGGCACCTGAAGGCCGGAAGATGCTGCGGATCGAGCAGCGCAATGCTGCCGTTCCGGTGGAGCGGAAGCCGGAATGGATCAAGGCCAAGGTCCAGATGGGCCCGGAGTTCGTCGGGCTGAAGAACCTGGTCAAAAAAGAAGGCCTGCACACCGTCTGTGAAGAAGCCGGCTGCCCGAACATCTTCGAATGCTGGGAAGACAAGGAAGCGACCTTCCTGATCGGCGGGTCCGAATGCACCCGCCGCTGCGACTTCTGCCAGATCGACACCGGCAAACCCTCCCCCGTGGACATGTTCGAACCCACCAAGGTGGCCCGCTCCGTCCAGTCCATGCAACTGCGCTACGCCACCGTCACCGGTGTGGCCCGCGACGACCTCCAAGACGAAGGCGTCTGGCTCTACGCCGAAACCGTCCGCAAGATCCACGAACTGAACCCCGGCACCGGCGTGGAACTGCTCATCCCCGACTTCTCCGGCAACCCCGACCACATCAAAGCGATCTGCGACTCCGCCCCCGAAGTCTTCGCCCACAACGTCGAAACCGTGCCCCGGATCTTCAAACGCATCCGCCCCGCGTTCCGCTACGACCGCTCCCTGGACGTCATCACCCAAGGCCGCAACATGGGCATGGTCACCAAATCCAACCTCATCCTGGGCATGGGAGAAACCCGCGAGGAAATCTCCGAAGCCCTCCGCGACCTGCACGAGGCCGGCTGCGACCTGATCACCATCACCCAATACCTCCGCCCCTCCGAACGCCACCTCCCCGTGGACCGCTGGGTCAAACCCCAGGAATTCGTCGACCTCCAGCACGAAGCCCAGGACATCGGCTTCCTCGGCGTCATGTCCGGCCCCCTGGTCCGCTCCTCCTACCGCGCCGGCCGCCTCTGGGCCACCGCCATGCGCAAAAAAGGCCGCGACATCCCCGCCGAACTCGCCCACATCGCCGACGGCATCCAAGACTCCGGCACCACCCGCCAGGAAGCCAGCACCCTCCTCGGAGCGCATTCCTGACGCGCCCCCGCACTGGCTGGCCCCAGGCCGGACACCGGACGATTCCGGCGTCCGGCCTTGGCATTTAAGTCACGTAGAATTGAGGCACTATGGCTAAATCCCCTGACTCCAGCAACTCCACCCCGGCGGGCCCAAGCGCGGTGAAGCGCGGCCTGTTCTCGCGCAAGCCGAAGGAAGCGAAGGCCAAGAAGCCCAGCAGGCTCAAGCAGATCGGCGAGGTCTTCACCATGACCCGCCGCCACGACCCCATGGTTCCGTGGCTGATGCTCTTGGTGTTCCTGGGCGTTGTAGCCGTGAGCTTCCTGGTGGGCTTCTGGCTGGATAACTGGATCACCGGCCTGATCATCGGTATTCCGCTGGGCCTGCTGGCGGCCACCTTCATTCTCTCCCGCCGTGCCGAACGCGCAGCGTTCGCGCAAATCGAAAACCAGCCCGGCGCCTCCGGTGCCGCGCTGGGCACGCTGCGGCGTGGCTGGATCACCGAGGAACAGCCTGTGGCTGTCAACCCCCGCACGCAGGATGCCGTGTTCCGTGCGGTAGGCCGTCCCGGCGTCGTCCTTGTCAGTGAAGGCCCCACCCACCGCGTGAAGCCCCTGTTGGATGCCGAGCGCAAGCGCCTCGCACGGATCCTGCCCAACGTTCCGGTCCACACGATCCAGACCGGGCACGGCGAAGGCCAGGTCCCGCTGAGCCAGGTGGCCAAGAAGATGGGCAAGATGAAGAACGAACTGACCAAGCTGGAGGTCAGCACCGTGTCCAAGCGCATCGCATCCATGGGCACCCGGCTGCCGATCCCCAAGGGCATCGACCCGCACAAGGCCCGTCCCAACCGCGGACGCTAGCTGGCCGAACGCCCCGGAACCGGCACAGCCGGCTGCCGGGGCGTTTTTTCTTGCCGCCCACGCGGCGGCCACCATATGACGGACCGTGCACCTACCAACGACAGGAACACCACCATGCCGCTGAGGACCACCGTGATCCGGGCTTTCCGGATCCTCGCCATCGCCGAAGCCTGCAGCTGGGCAGCACTGCTGGCCGGGATGTACTTCAAATGGATCGCCGGAACCACCGAAGTTGGCGTCCAGGTGGCGGGCCCGGTCCATGGCGCGCTGTTCATCGGCTACGGCCTGGCAGCGCTCACGCTATGGCGTGTGCAGCGGTGGCCTTTCCGGGTGGCGGCGCTGGCAGGCTTCTCCGCGATCTTCCCGTTCGCGACCATCCTGTTCGAGCGCTGGGCCGGACGCCGCGGCTACCTTGGCGCCCCCCGCGCCGGAGGGCACCCCGGCCCGCCTCACGTCCAGCCGCACCTAGCAAGAGCAGCGGCTACCGGCGGACCAGCAGCGTATTCATGGCCTTGTCATGAAGGCCGCGCTGGTCGGGGTCGAATATGACGGCGGGGATGACCAGGCAGAGCAGCACCGTCCTCACCAGGGCCGCGAGCGGTCCCGGGATGCCGCCGCCGGGCCTCACCACGGCGATGCCCATCACCCGGTGGCCGATGCTGTAGCCGAGGGTTCCCACCAGCAGGATCTGCTCGATCGCGAAGACCCCGAGCGTCGCCCAGGAGTCGCCACCGAAGGCGAAATTGCTGATCAGCAGCGCAATGCCCCAGTCGATCATGATCGCGACGATCCGCCGCCCTGCCCGTGCGATGGAGCCGGGACCGGACTCCGGCAGGCCCAGCCGCTCCCCCGGATATTTCGAGACGCCGGAGGTGTCCGGTCCGCTGAGCCAGGAGCCAATGTCTTTGCGATCTACCACCGTCCAAGCCTACCGGCCCTGCGGCCGGCAGGGGCGCCCACAGTGTGGATGGGGTTGGACCACACTGTGGACGGGCGATAGCGTTTCCATAGCAGGGCATTCTGTAACCTGCCCGAAACAATGCGGACACGGACGGGAAATGCCTGATCCATAGGCTGTGAGAAGTTTCAAGCAAATCCCCACGGCAGGTGTACCAGCAGGGAAAACCTTGCGTTCTCCCTGCCTTTGGATTGCGCTGGACCACATGGCTTGCATGCCAGATATTTACATATGCGTTAGGAGCATAGATGTTCAAGACTGCGGACGAAGTCCTCAAGTTCATCAAGGACGAAGATGTAAAGTTCGTCGATATCCGCTTCACCGATCTTCCGGGCGTCCAGCAGCACTTCAACGTCCCCGCCAAGAGTGTTGACGCCGATTTCTTCGTCAACGGCCAGCTCTTCGACGGTTCCTCCATCCGCGGATTCCAGGGCATTGCCGAATCTGACATGCAGCTGATCCCGGACGTGACCACCGCGTTCCTGGACACCTTCCGCATGGAGAAGACCCTCGCGCTGAACTTCTCGATCGTGAACCCGCGCACCGGCGACCCGTACCACCGCGACCCCCGCGGCGTGGCCGAGAAGGCAGAAGCCTACCTGGCCTCCACCGGCATCGCCGACACCGCGTTCTTCGCTCCCGAAGCCGAGTTCTTCGTGTTCGACAACGTCCAGTACCAGTCCTCCCCGCAGGGCAGCTTCTACAAGATCGACTCCGAGGAAGCCCACTGGAACACCGGCCGCGAGGAAGAGGGCGGCAACCTGGGCTACAAGACCCCGGTCAAGGGTGGTTACTTCCCGGTCTCCCCCACCGACAAGCAGGCCGACCTGCGCGATGCCATGTGCGTTGCCCTGGACGAAGCCG
This sequence comes from Arthrobacter sp. AG258, assembly GCF_004364695.1. Classification (NCBI taxonomy): domain Bacteria; kingdom Bacillati; phylum Actinomycetota; class Actinomycetes; order Micrococcales; family Micrococcaceae; genus Arthrobacter; species Arthrobacter sp. AG258. Next base: position 92,496 of record NZ_SOBI01000007.1, on the reverse strand, counting down.
GCCTCGAGGTCGAGCGCAGCCACCACGAAGTCGGCTCCGCCGGCCAGGCCGAGATCAACTACAAGTTCACCACCCTGACCCACGCGGCCGATGACCTGCAGAAGTTCAAGTACGTCATCAAGAACACCGCGGACGCCTGGGGCAAGTCCGTCACCTTCATGCCCAAGCCCGTCTTCGGTGACAACGGCTCGGGCATGCACTGCCACCAGTCGCTGTGGAACGGCGGCGAGCCGCTGTTCTACGACGAGAAGGGCTACGCTGGCCTGTCCGACACCGCCCGCTGGTACATCGGCGGCCTGCTCAAGCACGCCTCCGCCGTCCTGGCCTTCACCAACCCCACGGTGAACTCCTACCGCCGCCTGGTCAAGGGCTTCGAAGCACCGGTCAACATGGTCTACTCGCAGGGCAACCGCTCCGCTGGTATCCGTATCCCGATCACGGGCTCCAACCCCAAGGCCAAGCGCATCGAATTCCGCGCTCCGGACCCCTCCTCCAACCCGTACCTGGCCTTCGCGGCCCAGCTGATGGCCGGCATCGACGGCATCCGCAACCGCATTGAGCCGCCGGCTCCGATCGACAAGGACCTCTACGAGCTCCCGGCCGAGGAAGCCAAGGACATCCCGAAGGCTCCGGGCACGCTGGAGGAAGCCCTGGAGGCGCTGCGCGAGGACAACGAGTTCCTGCAGGCCGGCGGCGTCTTCACCCAGGACCTGATCGACACCTGGATCGAGTACAAGTACGAGAACGAGATCCGCCCGCTGTCGCTGCGCCCGAACCCCTACGAGTTCGAGCTCTACTACGGCGTCTAGCCGGCAGCCTGCATGCCAGGCCTGCTGACCTAACAAAAAGGCGGCCACCGGAACCATCCGGTGGCCGCCTTTTTCCGTCCCCTGGCGCAAGCCCGCGGGAACGGTGAGCGGAAAGGTGGGGGCCCGGCTCCAGACGTGCTGAGACCGGGAGCCGGACCCCCTGACGAATGCCCCCCGAGACGAAGACTCAGTACAGCCTTCCCCCCAACAAGGTTGAAGAACACCGCCAATCCACATGATCGGGCAAACGCTTGCTGAGCGCAATGCCGGTCCGGCGGGTTACGGCCGCGCCGCGCAGCCGAAACTGTGGAACATGGTCCGTTGCGGCCCCGCGGAGCCACCCAGGTACTGTCCGGCATCGGCGAAACCGGCCCGCCGGTAGGCAGACAGTCCTGCCAGGTTTGCCTCATTGACGGACAGGACGACGCCGGCCTCACCGCTGTGGTGCCGGTCGGTGAGCCGCCGGGCGGCGTCCACGGCGGCAACGGCGGCGAGCGTCCCCAGCCCTTTTCCCTGGAACCTGCGGTCAATGAGGAAACCGCGAAGCAGCCAGGCTGAATCGTCGTCGCGCCAACCGGCCAGCCGAGCGGCGCCCAGCTGTAGCGTCAACACCCCAACGGCGGACCCGGAGGACTCCACGACGTACGGGCGCCGGGATTCTTCTTCCAGCCCTGCCAGTGCCATGCGCAGGGGGTCGCCGACGAAACGCTCTTGGCCTGGCAGCAGCCCCAGGCCGGCAACGGCACCGAGCTGGATGGCGCGGGCGTCCGGGTCAAGGTCGCGGAGCGGGATGAGCCAGACCCAGCCCGGATCCTCACTGCCCATAGAAGACGCGTTCAAAGACCGCCCGGGCCCGCCGGCTCACCCTCAGGTAGTCCTCTTCCAGCGCTGCGGCCCGGCCCGGCTCGTAGCCGCACCAGCGCGCTACGGCTTCCAGGTCCCGGCGGGAGGATGGCAGGAGGTCAGAGGCCTTGCCGCTCCAGATGACGTTGGCGGACCGGATCCGGCTTGCCAGCCGCCAGGCATCTGCCAGGAGGACCGCGTCGGAATCGTCCAGCAGCCCCAGGCCGTCCGCTGCGGACAAGGCTTCCAGCGTGGACGTGGTTCGCAGTTCCGGATGCCTCCCGGCGTGCTGGAGCTGCAGCAGCTGCACCAGCCACTCGACGTCGCTTAGGCCGCCGCGGCCCAGCTTCAGGTGCCGTGCGGGGTCGGCGCCGCGCGGCAGCCGCTCCGATTCAACCCTGGCCTTGATGCGCCGGATCTCACGCACGTCCTGGTCGGACAGCGACGCCGGATACCGGATGGGATCGATCAGGTCCAGGAAATCGGCGGCGAGTGCATCGTCGCCGGCCATCGGACGTGCCCGCAGCAGTGCTTGCGCCTCCCACACCAGGGACCACCTGCGGTAGTACTCGGCGAAGGAGTCCAGGGAGCGCACCATGGCCCCGTTCTTGCCCTCCGGCCGGAGGTCGGCATCCATCTGGAGCACGCGTTCGGCCATGATGGCCGGTTTCAATGGCTGGGTGAGCAGGCTGGAGACCTTTGCGACGAGGCGGGTGGCCTGTTCCTGTGCCTCGGCCTCCGTGAAGCCCGGGAGGGCCCGGTGCACGTACATGACATCGGCATCGGAGCCGTAGCCGATCTCCCGGCCGCCCTGGCGTCCCATGGCGACCACCAGGACGGTGGTCTTCAGTGGCCCGCCGGCGGAAACGATCCCCTCTGCCACCCTGAGTGCGCCCAGGACCGCCGCACGGTCCGTATCCGCCAGCGCCCGGCCCACCTGGTCCTGGTCAAGGAGGCCCGCCGAGTCGGCGATGGCAATGCGCAGGATCTCCCGGCGCCGGATCAGGCGGATCAGGCGCATGGCGCTCTCCGGGTCCGCGTGCCGGGACATTTTGGCGGTGATTTCATGCCACTGGGCTTCGAAGCCCACCGGCACCAGGTCCTTGTCCTGCCCCAGCCATGCCACGGACTCCGGCGATACTTCCAGCAGGTCGGCGATCAGCCGGGAGTTGGACAGCATGTGGCACAGTCGTTCAGCGGCGGCGTTGGAGTCCCGGAGCATGCCCAGGTACCAGTGCGTGGTGCCGAGCGCCTCGCTGACGCGCCGGAACGCCAGGAGGCCGGCGTCGGGGTCGACCCCCTCGGCGAGCCAGTCCAGCAGGATGGGCAGCAGCTGCCGCTGGAGCGCCGCGCGGCGGCTGACTCCGGCCGTCAGCGCCTCGATGTGGCGCATCGCCCCCTGCGGGTCGCGGTAGCCGAGGGCGGCAAGGCGCCCCTGGGCGGCTTCCGGCGTCAGCTTTGCGTCCTCGGTGCTGAGCTTGGCTGCCGTGTTCAGCAGCGGCCGGTAGAAAATGCGTTCGTGTAGTTCCCGGACCGAGCGTTTGGTCCGCTGCCACGCGGACAACAGTGCATCGGGTCCGGGCCGCTCATTGGAGAACGGTCCCAGCACGGCCTTGGCCAGGGAGCGCAGGGCCGGCTCCGCCACGGGCATGAGGTGGGTACGGCGCAGCTGGAACAACTGGATCCGGTGTTCCAGCAGGCGCAGGTACCGGTAGGCATTATCGAACGCGGCGGCGTCAGACCGGCCGATGTACCCCCCGGCGGACAACGCGGCGATCGCGGAGGTGGTGTCCCGTCGTCGTAATGACTCATCAGCCTTGCCGTGCACCAGCTGAAGGAGCTGGACGGTGAATTCGACGTCACGAAGCCCGCCGCGGCCCAGCTTGATCTGCCGCTGTTCCTCCGCGGGCGGGATGTGCTCGGTCACCCTTCGCCGCATGGCCTGGACGGATTCAACGAAGCCTTCGCGCCCCGCCGAATTCCAGATCAGCGGTGCCACGGCTTCCTCGTACCGCCGGCCCAACGCGGCGTCGCCGGCCATGGCCCGTGCTTTCAGCAACGCCTGGAATTCCCAGCTTTCAGCCCACCTGGCGTAGTACGTTTCGTGCGAGGCGAGGGTGCGGACCAGCGGACCTGATTTCCCTTCCGGACGGAGGTTCGCGTCCACCTCCCACAGCCCGGGCTCCCGTGCCACCGACGAGATGGCCCGCGAAATGCCGCTGGCCAGGGCGGTGCCGATAGTGTTGGCGTGCGCGTCTTCCAGGCTTCCGGCGTCCACCACGTAGATGACGTCGACGTCGGAGATGTAGTTAAGCTCGCGGGCTCCGCATTTGCCCATGCCGATAACGGCAAGGCCCACGTCCGCGACGTCGGCGGCGCCGAACTGGCCGGCCGCTTCGGCGCGTGACACCGCGAGGGCGGCTTCGATGGCAGCGGCCGCGAGGTCCGCCAGTTCACGGCCCACCGACGGCAGGAAGTCCAGCGGATCGGCGGCGCAGAGGTCCTTGACGGCCAGGTCCACCAGGCCGCGCCTGTACGCCGTGCGCAGGGCGGCATAGGCGTCGGCGCCGGTCACGGCGGCGACGGGGCGGGCGGCGCGCGGGTCGGCACCCACTGACTGCAGGAGTGTGGCCCGCAGCCTGTCAGGATCGGCGGGCAGCGGTTCGGGGCTGGCACGGACCCGGAATGCGGCCAAGTGTTCGGGGTGCCGGATGAGGAACTCCCCCAGCGCCTCGGAGGCTCCCAGGACACGGTACAGCGGTTCGCTGGCCTCCAGTTCGGCGCCCGCCAGGTCCCGGAGCTGCGGGTGCCTTTCGATCAGCCGGACCAAGGACTGCAGTGCAGTATCCGGGCTGGCAGCAAGCTGGAGTCCGGCGAAGAGCCTGTCCTGGTCCAGCCCCTCGAGTTCGCGCGCGGCCAGGAACCGTTCGCCCTTCTCCAGGTCGCTGAATCCGGCCGCGATGAGGCGGCGTGCCAGGCTCACGCCGGGCACCTAGAGAATGCCGAGGTTGCGCTGCAGCTCGTAGGGCGTCACCTGCAGGCGGTAGTCCTGCCATTCGGCTCGCTTGTTGCGCAGGAAGTGCTCGTAGACCTGTTCGCCCAGGATCTGCGGCATCAGTTCGGAATCTTCCATGGAACGGATGGCATCGTGCAGGCTGGCGGGGAGCGGATCGTGGCCCATGGCGCGCCGTTCGGCCGAGCTCAGCGACCAGACGTCGTCCTCGGCCGCCGCAGGCAGGTCGTAGCCTTCCTCGATGCCCTTCAGGCCTGCACCAAGCAGGACGGCGTAGGCCAGGTAGGGGTTGGCCGCTGAGTCGATTCCACGGTATTCGATCCGTGCAGACTGGCCCTTGCCCGGCTTGTACAGCGGCACGCGGACCAGCGCGGACCGGTTGTTGTGACCCCAGCTCAGGTAGCTCGGAGCCTCGCCCCCGCCCCAAAGGCGCTTGTAGGAGTTGACGAACTGGTTGGTGACGGCGGTGAATTCCGGGGCGTGCTTGAGGATGCCGGCAATAAACTGCCGGGCCGTCTTGGACAGCTGGAACTCGGCGCCGGCTTCGAAGAACGCGTTGGTATCGCCTTCGAACAGGGAGAAGTGCGTGTGCATGCCGGAGCCCGGGTGGTCGGTGAACGGCTTGGGCATGAAGGTGGCGTACGTGCCCTGCTGCAGGGCCACTTCCTTGATCACGGTACGGAAGGTCATGATGTTGTCCGCCGTCTGCAGGGCGTCGGCGTAGCGGAGGTCGATCTCGTTCTGTCCGGGTCCGGCCTCGTGGTGGCTGAATTCCACCGAGATGCCCACCGATTCCAGCATGGTTACGGCGGTGCGGCGGAAGTCCTGGGCCACGCCACCCGGGACATGGTCGAAGTAGCCGCCCTCGTCAACCGGCACCGGTGCACCGTTCGGGCCCGGTTCCTGGGACTTCAGGAGGTAGAACTCGATTTCGGGGTGGGTGTAGCACGTGAAGCCCATGTCCGCGGCCTTGGCCAGCGTGCGCTTAAGGACGTTGCGGGGGTCCGCTGCCGAGGGTTCGCCGTCGGGAGTGAGGATGTCGCAGAACATGCGCGAGGTCTGTTCCGTCTCGCCACGCCAGGGCAGGATCTGGAAGGTGGACGGATCGGGCTGGGCCAGCATGTCGGATTCGAAGACCCGGGCCAGCCCTTCGATAGCGGAGCCGTCGAAGCCAAGGCCTTCCTCGAAGGCGCCCTCGACCTCGGCCGGCGCCAGGGCTACGGACTTCAGCGATCCCACGACGTCGGTGAACCACAGGCGCACGAAACGTACGTCGCGCTCTTCGATCGTGCGCAGGACAAATTCTTGCTGGCGGTCCATGATGGCCTCTTCTCCGGTCAACGTTCATGCTCCGGGGCCCGCGCAAAGGGGAAAGCCGGCAGCAGTTCATCAACACTGTACTAATCATTCGGCGCCGATGCTTGAGCCTGAGCCGTGCGTAACACAGCATTAACCTCCGGAGCGGTCCGGGAGGTGCCCTGGCGGCTTCCGTGCCGGACGTCAACGGCGTTCCGGCACGGCCGCTATGACGCTAATCACCTTTGCCCGGAACCGGCTGCGGTAGAAAGCACGGCAGGTCCCGCACTACGCTCATCCCATGGCCACCAGCAACAGCTCCGACTCCAGCGCGTCCGCCGAAGTACCCGCCCCGTACGGCAGCGGACCCGGCCAGCACGAGGCTCCTGCCGCCGGACGAAAACCGGCCAAGGTCCGGATCCACCACCTGCAGCAGGCCAAGCGGGACGGCACCAGGTTCGCCATGCTCACCGCCTACGAGCAATATACGGCGGAGATCTTTGACGCTGCCGGCATTGAAGTGCTGCTGGTCGGTGATTCGGCCTCGAACAACGTCTACGGCAACGAAACCAGCCTTCCGGTCACCGTGGACGAATTGCTGCCGCTGTGCCGCGCCGTGGCCAGGACCGCGAAGCGCGCCATGGTGGTCGCGGACCTGCCCTTCGGCAGCTACGAAGTCAGTGCCGAACAGGCCGTCGCCACCGGTGTCCGCTTTTTGAAGGAAGGCCTGGCGCATGCTGTGAAAATCGAGGGCAGCGCATACTACGCCCCAACGGTGCGAGCAATGGTGCAGGCGGGCATCCCGGTCATGGCCCACATCGGTTTCACCCCGCAAAGCGAACACGCACTGGGCGGATACCGCGTGCAGGGCCGGGGCGACGACGCCCAACGCCTGATCGACGATGCCCGCGCCCTCTCCGACGCAGGCGCATTCTGCGTGCTCATGGAAATGGTCCCGGCCGACACCGCGGCCGCGGTGGACGCTGCCGTGGACGTCCCCACCATCGGCATTGGCGCCGGGAACGCGACCACGGGCCAGGTCCTTGTCTGGCAGGACATGGCCGGCCTGCGGGGCGGCCGGATGGCCAAGTTCGTCAAACAGTACGCGGACCTGCGCACCACCCTGCTCGACGCCGCCACCGCCTACGGCGACGACGTCCGCTCCGGCCAGTTCCCCGGCCCGGAACACTCCTTCTAGCTTTCAACTTCACCCCGCCGACGCGGGCGGAACAGGCGGGCCGGCACCCGGCCGGCCTGCCCACCCAACCGGTCAGTCGTCGTCGCCCTTTTCCCAGGCCTCGTTGCGCGCCTTGACCTTCTCGATGGCGTGTTCGGCTTCTTCCCGGGTCTTGTAGGGCCCAATGAGCTGGCTCCAGTCGGAGAGCCGGTCTTCTTCCACTTCGTGGGTGTTGACGTTGAACCAGTACTCAGTCATCGTTGCTCCTCGTTCCGGCGACAGGAAAGCAGCGGGGTGATCCACGTAACACAAACACTTACGTGTGCCCTCCGCCGCTTGTCGGTTGTTAGGCGTTCTGCGGTGCCTTATATGATCAATCTATGCCTTCCCTTGCCTCTACTGCACCCACCGGAACCCTCACCCCGGGTACCGTAGGCCCGCAGCGTTCCGTCCCGGCGTCCATCCCCCGTCCGGAGTACGTCGGCAAGCCTGCCCCGGCCAAATTCACGGGTTCGGAGGTCAAGTCCGCCGAAACGATCGAGAAGATCCGCGTCGCCGGGCGGATCGCGGCCCAGGCCATCGTGGAGGTCGGCAAGCACATCCAGCCCGGTGTCACCACCGATGAGCTGGACAGGGTGGGCCACGAATTCCTGCTGGACCACCACGCGTACCCCTCCACGCTCGGCTACCGCGGATTCCCCAAGTCCCTGTGCTCGTCGCTGAACGAGGTCATTTGCCACGGCATCCCGGACAGCACCGTGGTCCAGGACGGCGACATCCTGAACATCGACATCACCGCCTTCATCAACGGGGTCCACGGCGACACGAACTACACGTTCCTGGTGGGTGACGTGGACGAGGAATCACGGCTCCTGGTGGAGCGCACCCAGGAGTCGCTCAACCGGGCCATCAAGGCGGTGGCACCGGGCCGGGAAATCAACGTGATCGGCCGCGCCATCCAGTCGTACGCCAAGCGTTTCGGCTACGGCGTGGTGCGGGACTTCACCGGCCACGGTGTCGGCGAGGCTTTCCACACGGGACTGATCATCCCGCACTACGACGCCGCCCCCGCCTACAACACCGTGATCGAAACGGGGATGGTGTTCACGATCGAACCGATGCTCACCCTCGGCACCGTCGAATGGGACATGTGGAGCGATGACTGGACCGTGGTGACCCGCGACCACAAGCGCACCGCCCAATTCGAGCACACCCTGCTGGTTACCGAGACCGGTGCGGAAATCCTCACCCTGCCCTAGTCTGTCCCCTGCCCGCACACGGCATCCGATGCCGGTGCAGGACCCACCCTGTTGTGGGGCTGCCCCCGGCCGCCCCTTCCCTGCCCGCCCCAGCCTAGAACGGAATCCCATTGGCCAAGAAGGACGAGAAGTCGCACAAGAACGCACCACTGATCGGCATCGACATCGGCGGTACGGGCATCAAGGGCGGCATTGTCGACCTGAAGAAGGGCAAGCTTCTGGGTGAGCGTTTCCGGGTGCCCACCCCGCAGCCCGCCACGCCCGAGGCCGTTGCCGAAGCAGTGGCCCTGGTAGTCGCCGAGCTCTCTGCGCGCCCCGAGGCCCCGGAGGCCGGCTCCCCCGTGGGCGTGACCTTCCCCGGCATCATCCAGCACGGCGTGGTCCACTCCGCCGCCAACGTGGACAAGAGCTGGCTGGATACGGACATTGACGCCCTCCTCACCGAGCGGCTGGGCCGCCCCGTGGAGGTCATCAACGACGCCGATGCCGCCGGCCTGGCCGAAGCCCGGTACGGTGCCGGCGAAGGTGTCGCCGGCACCGTCCTGGTCATCACCCTGGGCACGGGCATCGGCTCCGCCTTCATTTTCGATGGGAAGCTGGTGCCGAACGCGGAACTGGGGCACTTGGAGATCGACGGCTTCGATGCCGAATCGAAGGCCTCCGCCGTGGCCCGCGAACGGGACGGGCTCTCATGGGACGAGTACAGCGTGCTGCTGCAGCGGTACTTCTCGCATGTGGAGTTCCTGTTCTCCCCGGAGCTGTTCATCGTCGGCGGCGGAATCTCCAAGCGCGCGGACGAGTACCTTCCCAACCTCAAGTTAAGGACGCCGATTGTTCCGGCCGTCCTGCGGAACGAGGCCGGGATCGTTGGCGCGGCCCTGGAAATCGCATTGCAGCACAAGCTCACCAAGTAAAGGTGGTGCCGGTGGCGGCTGCGGCTTCCCCTCCGCTGCCGCCACCGGAGCTTAGAGCGGGCTCTTCTCGGAGCTCTTCGGGCCGGAGGCGCCCTTGGCGCCTTCCACGGCTTCGTGGCGGAGCAGTGCAATAGCCGATTCGAAGTCCTCCAGGGACTCGAATGCCTGGTACACGCTGGCGAAGCGCAGGTACGCTACCTCATCCAGCTTCTGGAGCGGTCCGAGGATGACCAGGCCTACCTCGTGCGCGTCGATTTCGGCGGCGCCGGAGGAACGGATCTGCTCTTCCACCTCCTGGGCCAGCATGGCGAGGTCGTCTTCGCTGACCGGCCGGCCCTGGCATGCTTTGCGCACGCCGTTGATCACTTTGCTGCGGCTGAACGGCTCGCCCACGCCGGAGCGCTTGATGACGGAGAGGCTGGTGGTTTCGACGGTGGTGAACCGGCGCCCGCATTCGGGGCACTGGCGCCGGCGTCGGATAGCCGAGCCGTCATCGGCCATCCGGCTGTCAACGACGCGGGAATCGGGGTTGCGGCAGAACGGACAATACATGGCGTTTCCCCTTCCCTTCCGGCGTCTAACGGCAACGAAACCGGCAGTGCCGCCGGACCGCAGTGTTACCGTCCCAGTTTACGGCTGCATCCCGGGTAATAACAAGCCTGTAATTACTACATGTAGTGCCCGGCAACCTATATGTAGTGGCTAATCACGTCCAGGAAACCGCGCGCTGACGGCGTCCCCGTGGGCCGGCAGGTCCTCGGCGCGGGACAGGCTCACAATGTGGCCGCTGACCTCCGCCAAGGCCTCCCGGCTGTAATTGACCACCTGGATGGCGCGCAGGAACGTGGTGACGTTGAGCCCGGACGAGAACGCAGCGGTCCCGCTGGTAGGCAGCACGTGGTTCGAGCCTGCGCAGTAGTCCCCCAGGCTGACGGGGCTGTAGTCGCCCACAAAGATCGCGCCGGCATTCCGGATCCGCGCGGCCACGGCGGCGGCGTCCCGCGTCATGATCTCCAGGTGCTCGGCGGCGTAGGCATCGCACGCGGCGATTCCCTGGTCCAGGTTGTCCACCAGGACGACGCCGGATTGGGGGCCGGACAAGGCCTCCCGGACGCGGGCGGAGTGCTTGGTTGCGGCGGCCTGCCGATCGAGCTCGTCCCGTACCGCCATGGCCAACGGCTCCGAATCGGTGACCAGCACCGATGCTGCCTTGGGGTCGTGCTCGGCTTGGCTGAGCAGGTCGGCGGCCACCAGCGCCGGTTGGGCGGAGTCGTCGGCAAGGATGGCGATCTCCGTGGTTCCTGCCTCCGAATCGATGCCCACCACTCCCTTGACCAGGCGCTTGGCGGTGGCGACGAAGATGTTGCCGGGCCCGGTCACCACGTCCACCGGTTCCAGTGCGGGGCCCGCGTCGCCGGCGTCCACCCCATAGGCAAACGCGGCGATGGCCTGTGCGCCGCCGATGCCGTAGACCTCGGTGATACCCAGCAGCGCCGCAGCGGCGAGGATGGTGGGGTGCGGCAGGCCGCCGAATTCTTTCTGGGGCGGCGAAGCAAGGGCAATGGATTCCACCCCTGCCGCCAGCGCCGGCACCACGTTCATGATCACCGATGACGGATACACTGCCAGGCCGCCCGGAACGTACAGCCCAACGCGCGTTACCGGGACCCAGTTCTGGCTGACGACGGCGCCGTCGCCCAGTTCGACGTCAACGTTGCGGGGCCGCTGCCGGTCGGCGAATTTCCGTGCCCGGCTGATGGATTCCTCCAGTGCTGCCCGCACCTTCGGGTCAAGACCCTCCAGGGCTGCGGCGATCGCCTCCCGGGGAACCAGCGGATGGCGCTGATCCACGCCGTCGAACCTTGACGCAAGGTCAGACAACGCCGCGAAGCCGCGCTGCCGGACGGCGGCGATAATGTCCAGGACCTTTTCCTCGGCGTCCGCCACGGTCTGGCCCTTGGCGCGCGGAACGGCGGCGCGCAGGGCCGCCAGGGTCAGGGTGCGGCCGCGAAGGTCGATGGTGCGGAAGTCGACGGCGGTAGTCGCGGGGGCAGGAGGCTGAGGGGAAGTGGTCACCTGACTATTTTACGGCGCTGTTCCCGCCCGCCGTTCCGCCGGGGATGCCGGCGGGTTTCCGGCCTGCCATCCCCACCAACTCCAAAACGAAGACCGAAACCGCCGTGGCAGCCGGCCACAGCAGCAGCACCGGCAACGCCCGGAGCGAGAAGGCGATGCTGGCATTGGCCGAGGTGTCCACCGCCGGCCCCCAGAGCCGGGCCGCGAGGAGACCGGTTCCCCAGGCGGCCAGGCTGCCGGCCACCGCGCCGACCAGGCCCGCCAGCAGAGCCGTCCGGGGGTCCGGACGCTTGCCGTCGGCCAGGAACACGGCCAGCAGGCAACCGGCCAGCACCATAATCCCGGCAAGTGTCAGGTCGCGTGGCAGCCACACCAACGGTGCCGTTCCCGATGCCAGGGCGGGGTTCCGGGTGATCAGGTTCAGGCCGCCCGGGGCAAGCAGCCACCAGAGGAGCCCGGCCGGAACGCCTGCCGCTGCCGGGACCAGCAGCAGGGACCAGGGCAGCCGCCGCGCGGGGCGGCCAAAGTTCGTCATGACAGACACCTTAACAAAGGTTCCTGCGGAGCCCGTCAGCGGTTCAAGGGCTCTGTGTTTTCCCGCCTGGCCCGCGGGCCAATACGCTTGGGGAAAGAGATATGCCACTTAGTGCAGGAGTTCCGGTGACCGACAACAGCGAGCCCTTTGAGCAGACGTTCAGGGAGATGTTCCGGCGGCATGCCGCGGGCGTCGCCATCATCACCGTGAACTACCAGGACGAGCCCTACGGATTCACCGCAACATCGGTGGCCTCCCTGTCGGCCAAACCGCCGCGATTCACGTTCAACATGGCCCGCAGTTCCAGGTCCTGGCCCGCCGTTGCCAACACCCAGTTCCTGGGCGTGCACATGCTGGGCCTCGAAAACCAGGAACTGGCAGCCCGGTTCGCCCGGCCCGGCAACCGGTTCGAGGGGAACCACTGGGAAATCGGACCGCACGGGGTGCCCATCCTGAAGGATGTGGCCGGCTGGCTCATCGGCGAGGTGCAGATGCGGCTGTCGTTCGAAAACAACGCCGTGGTGGTGGTCCAGGTGGTGGACGGCCAGGTGGGCGGCGATGGTGCGCCGCTGCTCTACCACGGGGGCGCCTACGGGCAGCCTGTCCCGCTGGACTACGAAATCTAGCGCACTCCATCGTCCCGGGTCCGGGCTGAAGCGACCAGACGCCAAAGGCGCGGACGACGCCGGAAGCCGGCTTCCGGCGTCGTGCTCCCCTGCGTCAGGCGTCCAGGCAGGCCGGCCCCAGCAGCACCTTCAGGTCGCCGAACAGCGACGGGCTGGGGTTCACCCGCAGGTGGACGGGCAGGCCCATGATTTCCGTGCGGGTGTCGCCCTGGAGGTGCAGCCGCACCTCCGAGTTGCCCCGGTGCGTGCGCAGCACGTCCCCCAGCTCCGTCACCACTGCCTCGGTTGCCTTGTAGGTGGGCATGGTGATGACCAGCGGCCCGTGCAGGCCTTCGCTCAGGTCCGGAACGGACAACTCCATGCAGTTGAGGGTGATTGCGCCGTCGTCGCGCTTTTGCAGGCGGCCCTTGACCACCACGATCAGGTCCTCGGCGAGCACGGAGGCGATAGGCCCGTAGACCTGGCCGAAGAACATCACTTCGATGGAACCGCCGAGGTCCTCGATCTCGGCCCGGGCGTAGGCATTGCCGCTGGCTTTGGCGATGCGGCGGCTCAACGAGGTGATCATGCCGGCGATGGTGATGATGGCGCCGTCCTGCGGCCCGTCTTCGCCGATGATGGTCGTGATGCTCATCTCCGCGTGCTGGCTCAACAGCCCCTCGAGGCCCTGCAGCGGGTGGTCCGAGACGTACAGGCCCAGCATGTCCCGTTCGAAGGACAGTTTGTCCTTCTTTTCCCACTCGGGCAGGTCCGGGATTTCGATGCTGAGCGACGCTTCCGATTCGGCTTCCTCAAAACCGGCGAAGAGGTCGAACTGGCCGATCGCCTCGTTCCGCTTCAAGGTGATGACGGAGTCGATGGCCTCTTCGTGGATCATGGCCAGCGCACGCCGGTGATGGCCCAGGGAGTCGAAGGCCCCGGACTTGATCAGGGATTCGATGGTCCTCTTGTTGCACACCACCGCCGGAACCTTCATCAGGAAGTCTTTGAAGGACGTGTAGGCACCTTCGCTCTCGCGCGCGGTGACCATGGCATCGACGGCGTTCGCACCCACGTTGCGGATAGCGCCCATGCCGAAGCGGATGTCATTGCCCACCGGGGTGAAGTTCAGGGCCGACTCATTGACATCCGGCGGAAGCACCGTGATGCCCATGCGGCGGCATTCGTTCAGGTAGATTGCCGACTTGTCCTTGTCGTCACCGACGGAGGTCAGCAGTGCAGCCATGTACTCCGGCGCATAGTGCGCCTTCAGGTAGGCCGTCCAGTAGGAGATCACCCCGTATGCGGCGGAGTGGGCCTTGTTGAAGGCGTAGTCGGAGAAGGGCAGGAGGATGTCCCACAGGGTCTTGACGGCCTCCATGGAGTAACCGTTGTCCTGCATGCCCTGGGAGAAGCCGGCGAACTGCTTGTCCAGTTCCGACTTCTTCTTCTTGCCCATGGCCCGCCGGAGGATATCTGCCTGGCCCAGCGAGTAGCCGGCCAGCTTTTGCGCCACGGCCATCACCTGCTCCTGGTACACGATCAGGCCGTACGTGCCGCCGAGGATCTCCTTGAGCGGTTCCTCCAGCTCGGGGTGGATGGGAATGACTTCCTGGATCCCGTTCTTGCGCAGCGCGTAGTCAGTATGGGCATTGGCGCCCATGGGGCCTGGCCGGTACAACGCCAGCACGGCGGAGATGTCTTCGAAGTTGTCCGGCTTCATGAGCTTGAGCAGGGAACGCATGGGGCCGCCGTCGAGCTGGAACACGCCCAGGGTGTCGCCGCGGGCCAGGAGTTCGTAGGACGGGGCGTCGTCGAGCTCCAGGTTTTCCAGGTCGAGGTCGATGCCGCGATTCATTTTGATGTTCTCGAGGGCATCGGAAATGATCGTCAGGTTCCGCAGGCCCAGGAAGTCCATCTTGATCAGGCCAAGGCCCTCGGACGTCGGGTAGTCGAACTGGGTGATCACCTGGCCGTCCTGGAAGCGGCGCATGATGGGGATGACGTCGATGATGGGGTCCGAGGACATGATGACGCCGGCTGCGTGCACGCCCCACTGGCGCTTCAGCCCTTCAATGCCCAGGGCCGTTTCGAAGACCTTGGCGGCTTCCGGGTCGGTGGCGATCAGCTGCCGGAAATCGCCGGCCTCGCTGTAGCGCTTGGCTTCGGGGTTCTGGATATCCGCGAGCGGAATGTCCTTGGCCATCACGGCGGGGGGCAGGGCCTTGGTCAGCTGTTCACCCATGCTGAACGGGTAGCCCAGGACCCGGGAGGAGTCCTTGAGGGCCTGCTTGGTCTTGATGGTGCCGTACGTGACGATCATGGCGACGCGTTCGTCACCGTACTTGCGGGTCACGTAGTCGATCACTTCGGAACGGCGCCGGTCATCGAAGTCGACGTCGAAGTCGGGCATGGAGACGCGGTCCGGGTTCAGGAACCGTTCGAAGATCAGGCCGTGGCGCAGGGGGTCGAGGTCGGTGATGCGCATGGCGTAGGCCACCATGGAACCGGCACCCGAACCACGGCCGGGGCCAACACGGATGCCGTTGTTCTTGGCCCAGTTGATGAAGTCGGCAACCACCAGGAAGTAGCCCGGAAACCCCATGGACGTGATGACGCCGAGCTCGTAGTCCGCCTGCTTGCGGACCTCGTCCGGGATGCCTCCCGGGTAGCGGTACTGCAGGCCCTTGTCCACTTCCTTGACCAGCCACGAGGTCTCGTCCTCGCCGGGCGGGCAGGGGAACCTGGGCATGAAGTTGGCGTCCGTATTGAAGGACACCTCGCAGCGTTCAGCGATCAGCAGGGTGTTGTCGCAGGCTTCCGGGTGGTCGCGGAAAAGCTCGCGCATCTCCTGCGGGGATTTGAGGTAGTAGCCGCTGCCGGAGAAGGCGAACCGCGAACCGCCATTGTCGTACGTGGGTTCGAGCAGCGTGGAGCCCGACTGGATGGCCAGCAGGGCCTCATGGGCCTTGGCATCGTGCTCGTGGGTGTAGTGGAGGTCGTTGGTGGCCACCAGCGGCAGGTTGAGATCCTTGGCGAGCCTCAGGAGGTCGCCGGTGACCCGACGCTCAATGTCCAGCCCGTGGTCCATCAGCTCGCAGAAGTAGTTTTCCGCGCCGAAGATGTCCCGGAACTCGGCGGCCGCCTCCAGCGCTTCGCGGTACTGGCCGAGCCGGAGCCTGGTCTGCACTTCGCCGGAGGGACATCCGGTGGTGGCAATCAGCCCCTCGGAGTAGGTATTGAGCAGTTCGCGGTCAAGCCGCGGCCACTTGCCGAACACCGAATCGAGGGAGGCGATGGAGGAGGCTCGGAAGAGGTTCCGCATGCCCACGTTGTTGTAGCTCAGGAGCGTCATATGGGTGTACGAGCCACCACCGGAGACGTCGTCCTTGCGCTGGGATTCGTCGCCCCAGCGGACGCGTTCCTTGTCCGTGCGGGCCGTGCCGGGGGTTACGTAGGCTTCGACGCCGATGATCGGCTTGATGCCCTTGTCCGTGGCCTTGCGCCAGAAATCGAACGCGCCGAACAAGTAGCCGTGGTCTGTGGTGGCAAGGGCCGGCATCCCCAGGCGCTCGGTTTCATCGAACAGCTCGCCCAGGCGGGCAGCTCCATCCAGCATGGAATATTCGGTGTGGGTGTGCAGGTGGACAAACGAATCTTTGCTGGAACTCACCGCACCATTCTAAGCGCTGGCAGTTGGCGGCCCGGCCAGGCCGCCCGTGTCAGGCCTGTCCCGACTCCAGCAGTTCCAGGGCGTAGGCCAGGTCCTGCGGATAGTCGCTGGTGACAGTGACGCGTTCCCCTGTCACCGGGTGGTCGAATCCCAGCTGGCGGGCGTGAAGCCACTGCCGGGTGAGCCCCAGGGTGGCCGCGAAGCGCGGGTCGGCGCCATAGGTGAGGTCACCGGCGCAGGGATGGCGGAGGGCTGAGAAGTGGACCCGGATCTGGTGCGTCCGGCCCGTCTCCAGGTGCACTTCCACCAGGCTTGCCTTCCCGAAAGCCTCCAGGACTTCGTAATGGGTTACCGAGGGCCGGCCGTCCTCGATGACGGCAAAGCGCCAGTCGTGGCCGGGATGCCGTCCGATGGGCGCGTCGATGGTGCCTGTCAGCGGGTCCGGGAGGCCCTGGACCACCGCGTGGTACACCTTGTCCACAGTGCGCTCCTTGAAGGCCCGCTTGAGGGCTGTGTAGGCCCGCTCGGACTTCGCCACCACCATCACCCCGGAGGTGCCGACGTCGAGCCGGTGCACGATCCCCGCCCGCTCCGATGCGCCGGAGGTGGAGATGCGGTAGCCTGCACCGGCCAGTCCGCCCACCACAGTGGGGCCAACCCAGCCGGGCGAGGGATGCGCCGCGACACCCACGGGTTTGTCGACGACGACAAAGTCCTCGTCGTCCAGCAGGATCTTCAGGCCTTCCACAACTTCCTCCACGACTTCCAGCGGGTCCCGCCGCTCCGGGACGGTGACGTCAAGGACATCCCCCGCCACAAGCTTTGCCGATTTCCCGAGCGCCTTCCCCCGGGTGAGGACGTGGCCCTCGGCCAGCAAGGATGCGGCCACGGACCGGGACACGCCCAGGAGGCCTGCCAGGCCGGCGTCGGCCCGGGTCCCGCCGAATTCCTCGGCCACGACGATTCGCTCACTCATGGCCGGGCTTGTCCTTGTGTGCAGTCCCGAGGCGCGTTCCGTCCAGCGCGATTCCGCGAATGGTCAGGATGCAGATGATGGCGACGGCAGACACGACGGCGGAGTCCGCGATATTGAAGATCGCGAAGTTGGGAAGCTGAATGAAGTCCACCACATGGCCCATGCCGAAGGAGGGCTCGCGGAAGAGCCGGTCGGTGAGGTTGCCCAGGGCGCCGCCCAGCAGCAGCCCGAGAGCCAGGGACCACCAGGCCGAGCCCAGCTTCCGGACCTGGAAGAGAATGGCGATTGCGACGCCGGCCATGATGATCGAGAACACCCAGGTGACGTTCTCCCCGATCGAAAACGCGGCACCTGAGTTCCGGATGAAGTACCAGTGCAGCAGGGGCGGCAGGACCGGGATCCTTTCGCCTTCCACCATGGTGGACGTCACCCAGAGTTTGGTGAGCTGGTCCAGGACGTAGGCAAAGACCGCGAACCCGCCGAAGAGGGACAGCAGCACAGCCCGTCGGGGGCGCGGAGAGGAGGGGGCCGGCCGTGCGGCGTCGGCTGCGAGTTCGTCAGTCATGGTGCTTTCACTTCGAAGAACTTAGGTGTCAATGCCAAAAGCCGGTGGCCGAGGAATCCTCAGCCACCGGCTTTCAGAATACGTGTTGCCAGGGTTAGTTTGCTTCGCTGACTTCCGGCGTCGCAACGGAACCACGTGCGTCCAGGTCGCGGAGCTGGCCTTCGATGTAGGCCTTCAGGCGTGAACGGTAGTCGCGTTCGAAGCCGCGGAGCTGCTCCACCTTGCGCTCGAGGACCGAACGCTGCTGCTCCAGTGCGCCCAGGATCTTGCGGGACTTTTCCTGTGCGTCGTTGACGAGGCTGCTGGCTTCGATCTGCGCCTCGGCGATGATCTTGTCCTTCTGGGCCTGGCCTTCGGCGACGTGGCGGTCGTGCATCTGCTGCGCCATGGCCAGCAGGCCGGCAGCGGACTCGGCGGAAGGAGTGGAGGCGGCGGGCGCTGCGGGGGCGGCTGCAACCGGAGCGGCCGGCTCGACGTCCTTCTTCTTGCTGGCTTCGGCGGCCTTCGCTTCGGCTTCAGCCTTCTCGCGGGCCTCATCCTTGTCGGACTTGACCGGGGCGGGGACCTTCTCAACCACAGGTGCGGCGGTGGTGCTTGCCGGGACGCTGGAGCCGGCGTCGGCGAGCTTCTTGCGGAGCTCGTCGTTTTCCTGGTTCAGGCGGCGGAGTTCGACGACGATTTCGTCCAGGAAGTCGTCAACCTCGTCCTGGTCATAGCCCTCGCGGAACTTGGTGGGCTGAAAGCGCTTGTTGACAACGTCTTCTGGCGTCAAAGCCATCTGGTCACCTCACTGGTCTGGTTAGTCAGTAGGCCTTCCGGCCGTCAAAACTACGGTACCTAAATTTGGTCTGCTTACTCTAATTCAACACCGCGGTGTCAAACGGGAGGTTTCTTCGCTTTACAGTAGCTGTTCCCGGGAGGATCATCCTGCATTGCCAAGTCTTTGTTGGTGGATCAGGCCAGATTCCTGGTGATGCTCATCGCAATGCTGACGCCGATGAACAGGATCAGGAAGCCCAGGTCCAGGGAGATGCCGCCAAGCCGAAGGGGCGGGATCAACCGCCGCAGCCCCTTGAGCGGCGGATCAGTGATGGAATACACAGCGTGCGCCACCACGAGGGCCGCACCGCGTGGCCGCCATTCCCTCGCGAACATCTGCACCCAGTCGTAGACCAGGCGGATGATGAGGGCCACGAAGAACAGCAGCAACACGAGATAGAGAAGTCCGAAAACAATTCCCATGACTTATTTCAAATCTCCATATTTCGTGCGGACCATCCCGTTCGGATGCCGCGGTGTGCTGCAGTTGTCTTGTCTATTTCAGCACAGATGCCAGACAGGTGTCCCTGCCTGGCATCTGTCGTCGGCCTTGGCCGTCAGCTCTGGTTGAAGAAACTGGCCTGGGTGTCGCTGACTTTCTTGTCGTCACCGATCACTTCGACGTAGGACGGTGAGAGCAGGAACACCTTGTTGGTCACCCGTTCGATGCTGCCGCGGAGGCCGAAGACGAGTCCGGCCGAGAAGTCCACCAGGCGCTTTGCGTCCGCCTCGCCCATGTCCGTGACGTTCATGATCACCGGGATACCGTCCCGGAAGCTCTCACCGATGAGCTTGGCATCGTTGTAGGAGCGGGGATGGATGGTGGTGATCTGCCGAAGTCCGGTGTTTTCTTCACGGCTCGAGGCCGCACGCTTAATCGGGGTCACTGGGGCGCGGTATTCCTCTTCAGGGGTGTAGGACGCCTCACGGCTGACTTCGCGGACCGGTGCCGGGGCACGGCGTTCCTCGCGGTCGACTTCCATGGGTTCGTCCTCATCCTTACGTGTGGTCTGTTGCTCGGACTCGTAATGCTCATCGCCGTCGGCGAGCCCAAGATAGATCATTGTCTTGCGCAGAGCGCCGGCCATGGTCGACTCCTAATCGTGTCCCGTAAGCGGGCCGCCCAATGACTTGACAGCACTGGAGTCCCCCGCCCATCACTTCCAACAGGTCCGACGCTACCCCACCGCGGGACGCGAACCGAGAATATCGGAACCGATCCGCAGGTGTGTCGCCCCGAACTTGATGGCCGCCTCCACGTCCTGGCTCATGCCGGCCGAGATGGCAGCTGCCCCCGGGTGGTCGGCCACCAGGCGGGCCGAAACCGCGGCGAGCTTCTCGAAGGCCGGCTCCGGCGGCGCCCCCAGCGGCGCAACGGCCATGACGCCTGCAAGGTGGAGGCCGGCTGACGCGGCGATCCCCTCCGCCAGGAGTGGCACATCGGCCGGGGCCGCCCCGCCGCGGTGCGTGCCGCCGTCGTCCTCCAGGCTGACCTGGATGAAGCACGCCAAAGGGTCCCGCCCGCCGGAATCCATCTCGTTCCGCACTGCCTTGCCGAGGGCGTCCACGAGCTGGAGGCGGTCCACTGAGTGGACGGCGGAGGCGTACCGGACCACCGATTTTGCCTTCTTGCTCTGCAGTTGGCCTACGAAATGCCAGTTGAGGGCCAGTCCGGCCAGTTCGGCGGCCTTCGCGGCCGCCTCCTGGTCCCTGTTCTCGCCCACATCGGTGACCCCGAGGGCCGCGAGCCGGCGGATGTCCGCGGCCGGGTGGAACTTGGTGACCACGATGAGCGACGGCGGCCGGCCGCTGCGGCCGCTCGCCTCGGCGGCGGCCGCGATCCGATGGCGTACCGCGGCCAGCCTGATGGCGAGTTCCGCGGCGCGGGGATCGGACGCCGGGTCCCGGGGGTCCTGCGGATACTCAGTCATGGCACCACACCAGTCCGGCGAAACGGCCGGTGTTCCGGTTGCGGCGGTAGGAGAACAGCGTGTCGGTCTCGAGGGTGCAGGGACCGGAGTAGGCCACTTCCACGCCGGCGGCCTTGAGCTGGCTCCGGGCACCGGCCGGGAGGTCCAGCCCGGGGGTCCCCCAGGAGGTGGTACTCCACGTTGCGGGCACCTTGGCGGCTACCTCCTCGCGCAGCGCGGCGGGTACTTCGTAGCAGGCACCGCAGATGGAGGGCCCCAGCCAGGCACGGACGCGGGACGCCCCCAGGGATTCCATGGCCTCTACGGCCGCCGGGAGCACACCGTTGGCGGTCCCGGGACGGCCGGCATGGACGGCGGCGAGAACCGGCCCGTTGGCCGACTCCCCCGCGAGCAGGACCGGGATGCAGTCCGCCACCATGACGGCCAGGGGAATGCCCTGGGACACCATGGCGTCTGCTTCGGGAACGGGAGAGTCCTCGTCCATTAAAGCGACGGTGGTGCCGTGGACCTGGTTCATGAAGCGCAGTGACCGCGGAGCGGCACCCATGGATTCCTCCAGGCGGCTCCGGCGCTCCATGACCCGGGCGGGGTCGTCTCCCACGTGGAGGGCCAGGTTTCCGGCACTCGCGTCGGTGAATGCGGCCG
Organism: Arthrobacter sp. AG258; assembly: GCF_004364695.1. Taxonomy (NCBI): domain Bacteria; kingdom Bacillati; phylum Actinomycetota; class Actinomycetes; order Micrococcales; family Micrococcaceae; genus Arthrobacter; species Arthrobacter sp. AG258. Next base: position 71,360 of record NZ_SOBI01000007.1, on the reverse strand, counting down.
ACACCCCTGGCAGGATGTCGGCGCGCCAATGGAACAAGCCGGTGCCTACTTCAGGAAGTCGGGGACATCCAGGTCGTCCGGGTGGTTGCCGGTCAGGTCCGGCTCCACGACGGACGGGAGGTCGACGTCGAAGCCGGAGTCGGCCGGGACGGCAGACGGACGCTGCTGGCCCCAGTTGCTCAGGCCCGCCGCACCAACGCCGGCGTGGATGGGCTGCACGTTCTGCTGGTGGCTTCCGTTGCCCTGGTGGTTTCCGCCCTGGGAGTGGGCCGAGGCGGGGGCGCCAGCGGGGGCAGCGGGCCGCTGGGGGGCGGTCTGCGGCTGTGACTGGTCCATGGACGGTGAGGTGGCCTTGACGTCGTCGAAGCCGGCGGCGATGACGGTGACGCGTGCTTCGTCGCCCAGGGCGTCGTCAATGACGGCACCGAAAATGATGTTGGCCTCGGGGTGGGCCACCTCCTGGACCAACCGTGCGGCTTCGTTGATCTCGAACAGGCCCAGGTCGGAGCCGCCCTGGATGGAGAGCAGCACGCCGTGCGCGCCGTCGATGGAGGCTTCCAGCAACGGGGAGGCAATGGCCAGTTCGGCAGCCTTGACGGCGCGGTCTTCGCCGCGGGCCGACCCGATGCCCATGAGCGCGGAACCGGCACCCTGCATCACGGACTTGACGTCCGCGAAGTCGAGGTTGATCAGGCCGGGGGTGGTAATGAGGTCGGTGATGCCCTGGACACCGGACAGCAGGACCTGGTCGGCGGAGCGGAACGCGTCCAGCACCGAAACGTTGCGGTCGCTGATGGAGAGCAGGCGGTCATTGGGGATCACGATCAGGGTGTCCACTTCATCACGCAAGGCGTCGATGCCGGCCTCGGCGGAGCCGGCGCGGCGCCGGCCCTCGAAGGTGAACGGTCGGGTGACCACGCCAATGGTCAGGGCCCCCAGGGAGCGTGCGATCCGGGCGACGACGGGAGCGCCGCCCGTGCCCGTTCCGCCGCCTTCGCCGGCGGTCACGAAGACCATGTCGGCGCCGCGGAGGACTTCTTCGATCTCGTCAGCGTGGTCCTCGGCAGCCTGCTTGCCCACCTCCGGGTTGGCGCCGGCACCCAGGCCTCGGGTCAGCTCGCGCCCGACGTCGAGCTTGACGTCGGCGTCGCTCATCAGCAGGGCCTGGGCGTCGGTGTTGATGGCGATGAACTCAACACCCCTGAGGCCGACCTCGATCATGCGGTTGACTGCGTTCACGCCACCGCCGCCGATGCCGACGACTTTGATGACGGCCAAGTAATTCTGCGGAGCTGCCACGTTACGTGTCCCTTGTTCGTGTCTGTATTGCGAAAACTGATGGTGAGCTTGAAGCCTGCAACCTTAACCTTCGACTTGAAGGTTATAGTTATGTCAAGTAACTCATGTCTGTGACGGTATTTCCTCTGGTTCCGACATTCAATGACCGGGTCCGCGTGTCGGATTAATACGGGGAAAGAAAGCGCTCAGCGCGTCACGGGGTGCCGGGGCACACTGACATCGTAGACCCTGACGGGGTTCTTCGGATCCGCCGGAACCTTCAGGAGCGCGGCCAGCACCTTGGCCTTGAGTTCCTTCTCCGACGCGTTGCCCCACACGATCGTCTGGCCGTCCACAAGCTTCAGCTCCACGGCATCCACGGACTGGGCTGAGGCGTTGGACAGCTTGGCCAGCACGTCCGCGGGCAATGCACCCAGGACTGCCGCCGTGGCACGGAACAGGTCCTGGCCGATCGCTCCGGCACCGCCGTCAATCACCGGCAGCGAGGCCGATGCCGGGTCGGCCGTGGTACCGAGCTGGACGCCGTCGACGTCCACCAGCTGGTACTGCTCCCCCTGCTTGACCAGGGCTACCGGAACCCGCTCATGCACGGAAATGGCGAGCGTGGAAGGCGGCCGTGCCTCGACCGAGACGGACTTGACCTGGACCAGGGGCCCGAGAAGGCCGCGTACGTCGTCTTCACTGATCTGTGGCAGCGGCTTGCCGCGGAGCGGCTCCAGGGCCGCCTGGACCTGGGCGGGCGTCAGGAGCCGGGTGCCGCTGACCGAGATCGTCTGCAGGGCGAGGACGGGTGAATAGATGGCACCGGCCAGGATGCCTGCCACCAGCACCAACACGGTTCCGAGGGCAATGAGGAATCTCTTCCGGCGTCGTTTGGCTTTGGGCTCCGGGAACGCCAGGACCGTCGCGCCGGCGGGTTCCTGCGCTGTCGCCGATTGTTCCGGTGCCGGGTCCTGGATGCCGCGGGAGGCGGTGATGACGTCCCCACCGGTGGCACGGGGCGCCCCGTTCGCCGGGTCTTTCCGGGAAGCGGTGCCCGCCGTGGTGTCGGCACGATTGCTGCCCTTCGGAGGTGCGTAGGTGGGCCGGCGCGAGCTAGGCATGGAGCGCCTCCACGATCCGGGGACCGTAGGCCGTGACGTCGCCGGCACCGACAGTGAGGACGACGTCGCCGTCGCCAGCAGCTGCCGCCAGGGTGGCGACGGCGTCATCGGCGGCTACCAGCCGTCCTCCCCCGGTGAGGTGGTCGGCGATGAGCTGGCTGGTGACGCCCGGAATGGGGTCCTCCCTGGCAGGGTAGATGTCCAGGACCAGGGCGGTGTCTGCCAGGTTCAGGGCATCGGCGAATTCGGCGGCGAACTCCCGGGTCCGGGAGAACAGGTGCGGCTGGAACAGGACGTGCACCTTGCGGTCTCCGGCGACGGAGCGGGCCGCGGCAAGGGCAGCGCGGACTTCCGTGGGATGGTGGGCGTAGTCGTCGAAGACGCGAACCCCCCTCGCCGTGCCCTTCAGTTCGAAGCGGCGGGACGCTCCCGAGAAGCTGGCAAGGCCGGCTGCGGCGGCCGCCGGCTCCAACCCCAGCTCCAGGGCCACGGCAAACGCCGCCGCGGCGTTGAGTGCGTTGTGCCGGCCGGGAACCTGCACGGCCAGCGGAAACTGCCCGGCGGGGTTTGCCACGGCGACGCGGCCAGGACCGTCGTCAAGCAACCGAACATCCGCGGCTTCGTTCGTGCCGTACAGGACCACCCGCGTGGCGCCGCGGGCCTTGGTCCTTTCCGCGAGGGCCAGCGCCCCGGCGTCGTCAGCACAGGCAATGAGGAGCCCGTCAGGGGGCAGCAGGGCGGTGAACCGGTCGAAGGACTCGTAGACGGCTTCGGCTGTGCCGTAGTAGTCGAGGTGGTCGGGCTCGACGTTGGTGACAACGGCGATCCGTGGCCGGTAATTGAGGAAGGAGCCATCGGATTCGTCGGCCTCCGCCACGAAGATGCCCGATGTCCCGTGGGCGGCATTGACGCCAAGCGCCGGAATGTTGGCCCCCACGGCGAAGGAGGGGTCCAGCCCGGCGGCCCGCAGCAATACGGTGATCATGGAGGTCGTGGTGGATTTTCCATGCGTTCCCGCCACCGTCACCACGGCGTCATCGCCCATGGTGGCGGCGAGGGCCTCGGAGCGGTGCAGGACTGGCAGCCCTGCCTGCCTCGCGGCAGCCAATTCCGGATTATCGTCCCTGATGGCCGATCCGGCCACCACCGTCTCCGCGTCCCCCAGGTTCGCCGCGTCGTACCCGACCGCGATGCGGGCACCGGCCGCAGCGAGGTCCGACATGACGGGCAGGTCCTTGGCATCGGATCCGCTGACCGGGACGCCGCGGGCCACCATGATCCGTGCCACGGCGGACATGCCCACTCCCCCGATGCCGATGAAGTGCACCTTGCCGAGGATGTCCGTGCCTGCGTTGGTGTGGGGGTTCATGCGGATACCGCTTCCAGGACAAGACCAGCCATCCGCTGGTCGGCGTTTCGGATACCGAGCCGGTAGGACTTGGCTTCCATGGCCGCGAGCCGGGCCTTGTCGGTGACCAAGGGGATCAGTTCGCGTTCCACCCAGTCGGGCGTGAAATCACGGTCGGCTACCAGCACGGCGCCGCCTGCGGCCACCAGGCCGGCGGCGTTGAGGGCCTGTTCACCGTTGCCGATGGGCAGCGGTACCAGGACGGCGGGAACGCCCACGGCGGCTACCTCGCAGACGGTCGCGGCGCCCGAGCGTGCCAGCAGGAGGTCCGCCGCGGCGTAGGCGAGCTCCATGCCGTCAATGTATTCCACCTGCCGGTACCCGGCTGCGGTGAGGGGTTGGCCGGCCCCGTCCAGCACGGTCTTGCCGCGGCCGGTGACGTGCAGCGTCTGGATGCCCGCGTCGGCAAGCCGGCCCACGGCGGCGGCGATGGTCCGGTTGATGCTTTGCGCCCCGGAGGAACCGCCCGTCACAATCAACGTGGGCTGCTGGGGATCAAGCCCCAGGGCTGCCCTGGCCGCAGTCCTGGCAGCTTTGCGGTCCAGCCCGGAGATTTCCTTCCGCATGGGCATTCCCACGTGGACGGCGTTCCGGAGCGGGGTGCCTTCGAATGCCACGGCCACCCTGCCGTTGAGGAATGCCCCGACCCGGTTGGCCAGTCCCGGGCGCGCGTTGGCCTCGTGGATCACCACGGGAATGCGGCGCTTTCGGGCGGCCAGGTACATGGGGGTGCAGACATACCCTCCCACTCCCACCAGAACGTCAGCGTGCGCCCGGTCCAGGATGGCCCCGGCCTGGCGAACGGCGCCGGCCAGCCTGCCGGGCAGGCGCAACAGGTCCGCTGACGGTTTCCGCGGGAAGGGCACGCGGTCGATGGTGGCCAGTTGGACGCCGGCCGCCGGCACCAGCCGCATTTCCATCCCCGAGGGTGTTCCGACGGCAAGGATGTCCGCCCCCGGCGCTTCGCTCCGGAGCGCCGCGGCGATGGCGAGCAGCGGGCTGATATGGCCGGCGGTTCCGCCGCCGGCCAGGACGATAGAGGGTGTGGCAGGTGTCATCTGAGGTTAAGCACGCTTTCTGGAATTCTTGGGTTGGCTCTTGTGGCGGTCTTTCCGGGCCTTGAGCTTGAGCATCCGTTTGGGCCGGATGGCTGGGGCCATTTGTTCCCTGGCAAGGGAAAGAACCACGCCGATGGCGCACAGTGACATCAGCAGGGCCGAGCCGCCGTAGGAAATGAACGGCAGCGGCACGCCGATGACGGGCATCAGCCCGGTGACCACGGACATATTGACGGTGGCCTGCCCCAGCAGCCAGACCATGATGGTGCCGGCCAGGACGCGGTGGAACATGTCCTCCTGTGCCACCACGACGCGGTAGATCGCGGCGCCCAGGATGGCGAACAGGACCAGTACGACGACGGTCCCCACCAAGCCGAGTTCCTCGCCGATGATGGCGAAGATGAAGTCGTTGTGGGCCTCGGGGATCCAGCTGTACTTTTGCCGGCTCTGGCCCAGGCCCACGCCGAGCCAGCCTCCGGAGGCGAGGCCGTAGAGGCCGTTGGTTGCCTGGTAGTTGGCGTCGATGCCGTCGGCGCAGGACTGCCCGGTCCACCAGGAGGTGATCCGGCACATCCGGTTGGAACTGGTGACGGCCATGAAGGCGGTGCCGGCGGCGGCGATGATGCCCGCGATCCCGAACAGATAGAGCGGTACGCCCGCGAAGAAGAGGGCCGCGGCCACGATCATCATGATGATCATGGCCGTGCCGAGGTCGTTGCCCACCAGGATCAGGACGATGACGACCGCGGCCATGGGGACCGCCGGAACCAACACGTGCTGCCACCGGCTGAGCAGCCTGCCCTTCATGGCCAGGACGGTGGCCATCCAGAGGGCAAGGGCCAGCTTTGCCGCTTCCGAGGGCTGGAAGGTGATGCCGCCGACGTCGATCCAGTTCCTGTTGCCGTTGATCTCCGAGCCGATTACCTGGACCAGCCCCAGCAGCAGCACGGCGGCACCGACGGCGGGCCATGCCAGCCGCTTGAGCCACACGACGTTGATGCGCGAAAGGACGAACATGGTGAAGATACCGATCGCCGCGAAAACGCCCTGCTTCATGGCGTCCCCATAGGGGGATTTGCCGGCTGCGATCGATTCGACGCTGGAAGCGGAGAGGACCATCATGATGCCGATGGCGGTCAGCGCAAGGGTGGCTCCGAGGATCAGGTAGTAGGTGGAGCCGTTCCTGGAGGTTCCGGTACCCTCCAGGGCGGACCAGAACTTGTGGTGCAGTGCCTGCAGTCTCATCCGGGCTGAAGCCGGCGGCCGCGCGTCCTTGGCTGTGGAACCGAAGCGCGACTTGCTGCCCGGCGGCCGGGTGGGCGTGCTGACCATTGTTACTCCTCGCCGGTCTGGGCCTGCCCTTCCACCAGCTCGCGGACAGCGTCGATGAATGTACCACCACGGTGAGCGTAGGAAGAGAACTGATCCATGGAGGCCGCTGCCGGAGCCATCAGCACGGTGTCGCCTGATTCGGCGAGCCGGGCTGCTGACGCGACGGCCCGGGTCATCACCAGTTGTCCGTTGGCCGGGGAACCGGCCGGTGTGGCACCGGGCGCCGAAGCAGTCTCCACCTCTTCAGTGTCGCCCGCGTCCGGCTCGATGACCGGGACATCCGGCGCGTGTCGCTGGAGGGCCTCACGCAGCGGGCCCGTGTCTGTTCCGATCAGGACCACCGCTTTGAGCCGGGCGGCGTGCTGCCTGACAAGGTCGTCGTAGCTGACGCCCTTTGAGAGCCCACCGGCTATCCACACCACCTTGGTGAAGGCGGAGAGGGATGCCGACGCGGCGTGCGGGTTGGTGGCTTTCGAGTCGTTGACCCAGAGGACGCCGTTCATGCGAGCCACCGGCTGGATGCGGTGGTCCCCCGGCACATAGTCGAGGATGCCTTGGCGGACAGCCTTGGCCTCAACCCCGTAGGCACGGACCAGGCCCGCGGCGGCGAGGGCATTGGCCACCATGTGGCGCGGTGCCAGAGGACCGAGATCGGCCATGGAGGCAAGTTCCGCTGCACTGTCGCGGCGTTCTTCAATGAACGCCCGGTCCACGAGCAGCCCTTCCACCACTCCGAGCATGCTGACGGCGGGCGTGACCGTGGTGAAGCCCACTGCACGGCAGCCCTCAACGACGTCGGCGTTTTCCACCATGCGTTCGGTTTCAATCTGCTCGGCGTTATAGATGCAGGCCTTCTGGGTGTGTTCGTAAACCTTGGCCTTGTCCGCCAGGTACGAGTCATAGGAGCCGTGCCAGTCAACGTGGTCCTCGGCCACGTTGAGGCACACGCTGGCCACCGGGGAGAGCGATTCGGCCCAATGCAGCTGGAAGCTGGAGAGCTCGACGGCGAAAACGTCGTAGTCAACCGGATCGCGAAGGGCATCGAGGATGGGTGTCCCGACATTGCCCACGGCGATGGCCTTGAGCCCGGCAGCCCGGAGCATCGATTCCGTCAGGCCGACCGTGGTGGTCTTGCCGTTTGTTCCCGTAATCGCCAGCCAGTCTGCAGTCTTGCGGCCTTCCCTGATCCGGACCCGCCAGGCGAGCTCGACGTCCCCCCACACGGGGATGTGCGCACGGGCCGCAGCGGCGAGGAGGGCCTGGTCCGGGCGCCAGCCTGGTGAGGTGACGATGAGTTCAGGGAGTTCGCCGTCGATCAGCGGAACATGGTTGACGGCTTCCGCACCGAGCAGGACGTCGGCCGCACCCACGATTTTCAGGGTGTCGGCGTGGGCCCGCGCTGTGTCGCTGGTGGCGGCATCCACCACCACGACGCGTGCGCCAAGTTCGATCAGGGTGTCTGCCGCTGCGAACCCGGAGACGCCGATGCCGGTGACGGCAACACGCAGGCCGGCCCAGTCGGAGTCCCAGGAGACGAGGTTGGCCAGGCGGGGGGAAACGGTCACAGCAGTACAACCCATTCAGCGTAGAAGATGCCCAGGCCCACGGCGACGAAGAGGCCGCCCAGGATCCAGAACCGGACCACAACGGTGACCTCGGCCCACCCCTTCAGTTCGAAGTGGTGCTGCAGCGGCGCCATTTTGAACACTCGCTTTCCGCCCGTGGCTTTGAAGTAGCCCACCTGGATGATGACGGACAGGGTGATCAGGACGAAGAGGCCGCCAACGATCCCCAGGAGCAGTTCCGTCCTGGACAGGATGGCGAATCCGGCTACCGCTCCACCGATGGCCAGCGAGCCGGTGTCGCCCATGAAGATCTTGGCCGGCGAGGTGTTCCACCAGAGGAATCCCACCAGTGCTGCACTCAGGATGGCGGCAAGCAGTGCCAGATCCAGAGGATCCCGGACCATGTAGCAGCCGCTTCCGGCTTCCCGGGGCGAGCCGCAGGCCTGGTTGCTCTGCCATATGCCCATAAGCGTATATGCACCGAACACCATGATGGAGGCGCCGGCGGCCAGGCCATCCAGGCCGTCGGTGAGGTTGACGCCGTTGGTGGCCGCCGTGACGATCAGGTTGGACCAAATGACGAACAGGATCGCCCCCAGGACAGTCCCGCCGAAAGCAAGGTCCAGCCATGGCAGGTCCCGGACCAGGGAAATCTTGGTGGACGCCGGAGTGAGCCCGGCGTCGTTGGGAAAGTTCAGCGCCAGGATGGCGAAGATGATGCCTACGGCCGCTTGGAGGATCAGCTTGGCCTTCGCGTTCAAACCAAGGCTCCGCTGCCGGGAGATCTTGATGAAGTCGTCCAGGAATCCCACCAGGCCCATACCCACCATCAGGAACAGCAGGATCAGGGCAGAGGCGGAGGGACCGGGCGAGTCGGGGTTCATCATCAGCATGATGAGGTGGGTGAGCCCGTAGCTGAGCAGGACCGCGGCAACGACGACGGTGCCACCCATGGTGGGCGTGCCGCGTTTGGTGTGGTGCGAGGTGGGGCCGTCGTCCCGGATGAATTGGCCATAGCCGCGGCGGACCAGCAGCCGGATGAACAAGGGGGTGCCGACGAGGGCGCACAGCAGGGCGAGGCCCGCACCGATCAGGAGAGCAATCACAGCAGAGTGCTCCTTTCATCGGCAGGTGTCGGGGATGGGGGTAATGCTATCCGATCGCCCAAATGGCGAAGCCCAACGCTGTTGGACGACTTGAACAGCACCAGGTCCCCTGGCTGCAGTTCGGCGTCAAGGATCTGGTAGGCCTCTTCGGCGGTTTCGGCGAACAGGCATTCGTCGCCCCAGGATCCTTCCTGGACGGCGGAAACGTAGAGTGCACGGGCTTCGCGGCCAACCACCAGCAACCTGGAGATGTTGAGCCGTACCACCTGGGTGCCCACAGCGGTGTGCTCGCGAATGGAATCTTCGCCAAGTTCCAGCATGGCGCCCAGGACCGCCCAGGTCCGGCGGCCCCGGCCAAGGTCGGCCAGGGTGCGCAAGGCGGCACGCATTGATTCAGGGTTGGCGTTGTAAGCGTCGTTGATGATCGTGACGCCGTCCGGGCGTTCGGTGCGTTCCATCCGCCAGCGGCTCGCGGCGGCCTGCTGGCTCAGTGATTCAGCGATGCGGTCCCCCGGCACCCCTGCGGCACACGCAGCTGAGGCTGCCGCCAGCAGGTTACCCATGTGGTGGGCGCCGATGAGCCGGCTGCGGACGTGCCGTGGCGCTTCGCCGTCCGGCAACTGGAGATCGAATTCCGGGCAGCCCTCAGCGTTCGTGTCGGCATTCAGCGCCTGCACCACGGCATCCGGGCGGCCTTCCGCGGAGAACCCGAGGACCGTCGCGGAGGTCCGGCTGCGCATCGCAGCCACGCGTTCGTCGTCGAGGTTGATGATCGCGGTGCCCGCACTGGTGAGTCCTTCAACCATCTCGCCCTTGGCCCGGGCGATGTTCTCCACTCCCCCGAATTCGCCTGCGTGGGCCGTTCCTACGGCGAGCACAACTCCGATGTCGGGTTTGACCATCTCCGCCAGGTAGCGGATGTGGCCAATCCCAGTGGCACCCATTTCAATGACCAGGTAGCGGGTGTCGGTTCCGGCCCGGAACACTGTCAGCGGGACGCCAACCTCACCGTTGTAGGAACCCTGTGGCGCTACGGTTGCCCCCTGGGTGGAGAGTATGCCGGCCAGGAGGTCCTTGGTGGTGGTCTTACCCGCTGAACCGGTGATGCCAACGACCGTCAGCTGGTCACCTGCTGCCGAGCGAGCGGCGCGGATCCGTCGGACTGCTTCGGCGGCGATGGCGCCCATGGCGAGGACGGCGTCGGCAACCAGGACTGTCGGGTAGCCCCGGCCGTCCGGCGCAGCGACCGGGCGTTCAACGAGGGCCAAAATGGCCCCGGCAGCAAAGGCGGCGTCCACGAAATCGTGGCCGTCGGCCTGTTCGCCCGGCTTCGCGACGTAAAGCGAACCCTGCGTGGCTTCGCGTGAATCCGTCACCACCGAAAGGGGCGTAATTCCGGGATCGGCGTCCAGGCGCCCGTTGGTGATTTCGGCGATTTCCGCCGCAGTAAATGCAATCATCTCGGTCTAGGACTCTATCCGGTCGTCATGGAGAACGTTGAATCCCCTGGCTGTCAAGGCGCTGCGCAGTTCCACCCGGTCGTCCAGGGCGAGGTTGACGCCTTTTACCTCCTGCCAGACCTCGTGGCCGCGGCCTGCGACAAGAAGGGTGTCCTGCGGGCGTGCGAGTTCTGCGGCTCGGCGGATGGCCTCCGCCCTCGGGAAGACTTCCAGCAGCTCTGTTCCAAGCGCTTCATTCTGCACGGCCTCCCGGGCCCCCGCCAGCACGTCGGCGCGGATGGCCGCGGCATCTTCGTCGTGCGGGTCGTCATCGGTGATGATCACGGTGTCAGCGAGCCGCGCGGCAGTGGCGCCCATGGCCGGACGCTTGCCTTGGTCCCGCTGCCCTGTGGCGCCGAATACCACGATCAGCCGTGAGCCGGGCTCGGGTGAGCGGACCGCTTCCAGTGCCCGCGCCAGTGCGTCGGTGTTGTGGGCAAAGTCGACGACGGCGGCGGGCCGGTCGGAGACCAGCTGCATGCGGCCCGGGACTTCGACGGTAAAGGGGTCGGCACTGTCCAGTGCGGCTTGGAGGTCTGCGGCGTCCACGCCGGAGGCAAGGACCATCAGTGCGGCAAGGGCCGCGTTGGCAACGTTGAAGCTGCCCGGCAGCCCGGTGCGGAGGTTCAGGACGGCCCCTGCCGGCCCCGTGAGGGTGACGTCGGTTCCGAGCCCGCGCGGCGACGTCGATGTCACGCGCCAGTCGGCGGGCGTATGGCCGCCGGTGCTGAGCGTGGTGACCGGCACCTGGGCATCGCCGGCCAGCCGGCGGCCCCACTCGTCGTCGACCGTCACCACGGCCTTCCGGGCGCGCGCGGGGGTGAACAGGTCCGCCTTCGTGGCGAAGTAGCCGTCCATGGTTCCGTGCAGGTCCAGGTGGTCCTGGGTGAGGTTCGTGAATCCGGCGACGTCGAAGAGCAGCCCGTCCACCCGCTGGTAGGAGATGGCGTGGGAGGACACCTCCATGGCTGCGGCGTCAAGCCCGCGCTCATGCATGAGCGCCAGCAATCCGTGGACCTCAGGTGATTCAGGAGTGGTCAGGAGGCTGGGAACAGGTTCTCCACCGGCCTGGATTTCGATGGTGCCGATCAGGCCCGCCTGCCGTCCAAGGGCCCGCAGGAGCGAGGCGATGAAGTAGGTGGTGGTGGTTTTCCCGTTGGTTCCGGTAACCCCAAAAAGCTGCAGCGGACGGCCATCCGCGGACTGGCTCCGGTAGATCAACGCGGAGAGGGGCCCCACCTCGTTCCGCGGGCTGTCCACCACCAGCACCGGGACGGGCGTGTCCGCGGCAAGGGCAAGGAGCCGGGCGCCGGCGTCGTCTGTCAGCACTGCGGCCGCACCGGCTTCGATGGCGTCCGTGGCGAAGTCCGCGCCGTGCCGGCTTGCCCCGGGCAGTGCCACATACAGGTCGCCGGGCTCCACGGTGCGGGAGTTGATGGAGATGCCGCTGACCTGCACCTCGGCGGCCGGAGCGGGAACTGCTACTCCCAGGGCATTGCCGACGGCGGCCAGCGGGACGGGCGCTACGGCAGAAGGCCGGAAGCGGGCCGGGTTTTCATCCCGGGCAGCGTCGCCGCCGGGCGTCGTGAACTCTGACAAGGGGATCTCCGATGGTGCTAGTGCGTGCCCGCCATGGTTCGCGCCGGGCACTGTGATGCGCTGGATGCTGCTGGTGTTTCCAGCGTGGCGCAGCGGCTACTTCGCGTACTGGGGCAACCTGGCCGGCGCTCCGGTTGAAGGCTGTACGTTGTAGGTCCGCAGCGTCTGGCTCATGACGGACCGGAAGACCGGCCCGTTGGTGATGCCGTAGATGCTGCCCTTCGGCCGCTGGAGCACCACCTCCACAATAAACCGCGGATCATCCATCGGCGCCATTCCAACGATGGAGGCCGTGTAGCCGCAGTAGCCTGATTTGCCGTCGTCACACGGGGATTCCGACGTGCCGGTCTTGGCGCCCACCCGGTAGCCGTCGATACCGGCGTCCTTGATCTCGCCTTCTGTGACGGCGCTCTCCAGGATGTCCTTGACCTGCTGCGCGGTGCTTCCCGAAACCACCTGGCGCGAGGGTTGGGCCGGGACCTTCTCTTCCGTGCCGTCGGGGGAAATGTAGGAATCGATCAGCCGCGGCTGCAGCATGACACCGTTGTTGGCGATGCTCTGGTAGGCGCGGACGGTCTGGAGCGTGGACTGGGAAACGCCCTGTCCAAACAGGACGGTGTACTGCTGGCGTCCGTCCCACTGGTCAGCCGGCGACAGGATGCCCGCTGCCGTTGCGGGCAGTCCGATGTCGGGCGCTTCGCCGATGCCGAATTTCTTCAGCCAGTCGTAGCGCTGTTCCTTGCTGAGCCGCTGGCCGGCCATGACGGTTCCGGTGTTCATGGAATACCCGATGATGCCGGCCAGGGTCCGTTCCTCTGTCCCGTGGGTGAAGGCGTCACTGAAGGTCTGGCCGTCCACGGTGTACGTCGGCGGAATGGTGAACTTGTCCAGCGGGCTTGCCAGCCCTTCATCGATGACCGCCGCCGCGGTCATCATCTTTTCCACTGATCCGGGCTCGTAGGCCGCGGTCACTGAACGTGTGCCGCGGTCCTTCGCGGCCACCAGCCCCGGGTTATTGGGATCGGGTGCGTTGGTGTCCGCCAGGGCAAGGAGGTTGCCGGTTTTGGCATCCATCACGATGATGACGCCCCATTCGGCACTGAGCTTGTCCGCTTGGCTCTGGATGGCCTGCTGGGCGAAGTACTGGAGGTCGGAGTTGAGGGTGAGCTTGACGTCCTTGCCATTCTGGGGCGGTGTCAGCTGGTCGAGGCCCACGGGGATGCGCAGTCCGTCCGCGCCGATCTCGAACAGCCGCTTGCCGTCCGTGCCCTTCAGCTTGTCGTCCTGTGTCTGCTCGATGCCGGCCTGGCCGGTGGTGCCGTCCTGCAGGAATCCCACCACGCCGCCCGCAACCGCGCCGTTGGGGTAGACGCGCTTGCTGACGCCCTCGGCAACAATGCCCGGGACCTGGAGCTTGGAGATGCGGTCCTCGACGTCGGGTTTCACGTCCTTGGCCACGATGTAATAGGGCTGCTGGCCGGTCACGGCGTCCCGGACAGCGGCGGTGTCCATTCCGAGGGCTGCAGCGAGTTCCGAAATTGCCTGGTCGCGGCTGATGTCCACCAGTTTGTCGTGGCCGTCAGCCTGCGGTTCGTACCGCTTGTAGGAGTCTGTCTTGGTGTTGACGCGCTGGTCCACCACGATGTTGTAGCGGATCACGCTGTTGGCGAGCACGGTGCCGCGGGAGTCCAGGATGCTGCCGCGTTCGGCCGGCAGGATCGCCGAGGTCATCCGGCTGTTCAGGGCTGCTTCCGCCATGCCGCCGACGTCGAGTCCCTGGACCAGGAACAACTTCCCGCCCACCACCAGCAGGAGGGTGAGCATGATTCCCAGCCCCAGGCGCAAGCGCTTCGTGGCGTTGGGTGCCTTGCCTTTTCCGGCTTTGCCGGTCGTTTGCGCCACCGTGATATTCCTTGCTGTTCGACCTGCTGCTTGTCCTGCCTGGCGACTTACTGTCCGGGGACCTTCTGCTGCGGCGCCGGGATGGAGCCGCCGTGCAGTTCAGGCGCCGGAGCCGCTGCAGCGGCCGCTGCTGCGGCCTGCGCGGCGGCTTGTGCCTGTGCCGCGGCTTGGGCCGCCTCCGCTGCCGGGGCCGAGGACGTCCTGCCGGCGTCCGGCGGCGTCGCCTTGCCTGCCGTTGCGTCATTGGCCGCCGGGGGCACGATGAGCTGGCCCGCCACAGCCGGCGACGGGATGACTGCCCCTGCCGGTGCGCCCTTGACCGCGGGCGTCGCCTTTCCGGTCACGGACAATGTGGACAAGTCGATCTGGCCTTTGACCGTGGAGGCCACCATGCCCAGTTCAGTTGCCTTGGCGGCCAGGTTCTGCGGTGCCTCGAAGTTCTGCACCTGCTGGGTGAGGTCCTGGTTTGCCTTGGTCAAGGAGCTCTGTTTGGCCCGGAGCTCAACGAGCTGGTACTGGGCCGTGGAGACCGAAATGTTAAGGACGAGCACTGCCACCAGCGCGACGGCCAGCATGGCGAAGCACATCACGACGAACGGGGCCCGGCGCTTGCGCGGGGCCGTGCGGACCACGGAGAGCGGGGTCCGTCCCTTGCGAACTTCGTCAGGCCGGCCCGCGGGCCTGCTGGCGGGCGCCGAGCTGCCGGAAACGACGGGAAAGTTCTTGACGGCGGCGGTGCTCATGCAGCTCTCCTGGCTCTGATTCGTTCTGCGGCACGAAGCCTGGCGGAGGCAGCGCGCGGGTTTTCGGCGATTTCGACGGCGGTGGGCACCTCGGTGCCCTTGGTGAGGGTTTTCAGCTCGGGCTTGTGCTCTTCCAGCTCCACCGGGAAGCCGAGGGGAGCCGATGACTTGGACCGCGCCTGGAACACGCCCTTGACGATCTTGTCTTCCAGGGAGTGGTAGGACATCACCACGATGCGCCCGCCCATGGCCAGGGAGTCGACGGCGGCAGGTACGGCCCGTTCCAGGACGTCCAGTTCCTCGTTGACCTCGATCCGCAACGCCTGGAACGTCCGCTTGGCGGGATGTCCGCCCGACTTCGCGGCCGAGGCAGGGACAACCGAGCGGATCTGTTCCACGAGCTCGCCGGTGGTGGTGAACTCCTTGACGGCGCGGGCGGCGACAATCCGGTTTGCTATGCGTCCTGCAAACTTTTCCTCGCCCCATTTGCGGATGATCCTGACCAGGTCCGCTTCGCTGTAGGTGTTAACAACATCCGCCGCCGTTCGGCCCCGGCTGGTGTCCATCCGCATGTCCAGGGGTGCGTCGAAGGAGTACGCGAAGCCGCGCTCACGCTCATCCAGCTGCAGGGAGGAGACCCCCAGGTCCATGAGGATCCCGTGTACTTCGGCTACGCCGAGGTCTGCCAGCACCTCCGGGATTTCGTCATAGACGGCGTGGACGAGGTCGGTGCGCCCTGCAAAAGGCGCCAGCCGCTCCCCCGCGAGGGCCAGCGCTTCTTCGTCGCGGTCGATCCCGATGAGGTGGAGGTCGGGAAACCGCTGGAGCATCGCCTCTGAGTGACCGCCCATGCCCAGGGTCGCGTCGACGGCTATAGGAGTCTGGCCCCGCAGCCTCGCAGCTTCAAATCCCGGTGCCAACAAATTGATGCACCGGTCCCGAAGGACCGGCACATGGCGTTCGGACGTGGGCTTCGGTTCATCTGTCATGCCTGGTCCTTTCCCGCCGTCGTTGTCACCTTCTGCTTCTGGGACCAGATCCCCATCCGCGCCTACCGTCCTGCCCGCCTGGCTCAGGGGAAGTTGAGCCAGGTTGGCAGCCGATGGGCCGGCTGGAGATCTCATCCAAGAAGCCACCTGCTGCCCGTTCCGGATTCAGAGAATGCCAGGAATGGGATCGTCAGTTTCGGAGAAGGCGGTTTCCTTCTCCGCAAGGTATTCATTCCAAGCCTGGGCGTCCCAGATCTCGGCGCGGGTACCGGCGCCGATCACGGCAAGTTCCCTTCCGAGTCCTGCATACTCCCGGAGCGCTGGTGGAATGGTCACGCGCCCCTGCTTGTCAGGTACCTCGTCCGAGGCTCCAGAGAGAAAAACGCGGATGTAGTCACGTGCTTGCTTGGAGGAGATTGGCGCCTCCCGCATCTGCTCGTGGACCCGTGCAAATTCCTTCTCGCTGAAGACGTAGATGCAACGTTCCTGGCCCCTTGTGAGCACCAGCCCGCTGGCAAGCTCCTCCCGGAACTTTGCGGGGAGAATGATCCGTCCCTTTTCATCCAGACGTGGCGAGTGAGTGCCCAGAAACACTGGCCCACCGCCTGTCCGCCGTCAGGAACTGCACATCCCCTGTGTTGCAACCACCCTCTTATGTCCTCCACATTACTCCACTTTCCACCACAGTCAACGCAAAACGGCCTTTCCAGCGCGGCGTTTATGGGATGTCACCCCTGAAAAGATGCGGAAAATGCCCTGGTGGTGGAAAGTGGAGGACTTTTACCCAAAACCGGCCCACTCGGGACCATGAGGCGGCCACCCGCCGGTTAAACAAGGAAAGGCCCGCCGAAGCGGGCCTTTACGTGCGATTCCCCGACGTCAGGGGAGCGAAATGGAGGGGCGGGGCGGCTTAGCCGGGAGGCCGCTCAGGACTCTCCCCTGCGGCGCTCGTCCCATCGTTCCTCGAGGCTGCTCATGAAGGAACTCCGGGGCTTGCCGGCCTTTCCCGTTCCGGCCTTGGAACCAGGGCGGCCCCGGGAACTGCGCATGGTGGCAAAATATACTCCGCCGCCCATGACCACAAAGCCCAGGACGCCGACGAAAATGTTCTGCAGGGTGACGCCAACCAGTAACAGGAAGACGCCGGCAAGCGCGCACAGGACTCCGATGACCACGTGCCTCGTGGACCATGACCGCCCGGGGTCCGAACCCATCGAGTTCGCGAACTTCGGATCGTCCTCGTGAAGCTGCTTCTCAAGCTGCTCAAGCAGCTTCTGTTCGTGCTCCGACAGCGGCATCACGACCTCCTTTTGTAGGCCAACGTCCGGGCTGATCCCAGCCACTACTTCTGACCCCTAGAACGTCTGCTGTAGCTGGAAAGTTCCCGTCCGGCCGGCGGCGGCCAAGACGGGAACCTTACATGCAGTCGCGGGGGCGGGAGCATGTCCAAGAGGGTCCGGCAGTAAGTCCATTCACTCGAAAACTATGTATATCCAAGGATAGATTGTTGAGGCCTGATCTGAAAGACGGCAATGACTTCGGCGGTCAGGCCGGACCTGCCGTTCCGTCCCCTGACGGGATGTCCGGCTCCATCAGGCGTGCGGGCAGGACAGACTTGCTGCCAAACCTGCGCGTTACCTCGTCCAGCGCCTGCTCGGCGGCCCGCCAGTTCTCATCCCTGCGGTCGATGCTCAGCTGCAGCGAGGTCCGCGCCGCTTCCTCAAGCTGTTCGGCCCGAACCCCCACGAGCCGCACGGTCATTGCCCTGTTTCCAAGGGACTCCAACAGCTGGAGTGCCACCGCATAGATCAGCTGGGCGCTGTCGACCGGGGTGTGGACCGTCCTGCTGCGGGTGATGGTGGAGAAGTCTGCAAACCGGAGCTTCAAGGCTACGGTCCGCGCCACCATGCCCGAGCTGCGCAGCCGCGTCGCCGTCCGGTGGGACAGCCGGAGCAGTTCCCGCCTCAGGAGCGCGTCGTCGGCCGTATCCACGGCGAACGTCTCTTCCGCCCCGATGCTCTTTTCCAGCCGCACCGGGGTCACGGGACGGGGGTCAATGCCCCAGGCGAGCTGGTGCACGTGTTCCCCGGCGGCGCCGAGGACCTTCTTTAGCGAGGAGACCGGGGTTGCCGCGACGTCGGCCACGGTCTTGATGCCCATGTTCGCCAGCGCCTCACCCGTCTTGGCGCCGACGCCCCACAGTGCGCCAACCGGGAGGCTGTGGAGGTACGGAACGGTTTCGTCGGGCCCAATCATCAGGAGCCCGTCGGGCTTGCACCGGGTGGAGGCGATCTTGGCCACGAACTTCGTTTCCGCTATCCCCACCGAGGCGGTGATCCCCAGCTCCGCGGCCACCCTGCGCCGGATCAGCTCCCCGATCCCCCGGGGCGGCCCCAGCCGGCGCAGCGCACCGGTGACGTCAAGGAAGGCTTCGTCAACACTCAACGGCTCCACGAGCCCGGTGATGGATTCGAAAATCGCCATCAGCTGCCCGGAGACCTCGTAGTAGAGCTTGTGCCGGGGTTCAATCACCACGGCCTGCGGGCACATCCGCATCGCCACGGCCATGGGCATCGCAGACTTCACTCCAAAAGCCCGGGCTTCATAGGAACCCGACAGGACCACGGACCGTTCCCCCGGGAACCCAACGATCACGGGCTTGCCGCGGAGTTCGGGGCGGGTACGGAGTTCGACAGAGACAAAGAAGGCATCCATGTCCACATGCATGATGCAGGAACGCCGGCGGCCCGGAAGGGGCGCGGCGGCTGGCTGGTTCATACCTGCGGGCACCACGGCTGCAATCCTATCGGTTTGCGCCGCCCCCTCCGGAGGCTGGCTAAACTGGAGGCTGATTCCGCCCACAACACCAGGAGGAAAGTCTCTGTGACGGTTATTGGAAACTTCAAGCCAGCTGGCCTGGCCGCGCTTGCCGCCGTCGGGGTCCTCGCCCTTGCCGCGTGCAGCCAAGCCCCGTCAGGCCAGGCAGAGTCCTCCCAGACCGCTTCCATTGCCGCCACGCAGTCCACCCTCACGGCCTCGCCCAGCCCGTCGGCATCCCCCAACACGTCGGCAACGGTCGGCGCCGTCGTCGAAGGGTTTCCCCAGCAGCTTCTTCCCCTGATGACCGGGGCCACGGTGGTGTCCAGCAGCTTTGACAAGGCATCCACCCCGGCAACGGCCGCGCTGGTGGGCACGGTATCGGCTCCCACCAGCGCCGTCATCGACTTCTACACCAAGGCCCTCGAAGGCCAGGGCTTCAAGGCGGTGCCAGGCGATACCGTGGGCGGGGTTGCTTCCAAGGACTTCGTCCGTGGCGACAATGAGACCGTGAACCTCGCGGTGGTGGAGGCTTCCGGCGTTTCCACGTTTACGATCGGCGCGAACGTCGCAGCTGAGTCGGCCAAGTGACGGCCGCGGAGCAGCTGAGGAATGAACAGGCAGACTTCGTGGCGGGAGTTGCCGGCGAACTGACCGGCTTCCTGACCCAGCGACAGTCCATCATGTCCGGCATCTCGCCGGACATCGAGCCCATCATGGGCTCCATCTCGAACCTGGTCACCGGCGGCAAGCGCCTGCGGGCGCTCATGTGCTACTGGGGCTGGCGCGGCGCCGGCGGGGCGGCCGGAGCCAGCCAGGTTGTGACGGCAGGTGCCGCACTGGAACTGTTCCAGGCCGCTGCCCTGATCCACGATGACATCATCGACCGTTCGGACACCCGGCGTGGCGGTCCCAGTGTGCACCGGCGTTTCAGCCAGCTGCATACCGCGCAGGGCTGGGCCCTGGACGGCGAACGCTTCGGCCAGGCAGCAGCCATCCTTGCCGGCGACCTTTGCCTGTCCTTCAGCGAGGAAGCGTTCACCGACATCGGCGAGCGTGCAGCCTCAGGCAGCAGGGCACGGCTGATCTTCAACCTCATGCGCGCCGAGGTAATGGCCGGACAGTACCTGGACATCCTTGAGGAAGTGGCAGGGCCGGTCCGGGACCGCGCCGGAGCGGTCGGCAGGGCCCAGTCCATCATCCGGTTCAAGAGCGCCAAGTACTCCACCGAACATCCGCTGGCACTGGGCGGAGCCTTGGCTGGAGCGTCCAACGAGCTGCTCCGCGGCTACTCGGCGTTCGCCCTGCCGCTCGGCGAAGCATTCCAGCTCCGCGACGACGTCCTGGGGGTATTCGGCGATCCGCTGACCACGGGCAAGCCCGCGGGGGACGATTTAAGGGAGGGCAAGCGCACGGTCCTGGTGGCGCTGGCCCTGGACCAGGCATCACCCGCGGAGTCGGCCTTTATCGACGCCAGCCTCGGCAGCCCCGATCTTTCCGAGGCGGACATCCTCGACATCAGGCGGATCATCGAGGATTCCGGCGCGCTGCAGGCTACGGAGGTCCTGATCGGGGAATTCGGTGCCGCGGCATTTGATGCCCTCGATGAACTCGAACTGGAAGACCTGCCCAAGACCGCCCTGCGGAGGCTGGCTGAAGCAACCGTCAGCCGAGCCTCCTAAGCGGCAAGTTACCAGGCGAGAGTTTGGGCCCTGCGCCTGATTTCCGTCTTGCGGCCTTCCCGCAATGCATCAATAGGGCGGCCGCGCAATGATTCATCGGCGGTAAACAGCCACACAATGAGGTCTTCATCCGAATAACCTGCATCGGAGAGCACCACAATGGTGCCTTTGAGGCTGTCCACTACCTGGCCATCCTGGATGAATTCTGCGGGAACCGAACGGATCTTCCGCTCCCCAACCCGCACCGCGGCCAAAGCATGGTCGTCAATCAGGCCATGGACCTTCGTGACGGAAACATCCAACAAACGTGCGACGTCGGGCAGCGGCAACCACTCGCCCACCAGGTTTTCTACATTACTCACGGACCAAGGTTGCCACGCTGCGTACCGTGTCGCCTAGTCGGGGCAATTCATTTGCCTGGCCGCCCCGGGACACTCCATGAAATTGGGCATTCCGGGCATTCTCCGGCTTCTTGTGCTAATCGCAAATTCGTGAGAGATTCACTTTGATCACAGTTGTAACACGAATAACTTAAGTCACAGTAGTATCAAGATTGACAGCGGCATCCCCGCCCGCGTCCGCGCCCGCAGTTGAGAAGAGGATTCTTTCCATGTCGATGTCCCGCTCGCCCAAGCAGCCCCCCAAGCCGAGCCTGCCGATGATTGCCGCCACCACCGCGGCACTGCCAGCGGTTGTCCTGTCATCCTTGGCCCTTGCCCAACCCGCAGCGGCAGCGCAGCCGGTACGCACCATTCCCAGCAGCCTTGCAGCGGCCATGAAAGCCCAGGCAGCTGCCCAGGTTTCCGGCGCGGTCATCCCCGCCTCTTCTGTCTCCACCACCATTCCGGCCACCCTGCAGCCCGCACAGCCGGCGCCCCCTGCGGAGTACACCATCGTCCGGGGCGACACCGTGAGCGCGATCGCCGGCCGCTTCGGACTGGACACAGGGGAAATCCTCAAGCTGAACAACCTCCAGCCGAACACCATCATTTACCCCGGCCAGAAGATCAAACTGTCCGGCTCGGCAGCACCGGCAGCCCCCTCGCCGGCTCCGGCAGCGCAGGCTCCGGCAGCACCGGCAGCCCCGGGCGGCGCAACCTATACGGTGAAGCCTGGAGACACCTTGGGTGCCATTGCCGCGCGGCACAATGTGGGCCTCTCCGACGTCTTTGCCTGGAACAACCTGTCGATGCGCTCCATCATCTACCCGGGCCAGAAGATCAAGGTCAGCGCCGGAAACGCCGCTCCCGCCCCTGCTGCACCGGCACCGGCGGCTCCCGCCCCGGCTGCTCCTGCACCCGCCTTGGCCGTCACGTCCGCTCCGGCCTCCGGTTCCTACACGATCAAGGCCGGTGACACCCTCTCAGCCATTGCCTCCCGGCACGGGGTCAAGTTGTCGGACCTGCTCTCCGCGAACCAGTTGAGCATGACCACCGTCATCTACCCCGGCAGCAAACTGGTCATCCCCGGCGGCGCCGGACAGGCAGGCCCGCAGCCCGCCCCCGCAGCCCCGCAGCCTGCCGCCGCTCCCCTGGTCCCCAGCACCTTCCTCGGCTTCAGCTACCCGGCAGCGGTCGTGAGTTCGGCCAACGAGAACAAAGCCCTCCTCAACGCGTCCCCCGTCCCTTCGAGGGATGAAATGAAGAACATCGTGGCGGATACCGCCCGTCGAATGGGCGTGGATACTTCGCTGGCCCTCGCCTTTGCCTACCAGGAGTCAGGCTTCAACCAGCGGGCCGTGTCACCGGCGAACGCGATCGGAACCATGCAGGTCATTCCCAGCTCCGGGCAGTGGGCATCCGACTTGGTCGGGCGCAAGCTGAACCTGCTCGACCCTTACGACAACGCGACGGCAGGCATCGCCATCCTTCGCCAGTTGCTGGCAACCAGCAAGGACCAGGACACGGCCATCGCCGGGTACTACCAAGGCCAGTACTCGGTGAGCAAGTACGGAATGTACGACGACACCAAGGCCTACGTAGCCGCTATCAAGGCAAACCAGAAAAACTACAGCTGAGCCCCCGGGCATCACCGGCTCCGGATGAAACACCGCGGGTCCGAACCGTTACCGGTTCGGACCCGCTTCCGTTTCGGATGCCTTTTGCCGCGGGATTAGGATCGTAAGGTGCAGGAACACGTGACAGACCCCCTTGCAGGGACACTGGTGGACAACCGCTACGCAGTGGCCTCCAGACTCGCCCGCGGCGGAATGTCCACCGTCTACCTGGCCGTCGACCAGAGGCTGGACCGCGAAGTGGCGCTCAAGGTGCTCCACCCGCACCTCGCCGCCGACGAAAGCTTCCTTGGCAGGCTTGGCCGCGAAGCGAAGGCCGCCGCGCGCCTCTCGCACCCGCACGTGGTGGGTGTCCTGGACCAGGGCAACGACGGCAACACCGCCTACCTCGTCATGGAGTACATCAAGGGCCACACGCTTCGGGACGTCCTCAGGGAACGGGGTGCCCTCTCGCCGCGGCTGGCGCTGGCCCTGATCGACCCCGTGGTGGAGGGCCTGGGAGCCGCGCACGCAGCAGGCTTCATCCACCGGGACGTCAAGCCGGAGAATGTCCTGATCGCCGATGACGGCAGGATAAAGATTGGCGATTTCGGCCTGGCCCGCGCGGTCACCAGTTCCACCAGCACCGGTGCGCTGATCGGCACCGTCGCCTATATCTCCCCCGAGCTGGTCCTGGGCCAACAGGCGGACGAGCGCAGCGATGTCTATTCCGTGGGCATCATGTTGTACGAAATGCTGACGGGGCGACAGCCGTTCGAGGGTGACGTCCCCATCCAGGTCGCCTACCAGCATGTCAACGGAACGGTCGGGCCGCCGTCGGCCTTGGTTCCCGGCCTCGCAGCGGAAGTCGATGAGCTGGTGCAGTGGTGCACCGCCAATGATCCGGAAAACCGGCCGGTCGACGGCAATGCGCTGCTCCAGGAGCTGCGCCACATCCGGACCAACCTCACGGATGCCGAACTTGACCTGCAGCCGCCCGCAGCTGCAGCAGCAACGGCCCAGCACCAGACCGAGGTCCTGGCCCGCGCCAGCAATCCCACAACGTTGATGCCCCCCGCACGGCCGGCTGCCCCCGGCTATCCCCCCGGACGGCAACCGCTGCAGCAGGACAGCACGGACGGCGGGGCTGCTACGGAAGCCCTGATGTTCCACTCCAGGCGGCCGGACCTCGCACTTCCCGACGACGCCGACGACGCCGACGACGCCTGGACTGCGCCGCCGCCCCGGCTCAGCAAGCGGGCGCAGCGCCGGTCGGAGAAGGAGGACGAAAAGGTCCGCGCGCGGGCGGCCGCCACTCCGGCGCGGACACTCCGTGAAGGCAACCCCCGCCGGCGCGGCATCCTGTGGATTGTCGTGCTTATTGTTGCCGCCCTGCTGGCCACGGGCGCCGGATGGTTTTTCGGCATGGGACCAGGCGCTGCGGCCGAGGTGCCGGCCGTCGCCAATAAAACGGTGGCGCAGGCCCAGCAGCTGCTCAACGGGGTGGGTTTCCATTCCACCACCAGCGATGTCTTCGATGACCAGGTGCCCACCGGGCTGGTGGTGGGCAGCGATCCGTCCGCCGGAACGGAGATCCGGAAATTCCAACCGGTCTCCCTGCTGGTCTCGAAGGGACCGCAGCTCTTCCCCCTGCCCAAACTCACGGGCGGAACCCTGACGGACGCGAAGAACGCCCTCAACGCAGCCCAAATGGCGCTGGGCCCGGTCAACGAACAGTATGACGACCAAACCGCGGCCGGCACGGTGCTCTCGCAAAATCCGGCGGCCGGCACTCCAGCCCGGCACGGCACGCCTGTGGAGATGGTGGTATCCAAGGGACCGCAGCCGATCCCCGTTCCCTCCGTCGTGGGCAAAGCCAAGGACGACGCCGTCGCCGCAATTAAGGCCGCGGGGCTCACTGCCGACACATCACCCGATGCGGTGTTCGACAAATCCGTTCCCGAGGGCGCCGTGGTCAGCCAGACTCCGGCTACCGGGACACTGACCCGCGGCGGGACGGTCACCCTGACCCTTTCCAAGGGGCCAAAGATGGTGGATGTCCCCAGCTTCATCGGCAAACAGGCTGCAGACGCGCGGAAGGCCTTGGAAGCGCTGGGCTTCCAGGTCCGGGTCAACAACATCCTCGGCGGCTTCTTCGGCACCGTCCGGGACCAGGAACCGGTTAACCGGAAGGTCCCGGAGGGTTCCGTCATCACCATCACCGTGGTGTAGGAGGTTGGGGCCGGCAGTGCCGGCCCCAACCCGGCCTAGTTCTTGGCGAGGGCCCCGGCGACGAGGAACGCCATTTCCAGCGACTGCATATGGTTCAGGCGGGGATCGCACACGGATTCATAGCGGTCCAGGAAGGCATCCTGGTCGATCGGGTCCGCGCCGCCCAGGCACTCGGCCACATCGTCGCCGGTCATCTCCACGTGCAGGCCGCCCGGTACCGTGCCCAACCCGTGGTGCACTTCGAAGAAGCCGCGCACTTCGTCGATGACGTCGTCGAAATTGCGCGTCTTGTAGCCGTTGGGCGACGTGACGGTGTTGCCGTGCATGGGGTCGGTGACCCACAGCACCTGGGCACCGGACGCTGTGACCTTCTCGACGACGGCAGGCAGCTTCTCGCGGATGTTGCCGGCACCCATGCGGGTGATGAAGGTCAGGCGGCCGGGCTCGCGGTCAGGGTCCAGCTTGTCGATCAGGCGCAGGGCGTCATCACCGGTGGTGGACGGGCCGAGCTTGACCCCGATGGGGTTGCGCACCCGCGAGAGGAAGTCGACGTGTGCGTGGTCCAGTTCCCGGGTGCGCTCCCCGATCCACAAGAAGTGGGCCGAGGTGTCGTAGGGGAAACCGGTGCGGGAGTCGATGCGCGTCAGGGCGCGCTCGTAATCAAGCAGCAATGCCTCGTGGCTGGCGAAGAACTCCACCCGCTTGAGGGCTTCGAAGTCGGCGCCGCAGGAGTCCATGAATTTGATGGCGCGGTCGATGTCCCGGGCCAGTGACTCGTAGCGCGCGTGGGCCGGGTTTTCGGTGAACCCCTTGTTCCACTGGTGCACCGAGCGGAGGTCCGCGAATCCACCCTGGGTGAAGGCCCGGATGAGGTTCAGGGTGGACGCCGAGGTGTGGTAGGCGCGGAGCATCCTGGCGGCGTCATGGCCGCGGGACTCGGGCGTGAAATCGTAGCCGTTGACAATGTCGCCGCGGTAGGCGGGAAGCGTGACGCCGTCGCGGGTTTCGTCGTTTGAGGAACGGGGCTTGGCGAACTGGCCCGCCATCCTGCCCATCTTGATGACCGGCATTGCCGCCCCGTACGTGAGCACCACCGCCATCTGCAGAATGGTCTTGACGCGGGCGCTGATCTTGTCTGCCGTGGCGGCCTCGAACGTTTCGGCGCAGTCGCCGCCCTGCAGCAGGAAGGCCTTGCCCTGGGCCGCGGCGGCGAGCCGCTCGCGCAGCACGTCCACTTCACCGGCGAAAACCAGCGGGGGAAGGACGGAAAGTTCCTTTACCGAGGCCTCGAAGACGCCGCGGTCCTGCCAGCTGGGCTGCTGCGAGATGGGAAGGTCCCGCCAGTTATCGAGTCCGGGATAGTTGGCCGCCCCGCTCTGGGCGGTACTGGACAGCGAAAAGGCAGGTTTTGCGGATAGCTCAGTCACCATCTAAGACTAGCGTCCGGGCGGGACCGGCGGGCACAGCGTCGTCACTCAGCCCGGCACCGGCGTCATAACAGCACAGGAAAGCCCAGTGCTGTTACCTGGCGGCGGATGTCCCGGCGTCGTCCTCCGGGGCCGGAGTGCCTTCCGCCGGGGCCTTCGGGCCGCTGCCCTGGACGAACTCGCCGTCGGCGGCGACCGGCGCGGCCAGTGGCTCGGCGGCCGCCTGGGGTTTCACGGGCTTGCCGGCAAGCCGCAGCTTGACCACGGCGGCGTACTCGTCCACGTACTCCTGGCCGGACAGCCGCATCAGGTTGGTCATGATCTCGTCGGTGACAAGCCGCTGCACGGTGCGGTCTTCCGCCTGGTCGCGGTATTGGCTGAAATCCAGCGGCTCGCCGAAGATCATGCCGATCCTGCGGATGTTGGGCAGCCGCTTGCCGATGGGCTGGACTTTGTCGGTGCCGATCATGGCCACCGGAATGACGGGAACTCCCGCCTGCAGCGCCAGCCGGGCCACACCCACTTTCCCGCGGTACAACCGGGCGTCCGGGCTGCGCGTGCCCTCGGGGTAGATGCCCAGCAGGCCGCCGGAGGTGAGCACGTCCATCCCGGCGTTCAGGGATGCCGCCGAGGCCGCACCGCCGGACCGGTCCATGGGCAGCTGGTTGGTCAGGCGGAAGAACGCCGCCGTCAACCTGCCCTTGATCCCGGTTCCCGTGAAGTATTCCGACTTTGCCAGGAACACCACCGGGCGGCGGACCATGAGCGGCATGAAGATGGAATCCGAGAATGACAGGTGGTTGGAGGCGATAATGGCGGCCCCCTGCGCAGGGATGTTGTCCAGGCCCTTGACCCACGGCCGGAAAAGCATCTTGATCACCGGACCGAGGAAGATCCTTTTCATGACCCAATAGAACACGTGGCGAACCTCTCCGGAAGGCGGCTTCCAGCCCCGGCGTCGGGCCTGGCCAGCGATTCAATGCAACCCTACTCTAGTGAGATTTGGCAGGAACAGTGACACGATGGAGTCATGACTGAAAGCAGCACCCCGCCCCGTCCGGCCGCTTTCAGCTATCCAGGCCACGGCCCCAATGCGCGGATTGGCATCGCCATCTGCCACGGGTTCACCGGCAGCCCGTTAAGCGTGCTGCCGTGGGCAACCCACCTGGCGGACCAGGGATACGCGGTGTCCGTTCCCCTGTTGCCGGGACATGGGACCCACTGGCGCCAGCTCGCCCGAACGAGGTGGCAGGACTGGTACCGCAGTTACGAGGAAGCCTTCCTGGATCTTTCCGCGGGGACGGAAATGACGTTTACCGCCGGCCTCTCCATGGGCGGCGCGATCGCCCTGCTTGCGGCCTCCCGCCACCACACTGCGGGGGTCACCATCGTCAACCCGGGCCTGAGCTTCTATGACCGCCGGGTGCGCGTGATCGGTGTCCTCAAGTACTTCCAGCGGACCACGATTCCCATCCAGGAGGACCAACCTACGGCGGCGGCAACGGACGACGGCGACTATTCGCGGACTCCGTTGGCGGCCGTGCATGAGCTCAAGAAGCTCTTTGGCGCCGCAATCCGCGGGCTGCCGAAAGTGGACGCCCCGGTCCAGGTCTTCAAATCGCGGACGGACGCCGTGGTCCCGCCATCATCCCTGGCCCTCCTGGAGAAAGGGCTGCGGGGAAACCTCGCCGAGGTGGTGGAGCTTGCCAGCAGCGGACATGTGGCTACTCTGGACGTGGACGCGCCCGCGATCTTCGAGAAATCGGAAGCATTCGTCGCCGCCCACGCCCGCCGCACCAGTACCTTGGAGACCCCATGACCTCCGGCCCCGACCACAGCCCCTTCTCCAGTGCCTTCAGCGGCGAGGGTCCCCGCACCGGAATCGTCCTGTCCCATGGCTTCACGGGAAGCCCGCATGGTTTGCGCGCCTGGGCCACGGCGTTCGCCGAGGCTGGGTTCGCCGTCCGGATGCCGCTGCTTCCGGGCCACGGCACGACGTGGCAGGACCTCTCCCGGACCCGCTGGCAGCAATGGCACAGCGCCCTCGATGAAGCGTTCCTCGAGCTGGACTCCCAGTGCGACCGGGTTTTCGCTGCCGGGCTGAGCATGGGCGGTGCCCTGGCGCTGAGGATTGCCGCAACCAGGCCGGTGGCGGGAGTGGTCCTGGTGAACCCCGGCCTGGTGGTCGACGACCCCCGCGCGCCGCTGGCGGGCATCCTGAAGCTGGTCCTGAAGAGCACCCCGTCCATCGGCAACGACATCCTCAAAGCCGGCGTGGATGAGGGCGCCTACGCACGCACCCCGGTGGCCGCCGCCCACGAACTCAACAAGATGTTCAAGGACACCGTCCGGCTCCTCCCCCGGATCACCGCCCCGGTCCAGGTGTACCGGTCAACCGTGGACCATGTGGTGTCCGATGCCAGCATGGCTGTCCTTCGGCGCGGGCTGGCGAACGCACCCCTGGACGTGGTCCGGCTGGAAAACAGTTACCACGTCGCCACCCTGGACAACGACGCAGATCTGATTTTCGAGGGCTCGGTGGATTTCATTCGGCGGGTCCTGAACGCCGCGCCCCCGGCCAGTCCCGCCGCTGCTGGGCAGGAGGGCCGCCATGAACAGGCATGACCCGGGCCAGCCGGATCCGGGGGCCAGCCAGGATGACGCCGTCTGGCTGGACCTGGTGGCACGGCTCGAATCGGACACCGTGGCAACGCGCCCTGATACCCCGGCAGGCGGCCAGCTGCCACCGTCCGGGAAGGTGTCCGGAGCGCCGGAAACCCACCAGCCGCCGTCGTTCCAGGACTTCGACCCCCTGGGGCTGGCAGGGATGCCGGCGGCGGAGCGCCAGGCGGCAGCCGCCGGCGGGACGGGCACGGAGCCTGCCGGCCCGTCCGAGGGACCCCGCGACTATGAGGTTGACGACGACGGCGGTGAGTTCGTGCCCGAGGAGCCGCCCAGCCTGGCCGGCACCGATCCGCTGACCATGCTGGCGTGGCTGGGAGCCGTGGGCGGACCGGTGGCGCTGCTGTTGTCGGCAATGTTCTGGCGGTCGGCACCCCTGCTGGCGATCGTCGGCATTGTTGCCGTCTTCGTGCTCGCGACCGTTTACCTGATCATGAAGCTGCCGCAGGAAAAGAACGGCGACGACGACGGCGCGAGGGTCTAGCAGGGCTCCCCGGCCAGGTCAGCTGCGGACGCGGCTGCTGACGCGGGAGAGGTCGGCTGCGCCGATCAGGCCGGCATTGGGACCCAGGGCCGCCAGTTCGATGGCCGCTTCCGGCCGGAAGCCACGGCCGGTGAGGTTCCGGGAGAACGCCTTGCGGGCCGGCTGCACCAGCAGGTCACCCGCAGAGCACAAGCCCCCGCCGATGACGAACATGCCTGGATCGAGGGCTGCGGCCAGGTTGGCCAGTCCCAGGCCAAGCCATTCGCCCACTTCCTCGATCAGTTCGCGCGAGGCACGGTCGCCCGCCAGGGCCAGTTCCGTGACGATTGCACCCGTGATTGCTTCCGGACGGCCGCCCACGGCCGCCAGCAGGTCCTGGGCTACGGGCGAATTTGCCCGGGCGAGGAGCCGGGCCTCCCGGCCCAGGGCGTTGCCCGATGCGTATTGTTCCCAGCATCCGCGGTTGCCGCACTCGCACCGGTGGCCGCCGGGCATGATGATCTGGTGGCCAAACTCGCCGGCAACTCCGAAGCGGCCGCGTTCCACCCTGCCGTCCATCACCATGGCCCCGCCGATTCCAGTCCCAAGGGTGATGCACACCAGGCGGTCCTCCCCTTGGCCGGCACCGAAGCGCCATTCCGCCCACGCCGCAGCATCGGCGTCGTTGGTCAGGAGCACGGGACGGCGAAGGAGCCGTTGCAGGTTCTCGCGGAGAGGCTCGTTGCGCCAGGCCAGATGCGGACTGAAGAGGACGGTTCCGCCGGCCAGGTCCATCCACCCTGCGGCGCCGATTCCCACCGACCAGATGCGGTGGCCCCGGCCCAGTTCCTCGACGAGTTCGACAATGACCTGCTCCACCGCCCGCGGGTCGGTGCCAGGCGTGGACCGGCGCGCTTCGCTGAGAATCCGGCCTTCGGCGTCCACAACGCCCGCGGCGACCTTGGTCCCCCCGATATCGATCCCGATGGCCAATCCCTTGCGGCCAAGGCGGAGGTGCCCGCGGACGCCGCCGCCGTGCAACCGTCCGGCGCGCTGGATGGCGGGACGGCGCCGCCAGGGAGCCGGTCTTCCAAGGGGGCCGGCCTGATCGCCGGGCAACGCTCCGTACATAGTCCACCATTCTAGGCGGGCACCGGAATTGTCTTGACATACGCGGCCGCACACGGCTCTCATTGACGGCTAAGTTACTCGCCAGTAGGTTTATGTACTGCACAGTCCCGCCCGGGGTATTAGTCTTTAGGCAACCCCCTGCGCGGGACTTCAGATATCAAAGGAGCTATAGTGCGCGAATTCAGTGTTCCGCCCCTGGTTGTTGTCCCACCCGAATCCAACATCACCGACCTGGTGTTGCGGCAGGCAGGCAAGGCCAGCAATCCGGCACTGTTTTCGCGCCTGGATGCCGGGGGCGCGTGGCAGAACGTTGCCGCCACGGACTTCCTGGCAGATGTCAGGGCCTTGGCCAAGGGCCTGATCGCCAGCGGCGTTGCTGCAGGCGACCGCGTGGGCATCATGTCCCGCACCCGTTACGAGTGGGCACTGGTCGACTTCTCCATCTGGTTCGCCGGTGCAGTGTCGGTCCCCATCTATGAAACGTCGTCCCCGTCCCAGGTCGCCTGGAACCTCGGGGATTCGGGCGCTGTGGCCGCTTTCGGCGAATCCGCGCACCACGAGAACGTCATCCGCCAGGCCGTTACGGCTGAGGGGCTCACCGACGTGCAGCACGTCTGGCAGCTTGAGGGCCAGGGACTGGACGCGCTCCGCGATGCCGGCCGGGACGTCAGCGATGAAGAACTCGAAAAGCGACGCAGCGCAGCGAACCTTGGCGACGTCGCCACCATCATCTACACCTCCGGAACCACGGGACGGCCCAAGGGCTGCGAGCTGACGCACGGGAACTTCGTGGAGCTCTCGGACAACGCCCTGGCCATCATCGGCGACATCGTCCACGAGAACGCCAAGACCATCATGTTCCTGCCGATGGCCCACGTGTTCGCCCGCTTCATTTCCGTGCTTGCGATGGCCGCCGGCACCACCGTGGCCCACACCCCCGACATCAAGAACCTCCTGGGCGACCTGCAGAGCTACGAGCCCACCTTCATCCTGGCGGTACCGAGGGTCTTCGAGAAGGTCTACAACTCCGCACTGACCAAAGCGGAGGACGGCGGCAAGGGCGCCATCTTCCACCGGGCAGCCGACACCGCCATTGCGTTCTCCAAGGCACGCCAGGACGGACGGGTGGGGCTGGGCCTGAAGTTGCGCCACGCCCTGTTCGACAAACTGGTGTACGGCAAGTTGCGGGCGGCAATGGGCGGACACGTCGCGCACGCCGTGTCCGGCGGCGGCCCCCTGGGCGAGCGGCTGGGTCATTTCTTCCAAGGAATCGGGCTGCAGGTGCTGGAGGGATACGGCCTCACCGAGACCACCGCTCCCATCACGGTCAACACGCCGTCACGGATCAAGATCGGATCGGTGGGCAAGCCGCTGCCGGGCAACGCGGTCAAGATCGCCGACGACGGCGAGATCCTGGCCAAGGGCGTCTGCGTCATGCGGGGCTACTACCGACGGGAGGACCTCACCGGCGAGGCGTTCACCGACGGCTGGTTCCACACCGGAGACATCGGCCGGCTGGACGAGGAAGGCTTCGTATGGATCACCGGGCGGAAGAAGGAGATCATCGTTACCGCCGGCGGCAAGAACGTGATCCCGGCCCTCCTGGAGGACCAGATCCGCGCCGACGCCCTGGTCTCCCAGGTCCTGGTGGTGGGCGACAACAGGCCCTTCATCGGCGCCTTGGTGACCCTGGACCAGGAAGCACTGCCGGGCTGGCTCCAGCGCCACGGCCTTCCAGCGGACACGACGCTCGAGCAGGCCGCGGGCAATCCGGTAGTGAAGGCGGCGGTGCAGGACCTGATCACCGCGGCAAACACGTCGGTCTCGCAGGCCGAAGCCATCAAGTCCTTCCGGATCGTTCCGGCGGACTTCACCGAGGCTTCCGGGCACCTGACCCCTTCCATGAAGGTGAAGCGGGCCCAGGTGATAAAGGACTTCGAAACGGTCATCGAGGAAATGTACTCCGCGCCGCGTTCGTAGCAAGGCGCCGGCAGACGAAGGGGGCCTCCCGTTGCCGGGAGGCCCCCTTCGTTTACCTGGCTGTGGCCCGTCTACTCCTCGATCACCAGCAGCAGATCCCCGCCTTGGACCTGCTCGACGGCGGAGATGGCGAGCCTGGCCACCTTGCCGGCTACCGGCGTCGTGATGGAAGCTTCCATCTTCATCGCTTCGATCGTTGCCACGGTGTCTCCGGGCTTGACGGTGTCGCCGGGCTTGACGGTGACAGTGACGGCGCCGGCGAAGGGTGCCGCCACCTGGCCCGGCTGGCCGGGATCGGCTTTCTCGGCCGCCTTGACGTTGCTGACCACGGAACGGTCCCGCACCACGACCGGCCGGGACTGGCCGTTGAGGGTGCACATGACGGTGCGCATGCCCTTCTCGTCCGGCTCCGAGACGGCTTCCAGGGAGGCGATGAGGCGGACTCCGCGTTCCAGCTGGATTTCGTGCTCGGTGCCGCGCTGGAGTCCGTAGAGGTAGTCCCGGGTATCCAGCACGGAGATGTTGCCGTACGTGTCCACGCTCTTGAGGTAGTCCTTGGTGGGTCCGTCGAAAAGCAACCGGTTCAGCGTGTGCTGGCGGGTCTTCGAATCGGACTTCAGGGCCGCGCTGTCCTCGGCGCTGAGCTCGGCATCGCGGACCTTTACGCTCCTGCCCTGCAGGGCCTTGGTGCGGAAGGGCTCGGGCCAGCCTCCCGGAGGATCACCGAGCTCGCCGGACAGGAAACCGATGACGGAGTCGGGGATGTCGTAATTCTGTGGATTCGCTTCAAAATCCGCGGGATCGGCGTTGAGGCCCACCAAGTGGAGCGCGAGGTCACCCACCACCTTCGAGGACGGCGTCACCTTGACCAAGTGGCCCAGGATCCGGTCCGCGGCCGTGTACATGTCCTCGATCGCTTCGAAGCGCTCCCCCAGGCCCAATGCCATGGCCTGCTGGCGGAGGTTGGACAGCTGGCCGCCGGGGATTTCGTGCTTGTATACGCGGCCGGTGGGGCCCGGCAGGCCGGACTCGAACGGGGCGTACACGCGGCGCACCGCTTCCCAGTACGGTTCCAGCGAGCTGACCGCATCCAGGCTGATGCCGGTGTCGCGCGGCGTGTGGGCCAGGGCCGCAACAAGGGCCGACGCCGAGGGCTGGCTGGTGGTGCCGGCCAGCGATGCAGCTGCGACATCCACGGCGTCCACACCGGCGTCGACAGCGGCGAGCAGGGTGGCCAGCTGGCCGCCCGCCGTGTCGTGCGTGTGCAGGTGGACGGGCAGGTCGAACCGTTCCCGCAAGGCGGCCACGAGCTTTGCCGCGGCCGCAGGGCGGAGCAGGCCCGCCATGTCCTTGATGGCCAGGATATGGGCGCCGGCGTCCACGATCTTCTGCGCCAGCTCCAAGTAGTAGTCAAGGGTGTACAGCTTCTCTTCCGGGTCCAGCATGTCGCCGGTGTAGCAGAGCGCCACTTCGGCGACGGCGGTGCCGGTGGCGCGGACCGCCCGGATGGCCGGGGCCATCTGGCTGACGTCGTTCAGGGCGTCAAAGATACGGAAGATGTCGATGCCGGTGGCGGCGGCCTCGTTCACGAAGGCCTCCGTCACTTCTTCGGGGTACGGCGTGTAGCCAACCGTGTTGCGGCCGCGAAGGAGCATCTGGATGCACACGTTCGGCATCGCCTTGCGCAGCGCGGCGAGCCGGTCCCAGGGGTCCTCACCGAGGAAGCGGAGGGCGACATCGTAGGTTGCGCCGCCCCACGCCTCAACGGACAGCAGCTGCGGGAGCAACGCCGTGACGGCGGGCCCGGCGGCAACGAGGTCGCGGGTGCGGACGCGGGTGGCCAGCAGGGACTGGTGTGCGTCGCGGAACGTGGTGTCCGTGACCGCCACGGCGGTCTGCTCGCGCAATGCCTTGGCGAAGCCCTCCGGGCCCAGCTCAAGGAGCCTCTGGCGCGAACCCGCTGCCGCCTCCTGGCCCTTGACGTCCGGCAGCTTGTCGGCGGGGTTGGAGTGCACGGTCAGCTCGCCGTTGGGTTTGTTGACGGTGACCTCGGCCAGCCACGTCAGGAGCTTGGTGCCACGGTCGGCCGAGACACGGGCCTTGAGCAGTTCAGGGCGCTGGTCGATGAAGTTGGTGGCGACATCGCCTGCGATGAAATCGGGGTCGTCCAGGACGGCCTGGAGGAAGGGAATGTTCGTGGAGACACCGCGGATGCGGAACTCGGCCAGGGCACGGCGGGCACGGGCCACCGCTGACGGGTAGTCCCGGCCGCGGCAGGTGAGCTTAACCAGCATGGAGTCGAAGTGGGGGCTGATCTCGGCACCGGAGTACACAGTGCCGCCGTCGAGCCGCACGCCGGCGCCGCCGGCCGAGCGGTAGCCGGTGATCTTTCCGACGTCGGGCCGGAAACCATTGGCGGGATCCTCGGTGGTGATGCGGCTCTGCAAGGCGGCGCCGCGGAGTTTAACGGTGTCCTGGGACAGTCCAAGGTCGGCCAGGGTCTCGCCGGAGGCGATCCGCATCTGGGCCTGGACCAGGTCCACGTCCGTGACTTCCTCGGTGACGGTGTGCTCCACCTGGATGCGAGGGTTCATTTCGATGAAGACGTGCTGGCCGGCCCGCTCACCCTCGGTGTCCACCAGGAATTCGACCGTGCCCGCGTTGACGTAGTTCAGGGCCTTGGCGAATTTCACGGCGTCCCGGTAGAGGGCCTGCCGGATTCCCTCATCGAGGTTGGGGGCGGGAGCGATCTCGATGACCTTCTGGTGCCGCCGCTGGATGGAGCAGTCGCGCTCGAAGAGGTGCATGACGTTGCCCTCTGCGTCGGCAAGGATCTGCACCTCGATGTGGCGGGGGCGCAGGACGGCCTGCTCCAGGAACATGGTGGGGTCACCGAAGGCCGCGTCCGCCTCGCGCATGGCGGACTTCAGGGCCTCAGGCAGGGCGTCGCGGGTGTCCACCCGGCGCATGCCGCGGCCGCCGCCGCCCGCTACAGCCTTTGCGAAGATGGGAAATCCGATCTCGTCGGCGGCCGCCAGCAGCTCGTCCAGGTCCCTGGAGGGCTCGCTGGACTTCAGTACGGGGACACCGGCCTCGCGGGCAGCCTTGAGGGCCGCCACCTTGTTGCCGGCAAGCTCCAGCACTTCCGCAGGCGGACCAACGAAGGTGATGCCGGCGGCCTTCGCCGCGCGGGCAAGCTCCGGGTTCTCGGAGAGGAAGCCATAACCCGGGTAAATCGCGTCCGCGCCCGACTCCTTGGCAACCCGGACCACCTCAGCCACGTCCAGGTAGGCCCGGACAGGGTGTCCTTCCTCGCCGATCAGGTAGGCCTCGTCCGCTTTCTGGCGATGGATCGAGTTTCGGTCCTCCTGCGGAAAAACGGCAACGGTCTTGGCACCCAGCTCATAGCCGGCGCGGAAGGCCCTGATCGCGATTTCACCGCGGTTGGCCACCAGAACTTTGGAAAACATACTTCTCCTGCATCATTGCGGGGTGGATCGAATGAGTGGTCACAGTGTCTAGGACCTACAAGGACAAACACAAATCTTTGTGGCCACCATCACAGATTTCCCCGTCATGTCCCGAACGCTTTCAGCGTGGCTGGCGGAAACCGCCCCGGCAGCACAGTCGGTGCCATGCCGACGCCCGATAAAACAGGATTCGCCGACGCATCAACATATGATGAGTAGGGCGGCAGGACCGTCCGGCTTCGGCTCTGCCGAGGCAAACATTACCCCCAACACGGCATCCGGCGTTAGGTTTTGGTCTCTCAAGTGCAAGTAGTCAGCATCAGCAGCCTTAAGGGTGGAGTCGGCAAGACTTCCGTCACCACAGGATTGGCGTCTGCGGCGCTGGCCGCCGGAATTCGCACACTGGTGGTGGACCTGGATCCGCACGCCGACGCCACCACGGCACTGGGAGTCCAGCCCGGAGACCATCTGGACATCGGCAGGATGCTGAAGAGCCCCCGCCGGGCAAAGATGGCCGAGAACGTGGTGCGAAGCAACTGGGCTGACCGCGTCCCGGCCAACGGTTCCGGGCCCGCCGTCCTGGACGTCGCCGTCGGCTCCGCCTACACGGGCATCTACGATCGGCCGGACCTTGGCCGCCGCGACCTCCGCAGGCTGTCGGCCGTACTTGCCGGCGCCGGGGACTACCAGCTGGTCCTGATCGACTGCCCGCCGTCCCTCAACGGGCTGACCCGCATGGCATGGGCCGCCAGCGACAAGGTGGCCCTGGTCGCCGAGCCCGGCCTCTTCTCGGTGGCAGGCACGGAACGCACCATGCGCGCCATCCAGCTGTTCCGCCAGGAGTTCGCCCCCAATCTTTCGCCTGCCGGCATCGTGGCCAACCGGGTCCGCACGGGTTCCTCCGAGCACACCTACCGGCTGGCGGAGATGGAGTCCATGTTCGGCGAACTCCTGCTGAGCCCGAGGATCCCGGAGCAGGCCAATTGGCAGCAGATCCAGGGTGCGGCCCACCCCGTGCATCACTGGCCCGGCGATTCGGCCAAGTCCGCGGCGGCATTGTTTGACGACCTCCTGGCCAACCTCATGGCCGCAGGCGCCGGCCTGCGGAGCCGTACCCGCTAGGACCCGTTCCAACAATTAAGGGCCACCCTCCGTCCGGAGGGTGGCCCTTAATTGTTGGAACGGGTGTCAGCTGATCTTCCGCGCCGCACGGCGCTTGCTCAGTTCGTCGTCGGGAAAGGATTGCTCCGCGGCATGTTCGCTGGGCAGCGACGCGAGGCTGCCTTCCACTTCCCGCCAGACACGGCCAACGGCGATGCCAAAGACTCCCTGGCCACCCTGGACGAGGTCTATGACCTCATCCGCGGACGTGCACTCGTAGACGCTTGCACCGTCGCTCATGAGCGTAATCTGTGCCAGGTCCTCGACGCCGCGCTCCCGGAGGTGTTCGACGGCGGTCCGGATCTGCTGCAGGGAGACCCCGGTATCCAGGAGGCGCTTGACCACTTTGAGGACCAGGATGTCCCGGAAGCCGTACAGCCGTTGTGAGCCGGAGCCGGCGGCACCGCGGACGGCGGGTTCAACCAAACCGGTCCTCGCCCAGTAGTCGAGCTGCCGGTAAGTGATGCCTGCGGCTTTGCAGGCAGTGGGGCCGCGGTAGCCTGCGTCCTCATCCAGTACCGGAAGGTCCTCGGTGAACAGGAGGCCCTGGGCACCGCTCACGGGCACAGCAACACCAGCTGTGGGCTGTTTCAGCCCGCCTGCTTCGCCTTTGGGACTCACCTGGATCCTCCTTGTCGTACGCTCCCAGGAACTCTCTAAGGCAGCTTCGGCATGAAGACCATGCGTGTAATTGTCGCGGGGCGCACTTTCCAGTGTGACTTGCGCGGCTGCCGTAAGCAAGGGAACTTGATACTTCGACGTTAGGCCCGGCAGGTCCCCAGGTCAAAGACGTTGGGGGGTTGAAAGAGGCGTGTCGAAACTTTCAGCCTCAACTTTAACCTTAACGTGACCTTAGCCGTCGAAATCCTCGGGCTCCACGTCGTCGAGGAACTCGCGGAACCGGCGCATTTCGCGTTCTTCGTCCACCGTGGGGCCCGGCTCGGTGTCCTCCCCCTCATCATGTTCCGTGATGCGCACTCCGGCCTCGTCCATGACCGAATCGGCACACCAGATCCGGCACTTGGCCCGCAGCGCGATGGCCAGGGCGTCGGAGGCCCGGGAGCTGACCGTGGTGCCGTTCTCGAACTGCAGCTGGCCATAGAAAATGTTGTCTTCCACGGCCACGATGTTGACGCTGACCACGGAGTGCCCCAGCGACTCCACCACGTCCACCAGGAGATCGTGCGTCATGGGCCGGGGCGGGACAACACCCTGCTGGGCGAGCGCAATGGCACTGGCCTCGGGGGTGCCGATCCAGATGGGCACGTGGCGTTCGCCGTGCATCTCCTTGAGCAGGACCAGCGGCTGGTTGGACGGCAATTCGATGCGAACGCCTACGATCTCTACTTCAATCATCAGATGTCCATGCGTGAGATGTGGTCTTGCACCAGGGCCCGGTGCAGGGTGAGGCAAAGATCGCTGATCTCGCGGGCGGCCTCGGCCGCGCGTGCCTGCGATGCCGAGTCCTTGCGCGAGGCCAGCGGCGCGACGGCACGTTCCACGAGGCCGAATTCCCTCTCGGCCGCCGCCTGGAAGGGGCGAAGGTGGCGCGGCTCGAGCCCATGGCTTTCCAGCTGCACGCACGCGCGGGCAACCTGGAGGGCATGCTCATCGAACTGGCCGTTGCTGTGGCTGATGAGGCCGAAGCTCAGCAGGGACTGCAGCAGGGGGACGCTGGCTCCGGATTCGGTCCGAAGTTGCTCCTCGCTCAGTTTCCTGCCCCGGTTCTGCAACTCGGCGGCAAGTTCGTCCGAGACAATACGAGGGGACACCACGACGCCGGGGGGCAGGTTTTCCGGCCGCTCTCCCCTGTCGATTGCGTCAAGGTAGTCCTTGATGACCTTCAGGGGCAGGTACTGGTCGCGCTGCAGGGCCAGCACGAACCGCAGGCGTTCGACGTCGCCGTCGGAGTACTGGCGGTAGCCGGCAGGTGTGCGGCGCGGATTGATCAGGCCCTTTTCCTCAAGGAAGCGGATTTTCGACGCCGTCATGCCCGGGAAGTCAGCGCTGAGCTGGGCGAGGACCTCGCCGATATTCAGGACCTGGGGGCCCCGGCGTTCCGGTTGTGCCATTGCCACAGGCAGTGGTCCCCGGGTCAGCTGCGGCCTGCAGCCGTGGCAGGGCTCAGGTAGAAGGTGAGGCGGAACTTGCCGATCTGGACTTCGCTGCCGGACTTGAGCTCCACGCTGTCCACCCGGTCGTGGTTGACGTAGGTGCCATTGAGGCTGTTCTTGTCCACGACTTCGAAGCTGCGAGCGGTGCGGCGGAATTCGACGTGCCGGCGCGAGACCGTGACATCGTCCAGGAAGATATCCGCATCCGGGTGGCGGCCTGCGGTGGTCACGTCCGAATCCAGGAGGAACCGGGCACCGGCGTTCGGGCCGCTGTGCGCTACCAGCAGCGCGGAACCGGCAGGCAGGGCCTCCACGGAATTGCGCTCGTCCGAAGAGAGCTTCGGGGCGATGGTGGGCTCGTCGGTGACCGGCGTGAGATGGATCGAGGTGGTCTCCGACGCCTTAGCCGCACCCGTGCCGTAATCCCCATCGGCAGGGTTGTGTCTGTGGCCAGCCATGGATTCCTCCTCTTAGATGTGCAGGGCCTTGGCCCGCAACCGACGATTGCTCACCGGCCCTGCCCGGCAGGTCCGGCGCCGGCGCCCGATCCGGCCACTGACGTGCG
Source organism: Arthrobacter sp. AG258 (assembly GCF_004364695.1). Classification (NCBI taxonomy): domain Bacteria; kingdom Bacillati; phylum Actinomycetota; class Actinomycetes; order Micrococcales; family Micrococcaceae; genus Arthrobacter; species Arthrobacter sp. AG258. Next base: position 32,040 of record NZ_SOBI01000007.1, on the reverse strand, counting down.
AAGACGTCCTGCCTGCGACGCGGGGCCGGACCGGATTAACCGGTTAGCTTTAGCCTACCTGTTGTTCGTACTCCGATGCACTGAGCAGCGACTCGACGGCGTCAGGTTCGGCCAGTTTGACCTCGATCAGCCAGCCATCACCGTAGGGATCGGTGTTGATCAGGGCGGAATCGCTGTCCAGGGAGTCGTTGCGCGCCACGACTTCGCCGGAAACGGGTGCGTAGATGTCGCTCACGCTCTTGGTGGACTCGACCTCGCCCACCACTTCGTTTGCCGTAATCTTCGTGCCGACTTCCGGCATCTGGGCGTAGACGACGTCGCCAAGCGCGTCCTGGGCGAAGTCGGTGATTCCCACGCGGACCACGCCGTCGGCATTGGGGGCCGTAACCCACTCATGTTCGGCGGTGTAGGACAGGTCTTCGGGAATGTTGCTCATGGGGGGCCTTTCATCGGGGTGCGCGCCAAGGTCACGAGGGGCCCGGAAATCGGGCCGCCGCTGAAAGTATAGGCACAACTGCCGGGGCGGGCGCCGGGGTTTCTGACAAGATGGGACCCATGAGTGCAAGCACTGGTGCAGCATCCCTGCGGCGGGGCGGGTAAGCCATGCCGGAACTGCCCGAAGTGGCCGGCCTGGCCACGTTCCTGGACGAGCAGCTGCGCGGGTGCACGATCTCAAGGTTGCAGATCGTGTCCTTCGCCGTCCTCAAAACCGCCGACCCGCCCTTCAGCGCCCTTGAGGGACAGCTGGTCTCCGGGGTCCGGCGGTTCGGCAAGTTCATCAGCATCGACACCGCGGGCGTGTCGCTGGTATTCCACCTGGCGCGAGCGGGGTGGGTGCGCTTCACCGACTCCCCCGCCGACAGCCAGCTTCGGATGGGCAAGGGCCTGATCGCCGTCCGGTGCACCTTTGCCGGCCCGGACGGCCCGCGGGGCCTGGACCTGACCGAAGCGGGCACCAAGAAAAGCCTGGCGGTCTATGTGGTGCGCGATCCGCAGGATGTGCCGGGAATTGCGGCGCTGGGTCCCGATCCGTTCACGGAGGCGTTCGACGCCGGCATGCTGGCGGAGATCCTGCAGGGCAGTTCGCAGCAGATCAAGGGGCTGCTGCGCAGCCAAAGCGTCATTGCCGGCATCGGCAATGCCTACAGCGACGAAATCCTGCACGCCGCGCGGATCTCCCCGTTCGCCATCGCCAAGTCCCTGGACCGGGAAACGGTCCAGGTGCTCTACGACGCCATCCACAGCGTGTTGGGCCAGGCGCTGGTGGAAGCCCGCGGCAAGCCGCCCAAAGACCTCAAGGACGTCAAGCGAAGCCACATGCGGGTCCACGCCCGCGCCGGCCAGCCCTGCCCCGTGTGCGGCGACACCGTGCGTGAAGTGTCGTTCGCGGACACGGCGCTGCAGTACTGCCCCACCTGCCAGACCAAGGGCAAGATCCTGGCGGACCGGAGGACGTCGAAGTTCTTGAAATAGGCAGTCCCGGAACCAGGCATCCGGTCCAGATCGGGAACGGCCGGGAACGCCAAAAAAAGCGGAAAGCGCCGGAGATGATCTCCGGCGCTTTCCGCTTTTTGGTCGGGCTGACAGGATTTGAACCTGCGACCCCTTGACCCCCAGTCAAGTGCGCTACCAAGCTGCGCTACAGCCCGCTGGTTCCGCCGTTCTCCGCTGACCCGGATCCAAGGATTCCTCCAAGGATTTCCATCAGCAGTCCGGCCGAACCACCTAGAAGAGCTTACACGATCCGGAGGGGTGCCAGTGACACTTTCCGGCGATCAGCCCCAAGGTGTGTCGCAATTAACGCTTGCGGCCGCGCTTCTCACGCACGCGCATGCTCACCTCGATGGGAGTACCTTCGAAGCCGAAGGTTTCCCGCAGCCGCCGGGTGATGAACCGGCGGTAACCGGGGTCCAGGAAGCCGGTGGTGAACAAGACGAACTTCGGCGGCCGGCTGGAGGCCTGGGTGCCGAAGAGGATGCGCGGCTGCTTGCCGCCACGGACCGGGTGCGGGTGCGCGGCCACGAGTTCGCCGAGGAAGGCATTGAGGCGCCCGGTGGGGATGCGCCGGTCCCAGTTCTCCAGGGCCAGGTCCAGGGCCGGAACCAGGCGGTCTTTGTGCCAGCCGGTCTTGGCGGAGATGTTGACCCGCGGAGCCCATTCGACGTGGGCAAGGTCCTGCTCGATTTCCCGTTCCAGGTAGCGGCGGCGTTCGTCGTCGAGCAGGTCCCACTTGTTGAAGGCCAGCACCAGGGCGCGTCCGGACTCGATGGCCAGCTGCAGGATACGGACGTCCTGTTCACTGAGGACCTCGTCCACCGCCAGGAGGACGACGGCGACCTCCGCCTTTTCGAGGGCGGCCTGCGTCCGCAGGGAAGCATAGTAGTCCGCACCCTGGGCCATGTGCTGGCGGCGGCGGATACCGGCGGTGTCCACGAAGCGCCACGTGCGGCCGCCGAGTTCGATGAATTCGTCCACGGGGTCACGGGTGGTGCCGGCGGTGTTGTCCACCACCACGCGTTCGGATCCGGCGAGCTTGTTCAGCAGGGAGGACTTGCCCACGTTGGGACGGCCGATCAGGGCGATCCGGCGGGGACCCCCGGATCGTTCCACGCCCTCGACGGTGGAGAACTCGGGGAGGATGTCCATGACGTGGTCCAAGAGGTCTGCCACGCCGCGGCCGTGCAGCGCTGATACCGGGTACGGTTGGCCGAAGCCGAGGCCCCACAGTGCGGCGCTGTCCGCTTCCTGGGCGAAGTCGTCCACCTTGTTGGCCACCATGATGACCGGCTTCTTGCTGCGGCGAAGCATCTTCATGACGCCTTCGTCCGTGGCGGTGGCTCCGACGGCGGAGTCCACCACGAAGAGGACGGCGTCGGCAAGTTCCACGGCCATCTCGGCCTGCTCGGCCACGCGGGCGTGGATGCCGCGGGCGTCATGTTCCCATCCGCCGGTGTCCACCAAAGTGAAGTTGCGGCCGTTCCAGTTCGCCGAGTACATGACGCGGTCCCGGGTGACGCCGGGGGTGTCCTCCACCACGGCCTCACGCCGGCCCAGGATCCGGTTCACCAGCGTGGACTTGCCCACGTTCGGGCGGCCGATAATGGCCAGGACCGGATCCAGCTTAAGCGGACCCTCAAGGTCTTCGTCGCCGTAGTCTCCACTGAGCAGGGCGGCGTCGTCCTCGTCGAGGTCGTAGTCCTCAAGGCCGGCCCGGAGGGAGGCGGCACGCAGCTCCGCTTCGTCGTCGTCTATTGCCGCCAGCCGTTCGGCGACCTGGTCGCTGCCGGAGGGTACGTATTCGTCATCGCCGGCACCGGAATGCCCGGAAGTCTGGGTGGTGTCGCTCATTGCACTGTCCTTAGTGGTCATCTGCCGGCGTCCCCGGCTACTGCTGTCAGGTCTTGGTGATCAGCGAAAGGCAAGGGCTGCCCGCTGATGGTGATGGTGTCCTGGACATGCCCCGCCAGGGCCGCGCGGATTTCCTGCGCCGCCCTGTCCATTGAAGCACGCCCGCTTTCGCCGGCCCGGCGGGCCAGGGTAAGGGCTGTCCCGAAGCTGACGTGGAAACGCCGCCCGGGCCGCGGAACCGAATCCAGGTGTTCGGCTCCCTGGCGGGTCCCGAGGATGGCCACCGGAACCACCGGCGCGCCGGTGTTCAGGGCCAGCCACGCCACGCCGCCGTTGATGTCTTCTGCTGCCCCGCTCCCCCGCGTTCCCTCGGGGAGAATCCCGACGCAGCGTCCGGCGTCGAGCACGGCCTTGCAGCGCTGCAGCGCACCCCTGTCCCCCCGGCGGTCAACGGGAAGTTGTCCGGAGGCGGTGAGCAGCCGGCCCAGGAAGCCTTTGAACATCTCCTGCTTCACCAGGATGTGCATAGGCCGTGGGGCCGCGCCGAACATCACCGGCCCGTCCAGGAAGCTGATGTGGTTGGCCGCAAAGATGACGGGACCACCGGTGGGGACGTTGCTCCTGCCGGTCACGGAGGTCCGGTAAACCACATGGTCCAGCACCCAGCCCACGGGCCTGCTCCATACCGTGGTCAAACCGGACGGCAGGCCGGCTCCGGTGTCAGTCACGGTTGAGCACCTTGGTGACGATCACGAGCGCGGCGTCCACCGTCTGCTCGAAGTCCAAGTCCGAGGAGTCCAGGGTGACCACGCCGTCCGCCGCCTGCGTGAAATTGACCACGGTTGAGTCCTTGGCATCCCGGTGCGTGACCTGGGCGGCAAGTTGCTCGGCGTTCTGGGTGCCGCCCAGTTGGATGCCGCGCCGGCGCAGCCGGGCTTCCTCGCTGGCGGTGAGGAGCATGCGCACTTCGGCGCCGGGCGCGACGACGGTAGTGATGTCCCGGCCTTCCACCACCATGCGGCGGTGGTGCTTTTCGATCAGGTCCCGCTGCCGGCGGATCAGTTCGGTCCGGGCGCCGAGCGTGGTGGCGACGGCGCTGACGGTCGAGGAGATCGCGGGCTCACGGATGGCATCAGTGACGTCCACGCCGCCTACCCGCACGTATTCCTCCTGCGGGCTGGTGCTCAATTCCAGCACAAAGTCGCGGGACGCCTGCTCCACGGCCGGGGTGTCCGCCAGGTCGATGCCCTCGCTCACGCAGTACCAGGTCAGGGCACGGTACATGGCACCGGTGTCCAGGTAGGCAAGACGGAGCCGGCGGGCGACCTCCTTGCTCACGCTGGATTTGCCGGAGCCGGACGGCCCGTCGATGGCGACCACCAGGGGCCGGCCGATGCGCAGCGCGCGCATGGTTTCGAGAAGTTCCTGTGTCATTACTGAAGTACCCGCCATCCGCGGTCGTTGAGGGCTTCGATCAGGTGGTCGTGCTTGTTCGGCAACACTGACAATTCCACCATGCCGACGTTTTGTCCGGATGAATGATCCAGCCGAAGATCTTCGACGTTCACGCCGATTTCACCGATTTCGGTGAGAAGCTGCGCGATCTGGCCCGGTTTGTCATCCACCAGCACCGTCAGCCAGGAATACGCCTGTGGTGGCCCGCCGTGCTTGCCGGGAATCCGCGCCTGCCCGGCGTTGCCCTCACTGATGAGCTGGGCAAGGTCCAGGCGGGCACCCGGTGCAGTGGGCTGCTCCAAGGTTCCGATGAGCCGGTTCAGGTCCTCGCGGACGCCATAAAGGATCTCTACGACCTTGGCCGCGTTGCCGCCAAGGATTTGAACCCACAGGGTGGGATCGCTGGCGGCGATCCTGGTGACGTCGCGCAGGCCGTTCCCCGCCAGGGACAGGGCATGCAGCGGCGTGCCCTGCAGCCTGCTCGCCAGCAGCGAAGACATGACCTGGGGCAGGTGCGACACCAGGGCGACGGCTTCATCGTGCTCTTCCGCCGTGAACTGCGAGACGACGGCTCCCAGGTCCGAGGCAAGCGAGCGGGCCACCTGCAAAGCGTGGTCCGAGGTTTCCTCCGACGGGCAGAGCACCCACGGCATGGAAGTGAACAGCTCGCCGCGGGCGGCTACCGGACCGGACTTTTCCCTTCCGGCCATGGGATGGGTGCCCACATACCGTGAAAGGTCGGCGCCCAGGCTCCGGAGCCGGGCAAGGATGTCCGCCTTGACACTGGCAATGTCCACGACCACGGCGTCAGGGTAGTCGGAGAGTGCTTGGCAGACGACGTCGGCCGTAACGTCCGGCGGGGCGGCAACCACGACGAGCTGGGCTTTTCCGCTGCCGAGCTCGGACAGCGGGCGGCCCGCCCCGATATCCACCGCCACCGCCTGATTGGTGGGTGAGGGGTCGGACAGGAACACCGCTACGCCGCGCCCACGCAGGCCCAGCCCGATGCTGGCACCCAGCAGTCCGGCGCCAATGACCACCACAGGCCCGTCCAGGTGGCCGCGGCCGTGGCTTTTGAACGCGGACATGGATCAGAGCCCTACGGATGCCAGCAGGTGGCCGACTTCCTGCTTGCCCAGGTTACGGATGCTGCCCTGGCGCTGGTCTCCGAGCCCAATGGGGCCCACCTTGACGCGGACAAGCCGCTGGACCGGGAACCCGACAGCGTCGAAGAGGCGGCGCACAATCCGGTTCTTGCCGGAGTGGAGCACAACCTCGATCAGCACGTGGCCGGGCGTGGAGTCCACCAGCCGGAAGGAATCGACGCTGGCAAAGCCGTCCTCAAGCTCGACGCCGGCCTTCAGCTGGGCACCGACACCCTGCGGGAACGGCCCGCGCACCTGGACCAGGTAGGTCTTGGGCACCTCGTAGGAGGGGTGGGTCAGCCGGTTGGCGAGCTCGCCGTCGTTGGTCAGCAGCAGCAGCCCCTCGGTGGCGACGTCCAGCCGGCCCACGTGGAAGAGGCGTTCGCCGGTGTTCTTGTTGTTCTTGAGGAAATCGCTGATGCAGGGGCGGCCCTCCGGGTCCTCCATGGTGGACACCACGCCCTTGGGCTTGTTGAACACCATGTAGACCAGGTTTTCGTCCAGCTGGATCCGCAGGCCGTCGACGTGGATGACGGCGGTCTTGGGATCGACGCGGACACCGAGCTCGGTGACCACCTGGCCGTCCACTTCCACGCGGCCCTCCGCGATCATCTCTTCGCAGACACGCCGGGACGCCACACCAGCCGACGCCATCACCTTCTGGAGGCGGACGCCGTCGGCATCGTGGAGTTCGGACTGGGGAACGTTGCCGCGAGGGCCCTTCCTGCGGGCAGGTTTGCGGACCGGGCCAAGGTTCTGGCCGAAGCGTTCGCTGCCGAAGGCGCGGGACGCAGCAGCGCCGGGTGCACCCGTGCGCGATTTGGTCTTGGGTGCGCCGGGAGTTCCGGGTGCCTTCTTGGATCCCGGTTTGCGGGCAGCGGGCTTGCGCGACGACGGCGCCGCCGGCTTGGAGCCTCCTGCTGGGCGTCCTTGCTGGTCCCCGGCAAGGTCGGGGTCGATGAAGCGCTCCTCGCGCGGCTTCGGCGCCCGCTGCGGGCGGTCGCCGCCGAAGGCGGACGAACGCTTTGCCGCGCCGCCCCGGGAGCCTCCGCCCTGGTTGCCGCGCTGGGGTGAATTCCCGCGCTGTGACGCGTTGCGGTCGCTCCCGCCGCGTCCTGATCCGTTACGTGGTGAACCCTGGCGTCCCGCCTGTGTCATGACCCGTCCTTCGATGTTTTGGCCCGCAGAGATGTCCAAGGACAACCCTAGCCAGCCGTGCAGACTTCGTCTGCCCTGGTAAGTGAATTGACGCGGACAGGGAGTGCCCTGCCTACATCATGTCGGCGTCGTAGAACTCTGCGATCCCGTCGAGACCCGGTAGGTGCGGCGACAGGTGGGGCAACTCCTCCACTGAACCGATTCCCATCCGTTCAAGGAAATAGGAGGTGGTCCGGTAAAGGATTGCGCCGGACTCGGGATCGGTTCCCGCGTCTTCGATCAGCCCGCGCTGGGCGAGTGTCCGTACGACAGAATCAACATTGACTCCGCGAATTGCAGACACCCTGGCCCGTGAAACGGGTTGGCGGTACGCGATGACAGCCAGTGTTTCCAATGCCGCCTGGGTGAGCCTGGTGGTCTGCCCGTCGAGCACGTACTTGCCCACGATGTCGGCAAATTCGGCGCGGGAGTAGATCCGCCAGCCACCGGCGATGTTCCGCAATTCAAAACCCCGGGGCCTGGAGCCAAAGCCAGCGTGGCTGGCATTCTCCATATCCGGGGCGTTAACAGTATAGCCGTCATACTCGCGTTGAAGTTCTTCCAGCAGGGAGCGCACCGTGGCGGGCGTGAGGCCAACCCCCGCGGCGAGCTCATCCTCCGTGGCCGGCTCGTCCAGGACCATCAGGACGGCCTCAAGGGCGGCCTTGGCGCCCCCGGGAAGCCCGTCGGCGTCGTGGTCATCCCCAAAGTCCGCCCCCGGCTCCGGTTGTTGCGGTTCCAGGTTCACAGTTGTTCCTCGTATTCTTCGCTGAGATGCTCGGCCGACCAGTCCCGGCCATCGGCTGTCCAGTGGATCGCCAGCTCTGCCAGCGGGGACAGCTGGTCGAACGAGACCGCCTTGTCCCGGAACAGCTCCAACAGCGCCAGGAACCGGGCGACCACCACCAGGGTTGACCCGGCGTCGGCGATCAGGGAGCGGAAGGTCAGCGGGGACTGCCGTTGCAGGCGCAGGCCCAGCATCTCGGCCTGCTCCTTGACGCTGACGTTGCCCCCGTGGAGGTGGCCAAGGGCCACCTGCGGCGGCTGCGCCGGGGCCTTGGGCCGCAGTGCGGCCCCGGCCAGGGCGGCGAATTGTTCAGGCGTGTGCTTCCAGACGAGTTCGGGAAGCATCGCCGCGAACTGCTCCTCCAGTGCCACCTGCCGCGGGAAGCGCCGGCCCTCCTGGTGCAGGGTCTCGCCCAGGATTCCGGCCACGTGCTTGAAGGCCTTGTACTGGAGCAGCCGGGCGAAGAGCAGATCCCTCGCTTCGAGGAGGGCGATGTCTTCGTCATCCTCGACCTCGCCGGCGGGGAGGAGCCGTGCCGCCTTCAGGTCAAGAAGCGTCGCGGCAATCACCAGGAATTCGCTTGCCTCATCCAGCGCCCATTCTTCGCCGAGCTCCTGGAGTTTCCGGATGTACTTGATGAACTCATCCGTCACCGTGGCGATGGCCACCTCGGTGATGTCCAGCTGGTGCTTGGCAATGAGGCCCAGGAGGAGATCGAAAGGGCCGGTGAAGTTGGCCAGCCGCACCTCGAAGCCGGGCTTTGATTCGGCCACGGCGTTGGTTACGGTGCGCCGCCGCGGGCGATCAGTTCCTTGGCCAGCCTGCGGTAGGCGTCAGCCCCCACGTGGTTCCCCGCGTAGCTGGTGATGGGTTCGGCGGCGACGGTGGCGTCGGCGAACTTGATGGAGCGCTTGATGACGGTCTCGAAGACTTTGTCGCCGAAGGCCTCCACCAGGCGGGTAATGACCTCCCGGCTGTGAAGGGTGCGGGCGTCGTACATGGTGGCCAGCACGCCGTCCACCTGCAGGCGCGGGTTCAACCGGTCCTGGACTTTGTCGATGGTTTCGACCAGGAGCGCCACCGCGCGGAGCGCAAAGAACTCGCAGATCAGCGGAATGATGACACCGTGCGCTGCCGTGAGGGCGTTGACAGTCAGGAGGCCGAGGGACGGCTGGCAGTCGATGAGGACGACGTCGTAATCGTCTTCGACTTTCTTGAGCGCACGGTCCAGGACCTGCTCGCGTGCCACTTCGTTGACCAACTGGACTTCCGCGGCGGAGAGGTCGATGTTGGCCGGCAGGAGGTCGACGTTCTCGACGCCGGTCTGGTGGATGGCGTCGCGGATGTCCACCTTGCGGTCCATCAGGACGTTGTAGACGGTGAGGTCAAGCTCGTGCGGATTGACGCCCAGGCCAGCCGAGAGCGCGCCCTGGGGGTCAAAGTCCACCAGAAGGACGCGGCGGCCGTATTCCGCGAGCGCTGCGGCGAGGTTGATGGTGGAGGTCGTCTTCCCGACGCCGCCCTTCTGGTTGACCATGGCAATGACGCGGGCCGGGCCGTGGGAGGACAGCGGCGCGGGTTCCGGGAACTCCCGGTATGGGCGCCCGGTGGGGCCCATCACCGCGTTTTCCAGGTCGAATTCCGTGCCCTCCAGAGTTGCTGAACCCTGTTCGCTGCTCACGTATCTGTCCACACTTTCGATGACGGTGATTTCCTGCCGCTGGCTCGCCAGCGCCGTTCGTTCTGATCCTTAGGTTACAGCGCCCGACACGGCATTCGACGGAACTTGACTTTCCGCGAATGTTGAGCCTTGACCCTCTAGTAGAGGTCGAAGGTTGTGGGTTGAACACAACAAAACCGCCCCTGCAGCGGGGGCTGCAGGGGCGGTTTCGGGCGTTGCCGCAGGTGACGGTCAGGCCTTGGCGACCTCGCGGGCGCCTTCTTCCTTTGGTGCCATTTCGCCATGCCCGGCGATCATGGTCTGCTCATCGAACGGGGCCTCGCCGGAGAGGACGCGGGTGACCTGGCCGCCGTCGATCTCCTTGACCCAGGTGCCGATCAGGACGGTGGCGACGGCGTTGCCGGTGAAGTTGGTCAGTGCACGGGCTTCGGACATGAAGCGGTCGATGCCGACGATCATTCCCACGCCGCCGAGCAGCTCGGGACGGTGTGCCTGCAGGCCCGCGGCGAGGGTGGCCAGCCCGGCACCGGTCACACCGGCGGCGCCCTTGGACGCAATGATCATGAAGATCAGCAAGGAGATCTGGGCGCCGAGGTCCAGCGGGGTACCCATGGCGTTGGCAACGAAGAGGGACGCCATGGTCAGGTAGATGGCTGTTCCGTCAAGGTTGAAGGAGTATCCGGTGGGAACGGTGACGCCGACGACGGGCTTGGACACGCCCAGGTGTTCCATCTTGGCGATCAGCCGCGGGAGCGCAGCCTCGGAGGAGGACGTGGAGAAGATGAGGAGGTATTCGCGGGCCAGGTACTTCATGAGCTTGAAGATGTTGACGCCGGCCACCACCTGGAGGAGCCCGCCGAGGATCACGACGATGAACAGCGCACAGGTGATGTAGAACGCCACCATCAGGGTGAACATGCTCACGATGGCCTGGACGCCGGTAGCGCCCACGACGGCGGCGATGGCACCGAAGGCGCCGACCGGAGCGAGCCACATGATCATGATGAGGATGCGGAACACCAGGGCCTGGCCGTGGCCGATGGCCTTCAGGATCGGAGCGCCCTGGGGGCCCATCTTTTGCAGTGCGAAGCCCACCAGGATTGCCGCCAGCAGGGTGGGCAGCACGGGGATGTCGCTGGGGATGATGCCCAGCAGGAAGTCGACGGTGCTGTCTGTAGCTGCCTTCTTGTTGGGATCGTAGGGCGTGAGCTTCAGGCCCTCACCGGGGTGGATCAGGTTGCCGACCACCAGGCCGATGGCCAAGGCGAAGGTGGACATGATGACGAAGTAACCCAGCGCCAGGCCGCCCACCTTGCCCACGGTAGCCGCCTTGGCGATGGAACCGATGCCCAGGACGATTGTGCAGAAGATGACCGGCGCGATCATCATCTTGATGAGCTTGATGAACCCGTCGCCCAGCGGCTTGAGGTTCTTGGCGACCTCCGGGAACAGCAGGCCCACCAGTGCGCCCAGGATAACTGCCGCGATGACGGCGATGTACAGGTAGTGGGACTTGTCCAGTCCCTTGCGCCGCGGCGTCGCAGTTCCGAGCGACTCTCCTCGTTGAGAAGCCATGATGTGTCTCCTTGTGGATATTCTGATAGACGCTGCGGCACAGGCTCTGGGCTCGACACGTCCTTGCAATGTGATATCCATCATTGGGCACCCCGTGATCCAGCTCACCGTTGCGTTCATATTGGTCGCGGCACCCGCAGGGTCAGATGGAGGTACGCATGATCCACCGTTGGAGTATCGCCCGCCGGCTCTTCGTGGCAAACCTGCTGATCGTGGTGTGCTTCATCGCCATCGTAGGAACTGCCGCCTACCTCGACGCACGGGACCGGACCTATGATGAAGCCGGCCGCCGGATGGAAGGCGTGGCCGCCTCCATCGCCGCCAATCCGCTCGTGCTGCAGGCCGCTGCCACGCCGGACCCCTCCGTCCTGCTGCAGCCGTACGCCAAGGATGTCACCGCCGCGGCACGGGTAGACTTCATCACCATCATGGCCCCCGACCGGACCCGCTGGACGCATCCCAGGGATGAGGAACTGGGCCGGCCCTACATCGGCTCCATCGATGCCGCCCTGCAGGGGCGCACCTTTACGGAAGTCACGGCGGGTACCCTCGGCCCTTCCGTCCGGACCATCGTTCCGGTCAAGGATTCAGCGGGAACAATCCAGGCACTGGTGGCTGTTGGCGTTACGGTCCGCAACGTCGACGTTGCCTTCGCTGCCCGGCTCCCCGTGCTGCTCGCCTTGGGAATTGCCCTGCTGGTGGGCGGGTCCCTGGCCTCGTGGCTGCTGGGCCGGTACCTCCGCCGAGTGACCCGCGGCTGGGGCCCCGAACAATTGGCCCAGCTCTTCGCCTACTACGAGTCGGTACTCCACTCGGTCCGCGAAGGGCTGATCCTGATCGATGCCAGGAAGCGGGTGGTGATGTACAACGACCAGGCCGCCGAGCTGCTGGGCCTTGCCGAGACCGGAAGCAATGATCCCACCAAGCCGCCATCGTTGGCCGATCTCCCGCTGGACAGCGAGCTTCGCAGCCTCTTCGAGTCCGGACGCACCACCAAGGACGAGATGGTCCTGACAGGTTCCCGCGTGCTGGTGGTCAACCAAGGCCCCGCCCGGGGTCCGGAGTCCCCCGGTGCGCGCGGCAAGGTGCCGGTGTACGGAACGGTTGCGACACTCCGTGACAGGACGGAGATCGAAGCGCTGGGCAACGAGCTGCAGACCATGCGGACCCTGTCCGATGCGTTGCGGGCGCAGACCCACGAACACGCCAACCGGCTGCACACCATGGTCTCGCTCCTTGAGCTGGGCCGGACCGGGGAGGCCCTGGACTTTGCCACGAAGGACCTGGCGTTGAGCCAGCAGCTGACCGATGACATGGTGAGCTCCATCGACGAACCGGTGGTGGGCGCCTTGGTCATGGGAAAAGTGGCCGAGGCCCACGAACGCGGGGTGCAGCTGGACGTGTCCACCCTGGGTTCGGGCTCGACGCCTGGTGTGGCCGTCCAGGACCTGGTGACGATCATGGGCAACCTGCTGGACAACGCCATTGACGCGGCAGCCGATGCTCCCGCTCCGCGGCGGGTCCAGCTGACCCTGGAAGCGGACGAGGAAGGACTGGACATCGCCGTCAACGATTCCGGGACCCCCATCGACCCGGCCGATGCCGAACTGATCTTCCGGCATGGCTTCAGCACGAAGCCGGCCGGTCCCGGAGGCCGGGGGGTCGGACTGGCGCTGGTCCGGCAGGCTGTGGGGCGTTTGGGCGGTACGCTGGCCATCAATGGACGGAACGGCGCCAAGTTCGAAGTATTCCTGCCCGCAGCGGTGCCCCCGGAAAAGGAGCACAGCCAGTGAGCAACATCCGGGTCCTCGTCGTTGAGGATGAAGCGATCGCCTCCGCAGCCCACGCCGCCTACGTGGGGCGGCTGCCCGGATTCGAGCTCGCCGGGACCGCCCCGGACGGCCAGTCGGCCCTGCGGCTGCTGAACGAGTTCGTGGCGGCCGGAGAGCCCGTGGAACTGGTCCTGCTGGACATGAACCTGCCGGACCTGCACGGCCTGGACATTGCCCGGCGCATGCGTTCGGCCGGAATCCTTGCCGACATCATCGCCATCACCGCCGTCCGCGAATTGGCCATCGTCCGCAGTGCCGTCGCCATCGGCGTGGTCCAATACCTGATCAAGCCGTTCACGTTCGCCACGTTCTCCGACAAGCTCGAAAGCTACCGCCAGTTCAGGCAGCAGCTGGCCGGGGCAGGTGCCGGGGCAGGCAGAGGGGGCGCTTCGCAGAGTGATGTGGACCAGGCCTTCGCCAGCTTGCGGGCTCCCTCGGAGTTGCCGCTGCCCAAGGGGCTTTCCACCTCCACCCTCGGTTCAGTCCAGGAGTTCCTCCGCCAACAGCCCGGGGCAGTCTCTGCCACCGAAGTCATGGAGGCCCTGGGAATGTCCCGGGTAACGGCACGGAGGTACCTGGAGTACCTTGCCGATGCCGGCACCGTTTCCCGTACGGCCCGCTACGGCACCCCCGGCAGGCCTGAGAACGAATACCGGTGGACCGCCCGCTGAGGTCCAGGGCCGCATACTCCTGCGGCTCAGTCTCCGGCTGCGCGTTCCGGCCGCAGTACGCCGGCCAGTTGGACGATGACCCCGGGGTCCTCGATGGTTGACGGCACGGTGTACTCCTCTCCGTCGGCGATCTGCCGCATGGTCTTGCGGAGGATCTTTCCGGATCGGGTCTTGGGCAGGGCCTCCACCACCGTGACGTGCTTGAAATCCGCCACCGCGCCGATGTCCCGCCGCACCAGGGCGACCAGGTCTTTCTCCAGGAGGTCCGGGGGTATGTCCACCCCGGATTTGAGCACCACATAGCCGCTGGGGCGCTGGCCCTTCAGGGAGTCCGCGACGCCGATCACCGCGCATTCGGCAACGGCCGGGTGCTGGCCGATCACCTGCTCCATGGCACCGGTGGAAAGCCGGTGCCCGGCGACGTTGATGATGTCGTCGGTGCGGCCCATCACGAAGAGGTAGCCGTCCTTGTCCCGGTAGCCGGAGTCTCCGGTGGCGTAGCTCCCCTCGAACGCCTGCAGGTAGGAGGAGATGTACCGCTCGTCATTCCGCCACAGGGTGGCAAGGGTGCCTGGCGGGAGCGGCAGGTCGAGGACTATGTTGCCCTCGGTGCCGGCTTCCACCTCCTGGCCGGCCGCGTCGAGGATCCGCAGCCTGAAGCCGGGCATCGGAACACTGGGCGAGCCCGGCTTGATCGGCAGTGTGTCCAGTCCGCGCGGGTTGGCGCAGATGGCCCAGCCGGTCTCGGTCTGCCACCAGTGGTCCACCACGGGCACGCCGAGGACTCGGGAGGCCCAGTGGAAGGTGTCGGTGTCGAGCCGCTCCCCCGCGGCGAAGAGGGTCCGCAGGCTGGAGATGTCGTAGTTCTTCACCAGCATGGCCTCCGGGTCGGCCTTGCGGATGGCCCGCAGCGCGGTCGGGGCGGTGAAGAGCACGTTGACCCTGTGGTCCTGGATCACCCGCCAGAACGCACCGGCGTCGGGGGTTCCCACCGGTTTGCCCTCGTAGATCACGGTGGTGGCGCCGGCCAGCAGCGGACCGTAGACAATGTAGGAGTGGCCCACCACCCAGCCCACGTCCGAGGCGGTCCACATGACGTCGCCGGGACCGACGTCGTAGATGTTTTCCAAGGTCCAGCGCAAGGCGACGGCGTGGCCGCCGTTGTCCCGCACCACGCCTTTGGGGGTGCCTGTGGTCCCGGAGGTGTACAGGATGTAGAGGGGATCCGTGGCCATGACGTCCACCGGTGCGGCGGGATCCGCGGATGCCATTTCGCTCTCCCAGTCCAGCCAGCCGGCGTGGTCCGCCGCGGAGTCCTTGAAGCCGTCCCGGCCCTTGACCAGCACCGGGGTCGCCGGCGTTCCGGCGAGCTCCAGCGCCTCGGCGACGGCCGGCAGGTACTCGATCCGGCGGGAGGGCTCGAGCCCTCCCGAGGCGGTGACGACGACGGCGGGGGCGGCGTCGCGAATCCGGGCGGCAAGTTCCTTGGGGGCGAAGCCGCCGAAGACCACCGAATGGATCGCGCCCAGGCGGGCAGTGGCCAGCATGGCGATGGCGGCCTCAGGAATCATGGGCAGGTAGATCACCACCCTGTCGCCCTTGCCCACACCGTTACGCCGGAGCACTCCGGCGAAACGGGCCACAAGTTCGGTGAGTTCTGCATAGCTGAAGCGCTGCTGGATGCCCAGCATGGCGGAGTCGTAGATCAGTGCCGTCTGGTCTCCGCGGCCTGCGGCCACATGCCGGTCCAGCGCGTTGTAGCAGGTATTCAGCTCACCGTCGGGGAACCAGCGGTAGACAGGGGCGCGGCTCGAATCCAGGGCGCGGGTGGGCTGGACGCTCCAGTCGACGGCCCGGGCGGCGTCTCGCCAGAAGTCCTCCGGCCGCTGCACGCTGCGCCCATAGCATTCCCGATAGCTGCTGGTGCCCATGAAGTCATCCCGTCCACGACATTGTGATGCAGGTCATGCTAGTTCCTTCGAGGACTCACCACAAGGCCCGTGTATACAGAACTGCGGCAAAAGGCAGGAGATGGGTGAATTTGCTTGGTCGATCAGCAGTCTTTGTATACACTAATGTTCATCTACCGAGGAAGGAGACTCCCGTGCGTGCCAGCGAGAAGGCCTACGCCGCCCTCCGGGACGACATTGTCGAATGGCGGCTTGCCCCCGGGACGGTCCTGGCCGAGGTGGAGCAGTCCGAACGGCTCGGCGTCTCGCGCACCCCGCTGCGCGAGGCCCTCGGCCGGCTCACCGCGGAAGGCCTGACGACGCCGGGCGGCCGCGGTGTGGTGGTCACGGATATCTCCCTTGAGGACATCGACGAACTGTTCGAACTGCGCGAAACCCTTGAAGGCAAGGCTGCTGCGCTGGCTGCCAGCCGAGGCGATGCCGCCACTTTCGAACAGTTGCGGGGTGAACTGGTCCGCGCACCGGAGATGATCAACGGTAACGATCCCACGCGCCACGAGTACTACGAGCTGGTGGGACGCCTGGATACCGCCATCGATGCCGCCATCTCCAACTCCTACCTGGCCCAGGCCATGCGAAGCCTTCGCGTGCACTTGGTCCGCATCCGCAGGTTGGCCGCCGATGACGCCGCGCGCCTGGCGGCCGCGGCCGCCGAGCACGCCGCGATCGCCGAGGCAATCGCCGCAGGCAACCCCAGGCTCGCCGAAGCAGCCACGATTGTGCACCTGCACCGCAGCCTCTCCCACGTCAAAGCAACCCACGCATCCCACCACAAGGAGCACCATGGTTAAGGAACACCACGTCCGCGTCTACAAGAGCGAAGAGAACCTGGCCCGCGAGGACCAGCTTGCCTTCAAGATCGCCAAGGTGGCCGCGGATCCTGTGGCGGTTACCGATGACGTCACCGACATGGTGATCAACCGGATCATCGACAACGCCTCCGTGGCCATCGCGTCCCTGAACCGGGCCCCCATCGTTGCCGCCCGCGCCCAGGCGCTCACCCACGGCCCCACCACCGGCGGCAAGGGCTCGAAGGTCTTTGGTATCGAGGAGCGCGTGGCCCCGGAATGGGCGGCCTGGGCCAACGGTGTCGCGGTCCGCGAACTCGACTACCACGACACGTTCCTGGCCGCGGACTACTCCCACCCGGGCGACAACATCCCGCCGATCCTCGCCGTTGCCCAGCATGTCGGCTCCAGCGGCCAGGACCTGGTGCGCGGCATCGCCACCGGCTATGAGATCCAGGTCAACCTGGTCAAAGCCATCTGCCTGCACAAACACAAGATCGACCACGTGGCCCACCTCGGCCCCTCCGCCGCGGCCGGCATCGGCACCCTGCTGGGCCTCGACGTCGAAACTATCTTCCAGTCCGTGGGCCAGGCACTGCACACCACCACCGCCACCCGCCAGTCACGCAAGGGCGAGATCTCCACCTGGAAGGCCCACGCCCCCGCCTTCGCCGGCAAGATGGCCGTGGAGTCCGCCGACCGTGCCATGCGCGGCCAGACCTCCCCCGTGCCCATCTACGAAGGCGAAGACGGCGTGATCGCGTGGATGCTCGACGGCCCGGACGCGTCCTACATGGTCCCGCTCCCCACCCCCGGCGAGGCCAAGCGTGCCATCCTGGACACGTACACCAAGGAGCACTCCGCCGAATACCAGGCCCAGGCCTGGATCGACCTGGCCCGCAAGCTGCACGGGGAACACCCGGAGGTCACCGACCCGGCCAACGTCGAGTCCGTGCTGATCAAGACCAGCCACCACACGCATTACGTGATCGGCTCCGGCGCCAACGACCCGCAGAAGTACAGCCCCACCGCATCCCGCGAGACCCTGGACCACTCCATCCCGTACATCTTCACCGTCGCGCTGCAGGACGGCGCCTGGCACCACGTCGACTCCTACGCCCCGGAACGCGCCGGCCGGCCGGACACGGTGGAACTGTGGCACAAGGTCACCACGGTGGAAGATCCCGAATGGACCCGCCGCTATCACTCCCCGGACATCGCCGAGAAGGCCTTCGGCGGCTCCGTGGAAATCACGCTCAAGGACGGCACCGTCATCACCGACCAGATCGCCGTCGCCGACGCCCACCCGCTGGGCGCCCGGCCGTTCGCCCGGGAGCAGTACGTCAACAAGTTCCGTACCCTTGCCGCCGGGCTCGTGGAGGAGGCCGAGATCGAAAGGTTCCTCGCCGCCGTCGAACGCCTCCCCGACCTCGCCGCGGGCGAGCTGGACCAGCTGAACATCACCGCCGCCCCCGGCGTCATCGACCTGGCGGCAGCACCGAAGGGACTCTTCTGATGCTGTATTCGAAGACCACCCCGGAACAGAAGCGGATCCGGTTTCGGCAACTGCTGGCCTCCGGGACCATCCAGCAGTTCCCCGGTGCCTTCAACCCGCTCTCCGCGCGACTGATCGAGGAAAAGGGCTTCGCCGGGGTGTACATCTCCGGCGCGGTCCTCGCCAACGACCTCGGCCTGCCGGACATCGGGCTGACCACCCTTACCGAGGTGGCCACCCGGGCCGGGCAGATCGCCCGGATGACAGACCTGCCCTCGATCGTGGACGCCGACACCGGCTTTGGCGAACCCATGAATGTGGCACGCACCGTGCAGGAACTCGAGAACGCGGGCCTGGCCGGCCTGCATATCGAGGACCAGTTCAACCCCAAGCGCTGCGGCCACCTCGACGGCAAGAACGTGGTGGACCTCGAGACCGCCACCAAGCGGATCCGCGCCGCGGCCGACGCCCGGCGCGATCCGAACTTCCTGATCATGGCGCGCACCGATATCAGGGCCACCGACGGACTCGAGGCGGCACAGCAGCGCGCCAAGGCCCTCGTGGACGCGGGAGCGGACGCAATCTTCCCGGAAGCCATGAAGGACCTCAGCGAATTCCAGGCCATCCGCGATGCCGTGGACGTCCCGATCCTGGCCAACATGACCGAGTTCGGCAAAAGCGACCTCTTCACGGTTGACCAACTGGCCGGCGTCGGCGTCAACATGGTGATCTACCCGGTCACGCTGCTCCGTAGTGCCATGGGCGCTGCTGAGCGTACTCTGGAATCGATCAAATCCGACGGCACCCAGGAGGCCCAGGTTTCGAGCATGCTGACCCGCGCGCGTCTCTATGACCTCGTCGACTACGAGGCCTACAACCGCTTTGACACCGGGGTCTTCAACTTCCAGATCCCCGGAATCTGACACCCCCACCGGACTGCCGGCCCCGGCCGGTCAACAGGCGTTAGGAACAAAGGAGTTTCAGCATGGCTGAAAATGAGATCAAAAAAGGCCTCGCCGGCGTCGTGGTGGATTACACCGCGGTATCGAAGGTCAACCCGGACACCAACTCGCTGCTCTACCGCGGCTATCCTGTCCAGGAACTGGCTGCCAAGTGCAGCTTCGAGGAAGTCGCCTACCTGCTGTGGAACGGGGAGCTGCCCGCGAAAGAACAGCTCGCCGAGTTTTCCGCGCGGGAACGGGCCGGCCGGGCCCTGGATCCGGTGGTCAAGACAGTCATCGACGCGTTGCCCACCACGGCCCATCCGATGGATGTTTGCCGCACCGCAGCCTCGGTGATGGGCGCACGGCACCCCCTGGCCGAAGATTCGTCCCGGGACGCCAACATGGCCAAGGCCATCGACCTGTTCGCCGCCATGCCCGCGGTGGTGGCCTACGACCAGCGCCGCAGGCACGGCCAGGACGTGGTTGAACCGCGCGATGACCTGGGCTACTCGGCAAACTTCCTCTGGATGGCCTTCGGCGAAGAACAGGTCCCGGAAGTGGTGGAGGCCTTCAACGTCTCGATGATCCTCTACGCTGAGCACTCCTTCAACGCCTCGACTTTCACCGCCCGCGTGATCACCTCGACACTCTCGGACCTGCACTCCGCAGTGACCGGAGCCATCGGAGCCCTCAAGGGTCCGCTGCACGGCGGCGCCAACGAAGCCGTCATGCACACCTTCGACGAGATCGGCATCCGGCAGGAGGAATCCCTCGAAGAAGCCGCTGCCAGGGCCAAAGCATGGATGGAAGATGCCCTGGCCCAGAAGAAGAAGGTCATGGGATTCGGCCACCGCGTCTACAAGCACGGCGACTCCCGGGTTCCCACCATGAAGGCCGCCTTGGACAAGATGATCGCCCACTACGGCCGCCCGGAGCTGCTGGGACTGTACAACGGGCTGGAAACCGCGATGGACGAGGCCAAGGCCATCAAGCCCAACCTCG
This sequence comes from Arthrobacter sp. AG258, assembly GCF_004364695.1. Lineage (NCBI taxonomy): Bacteria > Bacillati > Actinomycetota > Actinomycetes > Micrococcales > Micrococcaceae > Arthrobacter > Arthrobacter sp. AG258. Next base: position 12,150 of record NZ_SOBI01000007.1, on the reverse strand, counting down.
ACTACCCCGCCGGGCCCACCTACCACCTCATGGGCTTCGACACCCCTACCTTCACTCCCCTGTTCGTGGCCAGCCGGATCACCGGCTGGACCGCGCACATCATGGAGCAGTTGGACTCGAACTCGCTGATCAGGCCGTTGAGCGAGTACAACGGCGTGGAGGAACGGCACCTTCCCTAGCGGGTGGTGGACGACGGCGGCCCGGGCACCGAAGTGCCCGGGCCGCCGTCGGGCGTTAATCGCCATGGCTGTCCTGAAACACCGTGGCTGTCCAGGCGAAGGTTGCCCGGCAGGTCAGCCCAATAGGCTTTCGGACGAGGCGACGGATTCGTTGTCGGCCTCCATGGTGACCACGACCCTCACGGTCCCGCCTTCGAGCACCACGGGGAGCCAGTGGTCCGCGTCCTGCCACATCCGCTCGACCGGCAAGGTATCCACCGGGAACCATTCGGGCAGGATCTCGTCGCTGGGGGCCGGCTCGCCGTGCCACAGGCGGGCGGTGAAGAGCCTGGTCTGCATGTTCCATTCCGGCCGGGCCGGGAAGACGAAGTGGACCGATCCGGCGTCGGCCAGGTCTTCCACCTGCAAAACCACACCGGTTTCTTCCAGGACTTCCCGGACCGCGGCCTGCTGGTCGGTCTCCCCCGGTTCAACGTGGCCGCCGATGCCCACGATCTTGCCCTTGCCGAAACCTGTCTGCTTCAGCCCCAGAAGGACCTCAGTCCCGTCGGCCCCGTCGCGGAGCAGGAAGCAAAGAGTCACGGCGGCTGCGGTCATGGCTCCAGCCTAACCGGCACCTCCGCGGATACCGGACTGCATCACGCCTGCTGCCACGGGCCTTTCCCCATTGCTACAGTGAGGCCCATGAACCCGGCTGGAGAGGACCACTCCACCCCTGCACCAAAAGTTGGGGCCGTGCTTCGCCGCCCCGTGCCGTTGCCGGGCTGGCTGGCCCGGAATCCGCTGTATGCCGGGTGGGCGTGGACCGGTGCGTGGGCGGTGCTGATCGTTGCCGACGAGTACCTGGACTTGGCCGGCTGGACCTGGTACATCTGCGTGGGGATGGCCGCCCTGCCCACCTTGGCGTGCACTGTGGCCGTGCTTCACGCAACTCCGCGCCGGTACCTCCGGCCAACACGGGAATCTGTGCTGTCGCACTTCTTCGTCAGGTTCCTGGCGTTGACTGCCGCTTTCCTGGTGTGGGGCATCTCGGTCGTGGCCAGCGCCTCAATTTCAACCACGGTCCAGGCGCTTGCCGGCGATTCGGAGCGGGAAGTCACCTCGCTCGGACTCAGCCTGCTCGCCGCGGCCGTCCCGCTGGTTGTGTCCGTGCTGTGGATGGCACTGATCGTGCGCTGCGCGTGGTTCCTGCGACGCCTTCGGGGCTGGCGCCAGGTACCGGTGCATTCGCGTGTGCCGTCAGGGTTCCTGCACCGCTCGCCGCAGCTCCGGCAGGTAGTGGTTGCCCTCGCCCACCCGGGGCTGCTGCTCGTGGCCGGACTGGGCACTTCGATCCTGGCCCTGTCCCTCGGCGCAGCGGAAGTAACCCTGGACCTGGCCGGGTAAACGATCTTTTCCTGCCGCCGGCAGGCCCCGGGGCCGGCTAGCCCAGAGCCCTCGGATGGGCGGCGGCGTAGATCTCCCGCAACGTATCGGCCGTGACCAGCGTGTAGACCTGGGTGGTGGTTACGGAGGCGTGGCCCAGCAGTTCCTGCACCACCCGGACATCGGCGCCGCCTTCGAGGAGGTGGGTGGCGAACGAGTGGCGCAGCGTGTGGGGTGAGACGTCCCTGGTGATGTTGGCTTTCTCCGCAGCAGCCTTCAGGATGGTCCAGGCGCTCTGCCTGCTGATCCGTCCGCCGCGGGCATTGAGGAACAGGGCCGGTGTGCCTTTGCCCTTGGCGGCGAGCAGCGGGCGGCCGCGGACCAGGTAGGCATCGAGGGCGCGTGCCCCGTACGACCCCAGCGGGACCAGCCGTTCCTTCGAGCCCTTGCCGAACAGCCGGACGATGGCGGGACCCGCCCTGGGCTCCGCGAGGGTGATGTCATCGACGTCCAGCCCCACCGCCTCGCTGATCCGCGCTCCGGTGGAATAGAGGAACTCGAGCAGGGCCCGGTCCCTCAACCCGGTGGCAGTGTCAGTGCCCGCGGCCTCGAGGATGCGGGTCACCTCGTCCACACTGATGGCTTTGGGCAGCCGTTTGCCGGCCATCGGCGGATGGACTTCGCTGGCGGGATCGGCCGGCGTGTACCCTTCGAGGGCCCAGAACTTGTGCAGTCCCCTTACCGCCACCACTGTCCTGGCCGCTGACCGCACTCCCAAGGCGGAGCCGCCGTCGGAACCGTCGGAGAGGGCGCGGACGTAACCGGTGACGTGGTGCCGGGTGATGTCCTCCGGGCGGCTGCAGCCGGCGCCCGCGAGGTACCGGGCGTACCGGGCGAGATCGCGGCGGTAGGCCGCCAGTGTGTTGGCGGCCAATCCCCGCTCCACGCCCACGTGTTGCAAATAATCGGTGATGGCCCGGTCGATGGCCCCGGAACGTCCTGCTGCCGGTTCCGCGTCTGCAGCGGCCGCAGCGGTTCGCGGCGCCGGTCCGGCGGAAGGCACCGGTTCAGCCGAAGGACCGGGACCCATCAGCGCTGGCTGGGGTGCGCGGGCCAGGGGGCGTCGGCTGGGCGGAGTTCCTGGAAGTTGCCGGCACGGGCGGCTGCGGCGGCAAGGATCCCGACGACGGCGGAGGGGTTGTGCAGGCGCCCGGCCAGGACGGAGGCCACCGCATCGTCCAGGCTGATCCAGTGGAACTCGATCTCCGCTTCCTCGTCGGTCCGCTCGTGGCGTTCGTGGTGCGGGATCTCGGTGAGGTCGCGGGCCAGGTAGATGCGGATTGCTTCGCTGGACGAGCCGGGCGAATTGAAGACGTCGGCAAGGACGTTCCAGGTTCCGGCGGCAAGGTCGGCTTCCTCGGCAAGTTCGCGGGCGGCGCCCACCACGAAGTCTTCGCCTTCGACGTCGAGCAGGCCGGCCGGCACCTCCCACAAATCCATCCCTACCGGGTGCCGGTACTGCTTTAGGAGCAGGATGCGGCCCTCGGCATCCATGGGCAGGACAGCCACTGCCCCGGGGTGGTCGATATAGTCGCGGGTCAGCGCATCCCCGGACTCGGAAAGCTGGAAAGTGTCGCTGACGACGTCCCAGATCCGGCCCTGGTACACCTTCTCGGTAGACAAAAGACGGCGCGGGCTTGGTGCATCCGAAACCTGCGTTGCAGGGGTGGTTTCAGGTGTACCAGGCATCGCGCCGTCCTTCTTCTGCTCTATTGACTACTTAGCGGTAACCGTACCGGATGCCGCGGCCTTCCCGGCCACGGGCGCAGCCGTGTCGGCAACCGCCTGGGATCCGGCGCCTTGGTGGTCCAGGGCCGCCTTGACCAGGCCGGCGAACAGCGGGTGCGGGCGGGTGGGCCGCGAGCTCAGCTCGGGGTGCGCCTGCGTGGCCACGTAGTACGGGTGAACGTCGGCGGGCAGCTCGACGAACTCCACCAGCTTGCCGTCCGGCGAGGTACCTGAGAAGACCAGGCCCTTGTCGGCAATCTGCTGGCGGTACTTGTTGTTGACCTCGTACCGGTGCCGGTGGCGTTCGCTGACGGTGGTGGCGCCGTACGTTCCGGCGATGACCGAGCCTTCGTCAAGCTTGGCTTCGTAGAGGCCCAGGCGCATGGTTCCGCCGAGGTCTCCGCCCCCTTCGACGAACTCGAGCTGTTCCTCCATCGTGGCGATGACGGGGTATTTGGAGTCCGGTTCGAACTCGCTGGAAGAGGCACCCTCCAGGCCCACCACGTTGCGGGCGTACTCGATGACCATGCACTGCAGGCCCAGGCACAAACCCAGGACGGGGAGCTTGGTTTCGCGGGCGAACTTCAAGGCGCCGAGCTTCCCTTCCAGTCCGCGGATGCCGAAGCCGCCCGGCACGCAGATGGCGTCGACGCCGTCGAGCGCCTTAATGGCGCCTTCGCGCGTCTCGCACTCGTCGGACGGGACCCAGCGGATCTTTACCTTGGCTTCGTTGGCGAAGCCGCCGGCGCGCAGTGCTTCGGTCACCGAAAGGTAGGCGTCGGGCAGGTCGATGTACTTGCCCACCAGGGCGATCTCGACGTGGTGCTTGGGGTTGTGGACGGCGTCGAGCAGTTTGTCCCAGCTGGTCCAGTCGACGTCCTTGAACGGCAGGTCGAGGGCCCGGACGATGTAGGAGTCCAGTCCCTGGGAGTGCAGGGTCTTGGGGATGTCGTAGATGCTCGGGGCGTCGGCGGCGTTGACCACGGCGTCGATGTCGACGTCGCACATCCGGCCGATCTTTTCCCGCATGGCTTCGGGAACCTCGCGGTCCGAACGGATCACGATCGCTTCGGGCTGGATGCCGATGGAGCGCAGCGCGGCCACGGAGTGCTGCGTGGGCTTGGTTTTCAATTCCTGGGACGGCCCGATGTAGGGCACCAGCGAGACGTGCAGGAAGAATACGTTTCCGCGGCCGATGTCCTGGCGGACCTGGCGGGCGGATTCGAGGAACGGCTGGGACTCGATGTCGCCAACGGTGCCGCCGATTTCGGTGATGATGACGTCGGGGGCGTTCTTTCCCTCGGCGGGCAGGCGCATGCGGCGCTTGATCTCATCCGTGATGTGCGGGATGACCTGGACGGTGTCGCCGAGGTATTCGCCGCGGCGTTCCTTCGCGATCACCGTCGAGTACACCTGGCCGGTGGTCACGTTCGCGGAACCTTCAAGGTTCTCGTCGAGGAAGCGCTCGTAGTGCCCGATGTCGAGGTCCGTCTCGGCGCCGTCGTCGGTCACGAAGACCTCGCCGTGCTGGAAGGGGTTCATTGTGCCCGGATCCACGTTCAGGTAGGGATCGAGCTTCTGCATCGTCACGGACAGGCCGCGGGCCCGGAGCAGGTGACCAAGGCTTGAAGCCGTCAGTCCCTTACCGAGCGAGGACGCCACACCGCCGGTGACGAAAATGTGCTTCGTCGTCTTGGAGGAGCCCGGGAACCGGGAATTTACACGGGAATTTGATCGCTGCACCACGGAATTCGAGCCTATCATCAATTCAGCCGTCCCGTCGTTGTCCCGTCAGGCCCGCTGGGGCAGGAGCTTGGCGTCGTCCAGCAGTTCGCGGGCGTGTGCCTGCGCGGATTCGGAGTCCTCCTGGCCTGCCAGCATGCGGGCCAGTTCACGGACCCGTTCGGGACCGTCAAGGAGGCGGACATCACTGGACGTGAAGCCTGTGGCGGTTTTGCCGTCCGCTCCCCTGACCGAGGTTTTGGTCACAGTGATGTGCTGGTCAGCGAAAGCAGCCACCTGGGGAAGGTGGGTGACCACCAGCACCTGCACGTGTCGGGCCAGCATCGCCAGCCGCCGGCCGATCTCAACGGCGGCCCGTCCGCCCACCCCGGCGTCCACCTCGTCGAAGACGAACGTGGGGACCGGATCCACGGCGGCAAGCACTACCTCGATGGCCAGCATGACGCGGGACAATTCACCGCCGGATGCACCCTTGCCCAGCGGCCGGGCCGGAGCGCCGGAATGGGGCTGGAGCAGGAAACTGATGTCGTCCGCGCCGTGCGGGCCCAGTTGTCCGGCTGGTTCCAGGTTGATCACCAGGGTGGCGTCTGCCATGGCCAGCGCCGTCAATTCGGCGCTGACACGGGCCGAGAGGTCCTTGGCGGCCTTGGACCGGATCTTGCTGATGGCCGCCGACTGCTTCTGGAGCTCCGCTTCGGCCCGCACCACCTCGGCGTCCAGCGCCTCGATCCGGGAGGAGTCGTCCTGCAGTTCGTCGTACCGAACCCGCGCAGTTTCAGCCCACACCAGCACCTCGTCAATGGTGGGTGCGTACTTGCGGACCAGCTTGGCCAAGGCGCCCCTGCGGTCCTCGATTTCGGCAAGCCGTTCCGGCCCTTCCGAGTCCAGTCCTGCCTGGTAGCTGGCAAGTTCCGTGGCGATGTCGTTGAGCAGGAAACCAACTTCGGCCAGGCGTGCGGCGGCGGAACCGAGCTCGGCATCGTGCTCTGCCACATGCTCCAGGGTGCGCTTTGCAGCATCCACAAGCGTGGTTGCATCGGCGGCTTCGCCAAAGTCCTCGGCGATGAGGGCCTGGTGGGCGGTGCTGGCGGCGATCCGGAGTTCCTCAACGTTCGCAAGCTTTACGGCTTCGGCCTTCAGCTGCTCGTCCTCGCCGGGCTGGGGGTCCACGCCGTCGATCTCCGCGAGGGCTGCCTCCAGCGACTCCGCTTCCCGGAGCCGGTCGCGGGCGGCGCTGCGCAGGCTGTCCAGCTCTGCCTGGCTGGCCTTCCACCGGCCGTAGAGCTCCTGGTAGGCGGCCAAGGGCCCGGCCAGGACATCGCCGGCGAACTTGTCGAGCGCCTCCCGCTGGGCCGTGGCGCTCTTGAGCCGGATCTGGTCCGACTGGCCATGCACCACCACCAGCGACTCGCCGATCTCGGCCAGTACACCCACCGGAGCGGCCCGGCCGCCCAGGAACGCCCGGCTGCGTCCGTCCGCGCCCAGGCGGCGGGCCAGGATCAACTCGGCGCCGTCGTCGAACTCTTCTGCGTCCGCACCGGCATCAAGGGCGCGGGCGATGGCCGGGTGCCCGGCTTCAAGCTTCAGGACGGCCTCGGCCGTGGCGCTCTTCGCGCCGCTGCGGACGGCCCCGGCATCCGACCGGGCACCCAGCAGGAGGCCGACGGCGGTGACCACCATGGTCTTGCCGGCACCGGTTTCGCCGGTCACCACGCTCAGGCCCGGGCCGAGCGGCAGCGTTGCGTCGGTGATGACGCCCAGATCGCGGATTCTCAGTTCTTCAATCATGGATTCACTTTGCAGTCGACGGATCGGGGTCGCCGCCGGCGCCGTCCGGCTCCGGGACCTGCAGCGGCGGCATGGGCCGTGGCGTGCGGACCAGCGGGATGGGGCCGGTGTGCACTGCGTCGGCTTTGGGCACGGGGCCGCGCCAGCCGTGGATGGGCAGTTCGAACTTGCGGACCAGGCGGGCGGAGAAGGGGGTCTGGTGGGTGCGGGCCAGCCGCACCGGGTTGGCGGACTTGGTGACCTCGACGCGGGCGCCGGGCGGCAGGTCCACGGAGCGCCGGCCGTCACACCACAGCACACCCTGCGCGTCGGTCCGGCCGAGCACCTCGACGGCCAGCCTGGACCGGGGCGAGACAACCAGTGGCTTGGCAAACAGCGCGTGCGCACTGATGGGCACGATCACCAAGGCTTCCACTTCCGGCCAGACCACGGGTCCGCCGGCAGAGAACGCGTAGGCCGTGGAACCGGTGGGGGTGGCCAGTACGATGCCGTCCGAGCCGAAGGACGTGAGCGGGCGCTCATCCACTTCGGTCACAACTTCGAGCATCCGTTCGCGGTTGGCCTTCTCGATGGCGGCTTCGTTTAAAGCCCAGGTGTGCCAAATCTTTTGTCCCCTGACCCACACCTGGACGTCAATGGTCATCCGCTCTTCCACCGTGTATTCACGGCTGGCGATCCAGTCGACGGTCTGGGCCAGGTCCGCCCGTTCGCTTTCGGCCAGGAAGCCCACGTGCCCAAGGTTGACGCCCAGCAGGGGCACGTCCTCCTCGCGTACCAGTTCGGCTGCGCGCAGGATGGTTCCGTCGCCGCCAAGGACCATGACGAGTTCGACGTCGGACAGCTGGACATGGTCGTGGAGCACCTCCACCGGCTGGGCCAGGTGGCCAAAAAAACGCTCCATGTCCCCCAGTTCGGACTCCTGCATCACGGGGACGATGCCCGACGCGTGCAGCAGGGCGCAGGCTTCCCAGGCAGCCTTCAGTGATTCCTCGCGGCCGGTGTGGGCAAGGACCAATACACGCCTGCTCATCAGGTTCCGCTCTCTAGTGGTTCGGCCAGATTTGTCCGAGCAACGCAGCGGCTGCTGCCTCTCGCTCTTCGATCTTAGGCAAGTCTTGGGTGTTCCTGCGTTTTATCCACAGGAAGTATTCGACGTTGCCATCCTGTCCCGGAAGCGGGCTGACCGCCAGCCCGCACAGGTCCAGGCCGGCGTCGAGCGCCGCCATGGCGACTTTCTCTACGGCCAGCCTGCGTTCGCGCTCCGACGTGACCACGCCAGTCCTGCCCAGGCGGTCCTTGCCGATTTCGAATTGCGGCTTCACCATGAGCACCAGGTCGCCGCCAGGGTCGGTGCAGGCCGCCAGCGGCCCCAACACCAGGGTGAGCGAAATGAAGGAGAGGTCGGCCACCGTCAGGGCGCACGTCCCGACGATGTCCTCCGGCACCATGTACCGGACATTCATTCCCTCGTGGACGGCCACGCGCGGGTCGTTGCGGAGGTGCGGCACCAACTGGCCGTGCCCGACGTCGACCGCCACCACGTGCGCGGCCCCGCGGCGGAGCAGGACGTCCGTGAAGCCGCCGGTGGAGGCGCCGGCGTCAAGGCACCTCTTGCCCTGGACGGTGATCGCCGGAAAGGCGTCAAGGGCACCGGCCAGCTTGTGACCGGCACGGCTGGCGTAAACATCCTGGTCATCATGCTCGACGGCGATGTCCCGGCCGTCATCGATCTGGAGGGATGCTTTGGCGAGGACCTGGCCGCCGGAACTGACCTTGCCTTCCGCGATGAGCGACGCCGCGTGCGTGCGCGACCGTGCCAGGCCGCGGGCCACCAGTGCCTGGTCGAGGCGGACGGGCATCAGGCGCTGCCTCCTGCGGGAGCATTGGCGGCAGGTGCGCTATCCGTGGGATCGGTGTTGAGCGCGGCCAGCAGGTCGTCGTGAAGCCGGTTGTACAGGTCTTCGTGACCGGCGGTTGGAAGCCGGGGTATCTCCTGGAGACTGTCGACGGCCTGCGCCACGCCTGGATCGGGGATGTCCTGTCCGACGGCCTGCGGCCACTCGGGAGCAGGCTGGGCTGGCACGTTGTCCGCTTCGGTCAGCTCAGTCATGGAACCATCCTAGTGATCCATCCACACCAGCTTGGGCGCCTGCGGGGCGGATGCGTCCGGGGTCGCAGCCCACCAGGCGGCACATGCTGCCCGCCAGGAATCAAGGTCTTCCTTGCTGCCAATGATGCCCACCGCGCCGTTGGCCACGCGTGCCGTCGCCTGGCCGCATGCGTACGTGCCGTCGTCGTGCGTCACGTCCGGGTACGGACGGTGCAGCCCGGCAAGGTCTTCGATGATGTAGTCGGGCCGTTCCGCGGACCGCGCCGCGAGGATGCTTTCCCGGGTATCGACGCCGGTCAGGACGGCGACCGTGGCAAAGCCTGCGTTGTTGCCGCCCAGGATGTCCGTGTCCAGCCGGTCGCCCACGACCAAGGGACGCTCGGCACCGAGGCGCTTGGCGGCGGAGTGGAACAGCGGTGCCTCGGGTTTGCCGGCGACTTTGGGCTTCTGTCCCGTCGCCGCCGCGACGGCGGCCACCAGGGTCCCGTTCCCGGGTGCGATGCCGCGGGCCTGCGGAATGGACATGTCGGTGTTTGTTGCAACCCACAGGGCACCGGCAGACACCACATAGGTGGCTTCCGCCAGGTCCTTCCAGCCGATGGACGGGCTGAAGCCTTGCACCACGGCCACGGGTTCCTCGTCCTGGCTGCCAACCGGTACCAGGCCTGCCAGCTCTATTTCCCGGGCCAGCGCGGAACTGCCGGTGATCAGGACCCGTGAGCCGGCCGGGAGAAGCGAGGCCAGCAGGTCCGCCGCCGCTTGGGACGAGCTGACCACCTGGTTGTCCTCTGCCGGGGCACCGAGCTCTCGAAGGTGCCCGGCCACCTCCGCCGGGGAGCGGGAGGCGTTGTTCGTTACGTAGCCCAGCCCGATGCCCAGCCCGGAGAGCTGCTTCAGCGCATCGACGGCTCCCGGGATGGCGTGCGGGCCGGCGTAGACCACGCCGTCCAGGTCTGCGAGGAGTGCGTCGAAGCGGGAAACCAGGGAAGCGTCACTCATCCGGTGTCAGTCCTCCCGGCGTTCGTCGATGTGCTGGGCGCTGTCTGCCCCGTCTTCGTGGCTTTGTTCCGAGGCGTCGGTATCAAGCTCGTCCTCTTCCACCGAGTCCGGGTCGGATTCGGCGTCGTCGGAGACGAAGTAGTCGGCGTCCTGGTCGTCGAGGTTGCTGTCCTGTACCGTCTTGGCCGCGGTGGCGCGACCAGCCTGGGCGCTTTCCGGGGAAGGAGCGGCGGCGTCTTCGGTTTCGGAGCCCCGTGCTTCCGGGGACGTGGACGCACGCTCCAGCAGCTTCCGGCGTTCGGCTTCTTCCCGGGCTTCTTCCTCTTCGTCCCAGCCAAGGTCGATGATTTCGGGTTCTTCATCGACGCCTTGGCCAAGGGCGTCTTCGGCAACGACGGCCTGCCTGCTCCACTTTTCCGACTCTGCCTGGCGGCCAACCGCGGCGAGGGCGTCGGCGTAGGCGCGGAACAGCCGCGGGCTGTACGAGAATGCGCGGTTGATGTCCAGCTGCTGGATCTCGAGCTCGGCTACAGCGGCATCCAGCTGGCCCAGGTCGGTCCGGGCGCCGGCCGCCACGATGGCCAATTCCACCTTGCCGGGTGCGTCAAGGTCCTGGGCTTCCTCGGAACGGGCAACATCCAATGCCCTGTCCGGACGTCCCAGGCCGCGTTCGCAGTCGGCCATGACAGGAAGGTGGACGTTGGAGCCGCTGATCCGGCGGAACGTACGGAATTCGCGGAGCGCCTCGCCGTAATGCCCGGCGGCGTAGGCGGTCAGGCCCACCGCTTCACGGACGGCTGCGAGCCGTCCACCACGCCGGCTTGCGGCGAGGGCATGCTGGAACGCCAGCTCAGGTTCGTCGTCGATCAACCGGCCGGCCATCACCAAGTGGCGGGCCACCCACTCAGCACTCTTCGGCTCGAGGGTCTTGATCTGGTGGTGCGTGGCGCGGTCCAGCTCCTTGCCCGTGACGTCCTCATCGATTTCGGGCGAACGTTCGCGGTCCGGCCGGTTGGCGCTGCGGAGATCGGCTGCGTTCGGCACGCGGACGGGGCGCTCCTCCTGGCGGTCACGGCCGAAGCCACGAGGACCCGAGCCGCCCCGCCCGGATTCTGAACGGGAATCTCCACGATCGAAACTGCGGGGCGCGCGGTCCTGGCGGTCCCCGAACGGCTTGCGGTTCTCGCCGCCGCTGAATCCACGACGATCCCCCTCGCCATCACGACGGGGACGGTCACCATACGGCTTACGGTCACGGTCGCCGAACGGCTTACGATCACGGTCACCGAACGGCTTACGATCACGGTCACCGCCGCCGCTGAATCCACGACGATCCCCCTCGCCATCACGACGCGGACGATCCCCGAACGGCTTACGGTCACGGTCACCGCCGCCGCTGAATCCGCGACGATCCCCCTCGCCATCACGACGCGGACGATCACCAAACGGCTTACGATCACGGCCACCACCACCGCTGAATCCACGACGATCCCCCTCGCCATCACGACGCGGACGATCACCAAACGGCTTACGATCACGATCACCACCACCGCTGAATCCACGACGATCCCCCTCGCCATCACGACGCGGACGATCACCAAACGGCTTACGATCACGATCACCACCACCTGCAGAACCGCCACGGGGGTCACGGTCTGACCTGGAGCGGAACCCGCGCGGGTCCCCGCCGGAATTGTTGTTGCCTCGGAAGGCCCCCCGGTCATTGCCGCGGTTGCCACCGTTGTGCTCGGCCATTTGGATTCCTCCTGTTGTGAGCCGACCACTGGCGCAACTGCAGCCGCTCGTTTTGTTTCCTACGCAACCCGAAATCAACCGCTTCGAAGTCCGTGTATCTTCATCAATTCTAGTGGAGACGCCAAATCCCCCGGGACGGCGATAGCCCTGACGGCCGAATCGTGGCCATCTTCACAAAGGAGGCCTGGCTCGTGCTCCGAACGCCCGCTCACATCCTGCAGCCCCAACCCCAACGCCCGCTCAGATGTGAGCGGACGCAAGTCGACTGCGTGCAAGGTGTGAGCGGGGGTTGCGGGGTTAGGTGTCGGGTGTGAGTGGGCGTGGTGGTGGTGGTGGGTGGTGGTGTTTTTAAATGTGGGAGGCCCCAACCGTGTTGGTTGGGGCCTCGACCAATGTGTGTGTCCGGCGGTGTCCTACTCTCCC
>NZ_SOBI01000006.1:0-347991 GCF_004364695.1 Arthrobacter sp. AG258 | reverse complement strand
TGCTGCAACTTCGCATCCCGCGCATTCTCCAACACCAGCCGCTTACCACCAGGCAAAAACAGGTTCCCCGCCGCAGCATCCAACACCACCGGCTTGTCCCCCACCACCGTCATCTGCAGATCCCCGGAACCCTTCAACCCCTCCCAGGTACTGGACTCCGAGGACATCACCGCACCATTGGCATCCACCCCCGTCACGGACACCACCCCGGACTTCGGATCCGCCGAATAAATCCGGTCATCAGACCCCACCGCGGAAACAATCCCCTCAGAACCCACCATGACAGGCTCCGACGCTTCCTCATCAAAACCATTCACCGTCGACGGAGACACCGCCCACACCTTGCCCGACGCCGGATCCGTCACCGAAATCGTCTGCGCCCCAAAACTCACCGCAGCAGAACCCGGCAACCGCTTATCCCCACCCAGGCGCATATTCGCCGGCGACACCTGGTTCAACGTCGAACCAGTCGCATCATCAACAAACACCTCACCCGCATGCTGCAACACATCAAACGTCGTCGACGCCGGCGTCACCGCACCATCAAGCACCCGCGAAGGATAATTCAACCGCCCAACAGCATTCTTGGACTTCGACACCACCCACACGCCACCATCATTCAACTCAACCTCAGTGGTCTTAAACCCCGGATACAACACCGCACCCGTCACCACCACAGCCACCACCACACCAAACGCAGCCCCGGCGGACCACCGCGAGCGCAGCAGCCGGCGTTTCGAGGGCATGGCGGAACCAGGGTTTTCAGCGCGCGATTGGTCGCGACGTTCCATGAAGTGTTATCCCCCGATAGCTCTCTGCCCCTGCCGGCAGCCGGTGGCACAGGACCCCGGGCATCACAACCATACCGCTATCCGCCAACAAGTGGACAAATTGTTTTCGGGCAGCCCCGGGTCACCCGTCGCCGGGTGGTGCCCCTAGTCCAGGACCAGGCCCTTGCCGCGTCCGCGGGTGAGGCGGACGGGTTTGATTTCGCCGAAACCGCGGACATTTTCCGGGTCCTGGGGAATCATGACGAACCGCTCGTCGTGCTCCAGGGCGGAGGCGGTCATCGAGTCCACCAGCACGGTTCCCGGGTCCGCGAGCGTGGTCAGCCTGGCTGCCAGGTTGACGGTGGGGCCGTAGATGTCACCGAGGCGGGAGAGGATCCTGCCCCAGACCATGGCCACCCGGGCTTCGGGGAGGATTTCGTCTGCGGTGAACGCTTCAGCGAGCGCCAGGGAGATCTCGGCACCTGCGGCGGGTGTTTCGGCGATGTACAGGACTTCGTCGCCCACGGTCTTGACCAGCCTGCCACCGCCTACCGAAATGATTTCAGCGCATTTGTTTTCGAACCGCTGGACCAGGCGGGCCAGTGTTTTTTCGTTCATCCGCCGGGACAGGCTGGTGTAGGACACCAGGTCGGCGAAACCAACCGCACGTGCCAAGGGCAACGGCGCATCGTCTTCGTCGCCTTCCCGGCCTTCTTCGCTGGCCTGGAGGCCCGCCTCGGCGCGGACCGCGAGCCGCTGGACGCCTGCGTTGAGCTGGCGGCGCCAGGAGTACACCAGCACTTCCTCGAGCGCGTCCACGAGGGCGGGAAGTTCGTTGACCAGGCGCTTGCGGGCCACGGCGTCCGTGACGCCCTGCTCGTGGACCATGTCCTCGACCAGGGCCTCGATCTGCCACACGACCATGCGATCCGTCATTTGGCCGATTGCCCGGGTGACTGAAATCGCCGCTTCCTCGGTGAGTTTGCCGGCGCGGACCAGGTCCACCACGGTGGACAGAGCCGCCTGGTCGCGTTCGGTGAAGGCAACGTCTTCGTCGCCAAAGTTCGGGAAGCCAAGGGCGCGCCAAAGTTTCCGGGCGGAGAGGAGGGAAAGACCGGCGCCGGCGGCCACTTCACGACGACGGAGCTTGCGCTCCCCGCCAAGGAGACGTGCTTCCAGGGCCTTCATGGCGAGGCGCTCGGCGGACATGGCACCGGTGGGCGGGTGCCTGTCTGCGCCGGTGTCGGGAGCGGAGGTGCCGGGAGCGGAGGTGCCGGGCGCGGAGGTGCCGGGCGCGGCCGCGTCGACGGCGGCAGCGGTGTCGGCGGCGGTGTCGATGGCGCCGATGCCGGGATCGATGCTGTTGACGCGTTCCTGCTGGTCCTCATCGGTCATCCCGTCCACCTTCTCTCATGTCCTCCGGAAAAGCACCGGCGGGATAAAACGTCGCATCCGGCAGGGCATCGGCCTGGTCCGGCAGTTCCCCGATGGCGTCGAGGATAAAGTCGCGGAACCGGGCAACCTCGGGCACGTCCGGAAAGGTCACCACGCCCTGGTACCCGGTTTCCAAGGATATATTCCCGGAGCGCACCAACCGCTGAAGGAGCGATTCATGGACGGTCAGGTTACGCACGGATACCAGGTTCACTTGTTGGTCACGCCTGTTCAGCATGCCGTACCGGGCCACCATCCGCTGGCTGGTCAGGGTGTACCGGGTTCCCTGCCAGCGGAGGAGCCGCGGCAGGCAGTAGCCCAGCCACACGGCGGCGACAGCAAGGACGCAGCCGGCCACGAGCCATGATGTCCATTGCCGGTTCAGGACCGGCGCCACCCGGGCAGCGCCGCCGCGGATGATCCAGGCGCTGGCAAAGGCTGCCAGCGCGGGGGCGAGCACGAAGGCTGCGGCGGCACCGGCGAGCTTCCTGGGCTGCGGGCGGGTGGTGACGATGACTTGTTCCCCGGGAAGGAGGCTCTTACGCATAACCGCCTTGGCCGGAGTTTTCCGGTGCTGTCCACGGCCTCAGGTGCACCACGTCGCCGGCCGTCACCACATGCTCCCGCCCATCGCGGTCCACCACCAGCAGGGAGCCGTAGTCATCCAGCCGGGAAGCGTGTCCAATGATCTCGTGGTCGCCGGGCAGCTGTGCACGAACCTGTTTGCCCAGCGTGACCATCACCGCCTCTATCCGCTTGTGCAGGGAAGGGCCGCCGGCCATCCCGGCCGTGGGGTCGCCGTCGGCGTTGCAGAAACTGCGGTACAAGGTGGCGAAGTGGGTGAGGTAGCTCTTGAGCAGGACGGTGCGGTCGGTGGTCCGGGCGCCTTCAAGTGCCACCGATGTTGCGGTGGGGACCGGGAGTTCGCGTTCGCGGAGGGTGACGTTCAGGCCGGTGCCCAGGACCACCGCGGGCACCTTGCCGTCAGCCATCGGACCAAGCTGGGCCAGGATGCCGGCGATCTTCCGGCCGCGCACCAGGACGTCGTTGGGCCATTTGAGCTCGGCCGGGATGCCGGCGGTATCCAGCAGCGTCTCGCGCAGTGCGAGGGCGGCGATGAGGGACAACCAGGAGTAGCTCTGGGTGGGGAGCGGCCGGCCCTCCGCGTTGACGGGACGCAGCACCACGGAGACGGACACCGAGCTCAGCGGCGGCGCTTCCCAGCGCCTGTCCAGCCGGCCCCTGGCGGCGGTCTGGTATTCGGCCGTCAGGACTGAAAGGTCCGGCCAGGCCGAAGGGTCCACCGTGACGGCACGAAGAAGGTCAGCGTTGGTGGAGCCCGTCGAGTCCACGACGTCGATCCGGGAAATGCCTGTGGCGGAGAGGAAACGCTGGTCGGCCAGGTCCACTGGGTTCAGGGGGGTGCCCGGTACGTGCGTGTCATCCATACCTGAATCCTACCGAGCGAAGCTGGAGACTACCCATCAGCACGGATTCCTCCCGGGGCCGTCCACCACCCGCAACAACAGGGAGGTGGCCGGGCGGTCCGGGCGGGACCCAACCGGCCCTAGAGGAAGATGTCCGGAACCAATTGGTCCTCGGCCGCACCGAGGCTGTAGGGCCGGAAATCAGTGACGCCGGCGCCCGCCAGGACCTGCTCGTCCGTGTAGAAATTGCCCGATTCCGCATCTCCTGCGGCAAGGTGGCTTCCGGTCAGGACGGCGTGGGCGGCATCGGCCATGATCTGCGGGCCCCGCGCGGCCAGCACCATCGTTGAGCCGTGGGGCATGTTGCGGATGGCGGCCGTATCGATCAGGGTGCACGGCCAGAGCGAGTTCACCCGGACGCCGTCGGCCTTCAATTCCTCGGCCAGGCCCAGCGTGGTCAGGCTCATCCCGTACTTGGCCATGGTGTAGGCGAGGTGCTTTCCCGCCCAGGAGGGGTGGAGGTTCAGCGGCGGGGACAGCGTCAGGATGTGCCCGTGCGCCGAGGCCCGGAGGGCGGGGAGCGCCAGCTTGGAGAGCAGGAAGGTGCCGCGGACGTTGATGTCCTGCATGAGGTCATACTTTTTCATGTCGACGGCGTCCGTGGTGGACAGGTCGATGGCAGAGGCGTTGTTGATGACGACGTCGATGCCGCCGAAGCGCTCCGTGGCGGCAGCGACGGCTCCGGCCACGTCCTCGTCCCGGCGGACGTCGCCCACCAGGGGCAGCGCCTGGCCGCCGGCCTCCACCAGTTCTTCGGCGGCGGTAAAGACCGTGCCCGCCAGTTTGGGGTGGGGCGTGCCGGTCTTGGCCAGGAGCACGATATTGGCGCCGTCCCGGGCCGCCCTCTTGGCGATGGCCAGGCCGATTCCGCGGCTTCCGCCGGAGATGAGGATGGTGCGTCCTGCCAGGGAACCGGCTGCCCGGTAGGGGCTCCGGGGTGCCTGCAAAGCCTCGTCGCTTGAAGTCATGGAAACACTGTAGCCCAACTAAGTTACTGGCGGGTAACATAACGGAGAGGGTGCTGGAACCGCAGAAAATTGTAGGTTCCCTACAGCTGCGGGCGCACAAACCGTCATTAGACTTGCCACCAGGGTCCTTCTTTTGTGTGGATGCTACTTAAAGCTCCTGCGAATGCGGACCGACTGCCAACAGAACTGACTTGCTACAGAGCCGGAGACACTTGATGAGCCACGATCTGACAACGACAGCGGGAAAGATCGCAGATTTCCGCGACCGCCAGGCGCGTGCCGCACAGCCCTCCGGCCCCGAGGCCATCGAAAAGCAGCATGCCCGCGGCAAGAACACGGCCCGCGAACGCATCGAGCTGCTGCTGGACGAAGACTCGTTTGTTGAATTCGATGCCCTCGCCGTGCACCGCTCCACGGCATTCGGCATGGAAAAGAAGAAACCGCTGGGCGACGGCCTGGTCTCTGGCTACGGCACCGTCGACGGCCGGCTGGTGGCCGTCTACAGCCAAGACTTCAGCGTCTACGGCGGCTCGCTGAGCCAGGTCAATGGCGAAAAGATCGTCAAGGTCCAGGAATTTGCCCTCCGCAACGGCTGCCCCGTGGTGGGGATCCTGGACGGCGGCGGCGCACGCATCCAGGAAGGCGTGGCATCCCTTGCCATGTTCGCGGACATCTTCCGCAACAACGTGCACGCCTCAGGCGTCGTGCCGCAGATCTCGCTCATCATGGGCCCCTCCGCCGGCGGTGCCGCCTACTCCCCCGCCCTCACCGACTATGTTGTGATGGTGGACAAGACGTCCCATATGTTCATCACCGGCCCGGACGTCATCAAGACCGTCACCGGGGAGGACGTGGACATGGAAACGCTGGGCGGTGCCCGGCAGCACAACGCCACCACAGGAACGTCCACCTACCTGGCCTCCGACGAAACCGACGCCATCGAGTTCGTGCGCGAACTGCTGGACTTCCTGCCCTCCAACAACCTGTCCGAGGCACCCGTGCTGGGACACCAGCAGGAGTTGGAGGTCGACGACGACGACCTCGCCCTGGATGCGCTGGTTCCGGATTCCGCCAACCAGCCCTACGACATGCGGGCCGTCGTCGAACAGATCGTGGACGACGGACACTTCCTGGAGATGCAGGCCCTGTACGCCCCCAACGTGATGATCGGCTACGGCCGCGTCGAGGGCCACACGGTGGGCATCGTGGCCAACCAGCCGCTCCAGTTCGCCGGCACCCTGGACATCGCCGCCTCCGAAAAGGCGGCCCGGTTCGTGCGCCACTGCGACGCCTTCAACATTCCCATCATCACCCTGGTGGACGTTCCCGGCTTCCTTCCGGGCAAGGACCAGGAGTTCCAGGGGATCATCCGCCGCGGCGCCAAGCTCCTCTACGCCTACGCCGAGGCGACCGTCCCCAAGCTCACGGTGATTACGCGCAAGGCCTACGGCGGCGCCTACATCGTGATGGGCTCCAAGAAGCTCGGCGCCGACCTGAACCTTGCATGGCCCACCGCGCAAATCGGCGTCATGGGCGCCCAGGGTGCCGTCAACATCCTCTACCGCCGCGACCTTGCCGCCGTTGCGGAAAACGGCGGGGACGTCGAAGCGCGCCGCGCCGAGGTCATCCGCCAGTACGAGGAAGAACTCCTCAACCCCTACCAGGCGGCAGAGCTGGGCTACGTGGACGCCGTGATCGCCCCCTCCGACACCCGGGTCCAGATCATCAAGGGACTGCGGGCACTGCGCGACAAACGCGCCAGCCTCCCGGCCAAGAAGCATGGGAACATCCCGCTGTGACGCCTGACCAGATGCCGGTGGTTGAGCCTGCCGAAACCCCGACCGCGCCGCTGTTCTCTGTCGTCAAAGGACAACCGAACGCCGAGGAACTCGCCGCGCTGGCCGCCGTCGTCCTGACCCTTGGCGGCCCGACGCCTGCCAAGCCTGCCGCACCCAGCGTGCGGCACTGGGTGCGCCGGCAGCAGTTGCGGCTCGCGCCGTCGCCCGGCCCCGGCGCGTGGAAGCGCAGCCACGGCTGACGCTCCCCAGCGCCTCCCTCACCTCGCTTCGCTCACCTCCCTTCGCTCGGCCAGGGAACCCGCGGCCGCGTGGGCCCGCCCTGTCCGCCCGGCCGGGTAGTCTCGGAATGTGACTACAGACACTGCACCCGCCGCGCGCCCGCATACCCGCATCGACGCCGTCGCCGATGACTACACCGACACCCTCATCAGGCTCAACCCGACCTTCGCCACGACTCTCGGCCTGCCGGGCCACGAGACGGAATACCAGGACTTCTCTCCTGCCGGCATCGCAGGTTTCGCCGAGGCCGCGCGAGACGCGCTGGCCGCACTGGAGGGCCTGCAGCCGGAAGACGACGTCGACGCCGTCACCCTGGACGCGATGCGGGAGCGGCTCGGGCTGCAACTGCTGATCCACGCCTCCGGCTGGGAGTATGCCGAGCTCAACAACATCGCCTCCCCCGCCCAGGACATCCGGGCCATCTTCGACCTCATGCCCACCGCCACCTCGCAGGACTGGGAGCACATCGCGGGCCGCGCCGGCAACGTGCCGGCGGCCATCAGCGGCTACATCGAATCCCTCCGCGTCGCCAGGGACGCCGGCAAAGTCGCCGCCGCGAGGCAGGTCCGGATCGTCATTGAACAGGTCACCAAGTACGCCGCCGACGACGGATTCTTCGCCAAGCTGGCCGCCGGTGCAGCCACCGCCGGCGGCCCCCTGCCCGCGCCGCTCCAGGAAAAGCTCGACGCCGGAACCGGCGCGGCCCGGAGCGCCTACGTGGGGCTGGCAGAGTTCCTGCGCACCGAGCTGCTCCCGGCAGCACCCGAAAAGGACGCAGTGGGCAGGGCGCGGTACGCGCTGGCTTCGCGTGCATTCCTCGGCGCCGAAGTGGACCTGGAAGAAACCTACGCCTGGGGCGTCCAGGAACTGGAGCGCCTCATCGCCGAACAGGAACGCGTCGCCGACAGCATCAAGCCCGGTGCCACCATCGCGGAGGCCAAGGAAATCCTCAACAACGATCCCGCCCGGCAGCTCAAGGGGACCGATGCCCTGCAGGCCTGGATGCAGGATCTTTCGGACAAGGCCATGGCTGGGCTCGCCGGCGTCCACTTCGACATCCCCGAGGCCATGAAGACCCTCGAATGCCGGATCGCCCCCACGGACGAGGGCGGCATCTACTACACCGGCCCGTCAGATGACTTCAGCCGGCCCGGCCGCATGTGGTGGTCCGTCCCGGCCGGCGAGGACACCTTCACCACCTGGGCCGAGACCACCACCGTCTACCACGAGGGCGTCCCCGGCCACCACCTCCAGGTAGCCACTGCCACCTACCGCCGCGAACTGCTCAACAAATGGCGGCGCAACGTCTGCTGGACCTCGGGCCACGGGGAAGGCTGGGCCCTCTACGCGGAGAAACTGATGCAGGAGCTGGGGTACCTCACCGATCCCGGCGACCACCTGGGAATGCTGGACATGCAGCGCATGCGGGCTGCCCGCGTCGTCTTCGACATCGGCGTCCACCTCGAACTGGACATGCCCGGGCGCTGGGGATCCGGTACCTGGACAGCAGAGACGGGTTACGGCTTCCTTAAGGAAAACCTCCCCATCAGTGAGGGCCAGCTCAACTTCGAGTTCACCCGCTACCTTGGCTGGCCCGGCCAGGCACCCTCCTACAAGGTGGGCCAGCGGCTTTGGGAACAAATCCGCGCCGAGCTCGAAGCCCGTCCCGGGTTCGACCTGAAGGAGTTCCACACCAAGGCCCTCAACATCGGCTCCGTAGGACTGGACACCCTCCGCCGGGCGCTCTTGTCTTGACCCTGAACTGCGCGGCCCCAAGGGGCCCATCCTCTGCGCGCTGCTCGTTCCTCGCTTTGACACGCGCTGCCGGATGGGCCCCTTGCTGGCTCCGCGGGAGACATTAAGCACACCCATCGTGGGAATAAGTAACAAATACCGCTGCCTGCCTTGTGTTCACGGGTGTTTCCAGCGCATAGCACAATTGTTGCCGCGTAATATTTCTCAATATTCTTTCGACGTGGTATGCGGTGCAGGTCTAGCTTGTTCTGGTGACCACTCAGACAAGCACCCCATCCTCCGCGGGGAAGACCGGATTCCAGTTGCCCAAGTGGGCTTCCTCCTTCGGCTTCCAGATCATCGCCGCCCTCATCGCGGGCTTGGGCCTCGGCCTGCTCGCCAAGTACACCGGCAGCACCAAGACCAACCCGAACGCCCTCGGCGCCACGCTGCAGACCATCGGCTCGAGCTACGTCTCGCTGCTGCAGACCGCCGTTGTTCCGCTGATCTTCACCGCCGTCGTCAGCTCCATCTCCAACCTGCGCCAGGTATCCAACGCGGCAAGGCTGGCATGGAACACGCTCCTGTGGTTCGCCATCACGTCCCTGATCGCCGTGCTGATCGGAATCGGCCTGGGCGTGCTGCTGCAGCCCGGCGCCAACACCGGCATCACCGAGGAAGCCAAATACACCGGCAAATCCGGTGACTGGTGGGCATTCCTCGTGGGCCTCTTCCCGAAGAACTTCCTCGGCCTCGGCGCCAGCTCCACGGTTGCCGACTCCGGCGCAGTCACCACGTCGGTCAGCTTCAATGTCCTCCAAATCCTGGTGATCGCGATCGCCGTGGGCGTTGCGGCCCTCAAGGTGGGCAAGGCCGCTGAACCCTTCCTGAACCTGAACGCTTCGGCCCTTGCCGTCATCCAGAAGGTGCTGTGGTGGATCATCCGCATCGCCCCGCTTGGCACCATCGGCCTGATCGGCAACGCCGTCGCAGTCTACGGCTGGGACACCATCGGTTCCCTGGGCAAATTCGCCGTCGCGATCTACGTGGGCCTGGCCCTGGTCCTGTTCGTGGTCTACCCCATCCTGGTCCGCAGCCACGGTCTGTCCATCAAGCAGTACTTCTCCGGTGTATGGCCGGCCGTGCAGCTGGCCTTCGTGTCCCGCTCCTCGGTGGGTACCCTGCCGCTGACCCAGCGCGTCACCGAACGCAGCCTGGGCGTCCCCCGGGCCTACGCTTCCTTCGCAGTGCCGCTGGGCGCCACTACCAAGATGGACGGCTGCGCCGCCATCTACCCGGCCGTTTCCGCGATCTTCGTGGCACAGTTCTTCGGCATCCACCTGGACTTCAGCCAGTACGTGCTGATCGCCCTGGTCTCCGTGCTGGGTTCCGCAGCGACCGCAGGCACCACCGGCGCCGTAGTGATGCTCACGCTGACGCTCTCCACGCTGGGACTCCCGCTGGCCGGCGTCGGACTCCTCCTCGCCATCGACCCCATCCTGGACATGGGCCGGACCGCGGTGAACGTGGCGGGCCAGGCGCTGGTTCCCACCATCGTGGCCAAGCGCCAGGGCATCCTCGACGAGTCGCTGTACAACGCACCGCGCAACGGCACCCCGTTCGTGGACGACCACGAAACCGCAGCCGGTGAGCCCACCGACGGCACCACTGCCGACACGGCACCGCGCGAGCTGCAGGACGCCAAGGCGTAAGGGCAGCCGCACAGCATGAAGTCCCCCGGGAAAACTTCCCGGGGGACTTCATGCCGTTAAGGGCTTCATGCTGTTAAGGGCTTCCTACTGCCCGGGGCGTCCACCGGCCAAGGGAATCGCAGGGCCGCCCGACCGGAGGAATCAGTCAGCGCCCGCCGCCACCGATCACACCATTCTGGACCGCCTTGGTCACGGCATCGGCTTCAGCCTGCGTCAGCTTCCCGTCCGTCACAGCCTTGTCCAGGCGGGTCTTGAGCTCAGCAGCGTGCTCAGACTGCTCATCGCTGCGGATCTCCTGGAGGGCCGCCGTCACCTTCGCTTCGTCGATGCCCAACGCGCCGGCCAGCGACTTCGCCAGCGCCGCTTCCCTGGCGGCCGGGTCCGGTTTCTGCCCCTCGGCCGGGGCAGTGGGCTTGTTGGCATCGCGGAAGGCCTTCAGCGCGTCCTGGACTTTGGTTTGGTCCACGCCGAGCTTCGCGGCCAGCGCAGCAGCCCGGTCCTCGCCGTGTCCGCCACGGCCACCATGCCGGCCCATGCCGTCGGGGGCCCCGCCATTACCTGAGTCAGCCGGGGCGCTTGAGCTCGCGCTGGGCGCGGGCGCGGGTGTCGTGGTGGTTGCGGAGGCCATGCCGGCCACCCCGATCCCGGCGCCGAGGACCAGCGCAGCCGCTGACAGGCCCAGGGTCATCTTCTTGGTACGTGACATCTTTCGTCTCCTGATTCGCCGCCCTGCGACGGCTGTAGGTTTACGCCTCTCTCACTGAGACACACCAAGCATCCACCGCGAGCTTCAGGAAAGGCTGTTGGGAACCTTTCGATCTCCTGTGAATGCACGTGAAAAATACTTGCATGTAGTGCAAAGTTGCACGTAGTGTAATCCTGTGCCAAACGCCTCCCCCCACGACCAGCAGGCACCCCCATCACGGAGGGAACTGAACAAGGCAGCCACCAGGCAGGCCATCACGGACGCCGCCCTGGAACTGCTGCGCGCAAAAGGTCCGGGAAACTTCACAGTGGAGGATATTGCCGACGCCGCCGGGATCTCGCGCCGCACCTTCTTCAACTACTTCAGCAGCACCGACGCCGCGCTGGCGTCCATCGTGCACGGCTTCCTGGACACTGCCATCCAACAGTTCCGGCTCCGCCCGGCAGAGGAGCCCATGCTCGAATCGGCCCAGGCAGCCCTGTCGGCCCTGGCCGATCCCGAGGCCGTCGCTCCACTGGCGGAACTGTTTACCCTGACCCAGCAAAGCCCCCTGATGGCCCACTCCGAACTGGAGGCATGGGACCACTGCCGGGCGCAGGTCTTCGCCGTCGCCCGCGAGCGCCTCGCCGGCACCCCGGGCGGGCAGGACGAACTCTATGTCCATGCCTTGGCCGGCTCCATCATCTCCTGCGGCAAGGCTGCCATGGAGGTCTGGTTCAGCCGGCGCGGCCCCGACCTCACAACAGGGTCCCTGACCGAGCTGCGCCAACTGTTAATTGATTCGATTGCCCTGCTGGGCACAGGCTTCGCTCCCCCTGCTTCACCTTCCGCTGTCCGCTCCTCCTGATCAGATCGGTTCCCGCATGGCACTCCTCCTCTACCGCCTTGGCAAGTTCTCCTACCGCCGGCGCTGGCTTGTCATCTCCTTGTGGCTCGCCGTGCTGGTGGCCGTTGGCGGCTCGGCCGCAGCGTTCCACGGCACCTTGTCCAACAACTTCCAGATCCCGGGCACAGAGACCCAGCGGATCGCTGACAAGCTCAAGCAGGACCTGCCGTCGGCTTCAGGCGGCAGCGCCACGATCGTATTCGAAGCCCCGCCCGGCGGGTTCACGGACCAGGGCCGCGCAGCCGTCACGGACGCGCTGAAGAAGCTCCAGGCCCTGCCCGAGGTCCGCGGCATGGTTGACCCGTTCGCCACCCAGGCCCAGGTGGACCAGGCAGCCAAGGCGATCACCGACGGTGAACAGCAATTGGCCGCCGGCCAGGCCCAGCTGGACTCCTCACGGGCACAGCTGGAGGCAGGCAAGGCCCAGCTGGCCGCGGCTGAGCAGCAGCTCACGGCCGCAGGGGCACCGGCTGCGGTGATCGACGCGCAACTGGGCCAGCAGAAGGCGGCACTGGCAGCAGGCCAGGCCAAGCTCGACGCCGGAACCCGGGACCTGGAGGCCAGCAAGGCCAAGCTGGAGCTCGGCAAACGCCAGGCCCAGGCGGCCTCCGCCATCCGCTTTGTCTCGGAGGACAACCAGGCCGCCGTCGCCCAGGTCCAGTTCAACACCTCCATCAACGGGCTCTCCCCGGCGGTCCGGAAACAGGTCCAGGACATCGCTCATGAAACGTCCTCAGCCGGCGTCACGGCACTGGCCAGCAAGGAGATTACGGAGGACATCTCGGCCCTGTTCGGCACGGCGGAGATCGTGGGCATCGCCGTCGCCGCGCTGGTCCTGATCCTCATGCTGGGTACCCTGATCGCCGCCGGCCTCCCGCTGCTGATGGCCATCATCGGCGTCGGAGTTGGCGTCGGCATCACCTTCGCACTCTCCGGCCTGTTCGACATGAGCTCCATCTCCCCCATGCTGGCCCTCATGCTCGGCCTCGCCGTCGGCATCGACTACTCGCTGTTCATCGTCAATCGGCATCGGACCCAGCTCCTCGCCGGGATGGACGCCGAGGAATCGGTGGCCCGGGCCAACGGCACCTCGGGCAACGCGGTGGTCTTCGCCGGCCTCACCGTGATCATCGCCCTGGCCGCCCTGGTGGTCCCCGGGCTGCCGTTCCTCACCGTCATGGGCCTTGCCGCAGCAGGGACCGTAGCCGTGGCCGTGCTCGTGGCCATCACGCTGACCCCCGCCATGCTGTCCCTGATCGGCCGCCGCATCATCTCCCGGCGGGCGTGGGCCAAGGCCGAGGCGCACAACGCCGAGCCGGGCCATGAAGCCGCGGACCTCGCCACCGACCGCCAGCGCAGCACCCGCGGCTGGGGCGGACTCGTCACCCGGCACCCGTGGGTGGCACTGGTGGCCGGCGTCCTGGTACTCGGCACCCTGGCGCTGCCGGCAACCCAACTGCAACTGGCCCTGCCGGACGGCGGCTCCGAGCCCGTCGACTCGGAGGCCTACCAGGCCTACGACCTGACGGCGCGCAGCTTCGGCGAGGGCGTGACAGGTCCGATCGTGGCGGTGGGCGAGTTCCCGGCGAATCTCGACGCGGCCCAGGCACAAAAGCTGCAGTACGACATCGCGGACAAGCTCCGCGCCGTGGACAACGTGGTGGCCGCAGTGCCGGTGGCCCTCAGCGATGACCGCCGGACCGCCGTGTTCCAGGTCATTCCCAAGGAAGGCCCCGCCAGCGCCAGCACCGTCAAGGTGGTCGCCGAACTGCGCGGACTCAACGGCGAAATCCAGTCGGACTACGGCGTGGCCATGGGCCTGACCGGGCAGACGGCCGGCAACGTGGATGTCTCCACCAAGCTCGGTGCCGCCCTGCCGCCCTACCTGGCGATCGTCGTCGGGCTTTCCCTGGTCCTGCTGTTGCTGGTCTTCCGCTCCATCGTTGTCCCGCTGCTGGCCACCGGCGGCTTCCTGCTGTCCCTGTCCGCGGCCTTCGGCGCGGTGGTGGCGGTGTACCAGTGGGGCTGGCTGGGTGGCGTGTTCGACGTCGCCAACCCGGGAGCCGTGCTCAGCTTCCTGCCCATCATCCTGATCGGCGTGTTGTTCGGTCTGGCCATGGACTACCAAGTGTTCATCGCCTCCGGGATGCGTGAGGCGTACATGCACGGCTCCGAGGCCAAGGAAGCTGTCCGGGTGGGCTTCCGGCACGCAGCCGCCGTGGTGACGGCCGCCGCGATCATCATGGTCAGCGTGTTCTCCGGCTTCATCTTCAGCCACCTCACCATGGTCCGGCCGCTGGGCTTTGCCATGGCCTTCGGCGTCCTGTTCGACGCCTTCGTGGTCCGCATGACCATTGTCCCGGCCGTGATGTACCTGCTGGGCGCCAAGTCCTGGTGGCTGCCGCGCTGGCTGGACCGGATCCTGCCGGACGTGGACGTCGAAGGGGCCAAGCTCAACCGCGGGCAGGCCGCCCCCACCCCGGGCGAACTGGTCCACTAGGCTGGAACCGTGCACCACCTGATTCTCGCGTCCCAGTCCCCCGCCCGCACCAAGCTCCTGGCCGAGGCCGGCATCCGGCACACGGTCCTGGTGTCCGACGTCGACGAGGAAGCCGTCCAGGAGCGGTACGGCGTCACCGACCCGCATGACACCGCGCTGCTGCTCGCCAGGGCCAAGGCCGAGGCCGTGGCGTCCCTGCCGGAAGCGGAGGGTGCCCTGGTACTGGGCTGCGATTCGGTCTTCGAGTTCGACGGCGAGGCGCACGGCAAGCCCTACACGGCCGACGTCGCCCGGGACCGGATGCTCCGGATGAGCGGCAGCGCGGGGGTGCTGCACACGGGACACTGGCTGGTGGACTGCAGGGACACGGACGACGACGGCCCGGGCGGCCGCGGTTCGGGCGCCACGCTCGGGGCGGTCGCCTCTGCCGAGGTCACCTTCATGGACATGGAGCCGGCGGAAATCGACGCCTACATCGCCACCGGCGAGCCGCTGCACTGCGCCGGTTCGTTCACCATCGACGGCCTGGGTGGGGCCTTCATCCGGAAGGTCGACGGCGACCCGCACGCCGTCGTCGGCCTGTCCGTCTCCACCCTCCGTGGCCTCCTGGCCGCCGCCAATGTGCGCATCACGGATCTCTGGCCCGCGCGGTAAGTCCTCCATTTTCGGGACGCCTTGTAGCTTCCCTACAAAGGAAGCCTGGTTTACACGCGGATTCCGCAAGTAATATCGGCGGAACCCTCAAAACCGCGCTAGGCTCCCTGAAGGAAAGAAGGAGACGCCTTGTCAGCAAATTTGGAGCAGTCCGCAGGTCCCACGCAGTCGACGACCCTCACCAAGGTGCTGATCGCCAACCGCGGGGAAATCGCCGTCCGCATCATCCGTGCGGCCCGGGACGAAGGCATCGCCTCGGTGGCCGTCTACGCCGACCCCGACCGGGACGCCCTGCACGTCAAACTCGCCGACGAGGCCTATGCCCTGGGTGGCACCACGGCCGCCGAGTCGTACCTGGTGATGGACAAGATCATTGACGCCGCCCGCCAGTCCGGCGCCGACGCCATCCACCCCGGCTATGGGTTCCTGGCCGAGAACGCCGACTTCGCCGCCAAGGTCATCGCCGCCGGCATCACCTGGATCGGCCCCTCCCCCGAGGCCATCTCCGCCCTGGGCGACAAGGTCCAGGCCCGCCACATCGCCGAGAAGGTCGGCGCCCCGCAGGTCCCCGGCACCGCCAACCCCGTGGAATCCGCCGAGGAAATCCTGGAATTCGTGGACAAGTTCGGCCTGCCCTTGGCCATCAAGGCGGCTTTCGGCGGCGGTGGACGCGGCATCAAGGTGGCCCGCACCCGCGAGGAAATCCCCGAACTCTTCGAGTCCGCCGTCCGCGAAGCCACCGCCGCCTTCGGCCGCGGCGAGTGCTTCATCGAGCGCTTCCTGGACGCTCCCCGGCACGTGGAGACCCAATGCCTCGCCGACGCACACGGCAACGTCGTGGTGGTCTCCACCCGCGACTGCTCCCTGCAGCGCCGCAACCAGAAACTGGTCGAAGAGGCGCCCGCCCCGTTCCTCACCCCGGAACAGAACCAGCGGCTCTACGAATCCTCCAAGGCCATCCTGAAGGAAGCCGGTTACCTGGGCGCGGGGACCTGCGAGTTCCTGGTGGGCCAGGACGGCACCATTTCCTTCCTTGAGGTCAACACCCGCCTCCAGGTGGAGCACTGCGTCTCCGAGGAAGTCACCGGAATCGACCTGGTCCGCGAGCAGTTCCGGCTGGCCCGCGGCGAGGAACTCGGCTACGGCGACCCCGAGGTTCGCGGCCACTCCTTTGAATTCCGCATCACCGGCGAGGACCCGGGCCGCAACTTCCTGCCCTCCCCCGGCACCATCAGTGCCCTCAAGAACCCCACCGGGCCCGGCGTGCGGATCGATTCCGGCGTGGAGCAGGGCGATGTCATCAGCGGCAACTTCGACTCGATGCTCTCCAAGTTGATCGTCACCGGCGCCACCCGCACCCAGGCACTGCAGCGCTCCCGGCGTGCCCTGGAGGAAATGGTGGTCGAGGGCATTCCCACCGTCATCCCGTTTGATCTCGCCGTGGTCAGCAACCCCGACTTCGCCCCCGCGGAGGGCCCGTTCAAGGTCCACACCCGCTGGATCGAGACCGCCTTCGTCAACGACATCCCCGCCTGGACACCCAGCGGCACCGCGGAAGAAGAGTCGGAGGCCGGCGAACGCCAGCGCGTCGTCGTCGAGGTGGGCGGCAAGCGCCTGGAAGTGGTGCTCCCCGCATCCCTCGGCGTCCCCGGCACCGCCGCAGCCGCCGGCAAGCCCGGCAAGTCCAAGAAGCGCTCACGGTCAGCAGGTCCCGCCGCTGCCACGGGCAATGCCCTCACTTCCCCGATGCAGGGAACCATCGTGAAGGTCGCCGTTTCGCACGGTGACGTGGTGTCCGAGGGCGACCTGGTGGTGGTCCTGGAGGCCATGAAGATGGAACAGCCGCTGACGGCGCACCGTTCCGGCACCATCACGGGACTGACGGCAACGGCGGGCGAAACTGTGTCCGCCGGCGCGGTCATCGCCACGATCGAAGACTAGAAAGCGCTGCGCCGGACATGCTCGCACCAAGCTTCCAGGAAGAAGTGGACCGCTACCACCAGGCGGTTCCCGAAATCACCCGGGGCAACCCGGCCCCGATCAAGGACCTGTACTCCCGGCAGGACGATGTCACCCTGGCCAACCCGTTCGGCGGCATCGCCCGCGGCTGGGCCCAGGTGGAGGCCCGCCTTGACCAGGCGGCCCGGCAGTTCCGCGACGGCGAGATGCTGGGCTTCGACACTGTCACCTCCTACACCGCCCGCGACACCGCCTACCTGGTGGAAACTGAGCACTTCCGGGCGCGGCTGGACGCCGCGTCCGCCACGGAGGAATTTGCCCTGCGCGTCACCAGCATCTTCCGCCGCGAGGAAGGCTACTGGAAGCTGGTGCACCGGCACGCGGACCCCGCCGCCCGGCCCCAGTCCCGGCGCTCCCTGACCCAGCCCGCCGCCTGACCTGCCGCCGCACCGGTTCGCCGTCGGGACGGTCCGGGTGCTGGCAGGGCGCGCCGCCAGCAGGCAGACTTAGCAGATGCTGCCTTTCCTGCTTCTCGCATCCCGGGCCGAGGATGCCGCCGCCGACGACGAATATGCGGCCTACCTGCGGTACGGCGGACTGGAAGAGCGCGAACTTCACCGGGTCCGGCTGGAGGCCGCACCGCTGCCCGCACTGGACCTTTCGCGGTACTCCGGGGTGATCGTCGGCGGCAGCCCGTTCACCTCCAGCGATCCGCCCGGGAACAAGAGCGCGGTGCAGCACCGGGTGGAACGGGAACTTTCGGGCCTCCTGGACCAGCTCGTGTCGCTCGACTTTCCGTTCCTTGGTGCCTGCTACGGGGTGGGAACCCTGGGCACACACCAGGGCGCGGTGATCGATCGGACCTACGGCGAGCCGCTGGGCGCCGTAGAAATCGAGCTGACGGAGGCGGGAATGCAGGATCCCCTCCTCCACGGGCTGCCCCGGACCTTCACGGCCCTGACCGGCCATAAGGAAGCGGTCAGTTCCCTGCCACCGCACGCGGTGCTGCTGGCGCGCTCCGCCACCTGCCCGGTCCACATGTTCCGGGTCAAGACCAACCTCTACGCCACCCAGTTCCATCCCGAACTGGACGCGGAGGGGCTGGTGACCCGGATCGACATCTACCGGCACGCCGGGTACTTCGCGCCGGAATCCGCCGGGGAACTGATGGCGGCGGCACGCCGGTCCACCGTGACCGAGCCCATGACCGTCCTGAAGAACTTCGTGGCACGCTACGCCCGCTGAGCATGACAATGCCCGGCGGGCCGGATGGCCGCGCCGGGCATCGTGGCGTTGGAGAAATCAGGCCACGTTGTTCTCGTAGTCAAGGTCGCGGGTTTCGCGCGTGAGGAACAGCGCGATCAGTGTCAGCACGGCCATGGACGTCAGGTACAGGCCCACCAGGACGGGGCTGCCCTTGGCCGCTTCCCAGAGCGCGACGGCGATGAACGGCGCCACCGCTGCACCCAGGATGCTGGAGAAGTTGTAGCTGATGGCAGAGCCGGTGTAGCGGACGTTCGTGGGGAACAGTTCCGGCAGCAGCGCCCCCATGGGCCCGAAGGTCAGGCCCATCAGGGAGAAACCAAGGATCAGCAGGCCCATGGTACCCACGAACCCGCCGCTGAACAGCGGGACGAACAGCAGGCCGAACACGAAGATTCCGGCGGTGACGGCCATCAGCATCTTGCGGCGGCCGTACTTCTCGGCGAGCGGGCCGGAGACCAGGGTGAAGATGCCGAAGAAGACGACGCCGGCGATCAGCATCCAGAGGAAGTCGTTGCGGGTGTAGCCCAGGCCGGGGACGAACGCGGCAGCGGCCGCCTCCGTCATGGGCTTTCCGGCCTTTTCGGCGGCCGCCTGCGCACCGGCCAGCGTGGGCTTGGTGCCGTAGGTGAGGGTGAACGTGGTCATCAGGTAGAAGAGCACGTAGGTGGCCAGCATGATGAAGGTGCCCAGGATCAGCTGGCGCCAGCTGGTCTTGAAGACGCGGCCCAGCGGAAGTTTCGCCACTTCGTTGGATTGCACCACCTTGGTAAAGGCGGGGGTTTCGATCAGCTTAAGCCGGACGTACAGGCCCAGGATGACCATGACGGCGCTGAGCAGGAACGGTACGCGCCAGCCCCAGGCCGCGAACGCCTCCGGCGAGAGCGTGTAGCTGGCCACGAGGAAGATGACGTTGGCGATGATGAAGCCAATGGGGGCGCCCAGTTGAGGGAAGGTGCCGTAGATGGCGCGCTTGTTGGCGGGCGCGTTTTCCGTGGCCAGCAGGGCCGCGCCGCTCCATTCGCCGCCCAGGGCCAGGCCTTGGGCAAAGCGCATGATGACGAGCAGGGCCGGTGCCCAGAATTCCCAGCCCGGTACCAGGGCGGTGGGGAGGCAACCGATCAGGAAGGTCGCAATGCCCATGGTGAGCAACGACGCCACAAGGGTTCCCTTGCGGCCAAACTTGTCACCGAAGTGGCCGAACACGATGGAGCCAAGTGGACGTGCGACGAACGCCACGCCAAAGACGGCGAAGGAGCTCAGCAGCTGGGTGGTCTCGTTCTGGCCCGGGAAGAAGAGCTTCGGGAAGACGAGCACGGCGGCAGTGGCGTAGACGTAGAAGTCGTAGAACTCCACGGTGGTGCCGATCAGGCTCGCCACGATGACGCGGCCGCGGGAGTTCACCGGCTGGTGCGAACCGGGCACCGTGGTGGTATCGGGGGATGACATAGGTAAGCGCTTTCGTGAGACCGGCCGGGCACAGGCGGGGCCGCCTCCCGGCTCGAATAATTAGAGTTCGATCTTACTTCGCTGCGTCCAGTCAATGGACGAATCGTCCATCATGCGGACACGTGTTGTGCGTCTCACCATGCGGGCCTCCACACCGGGCCTCACGCCGACGTACAGGCCCGGATAGGCAAAAGTCACAGCGCGTTAACAAACATCGTCCGTCCGCGAAACGAGCCGTCCCTACCTTGGAGGAACAACATCCCCTGAAGGAGGTAACCCGTGACTGTTGACCGCACCGTTGATGCCGGCGCCGGAAATACCCTTGACCTCGAAGAGGCCACTGGACCGGCAGCCGTTGCCGCATCCGCCAGCGCACAGCCCGGCCGTACCCGCACCACAGACGCCCCTGCCCTTGAATTCCGCCCCGGCCGCTGGATCGCCAACTGGGATGCCGAGAACAAGGAGCAGTGGGAAACCGCCGGCCGCGCCATCGCCCGCCGCAACCTGAACTGGTCCATCTTCGCCGAGTTCCTCGGCTTCGTGGTGTGGCAGCTGTGGTCCATCGTGGTGGTCCAGCTTCCCGCCGCCGGCTTCACCTTCTCCACCTCGGAGATCTTCTGGCTCATCTCGATGCCCAGCCTCGTGGGCGCCACCCTCCGCATTCCCTACACGTTCATGGTCCCCCGCTTCGGCGGACGGAACTGGACCATCGTCTCCGCACTGCTGCTCCTGATCCCCTCCACCGGACTGGCGCTGTGTGTCTCCAACCCGGACACGCCGTTCGGCGTCATGCTCCTGGTGGCTGCCCTCGCCGGCTTCGGCGGCGGCAACTTCGCCAGCTCCATGGCCAACATCACGTTCTTCTACCCGGCGAGGGAAAAGGGCTGGGCGCTGGGCCTGAACGCCGCCGGCGGAAACCTGGGCGCCGCCGTCGCACAGCTTGCTGTCCCGATCGTCATCACCCTCCTCGCAGCCGGCACCGTCAACCTGCCTATGGCCGGGTGGATGTGGGTCCCGTTCATCCTGCTGGCAGCATTCGGCGCCTTCAAGTACATGAACAACCTCACCAGCGCCAAGGGCGACGTGGCCGGCTCGGTCGCGGCGCTGAAGGAACCGCACCTGTGGATCATGGCCCTGCTGTACATCGGCACCTTTGGCTCCTTCATCGGCTTCGCCGGCGTGTTCCCCAAGCTCATCAAGGACTACTTCCCCGCGTTCTCCTCCATCGGAGTGGGGACCGTGGCCCTGTCCCTGGCCTTCCTGGGCCCCCTGGTGGGTTCGCTGGCCCGCCCGTACGGCGGACGCATGGCGGACCGGATGGGCGGCGCCCGGATGACCGTTGCCGCCTTCGCCTCCATGGCCGTGATCACGCTGACCATGGTTTGGACCCTCCCGCTGAAGAACTTCCTGCTCTTTCTGGTCCTTTTCCTGATGCTGTTCACCGCCAGCGGCTTCGGCAACGGCGCCACCTACCGGATGATCCCGGTCATCTTCGCCACCTCCAGCCGGGCTGCCCGCAACGGTGCCAACCCGGTGGCCACCCAGCGCCTGGCGTCCTCGGCCCTCGGACTGATCTCCGCGATCGGAGCCTACGGGGGCTTCGTGATCCCCCAGGTGCTGAATGCCTCCAGCACCGCCAGCGGCTCCTACACTCCGGCCTTCTACGGATTCGTCGGCGCGTATGTCCTCATGCTGGTGGTCTGCTGGACCTGCTACATCCGCAACGCCGGCCGGAACGCGATGGGGCACGTCTAACATGACCAAAAGCGCCGACACGCACTGCCCCTACTGCGCCCTGCAGTGCGCCATGACGCTCACGTCCCCCGCGGACCTGGCCCCGGCTGAACAGCCGGGGCCAGGCCCCGTGCCTGCCCTGAACCCCGCGGCAGCCCTGGAAGTTGCCGGCCGGGACTTCCCCACCAACCGCGGCGGACTCTGCCGCAAGGGGTGGACCTCCCCCACGCTCCTGAACCACGCGGGCAGGATCACCGAGCCGCTCCTGAAGGGTCCCGACGGCGTCCACCGGCCGATCGGCTGGGACCAGGCCCTGGACCTGGCCGCCTCGGCAGTCCGGGATGCCCGCGCCCGCCACGGGGCCGACTCCATAGGTGTTTTCGGGGGCGGCGGACTCACCAACGAGAAGGCCTACCAGCTGGGCAAGTTCGCCCGGCTGGCACTGGGGACCTCCCGGATCGACTACAACGGCAGGTTCTGCATGTCCTCGGCAGCGGCCGCCGGCATGCGCGCCTTCGGCGTGGACCGCGGCCTGCCCTTCCCGCTCGAGGCCCTGGATGCCGCCGGCACCATCCTCATGCTGGGTTCGAACGTCGCCGAGACCATGCCGCCTTTCGTCCAGCACCTGCAGGGTGCCCGCAATGCCGGCGGACTGATCGTGGTGGATCCGCGCCGCTCCGCCACGGCAGCCTTCACAGCCGACGGCGGCGGCATCCATCTCCAGCCACTGCCGGGCACTGACCTGGCCCTGCTGCTCGGGCTCTCGCACGTGGTCATCCACGAAGGCCTGGCGGACACCGGCTACCTGCAGGAGCGCACCACGGGCTACGACGCCGTAGCCCGCAGCCTCAACGCCTTCTGGCCCGAGCGCGTGCAATCCCTCACCGGCGTGCCCGCGGACCTGATCCGGGAAACCGCCCGCAGGCTGGCCGCCGGAGCACAGGCAGGCGGCAGCTACATCCTGACCGGCCGCGGCGTGGAACAGCACGTGGACGGCACCGACACCGCCACCGCCGCCATCAACCTCAGCCTCCTGCTCGGCCTGCCGGGCTCGGCCCGCAGCGGCTACGGAACGCTCACCGGGCAGGGCAACGGCCAGGGCGGCCGCGAGCACGGCCAGAAGGCGGACCAGCTCCCCGGCTACCGCAAGATCACCGACCCCGCCGCCCGGGCCCACGTCGCCGCTGTCTGGGGCGTCCCCGAAGCGTTGATCCCCGGGCCCGGCCTGCCCGCCGTCCAGTTGCTGAAGTCGCTGGGACAGCCCGACGGCGTCTGGTGCCTTTTCGTGCACGCCTCCAACATCGCCGTGGCCGCCCCCGACGCCAACGCCGTCATCAAGGGTCTGCGCAGCCTGGACTTCCTGGTGGTGTGCGACTTCTTCATGTCGGAGACCGCCGCGGAGGCCGACCTCATCCTTCCGGTCCTCCAGTGGGCCGAGGAGGAAGGCACCCTGACCAACCTGGAAGGTCGCGTCCTGCGCCGGCGCCGCGCCATCTCCCCGCCCGCCGGTGCCCGCAGCGAACTGTGGATCATGGCCCGGCTGGCTGAGCGGTTGGACGCCCCCTCCACCTACAGCGAGGACCCTGAGACGGTCTTCGAGGAACTGCGGCTTGCCTCCGCGGGCGGGCTGGCCGACTACTCGGGCATCGACTACGCCATGCTGGACCGGGGCGAAGCCGCCTACTGGCCCTACCCTGCCGGCAGCACCGGCACGCCGCGGCTCTTCCGGGACGGCTTCGCGCACCCCGACGGCAAGGCGGTCATGGTCCCGGTGGTTCCACGCCGCCGTCGCCCCTCCACTGCGGACCCCGGCGCAAACGCGGCGGCCGGCGCCAAGGAAATGACCCTCATCACCGGGCGCCTCCTGGAGCACTACCAGTCCGGCGCGCAGACCCGGCGGGTCCACGAACTTCTCGCCACCCAGCCGGAAGCGAAGGCCCAGATCCACCCTGCGGCCGCCGAGGCACTCGGCATCACCGCCGGCTCCCTGGTCTCCGTGGCCAACGCACGCGGCGAGGTGGTGTGCCGGGCGGAACTCACCAGCGCCATCCGGCCCGAAACGGTCTTCCTCCCCTTCCACTTCCCGGGATCCGAAAGCGCCAACCGGCTGACCGAAGCAGCCACCGACCCCATCTCCGGGATGCCTGAATTCAAGTTCAACACCGTGTGGGTCCGGCCCGTGGCCGCCCCCGATTCCGCCCGCATGCTGCAAAAGACGGAGGCCTCATGAGCGAGCAGATTGTGATCGTGGGATTCGGCCCCGTGGCCGCCAGGCTGGTGGACGAGGTCCTGCCCGCCGTCCGCGGCGGGCACGCCCGGCTCACCGTAGTGGGTGAGGAGTCCGAGGCCGCCTACAACCGCGTCCTGGTGGCGGACCTCGGCGTCGGCCGCACCACCGCCGGCGCCCTGGCCCTCGCCGACGCCGCCGACCTGGCAGCCGAGGGAGTGGACGTCCGCCTGGGCGTGCGGGTCAAGCGGGTGGACCGGGCGCGGCAGCAGGTCCTGCTGTCCGACGGAACCGTCGTGCACTACGACAGGCTGGTGTTTGCCACCGGATCACGGCCCGTCATCCCCAACCTCACCGGAATCAACCCCGATCCCGCCTCCCCCGTGCTTCCCGCCGGGGTCACGGCCTTGCGCGATCTCCGCGACGCGGACGTGCTCCGCCAGGCGGTGGACGGCGGCAAGCGGGTGGTGGTCCTGGGCGGCGGCGTCCTCGGGCTGGAGACGGCACTCGCGGCCGCGGAAGAAGGGGCTACGGTCACCGTGGTCCACAACGGGCCGCACCCCCTGGGCCGCAGCATCGATCGCGGCGGCGGGGCCGTCCTGGCCGCCGGGCTGCGCCGGTGCGGCGTGAGGGTGGCAGGCAACGCCCGTTCCACGGGCGTTGAGCACAACGCGCCCGACGGCGGCTTCTCGGCGTTGCTGCTCGACGACGGGTCCGCGATCGACGGCGACCTCCTGGTCATCTCGTGCGGGGTCCGTCCCCGAACCGAACTGGCCGAAGGCTGCGGACTGTCCACCGGCACCGGGATCCTGGTGGACCACCGGCTGCGGGCGCACCACGAACCGCACATTTTTGCCATCGGCGACTGCGCGGAGGTTCGCTGCCCGGATCCGGGCTGCGCCGCATGCAGGAACGCCATGGGCCCGTCCGGGCTGGTAGGGCCCGGCTGGCGCCAGGCCGAATGGTTGGGCGGCTACCTCACCCTGCTGGCCGAAGGGGCAGCGGCGGAGGCGGACCTGCTGCCGGCCCTGCCGCCGGAACAACCGGCCGTCGTGGTGCTGAAGGCCCGTGGCCTGAACATGGCGGTGGCCGGGAACAACGGCGCCGACCCCTGGGACGAAGAAGCGCTCACCGCAGGTGCCGTCAACGGCAGGCCGCGCCTGCAAATCGCCCAGTGGGCCGATCCGGAGCACGGCCGCTACGTCAAGATGACCACCCGCGGCGGCGTCCTGGAGGGCCTGGTGTCAGTGGGAATGCCGCGGACCGCGGCCGAACTGGTGGGCCTTTTTGAACGCGGCGCCGAACTGCCCGCCGACCGTTCCCTGCTCCTGCGCCTGGACGGGCCGGACCTGGTCCCCGGCGCCGCCGACCCCGCAGGCACCGTCTGCCGGTGCGCCGGTGTCAGCGGAGCGGCGATCCAAGGCGCTGTGGAGGGCGGCTGCTCGACGGTGGCGGACGTGTCCAAGGCCACCCGGGCAGGCACCGGCTGCGGCGGCTGCCACGAGGACATCAAGGGGCTTATCGAGAAGCACTTCTCCCCGGCCCTCCCCTAACCCCGCAAGGCCACACGGGGCCCCGGCCTTGCCCTACATGTGGACGTGCAGGCGGCGGGCGGCCTCGGAGATGGAGCCGGTCAGCGACGGGTACACGGTGAAGGTGCTGGCGAGGTCGTCCACGTGCAGCTTCTGCTTGACCGCGATGGCGATCGGGAAGATCAGCTCGGACGCGTTGGGCCCCACCACCACGCCGCCGATGACGGTTCCGGAGCCCTTCCGGGCAAAGATCTTCACGAAGCCGTCCTTGGCGTTGCGCATTTTGGCGCGGGCGTTGCTGCGCAGCGAAAGCTTGATGATGTCCGCCTGGTATTTGCCGGACTCGATCTCCGCCTCGGACACTCCCACGTTGGCGATTTCCGGGGACGTGAAGATGTTCGACGCCACCTGGTGGAGCTTGAGCGGGGTCACGCCGTCGCCCATGAAGTGCGCCACAGCGATGCGGCCCTGCATGGCGGCCACGGAGGCCAGCGGCAGGACGCCGGTGCAGTCGCCGGCGGCGTAGATGTTCGGGGCCGTGGTGCGGGATACCCCGTCAACCTTGATGTGGCCGCTGTCGCTGACGGCCACGCCGGCTTCTTCAAGGCCCAGTCCGGCGGTGTTGGGGATGGAGCCCAGGCAGAGCAGGCAGTGGCTGCCGGTCACGGTGGAGCCATCGGCGAGGGTCACCACGACGCCGTCGTCCGTACGCTCCACGGACTGGGCGCGGGAGCGGGACAGGACCCGGACCCCACGGCGCTCGAAGACTTCTTCCAGTACCACCGCGGCGTCGACGTCGGAGCCCGGCAGCACGCGGTCGCGGCTGGAGACCAGGGTGACCTTGGATCCCAAGCCGTTGTAGGCGGAGGCGAATTCGGCACCCGTCACGCCGGAGCCGACGACGATCAGTTCCTCGGGAAGTTCGTCAAGGTCGTAGATCTGGGTCCAGTTGAGGATCCGCTCACCGTCCGGGCGGGCAGTTTCCAGTTCGCGGGGGTGCGCGCCAACAGCCAGCAGGATGGTGTCGGCTTCCACCGTCTCGGTGCCGTCAGCGGTCAGGACCTCGATGGTGTGGTTATCCACGAGGCGGCCGGACCCGGCAATGATCCGCACGCCCACCTTCTCCAGGCCCTCGCGGATGTCATGGGACTGGGTGCGGGCCAGGGTGAGGAGGCGGTCATTGATGTGCTTAAGATCAGCGTGCATCACCGGCACGAAATCGCCGCCGTCGACGTCGAATTTCACGCCGAGCTCGCCCGCCTCGGCCACCCGGGCCATGAGGTCTGCCGTGGCGATGAGGGTCTTGGAGGGAACGACGTCGGTCAGCACCGCGGAGCCGCCGAGCCCGGCACGTTCGATGATG
Source organism: Arthrobacter sp. AG258 (assembly GCF_004364695.1). Lineage (NCBI taxonomy): Bacteria > Bacillati > Actinomycetota > Actinomycetes > Micrococcales > Micrococcaceae > Arthrobacter > Arthrobacter sp. AG258. Next base: position 321,535 of record NZ_SOBI01000006.1, on the reverse strand, counting down.
GTGACCGTTGCCCCCAGCGAGGCGGCGACCATGGCCGCCTCGTATCCGCCGGGACCGCCTCCCAGGATCGCGATTCGGGGGGAACTGAAATCTGGATGCGTAGTCACAGTCATCCATTCTCGCCCATCTCCGGCCTGACCACCAAGAAAACAGGGCGTTTTCCGGGCCGGCCGTGATGAGGGCAACAGTGGCGGCAGGATAACTTGTACTGGTGAGTACAACAGACTTCCTGAACACTGACCCGTTTGCCGCCGCCCGGGCCGCCGCTGACTACATCGCCGAGGAGACCGGGGTGGACCGCCACGACGTCGCCCTGGTCCTCGGTTCCGGCTGGGGCGAGGCCGCCGACCTGATCGGCGAGACCACCGCCACCCTCTCCGCAGAGGAGGTCCCCGGCTTCCATGCCCCCGCCGTGGAAGGCCATGTGGGAACCATCCGGTCCGTACTGGCCAAGGACGGAAAACGCGCCCTGGTCCTGGGTGCGCGGACCCACTACTACGAAGGCAGGGGCGTCCGGGCAGTGGTGCACGGGATCCGGGCCGCTGCGGCCGCCGGGTGCAAGACCCTGGTCCTCACCAACGGCTGCGGCGGACTCAACGAGGCGTGGACGCCCGGCACCCCCGTGTTGATCAGCGACCACATCAACCTCACCGCTGCGTCCCCGCTGGAGGGCGCAACGTTCGTGGACCTGACGGACCTGTACTCACCGCGCATCCGTGGACTGGCCCGCGAGGTGGATCCCACCCTGGACGAGGGCATCTACGCCCAGTTCCCCGGCCCGCACTACGAAACCCCGGCTGAAGTGCAGTACGCCAAGCGGATCGGGGCGGACCTGATCGGCATGTCGACGGCACTGGAGGCCATTGCCGGCCGCCACGCCGGAATGGAAGTGTTCGGCATCTCCCTGGTCACCAACCTGGCAGCGGGCATCAGCCCCCAGCCGCTCAGCCACCAGGAAGTCATCGAATCCGGCCAGGCCGCGGGCCCGCGCATCTCCCGGTTGCTGGCTGACATCATCGCCCGGCTCTGAACGCCCCTGACCGCCGGGGTGCGGGCAACGGACCTGCAATGACGATAGCGTTAGGCTCATGACGTCTTCCGATGCCGAACTTCGCCTGCTTGCCGAGGCCCGGGAATGGGCCGCCCTGGATCCGGATCCCGCAACACAAGCATCGCTGCTTGGGCTTGTGGGGCTCGTTGAAGAGGGCGACCCCGCGGCACGGCAGGAGCTGGAAGACAGCTTCCGCGGCACGCTGCAGTTTGGCACGGCGGGCCTGCGCGCCGCCCTCGGACCCGGGCCGAACCGGATGAACCGGGTGGTGGTCCGCCGCGCCGCAGCCGGACTGGCGGCCTTCCTGGTGGACGCCGTGGCCGAAGCTGCGTCCGGCACCCGGCCGCGCGCCGTCGTCGGCTATGACGCCCGGCACAACTCGGATGTCTTCGCGGCCGAAACGGCCGCCATTTTCACCGCTGCCGGCATCGAGACTTTCCTGCTCCCGGCAGCCCTCCCCACTCCCCTGCTGGCCTACGCCGTCCGCGCCCTGGAGTGCGACGGCGGCGTCATGGTCACCGCCAGCCACAACCCGCCGCAGGACAACGGGTACAAGGTCTACCTGGGCCGGCACGCAGTGTCCGCCGACGGCGACGGCGCCCAGATCGTGGCCCCCTACGACGCCCGCATCGCCGCGCGGATCAGCGCCGTGGGCCCCGTCGGCTCCATCGAACTGGCGGACGGCGGGTGGACCGTGCTGGACGGCTCGCTGGCCGCCGACTACCAGCGGGCGATTGCTGCACTGGCCATGCCGGACCGCTTCCCCGCCCGCGACCTGCGGATCGTCCTGACCCCGCTGCACGGCGTGGGTGGCGGGACGGCACTGGAGGTCCTGAACGCGGCAGGTTTCACGGATGTCACCATGGTGGCCGAACAGGCCGAACCGGACCCCGAATTCCCCACCGTCAGCTTCCCCAACCCGGAAGAACCCGGGGCACTCGACCTCGCCCTCGAAGCGGCCGAACGGCTCGACGCCGACCTGGTCATCGCAAACGATCCCGACGCCGACAGGGCTGCCGTCGCCGCCAAGGACCCGGACACCGGCGCCTGGCGGATGCTCCGCGGAGACGAAGTCGGCGCCCTCCTGGGGGCCCACATCGCCGCCCGGCTCGCGGACGCCGGCACCGAAGCGGACCACCAGGGTGTCTTTGCCAACTCGATCGTGTCCTCCCGCCTGCTGGCGCGCGTCGCCGCTGCCGCGGGCTTCGCCCATGAAGTAACCCTGACCGGGTTCAAATGGATCTCCCGGGTTCCCGGCCTCACCTACGGCTACGAGGAAGCGCTGGGTTATTGCGTCGCGCCGGACCTGGTGAAGGACAAGGACGGCATTTCCGCCGCCGTGCTGATCGCCGAACTTGCTGCCGCCGCCAAGGCCGCCGGCAAGACCGTCTTCGACACCCTCGATGAGCTGTACCTCCAGCACGGCCTGCACGCCAGCGACCAGCTGAGCATCCGGGTCGCAGACCTGGGCCTCCTGGACGCCATGATGAACCGGTTGAGGGTTTCGCCGCCGGAATCGTTCGGGCAGTCCGCGGTGGAAGTCTTCACCGACCTGGCAGAGGGAAGCGGCCAGCTGCCGCCCACGGAGGGCCTGCTGTACATCACCAGGGACCTGACCCGCGTGATCATCCGGCCCAGCGGCACGGAGCCCAAGCTCAAGTGCTACCTCGAAGTGATCCACCACGTGGGATCCGCCGCCGAACTGCCGGAGGCGCGCCAGGCGGCGCGTGCCTCCCTGGACGAGGTCCTGCACGACGTCAGCGAGGCACTGGGACTTTAACCGCGGAAAGGGGCGCCGCCTGGCGCCCCTTTCCTGTGTGCGGGAAGTCCTAGAGTTCCACCTCGACGAACCCGTCGGTGATCCGGGTGTTGAAGGCGGCCAGGCGCAGGCCCGGAGTGGTGAAGCATTCACCGGTCTCGAGGTCGTAGACCTCTTTATGCAGCGGCGAGGCGATCGTGGGGCGCGTGCCCTTGGAACCCAGGATGCCGCGGGCCATGACGTGGGCTCCGGTGGCCGGATCCTCATGCGCCACGGCGAAGACTTCGCGTGGACCGGTGCGGAACAGCGCCACCTGGCGGCCGGCAAGCAGCGCTGCCTCGCCCCAGGCGGGCTCAAGGTCCTCCACCGCGCAGACGCGGTGCCAACCGGTCCCGGATCCGGCGGTGTCTGATTCGGCGGCGAGCGCCCCAAGTTCCAGTGTTGCCGTCATGTCCGGCTCCTCTCCTGTGCCTGTCATCCCTGCAAGCGGCTGCTTGTGATGCCGTGTCCAACGCTAGGTTCCGGGTGTTTCAAAGGAGTGCGGTGAATGTGTCCGGCGGGTAAAAGAGACCTCACGCGGCCGGAAATGCGCTCGTGATGCAGAAGTTAAGTTGACGAAACAAAAGGGAAACTGAGGCGAAACTGCCCCTCCCTAGGCTGGGAGCACAAGCTGCAGAGCACCGTCTGCGGCCCATGCGAAAGGCCCACAGTGACCGAACAGACTTCAAGCACCGAGACTCCGCGCCGCATCGTCGTCGCCGGCGGCGGCCCTGCGGCCCACCGTTTCGCGGACGCCATGCATGCCCGCGGCCTCGACGGCTGGGATGTCACGGTCCTCACCGAGGAAGCCCACCTCCCCTACGACCGCGTGGCCCTCTCGAAGGCCCTCACGGACACCGGTGTGGACCTGACGCTGGGAACGACCTCCATGTGGGAGCACGGCTCCTTGACCCTGAAGACCGGCGAGCGCGTCGTGAAGGTCAACGCTGAGGCCAAGACCGTGGAGACGGCCGCCGGCAACACCTACGAATATGACGAACTGGTCGTGGCCACGGGTTCGGACGCCGTCCGCCTGCCCATCCCCGGCGCCGGGCACGCCCACGTCTACCGGACGCTGGAGGACGTGTGGGCCATCAACAAGGCCGTCGCCGACCTCACCGCGAAACTCGGCCGCAAGATCAACGCGGTCACCATTGGCGGCGGGCTCCTGGGACTGGAATCCGCAGCCGGCACGGAACAGCTCGGCGCCACCCCTGTGGTCATCAACGGCGCCCCCTGGCTCATGAACACCCAGCTGGACGAGGGCGCGGGCCAGGCCTTGGGCCGCCTGATCGAAGCCAAGGGCTTCGAGGTCCACGGCGGTGTCTTCCCGTCGGAGATTTTGGCGGACGACGACGGCCAGGTCACCGGAGTGCTGATGGCCGACAACAGGATCATCCCGGCCGACCTGGTCATCGTCGCGGTCGGCGTCAAGCCCCGTGACGAACTCTTCCGCGCCGCCGACGGCGAAGAGCAGCTTTTCAGCCTGGGCCCGCGCGGCGGCGTGGTCATCAACGACTACTGCGCCACCGAAGTCCCCGGCATCTGGGCCATTGGCGAGGTAGCCAACTTCGGGGGCATGTGCCTTGGCCTGGTGGCGCCCGCCAACACCATGGCCGAGATCGTCGCCGACCGGCTGCACGGCGGCGACGCCACGTTCCCCGGCTTCGACACCGCCACCAAGCTGAAACTCTCCGGCGTGGACGTGGCCAGCTTCGGTGACGCTTTTGCCCGCACCGAGCACGCCCTCGAAATCGTCTACGCGGACCCCGCCCGCGGCGTCTACCAGAAGATCGTTACCACGGACGACGCCAAGACCCTCCTGGGCGGCATCTTCGTCGGCGATGCCTCTCCCTACATGAGCCTGCGGCCTCTCCTGGGCCGTGAACTCCCCGCAGAGCCCGGCGCGTTCCTGACCGCGGCCGGCGGCGGCGAAGCTCCCGAAACCGAGCTCCCGGACGACGCCACCCTGTGCTCCTGCAACAACGTCACGGCAGGTACCATCCGCGACGCCATCAACGGCTGCGGCGCCTGCGACGGCAACGCCCCGGTCCAGGAACTGGGCGAACTGAAGGGCTGCACCCGTGCCGGCACCCAGTGCGGTTCGTGCGTGCCCATGCTGAAGAAGCTGCTGGAAACCGAACTCACCAAGTCCGGCGTCGAGGTCTCCAAGGCCCTGTGCGAGCACATCGAACTGTCCCGCCAGGAACTTTTCGACGCCATCCGCGTCCTGGGACTGACCTCCTTCGAGGAGATCATGGCCAAGTACGGCACCGGGGCCGGCTGCGACATCTGCAAGCCCACCATCGCCAACATCCTTGCCAGCCAGAACAGCGCCTACGTGCTGGACGCCGGCCGCGGCACCCTGCAGGACACCAACGACCGCGCCCTGGCCAACATGCAAAAGGATGGCACCTACTCGGTGGTCCCCCGCATCGCCGGCGGGGAGATCACCCCCAGGAAGCTCGGCGTGATCGCCGCCGTCGCCGAAAAGTACGGCCTGTACACCAAGATCACCGGCGGCCAGCGGATCGACATGTTCGGTGCCCGGCTGGAGCAGCTGCCGGAGATCTGGAAGGAACTGGTGGACGCCGGCTTCGAGTCCGGCCAGGCGTACGGCAAGAGCCTGCGCACGGTGAAGTCGTGCGTCGGGTCCACCTGGTGCCGGTTCGGTGTCCAGGACTCGGTGGCCATGGCCATCCAGCTGGAGCTGCGCTACCGCGGCCTGCGCAGCCCGCACAAGCTGAAGATGGGCGTCTCCGGCTGCGCCCGTGAGTGTGCCGAAGCACGCGGCAAGGACGTGGGCGTGATCGCCACCGCCGACGGCTGGAACCTGTACGTCGGCGGCAACGGCGGAGCCACCCCGGCCCACGCCCGGCTGCTGGCCAAGGACCTGGACGACGAAACCCTGATCAAGTACATCGACCGCTACTTCATGTACTACATCCGCACGGCGGACCGCCTGCAGCGCACGGCCCGCTGGCAGGAAGAGCTCGACGGCGGCATCAAGCACGTCGAGGACGTGGTGGTCAAGGACACCCTGGGCATCGCCAACGAACTCGAAGCCGCCATGGCCAAGCACGTGGACACGTACGTGGATGAATGGGCAGACACCCTCAAGGACCCCGAACGCCTCCGCCGGTTCCGCTCCTTCGTCAACGCTCCCGACCAGAAGGACGACTCCATCACCTTCGTCCCGGACGAGCGCGGCCAGATGCGCCCCGCCACCCCGGAGGAAAAAACCAAGGTCCTGATCGGCGCTTCCATCCCGGTCCGCGCCGCCACCACGGAAACCCCTGGAAACGAGGCATAGCCATGCAGCTCAGTATCGACCTCACCGGCCGGCACGTCCTGGTGGCCGGCGCCCCGGATGCCGCGCGGCAGGCGGTGCGGCGGTACGAAGCCGCGGGCGCCGTCGTCCACCGCGTTGGCAGCCCCGAAGAGGCGCGGCTCGTCCACGTGCCGGAGCGGCTGTTCCTGGTCGCCGCCGTCGAGGACGGACAGAACGGCTGGGGCGCTTTCCTGGACCGCTGCCGGAACGCCGGCATCCCGGTCGCTGCCGAGCCCGCCGCCGGCCCGGCCGGACACGTCACCCTGGTGGGCGGCGGCCCCGGCACGGGCGACCTGCTCACCGTGGCGGCGGTCAAGGCGCTCCGGGACGCCGACGTCGTGTTCTACGACCGGCTGGCGCCGTACCAGGAGCTGCCGCGGCTGACCTCCGCGGTGCTGGTGGACGTCGGAAAGAAACCGGGCCACCACAAGGTCAGCCAGTCTGACATTGAAAAGCTGATGGTGGAAAGTGCCCTGGCCGGCAACAACGTGGTGCGCCTCAAGGGCGGGGACCCCTACGTCTTCGGCCGGGGCGGGGAGGAAGTTGCCGCGTGCGTGGCCGCCGGTGTCAAAGTGCACGTCATCTCCGGCGTTACCAGCGCCATCTCGGTCCCGGCCGCGGCAGGCATCCCGGTGACCCACCGCGAGGTCAGCCACATGTTCACCGTGGTCTCCGGGCACGCGCCGCTGACTGAGAAGGAGCACCACCACCTGGCCGGCCTGGGCGGGACCATTGTGGTGCTCATGGGCATTGGCACCCTGCACCAGCTGGCAGCGGGCTTGCGCCGCGCCGGGATGCGCCCGGACATGCCCATGGCCGTGGTGGAGCGGGGCTACCGGCCCGGCCAGCGCACCACCATCGCCGACCTCGGCACCATCACCTCCGCCGCTGCCGGCTGCAGCAACCCGGCAGTGCTGGTCATCGGCGAGGTGGTGCGGGTGGCTGAAGCGAACCGTGACCACGCCGGTGCCGCCGCAGACCTGGACAGGCTGGCGGCCTCGCTGCTGGGATCATGAAAGGATTGACCCCCATGACTGCACTTGCACCGGCTGAACCGGCCCAGGCCGCACCGACGACGCAGGCTGAAGAAACAACAGATGCCGCGGAATCGCCGCTTGAGGGGTTCCGCATCGGCGTCACCTCGGACCGGCGGTCACGCGACCTGATCGAGGCCCTGGAGCGACGGGGTGCCGAAGTGCTGCATGCTCCGGCGCTGAAGATCGCCCCCGTCCAGGAGGACATGCGCCTGATCGAAGACACCAGGGCCATCATCGCCGCCAAACCGGACCTGTGCATCGCCACCACCGCCTACGGCATGCGCCGGTGGTGCGAGGCCGCTGACTCCTTCGGAATCGGCGACGAACTCCTGGAAACGCTGGGAAGCTGCCGGATGTTCGTCCGGGGACCCAAGGCCCGCGGGGCCGTGCGTGCGGCCGGCCTCGCCGACGTCGGGATCAGCAGCGACGAAACCACTGCCACGCTGGTGGACATGCTGCTCACCGAAGGCGTCCGGGGCAAGACCGTCGCCATGCAGCTGCACGGCTACACCGACGTCCGCCAGATCGAACGGCTCCGGATGTCCGGCGCCACGGTCCTGACCGTGACGCCCTACCGCTGGGTCAAGCCCGACGGCGAGGACAAGCTGCCGCGGCTGATCGAGGCCGCCTGCAACGGAAACCTGGATGTCCTCACGTTCACCAGTGCCCCCGCGGTGGACGCGATGTGGAGCACGGCCCACGAGATGGGCCTGTACAAGCAGCTGGTGGAGAGCCTGAAACTGAATGTCACCACCGCGGTGGTAGGTCCCGTCACGGCGCAGCCCCTGCTGGACGCCGGGGTGACCCCGCTGATCCCGGAACGGTTCCGGATGGGAGCCCTCATCCGCCTGGTGTGCGAGCACCTGGCATTGAACCACGTCCGGCGGCTCGACACCCGCTCCGGAAACATCGAGCTCCGGGGCCGCAGCCTCCGCATCGATGGCCGGCAGGTGGAACTGGCCCCCGCGCCGCTGCTGCTCTTGCGGGCGCTGCTCGGTGCCGGGGGCGCGGTCCTGTCCCGCGAGTCCCTTTCGGACCTGCTGGAGCTCCGTGGTTCCGTCCACGCGCTGGACATGACCGTGAGCCGGCTGCGGTCGTCGCTGCCGGACGGCAAGCTCATCGAAACCGTGGTGAAGCGGGGCTACCGGATCCGCGTTTGAGGTCCGGGGGCGGCCGAATGTGTCCGCCGGCTCCCGGATGAGAGGTGCGTCACGGGTTCTGTTACCGGCCGGTAAATACTGGCGAACAGCACCCTCCGAAACAGCAATGGACGGGTAACACAACCGAAAAAGCAGGCCCCTACGCTGGGGTGCATCACGAAGTTCCGGCCGGTTAACGGCCACCAGCGAAAGGGCCAGCACATGTCCGCTCCGGCACCCTCCCCGTCCACCTCCGAGGCAACCCGCATCGTCATCGCCGGGGCCGGACCGGCCGCCCAAGCCCTGGTTGCGCAGCTGGACCGCGCCCGTTTCACCGGAAGCATTACCGTACTGAGCAACCGGGACGACACTCCCGCCGAACTGCTGGAACTGGCCATGCTGCCCCAGGTTTCCGTGCGCTTCGGCCAGCCCGCAAGCCACATCGACGCCGCCAACCGCACCGTGGCCACCGCCGACGGCATGGAGTTCGCCTACGACCAGCTGGTCATCGCCACCGGCTCCGCCCCCGCTGCCAGCCCCGTGGACGGCGCCGCCCAGTGCCTGAGCTACTCCACCATCGACGACGCCCCGCGCATCGCCGAAGGCGTCCAGGAAGTCACCCGTGAACTGGGACGCAGGCCCGTCGGCATCCTCGTCGGCACGGGCGCGGCCGCCGGACAAGCCGAAGCCGTCCTCCGGGCCAAAGGCGTGCGGCCCATCCGCACAACGGCCCGGCCCGCCGCCGTCGTTCCTTCCGTTGTTCCGGGCGGATCCGCTTCCGGCCTGGCCTCCTCCGCCGTCGTCTTCGAGGACGGCAGCAGCATGACCGGAGACCTGGTGGTCCTGGCCGAGGAACGGGTCTCCCGTGACAGCCTCGCCGCCACGGCCGGGGTGCGGACGGCCGCCGGCGGCGGCATCGTGATCAGCCGCGACTTCCGCACGTCGGTCCCCGGCATTTGGGCCATCGGTGATGCTGCGGCGTTCGACGGCGTGCGGCTGGGCCTGCTGGTGGCGGCCGCGTCCGCGGCGGGGGCCTGCGCCACCCAGTTGCTGACCGCCGTTGCCACCGCAGTTCCGTCCGCCGCTCCCGGGCCGGCACTGCAGGTGGCCGCCTGACCGGCCCGGCCGGGGTTGCCCCGCGGCGTCCGCCACCGGGCTGCCGGTGCGGCCCGGGCGCGCTGTGACAAGATGGTTTCAGCAACGAGTCACTGACGCGCCGGGCCCACGAAGCCCCTCGAGAGGACCATCCATGAGCAATGAAGCCACCGTTCACGCAGGCACCGCCACACCGGCCGGTGACGGGAACATCGCCTCCTACATCGACCACACGCTGCTCAAGCCCGAAGCCTCGGAAGCCGAGGTGCTGAAAGTCTGCGCCGAGGCCGCCGAGTACGGGTTCAAGTCGGTCTGCGTCAACCCTGTCTGGGTCAAGACCGTCACCACCGCGCTGAAGGGCTCAGGGGTCCTCACCTGCTCCGTGGTCGGCTTTCCGCTGGGGGCGACCCCCACGGACGTGAAGTCCTTCGAGGCCCGCGGCGCGGTACTGGACGGCGCTGACGAGGTGGATATGGTGATCAACATCGCCGCTGCCCGGGCAGGCGACAAGGGCGCCCTGGCCGATGACATCGCCGCCGTGGCCGAGACCGTGCACGCCGGTGGCGCCATCCTGAAGGTCATCATCGAAACCGCGCTCCTGACCGACGAACAAAAGGTCCTGGCGTGCCAGGCGGCAGTGGAGGCCGGTGCGGACTTCGTCAAGACGTCCACAGGCTTCAACGGTGGCGGCGCCACCGTTGAAGACGTGGCGCTGATGCGCAAGGCCGTGGGCCCGAACGTGGGGGTCAAGGCCTCCGGCGGTGTACGGTCCCTGGCCGACGCTCAGGCTATGATTGCTGCAGGTGCAACACGAATCGGCGCCAGCTCCGGGATTGCCATCGTCAAGGGTGAACAGGGTTCAGCCGCTTACTGACCGGGACCGGACGGCCGCCACAGACCAAGCCCCGCGGGGCCGAGGAGGAACACATGTCCAGCAAGATCAACGCGTCCAGCCGGGACACGACGTCGAACCAGGACATGGTCCGCACCCCGCAGAACGAGAACAACACGGCCACCAGCGCTGTCCTTTTCGTGGTCAGCTTCGCCCTGTTCCTGGGCGCCATCTACTCCCTGTCCTTCCTCAGCCTGGACAACCCCTGGCCGATGGCGGTGTGCCTGGTCCTGTTCGCCCTGGCGTTCTGGATCCCGCAGACCATCCTCGGACGGTCTGACTCCGCAGGCGAGCACTGATCCCCACGCAGACAGCAAAGGACCCCGGACACGCCGTCCGGGGTCCTTTGCTGTCTGCTGCCCGAGGCCTTCCTGCTGCTAGAACCACAGCCTGATCCAAGCCCCCGCAGCGGCGGCCACCGGGCCCCAGTGGTCCCTCGCGATGGCCCAGCCGGCCATGGACATGCCCACCATGGCGTAGGCGCTGACCGGGATCAGCACCAGCCACTCCCGCTTGGATCCCGCCCGTCCCAGCAGGGGCACCGAGAGGGCGCCGTTGGGGCGCCAGACGTTCCGCAGCAGGGGCAGCCGGCGCAGCAGCCGGGGTGGCCTGATGACCAGCGGCCACAGCAGCGGCACTCCCCCGGTGGTGACCAGGTCGCCGACAATATGGACCACCACTCCGATCAGCATCGAGGTGGGCAGCCAGGTCCATTGGTCCGGCGCGAAGAACGTGACCAGGCCGGCCATCGCCAGGGCGAAAATCCAGTTCGAGATGAATCCACTCTTGGGAAAGAGTTTCAGCGCCTTGGCCGCGATGTTGATCAGGAACATGCACAGCAGCCCGGCGCCGACGGACAGGCGGCCCCAGGGGGTGTCCATATGGACCTGAGATGCCAGGCCGGCCAGGAACACGAACAGGGCGGCGCCCACGATGGAATGCGTGCCCTGCCGGTGGCCGCCGCTGGCGTTCTCGATGCCACGCGCGATCACATTGGACAGCGGCGGGAGCGAGTGCGCCACCGTGCTGGAGCGGTGGTCCCAGTCGCACACCAGGGCCGTGCCCGCCGTCGCCATCCCGCCGATGAGGATGCCGGTGGGATCCAGCGGATACCAGCCCAGTGTGTACGGTCCCGTGGACGCAACAGCAACCCACGCCGCGGCTCCCGACGCGGCGTGGTGTCCTCCCATCATCCCCTAACCGACGGTCAGGGGAGCATCGGAGAAGATGTTCCGGATCACGCCGTTGGCCCAGTCGAGGATCTCGGCGTCCTGCAGGTCCCGGCCGCCGATCCGTGCGGTTTTCGGTTTGGGGATGAGGACGGCGTCCAGGGCGGGCTTGGATTGGGCGCCCGGGTACATGCGGTTCAGTCGCATCACCTTGGATTCCGGCAGGGTGGCCGGGGAAAACTTGATGAAGTTGCCCTGCAGCGCGACGTCGGTCAGGCCGGCCTCGCGTGCACCCACCCGGAACCTGGCCACGGCCACGAGGTTCTGCGCCGGGAGCGGCAGTTCGCCGTAACGGTCCACGAGTTCCGCCATGACCTCGTCGATGGCCTCGTTGGTGACCGCGGAGGCGAGCTTCCGGTAGGCCTCCAGGCGCAGCCGCTCGCCGGGGACGTAGTCGTGCGGCAGGTGCGCGTTGACCGGCAGTTCGATCTTCATCTCCGCAGCCTTCTCTTCGGCTTCGCCGCGGAAGTCCGCCACGGCCTCGCCCACCAGGCGGATGTACAGGTCGAAGCCCACCCCCTGGATGTGCCCGGACTGTTCACCGCCCAGCAGGTTGCCGGCGCCACGGATCTCCAGGTCCTTCATGGCCAGCTGCATGCCGGCGCCCAGTTCGTTGTGCGCGGCCACAGCTTTGAGCCGCTCCAGGGCCACCTCGCCCAGCGGCTTTTCCGAGGGGTAGAGGAAGTAGGCGTAGGCGCGCTCCCGGCCACGGCCCACCCGGCCGCGAAGCTGATGCAGCTGGGACAGGCCGTACTTGTCCGCGCCATCGACGATCAGCGTGTTGGCATTGGAGATGTCCAGCCCTGTCTCGATGATGGTGGTGCAGACCAGGACATCGAACCGCTTCTCCCAGAAGTCCACGATGATCTGCTCCAGCCGGCTCTCGGACATCTTGCCGTGCGCCACCTCCACGCGCGCCTCCGGCACCAGTTCGCGGATCTTCGCGGCGGTGCGTTCAATCGTGGAGACCCGGTTGTGGACGAAGAACACCTGTCCCTCGCGCATCAGTTCGCGGCGGATCGCGGCGGAGGTCTGCTTGTCCGTGTACGGGCCCACATAGGTCAGCACCGGGTGCCGTTCCTCCGGCGGGGTGGCCAGGGTGGAGGTTTCCCGGATGCCGGTCAGGGACATCTCCAGGGTTCGCGGAATCGGGGTGGCGCTCATGGCCAGGACGTCCACGTTGGTGCGCATCTTCTTCAGCGCTTCCTTGTGCTCGACGCCGAACCGCTGCTCCTCGTCGACGATCACCAGGCCCAGGTCCTTGAATTCGAAATCCTTGGAGAGCAGCCGGTGCGTGCCGATCACTACGTCCACCGTGCCGTTCTTCACGCCCTCAGCCGTCTCCTTGGCCTCCTTGGCAGCCTGGAACCGGGACAGCGGCTTGACCCGCAGCGGGAAGCCGGAGAACCGTTCGGTGAACGTCTCATAGTGCTGCTGCGCGAGCAGGGTGGTGGGCACCAGCACAGCCACCTGTTTGCCGTCCTGGACGGCCTTGAACGCCGCCCGCACCGCGATCTCGGTCTTGCCGTAGCCGACGTCGCCGGAGACCAGGCGGTCCATGGGGATCTCCCGTTCCATGTCCGCCTTGACCTCGTTGATGGTGGTGAGCTGGTCCGGGGTCTCGACGTATGGGAAGGCCTCCTCCAGTTCCCGCTGCCAGGGCGTATCCGGGGCGAACGCGTGCCCGCGGGAGGCCATCCGGGCCGAGTAGAGCCGGATCAGTTCACCGGCGATTTCCTTGACGGCCTTCCGGGCCTTGGACTTGGTGCTGGCCCAGTCGGCGCCGCCCATCTTGCTCAGGACGGGAGCGTCACCGCCCACGTACCGGGTCACCTGGTCGAGCTGGTCCGTGGGGACGAACAAGCGGTCGCCGGGCGCCCCGCGCTTGGCCGGCGCGTACTCCAGCACCAGGTACTCGCGCACGCCGTCACCGCCGCCGGCCACCTTCCGCTGGATCAGTTCCACGAACCGGCCGATGCCGTGCTGTTCGTGCACCACGTGGTCCCCGGCCACGAGCTGCAGTGGGTCGACGGCATTGCGCCGCTTGGAGGGCATCCGCCGCATGTCCTTGGTTGACCCGGCGGAGGTCCGGCCCAGGAGGTCGGCCTCCGTCAGCAGGCCCAGTTTGAGCCCGTCAAGGACAAACCCGCGGCCGACGGCGGCGGTGGTCACTTCGATGATGCCCGCCTGGGGTTCGTGGTCCAGGCTGTCCACCCGGGCGCACGGAATGTCGGCGTCATGGAAGAGCTCGGCCAGGCGCTGGGCCGGGCCGGGTCCTTCGGTAGCCACCACGATGCGCCACTGGTCGCGGACGTGCGAGCCGATGAACTCCATCATTTCCGCCACATCGCCCTGGTAGCCGCGGGGTTCGCGGGCATGCAGGTTCAGTACGTCGATCTCCGGAAGCAGCTCCGCGTCCTGCGCCAGGGAGGTAATGGACCACCAGGAGACCCCGTGCGCCAGGGCTGAGCCACGGGTTTCAGCCAGCGACCGGAAGCTCGCCGAATGCAGCGCCGCGCTGGCCTGGGAGCTGAGGTCCAGGGGCGCCGTCCCGCCGTCCGATGCCGTGGACCAGGCCGCCTCAAGGAACTCCTCGTTGGTGGCGGCGAGGTCGTGGGCGCGGGTGCGCACCTTCTCGGGTTCGATGACCACCGCGATGGAATCGGCGGGCAACTGGTCCACGAACGGCACCATCGCGTCCACCAGCACCGGGGCCAGGGATTCCATGCCTTCCACGGCGATGCCGCCGGCAATCTTTTCGAGCATGTCCGCCGCGGCCGGCAGCTGGGCCTTCAGCGTGGCGGCGCGGGACATCACGGACGGCGTGATGAGGATTTCCCGGCACGGCGGCGCATGCAGTTCCGCGGGGTGGTGGATGCCCGGGGCAGACAGCGATCGCTGGTCGGCAACGGCGAACCAGCGCATCTGGTCCACTTCGTCCCCGAAGAACTCCACCCGGATGGGGTGGTCCTCGGTGGGCGGAAAGACGTCGATAATGCCACCGCGGACCGCAAATTCGCCCCGGTGCGTCACCATGTCCACGCGGGCGTAGGCAGCGTCCGCGAGGCTCTTCACCACATCGGAAAACGGTACCTCCTGGCCCACTTTCAACGTGACCGGAACCAGGTCCCCCAGGCCGGCCACCACCGGCTGGACCACGGCGCGGACGGGCGCGACGACGACGCGCAGCCGGGCCGTCGTCGAACTTTCCGGATGGGCCAGGCGGCGAAGGACCGAGAGCCGGCGGCCCACGGTATCCGAGCGCGGCGAGAGCCGCTCGTGCGGAAGGGTCTCCCAGCTGGGGAACTCGGCCACGGTGTCCGCCGGCAGGTACGCGCGCAGGGCCGCGGCGAGGTCCTCGGCTTCCCTGCCCGTGGCGGTCACGGCAAGCACAACGCCCGGTTCACCGCTGTCCGCCGCTGCTGCCAGGCCGTCTGCCATCTCCGCCA
Organism: Arthrobacter sp. AG258; assembly: GCF_004364695.1. Lineage (NCBI taxonomy): Bacteria > Bacillati > Actinomycetota > Actinomycetes > Micrococcales > Micrococcaceae > Arthrobacter > Arthrobacter sp. AG258. Next base: position 306,514 of record NZ_SOBI01000006.1, on the reverse strand, counting down.
GCAGCACGGGCCTCAAGCCCGCAGGGGCGCTGATCTGGTAATCCTGTCCACGGACCTCGAAGCCCCGTGCGGCCTCGGCCCGGACCCGGCCGAATGTCCGGTCCGGCTCCAAGGCACGGCGCAGGCCATCCAGCGTGGGGACCGCGCCGGACGTGCCGGCGCGGGTTTTGCCGGTGCTGGACGTGCCGGCGGCGGACTGGCCGGAAAGACTCATGGCAGTAGCTCCTGTGCTGTTCATCAAAATCGCAGGCAACGCGAAAACCCGAAATTCGCTGCGAATCCCGGGGAACTTCCAGCCTACCGCGCGGGACCGACATGGCAGTCCCGCGATTGCGGGCCTAGGCTGGCAGTGCCATCGCCTTCGGCGTCGGAGCAGCCGTCCGGACAAGCCGCCGCTCCGAACCACAAGGGACGAACAGGAGCCAGTATGAGCGAAATGACTGCCCGGCCTACATCAAAGACCGTCCTTGTCACCGGTGCCACCGGGTACATCGGCGGCCGGCTCGTGCCACGGCTGCTGGAAGCGGGCCATACGGTCAAGGTCCTGGTCCGCTCCCCCGACAAGATCGCCGGTGTGCCCTGGCGCACCGAGGTGGACGTGGTGGAAAGCAGCCTTGACGACGGCGACGCCCTCCGCGCAGCCCTTGCCGGCGTCGACGTCTTCTACTACCTGGTGCACTCCATGGCGGCAGGGGCCGGTTTCGAGGCGAAGGAAAAAGCGATGGCCCGGACGGCGGCGGATGCTGCCACGGCGGCGGGCGTCCACCGGATTGTCTACCTGGGCGGCCTGCACCCGAAGGGGGTGGAGCTGTCCACCCACATGCGCTCACGCGAGGCCGTGGGCAAGGTCTTCCTGGACAGCCCGGTGGATTCGATCGTGTACCAGGCGGGCGTGGTGATCGGTTCCGGCTCCGCTTCCTTCGAAATGATCCGGCACCTGTCCGAGACCCTGCCCCTCATGCCCGCACCAAGCTGGGTGCGCAACCGGATCGAAGCCATCGCCGTCCGCGATGTGCTCTATTACCTGGTGGCTGCGGCATCGCTGGAGGGTCCCATCAACCGGACCTTCGACATCGGCTGCCGGCAGGTGCTGACCTACGCCAAGATGATGCAGGAGTACTCAGCCGTGGCCGGCCTGCCTTACCGGGTGGTGTTGGCGCTGCCTGTGCCGGCGCCCAAGCTGGCCGGCATGTGGGTGGCCCTGACAACCCCCATCCCATGGTCCATGGCGGTCCCCCTGGTCCAGTCGTTGCAACATGACGCCGTGTCCAACGAGCACGACATCGACCAGTTCATTCCGCAGCCCGACGGCGGCCTCACGCCCTACCGCACCGCGGTGGCCTTGGCGCTGGGCAAGGAACGGGACGGCCAGGTGGAGACCACGTGGGCGAACGCCGGCGCGGATTCAGACCCGCTGCCCAGCGACCCCGAGTGGGCCGGGCACAAGGTCTACATCGACGAACGGACGTTCCACGGAGACGTGGACCCGGCGCACGTCTGGACCATCATCGAGGGGATCGGCGGCCGCAACGGCTGGTACTCGCTGCCCTTGGCCTGGCAGGTGCGGGGCTGGCTGGATAAATTGACCGGCGGCGCCGGGCTGCTGCGGGGCCGCCGGCACCCGCACTCCTTGGCCGCCGGCGAGGTGGTGGACTGGTGGCGGGTGGAGCGGATCGACCGCGGCAGGCTGCTCCGGCTGCGGGCAGAAATGCGCGCGCCCGGCCGTGCCTGGCTGGAGCTCTCCGTGGAGCCGGACGGCGGAGGCAGCCGGTACCGGCAGCGGGCCATTTTCTTCCCGAAGGGTTTGAGCGGACGGCTCTACTGGCTGGCCGTACTTCCCTTCCACAGCCTGATCTTCCCGGCCATGGCCCGGAACATCACCGCGGCAGCCCAAAAACTGGCCGATGCGGAGCGCGCAGAGGTGACCCCGTAGGATGTTGGAGGCGTAAATCCTTTCCCGACGTCCCAGGAGGACCCATGGCGCTGAGCGCAACCACCACCCTTCCGCACTCCGTTGACAGCGTTGCCGCTGTGCTGGTGAACGAGGATTTCCAGCGCCACGTCAGCCGGCTGGTGGGCGGCGAACTGGAGTCCTTCAAGGTCGACGGCGACACCGCCGGGGCGTTCAGCGCCACGTCGGTGCGGACGTTGCCCACCACCCGGCTGCCCGAGATTGCCCGCAAGTTTGTCGGTGAGCACCTCAAAGTGACCCAGGTGGAAAACTGGGACGCCCCCGCCGCTGATGGCTCCCGCCAGAGCAACATCTCGCTGAAGATCGCCGGCGCCCCGGTGGATGTCACGGCCGTGCAGCGGCTGGTGGCCGACGCCGGTGGAACCCGGGTGGAGCTTGAGGGCGCCGTGAAGTCCTCCGTTCCGTTCCTGGGCGGCAAGATCGCCGATGCCGCCGAGCCCATGGTGGCCAAGGCCTTGAACCTGCAGGCCACGCAGGCGCAGGCCTGGCTGGAAAGCCACTAGTACATGGAGCTGCCCGTTTTCGCTGCGCTGGTCCTGATTGTCGCCGGCGTCTGGTCGCTGGTGGTCTGGCCGCAGTTCCTGCGCCGGGTCATGAACGATCCCCGTGCCCGCGACACTGCCGGCAAGGCCACCAAATTCCTGACCGTGCACGTGGTGCTGGTCAGCATCTCCATGGTGCTGGGACTCGCCACCGCAGTCATCGGCGTCCTGGGACTGCTGGGCTGACCCTTCCGCGCGGCAGCACGGCTCCGGCATGACACAGCCCGGGCCTTCCTCCGGAACGAGGAAGGCCCGGGCTGTTCTCATCCCTGCGGTTATGCCGCCTGGTTGAGCGCGTCCTCCGCCGCCACCCAGGAGATCATGGCGCACTTGACCCGGGCCGCGTAGCGGGCAACCCCCTCGAAGGCAGCGGCGTCCCCCAGCAGTTCGGGATCAGCCTGGACCTTGCCGCGTGAGCGGAGCACCTCGCGGAAGCTCTCGATCACCTGGTGCAGTTCGGCAACGGTCATGCCGTCGGCGAGTTCGGAGAGAACCGACGCCGAGGCCATGGAAATGGAGCAACCGGCTCCGTCCCACGCCACCTGGACCACCTTGCCGTCCTGCACCGCCAGCCGCAGGGTGACTTCGTCTCCGCATACCGGGTTGAGCTGGTGGGACTGGCCTGTTGCCGCGCCGGCCGGGGCATCGGTGGCGGCCAGCCCGCTGCCGTGGCGGGCCTTGGAATGGTCCAGGATGATCTGCTGGTACAACTGGTCGAGGCTCATGGTGTCACCCTTCGTGTTCTCCGCTAGGCGCGGAAGTAGGCCCTGACGCCGGCCACGGCTTCAAGGAAGCGGTCCACGTCGTCGGTGGTGTTGTACAGGTAGGCGCTGGCGCGGGTGGTGGCGGTCAGTCCCAGCCGCCGGTGCAGCGGCTGGGCGCAGTGGTGCCCGACGCGCACGGCGATCCCGCGGGAGTCCAGGAATTGCCCGACGTCGTGGGCGTGGACGCCTTCGACGTCGAACGCGGCAAGGCCGATCCGCTCCCTGCCTGCGGCCGGGCCAAGGACCCTGACGCCGGGAATGGCTTCAAGGCCCACCACCATTCGCTGGCCGAGTTCGGATTCCCAGGCGTGGATCCGGTCCAGCCCGGTTTCGGTGAGGTAGTTGGCCGCGGCGGCCAATGCCACGGCCTGGGAGATGCGCTGGGTACCGGCTTCGAAGCGTTGTGGTGCCGGCAGGTACTCTGCCCGCTCCATGGTGACGGTGGTGATCATGGATCCGCCGGTCAGGAACGGCGGCAGGATGTCCAGGAGTTCCTGCCGTCCGTACAGCACGCCGATGCCCGTGGGGGCGAGCATTTTGTGGCCCGAGAGGACCGCGAAGTCCACGTCCAGTTCCTTGACGTTCAAGGGCAGGTGCGGGGCGGACTGGCAGGCGTCCAGGACCACGAGGGCGCCGGCGGCGCGGCCCAGGGCCGTCAATTCCTGCACCGGGTTGATGATGCCCAGCACGTTGGAGGCATGGGTGAAGGCCAGGACCTTTGTCCGGGGTCCGATGACTGAGGCCGCAGCGTCCATGCGCAGGCTGCCGTCGTCATCGATGGGAATATGGCGGAGCGTCGCCCCGGTACGGAAAGCCAGCTCCTGCCACGGAATAAGGTTGGCGTGGTGCTCCATCTCCGTCACCACGATCTCGTCGCCGGGCCCCAGCGCCAGTTCCCGCAGGCCGCGATCGCCGCGGCCTTGGGCAGCCCAAAGGGCGGCGTTGGACAGGGCATAGCTGATGAGGTTCAGCCCCTCGGTGGCGTTCGAGGTCCAGATGGTCTCTTCATAGCCGGCCCCGATGAAGTCGGAGATGGTTTGCCGGGCATCCTCGAAGACTTCGGTGGCCTCCACCGCAAGATGGTGTGCGCCGCGGTGCACGGCAGCATTGCGCTGTTCGTAGAACTCCTGTTCGGCTTCGATGACGCTGACCGGGTTCTGCGAGGTGGCGCCGGAGTCAAGGTAGACCAGCGGCTGGCCGTTGACCAGCTGGTTCAGCACGGGGAAGTCGTTGCGGATGCGCAGCACTTCCGCGTTGTCCATGGCCGGCAGGGCACGTTCCAGCGTGGCTGGCGTTGATACTACGGCCAAAACGAACTCCTTGGGCTGCCAATGTTTGACACCCAATTGTCCCACAACACGGCTGTGGCGGACGCCCGGAGGGGCTGCCGCCACCGCTGCCCCGGGCTTCGGCCGAGGGAGCAGAGGGCCGGCGACGGCTGGGGGGAGAGTCTCGGTCTCAGAAGACTCTGACGTCGCCGGCCCCGTCTGTGCCCGGTCCGTGGGGACCGGAAATATGAGGGGCCTCAATGTCCTGATCGGCTGCTCCGCGGCTTCCAGCCTGCCGCTTTGCTTTGCCTCCTTAAGTAAATCCGGTAGCGCCCTCCCGTACACGAGTAGGGTGTACTCGAATCCTCGGGGGTGCACTACCGGGCCGCGGCCAGGTGGCCATGCACAGGCGCATGCTGCGGCCGGGGTGTGGTTCCGCCGCGAGCGGAACGGCGGTCACAGGGCACCCGCGGCACGGTGGCGTACGGCGCGTGGAAACGGCGCCGCAGGGCACCAACGGCGAGGGGGCGGCCGACGGCGGCCGTCGCGGGCAGGTACCGGGGAAGGGCAGCCGGGACTACTTGGGCAGGGCCGTCTCCAGCTCATCGCGGCTGCGGACGCCAAGCTTGACGTAAGTACGGTACAGGTGCCCTTCCACCGTGCGCACCGACACCATCAGGCGCTGGGCGATCTCCCGGTCGGTCAGTCCCTGGACGGCCAGTTCGACGATGTCCTGCTCCCGGCGGGTGAGGTGGACCGCGGGTGCGGCGGCGATGAAGCGTCCCTCGCGGAAGCGCTCGCCGAGTTCGTGGTCGCACTTTTCCCGTTGGGCCACCGCCTGCCGGGACCGGCGGCGTTCGCCGGCCTGTTCCAGCACCGTGCTGGCACGGGCATAAGCCTCCCGGGCCAGGTTGACAAAGGCTGCTTCCTCCAGCGAGGCAGCCGTTGCCATCAGGGTGTCGCCGTCGGCGTTTTCCCACGCCGTGGCCAGGGTCAGCAGCGCCTCCGCCCAGCGGCCTTCCACGCCGCGGGCAACCGTCTGGACCATGGGGATCACCGAGGGGTCCCCGAGGTCCCAGCACATGGCCAGGACTTCGAGGAGGTTGCCGGCCCTTGCGGCTGCCTCCGTCGTCGTCATGAGCGTCTGCAACGCAGCCAGCCCCTTGCCGTCGCGGGCGGTGTACTCTGCCCCCGCTGCCACGTACGCCTCGGCCAGGAGGTCATGTGCGGGGCCGCCGGCGAAGGCATCCTTGTGATCCTGTTCCAGCCGTCTTGCCTGTTCAGCATCCCCGAGACGGGCCGCCACGTAATAGCCCAGCGCGGTCCCGAACCGGTATAGCTGCAACGGATCGTTGAGCCTCAAGGCTTCCACGGCGGGCAGCAGGACCTGGTAGGCCCGCTCCATCCGGCCCTGGCGAAGCAGGGAGTAGCCGCGGAGTACATTCAGGCTCCCGTCGAAAATGGCCGCACCGGCGCCGTGGCCTGCCGCGTAGCCGCTCAGTTCCCGCTCGGCCGATTCCCATTCGCCCATGGCCAGATAGTTGGAGACCAGCCGTCCCAGCACGAACTCAGGGAAGAAGAACAGGCTGCCTTCGAGCGGAGGAAGCTCCGACGCCGCCATCATGGCAGCATCCAAGCCCTGGACGGGACGCCCTGCAGCGGCCAGGGCATGGGCCAGGAGCGCCTCAGCCAGGGCACGCAGCGGCTCTCCCCCGGAGCCCGCTGCGCCGCGTTTGCTGATCCTGTCGACTTCCTCGCCAAGTGCCTGGACGTTGACCTCGGCCCCAAGCTGCAGCACTTGCAGAAGCTCCGCCTGCCAGCTGCCATCCTGGCCGAATTGGGCGATGGCCCGCTCCACGTCCTCCGCTACATCTGCCAGCAGCCGGCCATTGGCCTGGTGTGCCGAAACCCGGAGTACCAGGGCTGCCGGCCCTTGCGGGTCCCCGGCCAGCGGGAGCCAGCACTCGTCCAGGAGGGCCGCCGCTTCCTGGTAGGAGCCCTCGTTATACAGGGCCCGGGCCTGGACCGCCTGGGCCAAGGGGATCAAGGCGGGGTTGCGGATCTTGGCCGCGATGGACCGCGCGCTGTGGTTGCGGTACGCGAGCAACGCCACTTTGGCGGCGGCCAGCAACTCGTCGTCGCCGACCCGGAGGCCACACTCCAGCGCCCATTCCACCGAACGGAGCCGGCCTTCCCCCTGCAGCAATCCGGGGTCCTGGTGTGCCTTGACCTTCTCCAAGAGCTGGAGGCTCCGGGAGACCGATACCGTGTTCCTGATGGCGCCGGCGAAAAGCGCGTTCCAGAGGTACAGTTCCGCGGGAACGCCGGGGGTCTCCACGATCATCTGCTGGTCCAGCAGGGACCGAACCACCGCTGCCCCGCTGATGTCTTCGATGACCTTACGGCCCACCGGGCCGGCCAGGGCAATAAGCTTCAGGGCTTCCTGTTCCTCGGGTCCGCGGCGCAGGTGGTCCTTGGCAACCACCGCTGCCAGCCGGGGCCCGTCGGCAGGAAGGTCACCGAGCAGGATCCAGATGCCGTTGCGTTTGGCCAGTACCCCGGCTTCCGCGGAGTCATGCAGCAAGGCGTCAAGGATCCGTGGATTTCCGCTCGAAGCGCTCCACATGGCGTCCACCGTGGCAGCCGGAACGGTCCCGTCCAGGACGTGGGCCAGGACTTCCTCTATCTGCTCGCGGTTCAGGGGCCGAAGATCGACGCGCTCGGCAAGGCCGTCGTACCAGAGCTGCTCCAGCGGCTGCGGAAGGCCGGGCCGGGGCCGCGCGGCCGCCAGCACGGTTGCCCAGCCCGCCGAAATCAGCTCAGCCAGTACCCCTGCCGAGGCCTCGTCCAGGTGATGTGCGTCGTCCACCGCGAGCAGGACTGCCGAGCCGTTACCGGCTTTCAGCTTTTCAAAGTAGGACCACATTGACCGCAACACGGCCACCGGCGAGACCGACTCCTCAGCCGTGAGTTCCCCGGTATAGGGGGTCAGGACCCCGAAGGGCACCCCGGAGAGCGCGGAACTGGCATGGATGCGCACCACGTTCAGGTGCCCGGCGAGCCGTTCGGTGACGGCGTCGGTCACCGCCGATTTTCCAATCCCCGGGCCTGCCATGACGAAGACCGCATGGCTGGTGCCATTGCGCACCAGGTTGCAGATCCGGTCCACGGGCTCCCGCCGTCCGGTCAGGAGCCGATGGGCAGATGTGGGTTTGTGGCCATTAGACGAGTCCAGTCAGATCACCCCTTGAAGTTACGCCCAGCTTGGTGAACACCTGGTACAGGTGGCCTTCGACGGTGCGGACTGAGACACCCATTTCCAGGGCGATGTCACGGTTTGAGGCACCCCTGCCGGCCATTCGTGCAATCTGCCGCTCACGGCTGGTCAACAGCGGGCTGCCGCTGCTGGGCACGATGGGGAGGTTGGCTACCGTGGCGGCCAGGATGTCCAGCCGTGCCTGCGCGGTCCGGGCCGACAGGGCATCCCCGTCCTGGCGCGCAAAGTCCACCGCCAGTGCCATGCAGCGGGCTTCGACGGCGTCGAGTTCCAGGGTGGCCGCGAGTTCGCCGCCGGCGAGCAGCGCCTTGGCGTCCTTTGTCCGGCTTCCCACGGCGATCAGCCGGGATACTTCGGCCAGCGGGCCTTGCCGGTGGCCCGCGATCTCCTCCAGGAAGCGGAAGTCGGCATCGCTGCCGTTCACCGTTGCCGCCAGCAGGTAGATCCCGGCCATGGCATACCGGCCCGCTTCTGCGTTCGCGCGGGCCCCCTGCTTGAGGCTGGTGACGGCGTCGGAGTCGCCCAGCCACCGTCCGGCCACGAGTGTGCAGAACTCGATGATGCTCTCCACGGCAAACCCTGACCTGCCGGGCATCCGCTGGACTTTCGTCAGGTACTTGCGTGACAGCGCGGCGTTTCCGGTCTGGGCGTAGGCCAGGGCCGTGGCCGCGTACGCGGTGCGCAGCGCACCCTGGACCGGTTGCAGCTCCAGCTGCGCTGCGGCAGAAATCAGGGGTTCCAGGGCAGCTTCGCCCCGGCCGGAAAACGCGAAAGCTATTCCGGCAGCGATTTCCGTGGCCGCGCTGCGGTAAGGAAGCCGGAAGGGCTGGCCGGCGCTGAACGGGGCCATGAGGTCAATGCATCGCCGCCACTGGCCGGCCATCAAAAGAACGAAGTAGGCCTCCCGCGTGTACCGTTCCCGCAGGCCCACAATGTGCGAGGCATCGCTGAGTTGGCCACCGATCTGGCGCACGAGGCCCAGGGCATCCATCTCCCGGCCCGTCATGGCCAGGGCGCTCATCAGGATGATGGCGCACTGGAGCCGGTAGCCGGTGTCAGGGTTGGCGGCTGGGTCAACGGCCCGCTCAAGGGCCGGAATCATGGCGGCGTACCTTCCCGCGTACGCCTGGTACTCGAATTCGCTCAGCGAAATGCGGTTGGCCGCCACCGCGGCAGGAGCAGGCCAGTCCTGGTGGTCTCCCGCAGTGGCCAGGCGTTCGCGGGCCGAGGCGAAGAGCTCCCCGACCGAGCCGGACCGTTCCGGAAGGCAGAGCATGACCCGCGCCTTGGCGGCCACCACCTGGGCGTACTCTTCGAGGTCGAGGGCCTCAAGTTCAGGTTGGGTAATGTCCTCAAGGGCGGCCAGGGCCTGGACCGCCATGTCCAGCTGCAGGTACGCGGCGGCCTTTTGCCGCTGCGCGGATGCCCACAAGGCATCCGTCCGCTGGATCATCTCCGCATAGGTCAACGCGAACCGGGGGTCGAAGAGCTGGACGGCGGCCTGGGCGGCCGCAAGCGCCAGTGCCGGGCTGAGTTCCGCCTCGCATTCATGGGTCCACGCGGCGAACGACATCAGTTCATCGACGGTCATGGCCGCGGGGTCGGGCTCCTCGCCGCCCAGCAGCACGGAGCGGAGCTCCCGCCGCCGGGAAATGCTCAGCCAGGTCCTGACGACGTCGCCAATGTACTTCTCCCGCAGCGACACCCAGCGGTACTCGGAGTCGTCGATCTCGAGCAGCCCGGCGTCCTCCATGTCCGCCACGACGTCGGCGCCATAGATGGCAGTCAGCCGGGACAGTTCCACCCGGCGGGCGCAGGACAACATTTCAATGACTTCGCGGGTCTCCGGTGTTTCCCTTGTCCAGCGCGACCTGACGATGTCATCCAGGCTCGCGGCGCCGTCGAGCACCACCTTGTCCCGGAGCGTCCAGACGGATTCGGACAGCACGAGGTTCCCGGAAAGCTGTTGCTCGGTAACCAGGGCTTTGAGCAGCAGGGGGTTGCCGCCCACCATCTGGTGGTAGGTGGTGACCAGGGACGATGCGACGCGGTGCCCCAGCAGGGACAGCAGGACCTGCCGGGTCTGCAATTCGTTGAGGTTGCTGAGCCTGACTTCGGTGAGCTTGCGGTCCGTCAGGAGCCAGTGGAAATCCGCCGGCAGGTCACTGGCTTTGGGGGCGACGGCGATGATCCTTGCCGTGCCGGTCAGCAACACGTTCAACAGCACGCCGGCGCTCATGTCGTCGACAGTGCCGGAGGTGTCCAGCGTGATGATGCAGGGCCTGCCGGCCGCATCGCTGCGGATCAGGGAGGTGATCCCGCGCAGGATGGCAGTGGGTGAACCCATGTAGGCCTGCGGCAACCGGGCCAGGAGGAAGGAGAGGCAGCCATACGGGGTGTTGGAGCCCGAGGGTGCGCTCCGGAGCTGCAGCGACCAGATGTCCGGGCCCAAGTCGGCGACTGCCGCCCTGGCCAGGGAGGACTTCCCCACCCCGCGGGCGCCTGTGATGACCGCTCCGAAGGAGTTTTCGCTTGTCAACGCTGTGCGGACGGCGTCAAGGTTGGCACTTCGTGCCGGCACGGACCATTGCCGGCCCTCCGGCACTGCGGAGGATCCCGTGGCCAGCCCATCACCCTGAGGTGTTGACCCACGTCCCCAGCTGAGTGGCTCGATTGACATGAACTTGTCCCCTACATCCTGCAATAGCGGGATGTAGCCCCATTGCTCCCCCGCATAGGAAGAAGAGTACCCCTTGCCGCTGACAAGGAAACAGGGCACAAGGGAACTTTTACGATTCTGCTTGGCGTGATCCGGACTTGGCGGGGTGGAATTTCTGCTGCGTGGCAGTGAGTCCTTCCCGGAGCAAGGACTCAACGGCGTCCGCTGCGTCGTCGAGCAGGAAGGGCAGTTCCTTCCGTTCCGCGGTGCCGAAGTCGCGCAGGACGTAGTCTGCCGTATCCATCCGCCCGGGCGGCCGGCCAACTCCCACCCGGACGCGCAGGTAGTCCTTGGTGTCGAGTGCTTTGGAAATGTCGCGCAGGCCGTTGTGGCCGCCTTCGCCGCCGCCGAGCTTGAGTTTCACCGTGTTGAAGGGGATGTCGATCTCATCGTGGACGGCCACCACGTGGTCGGCGGCGATCCCGTAGAAGTTGGCGAGGGCAGACACGGGCCCGCCGGAGACGTTCATGTACGTCATCGGTTTGGCCAGGACTACCCGCGGGCCCCCGATTCCCAAGCGGCCCTCTACGACCTGGGCCCTGGCTTTGTGGGCCTTGAAGCCCGCGCCCATCCGGGAGGCGAGTTCATCGAGGACCATCTGGCCAATGTTGTGCCTGTTGCCTTGGTACTGCGCCCCGGGGTTGCCGAGGCCGACGATCAGCCAGGTATCAGTCATGGATCAATCCTATGGGGGCGGTTGGGGCGGGAACGGCGCTGTGCGGACACGACAGTGGCCGGCCCCGTGCGGGGTCCGGCCACTGTCAGGGAGTGCGGAGTGCTTACTCTGCGGCTGCTTCTTCGGCTGCCTCGGAAGCTTCCTCGGCTGCGCCCTCGGTCGCACCTTCGGTTTCCTCTTCCTCGGCGATTTCAACGGCCTCGGAGATGTTGACGACCAGTGCCTCGGCGTCGGTCAGCAGGACGGTGCCCTTGGGCAGGACCAGGTCGGAGCCGTGGATGTGCTCGCCGGCGCCGCGGCCTTCGATGCTCACGACGACGGACTCGGGCAGGTGGGTGGCCTCGGCTTCGAGGGACACGACCGTCAGTTCCAGGTTGTGGACGGTGCCGGGAGCGGATTCGCCCTCAACGTGCACGGGAACGTCGACGGTGACCTTCTCGCCCTTGCGGACGGTCAGGAGGTCGATGTGCTCGATGATCTGCTTTACGGGATCACGCTGGATGTCCTTGACCAGGGCCAGGTGGCCTTCGCCGTTGATGTCCAGGGACAGCAGGGCGTTGGGGGTGCGGACAGCCAAGGTGGTGGCCTTGGCCGGGAGGGTGACGTGGATGGGCTCTGCGCCGTGGCCGTAGATGACGGCCGGGATCAGGTTGGCCATCCGTGCGCGGCGGGCGTAGCCCTTGCCGAATTCGGTGCGCAGTTCTGCTGCGAGCTTCTGCTCAGACATGGAAATCTCCTTGAAGATGAAACGGTGTTCAGCAAGGGCGGAGGTCTGGTGTGACCTTCAACGCCGGGCGGCCGGTAAGCGGCCCTTCAAGAAGGCAGTCCCTCTCATCAAGGGACAAGCAGACCCAGTCGATAACGGAGACTTTGCTCTCCCTCGCCAAGGTATCGGGGTCAAGCCTACCAGCGCCGGAGCCGAATATTGAAAACGGTGAGGCGGCGGTGGTTGCCTGCCGAAACCGCAATCCCGGGTTTCGACAGGCAACCAGCCGCTACGCCTTGCCGTCGAACAGGCTGGTGACCGAACCGTCGTCGAACACTTCGCGGATGGCACGGGCGATCAACGGCGCGATGGACAGCACCGTCAACTGCGGGAACCGCTGCGAGGCGGTCAGCGGCAGGGTGTTGGTAACCACCACTTCGCGGGCACCGGATTCGGAGAGGCGGCGGGCGGCCGGCTCGGAGAAGACGGCGTGCGTGGCCGCGATGATGACGTCCTTGGCCCCGGCGTTCTTCAGCACGGTCACGGCCCCGGAGATGGTTCCGCCGGTGTCGATCATGTCATCGATCAGCACGCAGGTCCGGCCCTCGATCTGGCCCACCACCGTCTTGGAGACAGCCTGGTTGGGGACTGTGAGGTCCCGGCTCTTGTGCACGAAGGCGAGGGGTGCCCCGCCCAGGCGTTCGGCCCACTGTTCGGCCACGCGGACGCGGCCGGTGTCCGGGGAGACAACGGTGATGTTTTCGGCGTCCACCCGGGTGCGGATGTAGTCGGCCAGCAGCGGGATGGCCATCAAGTGGTCCACCGGACCGTCGAAGAAGCCCTGGATCTGGGAGGTGTGCAGGTCAACGCTCATGATGCGGTCCGCGCCGGCAGTCTTGTAGAGGTCTGCCACCAGGCGGGCGGAGATGGGCTCGCGGCCGCGGCCCTTCTTGTCCTGCCGCGCATAGGGGTAGAACGGGGAAACCACGGTGATGCGCTTGGCGGAAGCCCGCTTCAGCGAATCGATCATGATCAGCTGTTCCATCAGGTGGTTGTTCAGCGGTGCCGGGTGGGCCTGGATCACGAAGGCATCGGTGCCGCGGACGCTTTCACCGGCGCGGACGTAGATCTCGCCGTTGGCGAAGTCGTAGGCATCGACGGGCAGCAGGTCAGTGCCGAGTTCCTTGGCGATTTCCCGGGCCAGCTCCGGATGGGCCCGCCCGGTGGCGAGCACCAGCTTCTTTTCGCCGTGCGCCGTAATTTCGCTCATTCTTACTTGCCCTCTTCTGTAGATGCCGGGGTACTGGAGGAGTTCTGGGTGGCCGCCTGGGCCAGTTCGGCGGAGCGGGTTCCCGGACGGTTCGCGGGGACCCAGCCTTCGGCGTTGCGCTGGGCAGCGACGCTTAGTGCGAGCGCGCCTGCGGGTACGTCCTTGCGGATCACCGCGCCGGCGCCGCTGTAGGCACCGTCCCCCACGGTGACCGGGGCAACAAAGACCGTGTTGGAGCCGGTACGCACGCCCGAGCCGATCACCGTGCGGTGCTTCTTCTCGCCGTCGTAGTTTGCCGTGATGTTTCCACAGCCGATGTTGGTGTCTTCGCCGATTTCGGCGTCGCCTGCGTAGCCCAGGTGGGACAGCTTGGAGCCGCGGCCGATGGTGACGTTCTTGGTTTCGTAGAACGCACCGATCTTGCCCTTTTCACCAAGCACGGTGCCTGGCCGCAGGTAGGTGAAGGGGCCGACGGCGGCGCGCGGCCCGATCACCGAGCCGGAACCGTGGGTGCGGACCACCGTTGCGCCCTCGCCCACCGTGACGTCGGTCAGCGTGGTGTCGGGGCCGACGACGGCGTCCCGGGCCACGGTGGTGGCGCCGTGCAGCTGGGTGTTGGGCAGCAGCCGGACGTCCTCGTCCAGGGTGACCGATGCGTCGATCCACGTAGTGGCCGGGTCCACCACGGTGACGCCTGCGCGCATCCATCCCTCGACGGTGCGGCGGTTCAGTTCGGCGCCGAGGGCGGCCAGTTGGACGCGGTCGTTCGCGCCTTCCACCTGCCAGCGGTCGGCGGTGACGACGGCGGCAACCCGGCCGCCGGCGGCACGCGCCAGGGACAGGACGTCGGTGAGGTATTTCTCGCCCTGGGCGTTGTCGGTGGTGACCTTGCCAAGGGCGTCCCGGAGCACGGCTGCGTCGAAGGCGTAGATACCGGAGTTGACCTCGCGGATCAGCCGCTCGGCCTCGGATGAATCCTTGTGCTCGCGGATGCCCGTGACGGAGCCGTCCTCGCCCCGGAGGATGCGGCCGTAACCGGTGGCGTCGTCGAGGACGGCGGTGAGGACGGTGACCGCGTTGCCGTCACGCTCGTGGGTGGCCACGAGTTCGCCCAGGAGTTCCCCGGAGAGCAGCGGAACATCGCCGTAGGTGACCACAACGGTACCGGCCAGGCCTTGTTCCGCGTGGAGTGCCTCGAGGGCGGCTTCCACGGCGCGGCCGGTGCCCGGCACGTCGTCCTGGTCCACGATGACGGCGTCGGGATCCAGTGCCGATACATGCCCGGCAACCAGGTCACGTTCGTGGCGCACCACGATGGCGAGCCGCTGCGGGTTGATGCTGCGGGCCGCCCGGAGGGCGTGGCCCACCAGGGAGAGGCCGCCGATTTCGTGGAGGATCTTGGGTGTACGCGACTTCATCCGGGTACCGGCGCCTGCTGCCAGAACGATGACAGCGGCCGGGCCGGCATTCTCGGGGATCACGTACGGGCTCTCCTTGCTAGGTTGTGCTGGCGCATTGGGGTGTCCGGCGGCCATGTCCGCCCGGCACCGGGTGCCATCCTACTGAACGCTCCTCGCACAGCAGTTCCGCCCATAGGATTCGAACCTATACTCCACGGCTCCAAAGGCCGGGGTGCTGCCGTTACACCAGAGCGGACCGTGCCGGAGGACTCAAGGCCCGGGCACAAGTCCCTATTTTGCCATGGGTTCGGGGCACCGCGCGACACCGGCCGGTTCTCCCCTGCCTGCCGGGCGGAATCGGGCCCGTGGCCGGTGGGGCATGATGGGATTGTGAGCAACAACCTGCCGCGGATGCGGATGACCGGCCTGCAGCGGCGTAGCCAGTTGATCGACGTCGGCCGGGCGCTTTTTGCCGTCCGGGGGCTCGACGGGACCACCATTGAGGAGATCGCCGCCAGCGCGGGCGTGTCCAAGCCGGTCATCTACGAGCACTTCGGATCCAAGGAAGGGTTGTACACGCAGGTGGTGGAGTGCGAGTTCCACATCCTGCTGGACGCCATCAATAGCGCCCTCACCGAGGAAGCCAAACCCCGGGTCCTCGTCGAACGCGCCGCCCTGGCTCTGCTGACCTACATCGAGGAGCGCACCGAGGGCTTCCGGATCCTCATGCGCGACGCTCCCCCGTCCCAGCCCGAGGGCGCCTTCTCCACCCTGCTCTCCCAGGTCACCGCCCGCGTGGAACACATCCTCTCCGACGAATTCTCGCGCCGCGGCTTCAGCGGCGAGGATGGCGCCATGTACGCCCAGATGCTGGTTGGCATGGTGGCCATGACCGGCCAGTGGTGGCAGGACAGCCGCCAGCCCGACAAGCAAACCGTCGCTGCGCACCTGGTCAACCTCGCCTGGAACGGCCTCACAGGCCTGAAGAAGGACCCGGAACTGCAGTCTGAGGCGTAAGCCCAGGCCGCCTTCGCCGTGGTCACTTACGCGGCGCAGGGGCCCTCCGCTCTTGCCCGCGTCGCCTTTGTCAGTCGCCCAGGAGCTCCGACGCCTCCAGCCACTCCATTTCCAGGGCGTCCTTTTCGTCCGTGAGGTTCTTGAGCTGTTTGTTCTGGTCCGCGAGCTTGTCGAAATCGCCGGCCTCGGTGGTCTTCAGCATCAGGTCGTGAAGCTTCTTTTCCTCTTGATCCAGCTTCTTGATTTGCCGTTCGATCCGGTTGAGGGCCTTGCGGGCCTCCCGCTTCTCCGCCTCGGAGGGGCCTGTGCCGGTGGCTGGGGCCGCGGGGCCCTGACCCGCGCTGGTGACGGGGTTGCCGCCGCCGGACACCGTGGAGCCGGCGAGGGCGGCCTCCCGCAGCTCAAGGTACTGGTCCACGCCGCCGGGCAGGCCGCGGAGCTTGCCGTCGCCCAGGAGGGCCATCTGGTGGTCGGTAACGCGCTCGAGCAGGTAGCGGTCGTGGCTGACCACCACCAGCGTGCCGGGCCAGCCGTCCAGGACGTCCTCCACGGCGGCGAGGGTGTCGGTATCAAGGTCGTTTGTGGGCTCGTCGAGCATCAGGACGTTGGGCTCCCCCACCAGCAGCCTCAGCAACTGCAGCCGCCGCCGTTCGCCGCCGGAGAGGTCCTTGACCGGGGTCCACTGCTTCTGGTTGGTGAACCCGAGCTGCTCCACCAGTTGCCCGGCGGTGAACTCCTTGCCCCCCACGTTGAAGGAACGCTTTTCCCGCTCGATCACCTCGATGACGCGCAAGTCCGCGACGTCGTCGAGCTCCTTGACCTCCTGCGTGAGAACCGCGGTGACCACGGTCTTCCCCCGCTTCAGCTTCCCGGCGTCGGGCGTGATCTCGCCGTTGAGCAGCTTCAGCAGGGTGGTCTTGCCGGCGCCGTTGACACCCACCAGCCCCAGCCGCTCTCCCGGGGCCAGGCGCAGGGTGATGTTGTCGAACAGCTTGCGGCCGTCGTCGCCGCCACGGAAGTTCAGGGAGATGTTTTCCAGGTCCAGGACGTCCTTGCCCTGGCGGGCAGTGGCCATCTTGTTCAACGCCATGGAGTCGCGGGGCTCGGGGACATCGGCGATCAGGGCGTTGGCGGCCTCGATCCGGAACTTCGGTTTCGAGGTCCGGGCCGGGGCGCCGCGGCGAAGCCAGGCCAGTTCCTTCTTGACCAGCTGCTGGCGCTTGCCTTCGACCACGGAGGCCATCCGGTCACGCTCGGCACGGGCCAGGACGTACGCCGCGTATCCACCTTCGAAGGGGTCCACGATGCCGTCGTGCACTTCCCAGGTCTTGTTGCAGACTTCATCGAGGAACCAGCGGTCGTGGGTGACCACCAGGAAGGCGCCCTGGTTGGCCCGCCAGCGGGTCTTCAGGTGCCGGGCAAGCCAGGCAACTCCTTCGACATCGAGGTGGTTGGTGGGCTCGTCGAGCATGATGACGTCGTGGTCCTCGATCAGGAGCTTTGCCAGGGCCACCCGCCGCTTCTGGCCGCCGGAGAGGGCGTGCACGTTGGCATGCCAGTCGACGTCGGACACCAGCCCGCCCATGATCTCGCGGATTTGCGGGTTGCGCGCCCATTCGTAATCCGCCTGGTCGCCCACGATCGCGGCGCCGACGGTCAGGTCGCCGTCGAGCACGTCGCTTTGGTCCAGGTACCCCACGTTGACGTCGCCGCGCTTGGTGACGCGGCCGGAGTCGGGCGTGGAACGCAGTGCCAGCAGGCGCATCAGGGTGGACTTGCCGTCGCCGTTCCGGCCCACCATGCCGATCCGGTCGCCTTCCTCAAGGCCCAGGGTGATGCCGTCCAGGACGGTGCGGGTCGCGTAGGAGACTGTGAGGTTCTCGCCGCCAAGAAGGTGTGCCAAAAGGAACTGCTTTCTGCTGCCGAAATATAAGGGGTCTAGAGATGTGTGTCGGAGATGATGCGCGCGCCGTGGACGGGGCCGTGCACGTGAAGGGCCGCCAGTCCCTGGTGCCGCAGGTCCTCGGCCAGTGCTTCGGCCGCCACGGGATCGTCGGCGAGCAAGGCCACGGTGGGGCCGGAACCTGAAACGATCCCAGCGATCGCGCCGTGGGATTCGCCGATACCCAGCGTATCGCGCAATGCAGGGGCCAAGGAGATGGCGGCACGCTGCAGGTCGTTGACCAGGACACGGCTCAGGGATTCGGCGTCGCCGCTGCGCAGGGCCGCCAAAATGTGCGGGTCGACCCCGGTGGGCTCGTCCGCGGTGATGCCTTCGGCGTCCCGCAGCCTGTCCAGGGTGCGGTACACCTCCGGGGTGGACAGTCCGTAGTCTGCCGCCACCAGCACCCAGTGGGTTTGCGCCTTGGCCAGGGCCGGGGACAGTTTGTCGCCCAGGCCAAGGCCCACGGCGGTGCCGCCAAGCAGCGAGAAGGGGACGTCCGCGCCCAGTTCCGCGGCAAGGTGGGCCAATTCTTCGCGGGAGAGTCCGCTGTTCCACAGGGCGTCGCAGGCCAGGAGCGTGGCGGCGGCGTCGGCTGACCCGCCGCCCATGCCGCCGGCGACCGGGACGCGTTTGGTGATTTCCAGGTGTACGCCGGTGGCGTGCTCGGAGACGTCAGCCATGATGGCGGCTGCCTTGTAGGCCAGGTTGTTGCTGTCCAGGGGAATGTCGACGGCGTCGAGGTCCAGGGTGCTTTCGGGGCTGAGGCTGAGCGTGATTCCCGGCGTCGCGGTGCTGGTGGCGGCAACTTCCTCGTAGAGGGATACCGCGAGGTAGACGCTGGCAACGGAGTGGTAGCCGTCCCGGCGGAGCGGGCCCACCGCCAGGGATACGTTGACCTTGCCGGGTGCTTTGACCCGGACCGTCCTGGCCGCGAAGCGTCCTGCCGGGGCGTTCACAACCGTGCTTCCTTGGCTTCGGCGATCCTGGCGAAGGCTTGGATATCGATGACCTCGCCACGGGCGGTGGGGTCCACGCCGGCAGCCACGAGGCAGCGCTCCGCTTCCGGCGCTCCGCCTGCCCAGCCGGCGAGGGCTGCCCGCAGCGTCTTGCGGCGCTGCGCGAACGCGGCGTCCACCACGGCAAACACTTGCTCACGGGTGGCAGTGGTGGCCGGCGGCTCGCGGCGGGTGAAGGCCACCAGGCCGGAGTGGATTTTGGGGGCGGGCCAAAAAACGTTCATGCCGATGACGCCTGCCTTGCGCATCTGGCTGTACCACGCCGCCTTGACCGACGGCACCCCGTAGGTCTTGGACCCCGGGCCCGCGGCCAGCCGGTCCGCTACTTCGTCCTGCACCATCACCAGTCCGTGCCGCAGGCTTGGGAAATGCTGCAACAGGTGCAGTACCACCGGAACCGCCACGTTGTAGGGCAGGTTGGCCACCAGTGCGGTGGGTTGGACCGGCAGTTCGGTGACTTTCATGGCGTCGTCGTGGACCAGGTGGAACGCGTTGGCGGCGGCAGGGCGCCATTCCTTGACGGTCTCCGGAAGCTTCGCGGCCAGGACGGGGTCGATTTCGACGGCGACAACGGCCGCCGCCGCATCGAGCAGCCCCAAGGTCAGGGAGCCGAGGCCCGGGCCTACCTCGAGGACGGTTTCATCCGGCCCCACTCCGGCGGCGGAGACGATCCGCCGGATGGTGTTGCCGTCGATAACGAAGTTCTGGCCCAAGGTTTTAGTCGGCCTGATCCCGATTTCCTCTGCCAGCCGGCGGATGTCGGAGGCACCGAACAACGGTGCGGGCACGGCAGGGATGGGTTCAGTCACCTAGGTATCCTATCCCGCGCGGCAGCTCCGCCCTGTCGGCTTAACGGCAGTGGCCGGGCCCGGATATCCGGGCCCGGCCACGCTGTGGGCGTCGTGTTCGTCCGCTGAATCAGCTGCTGGCTGCCCAGCCGCAACCCCACGGTGAGAGCCCGCGCTGGGCGTAGACGCGGTTGGCGATGTCGATTTGCTGCGCCTTGGTGGCGAGGCTGGCGTTCGGGGCGTACGCGCCGCCGCCTGCTCCGATCCAGGTGCGGATGTCGAACTGGAGGCCGCCGTAGTAGCCGTTGCCGCTGTTGATGCTCCAGTTTCCGCTGGATTCACACTGGGCGATCTTGTCCCACATGGCTTCGTTCATCATGGCCGGCGCCGCTGCCCCGGTGTTGGCGGCTGCTGCCGCGGGCGCCGCCTGGACGGCGGGCTTGGCCTTGGTGCCCACGGTGACCTTTTCGGTTACGGGCTGCACCGCCACGTTCTCGGACACGAGGGTGCGCGACGCTTCCCGGCCGTCAACGAGGACCAGCTTGAAGGTGCGCTCGATCTTTCCGGCCGCCCCGGCCTGGGTCACCTGCTTGTCACCCTTGAGCATGTCGGCGCTCTCGGCGGTGACCGTGTCGAAGGGCACGTCTTCGCTGGTAACGGCAGTCTTGCTGGTGTCCACCCGGGAGACCTTGATGACCATGTTGTTCACCACGTTGGCGTTGGCCGGCTGGGAGGAGCGGTCGCTCGCGCCGAGGGTGACACCGGAATCCTCAAGGACTTTGCCTACGGTTGCGGCAGTCGTGGTGGCGGTGTTCACCTTGCCATCGGCCACGATGCTGACGGTCTTGGGTGTGGAGATGGAGACGTAGGAGCCGGCCAGCGCGAGCGTGGCATCCTTGGGCGCCGAGACGGCCGATGCGCTGGCAACGCCGAGCTCGCTGACGAGGCCTTCCACGTCCTGGGCGGTGGTGTTGACGGTCTTTTCGGCCCCGTCAAGGCTGACCTTGACCTCTTTGGCCTGGTTGACGTTGATGACGGTGCCGTTTTGCACGGATGAATCCAAGGACGGCGATACGCGGTCGCCGGGCTTGAGGTCCAGGTTGGCACTCTTGACCACCTGCGCCACTGTTCCACCAAAGGACTGCACGGACGAGGCTTTGCCGTCCACGTTGAGCGTGATTGTTTTGTTATTGCCCACGAAAGCCACGAGGCCCGCGACGAGGCCGCAGAGCACCAGAAGTTGGGCGCCAACCTTGATATAGCTGAACTTGCCGTCCGTTGTGAAGAACTTGATCACGATTGCCCGTAACTCTAGGTCCATCCGGGCACGGGGAATCGCGCAAGGGAATGCCCGGAACAACCTCAAATAGACCGTCCGGGCATCGATGCACCGCCACACTCCGCGCAGCGGCATGGCCGGGAACTGACGTGCCCGGAGCGGCTGCGAATGGAGCGAAATTATCCGTTGGCCTTCCCCGACCCCGGCTAATAGTTGTCCACTGTAACCGTAGCGTTATAAAGCGACCAACATTTTTGCATACCAGGTATTGCCCAGGATCACGGGACGGGGTGGGATTTCAGGTCCAGGATCCGTATGCCCGCACGGTATTTTCACTGATGGTGTTGCACAGCCCGGCGAGGTCGGAGCCTGTCAATTCTGCCATGGCCCGGACCGTGTACGGGACCATGTAGCTGGCATTTGGCCGCCCCCGGTGCGGATGCGGGGTCAGGAACGGCGCATCTGTTTCCACCATGATGAGTTGGCGGTCGGCGGCGGCGAGCGCGGCCCGAAGATTCGCGGCGTTCTTGAAGGTCAGGGTCCCGGCGAAGGACATCCACCAGCCCTGGTCGTTGCAGGTCCTGGCAAGCTCCTCGTCGCCGGAGAAGCAGTGGAACACCACCCTCCCCGGGGCGCCTTCCTCCCTCAGCACCCGCACCACGTCGCCGTGTGCGTCCCGGTCGTGGATCTGGAGGGTGAGGTCCAGGCGCTTGGCGATGTCGATGTGGCGCCGGAACGAGTGCTCCTGGTGGCGCAGTCCTTCGCCTTCCGTGCGGTAGAAGTCCAGCCCCGTCTCGCCGATCGCGCGGATCCGCGGATGCGCCGCGAGGCGTTCGATCTCTGCCAGGGCCGCCTCAAGTTCGCCCCTGGCGGCATAGTGCGGAGCATCGTTGGGATGGAGGGCCACGGCGCCCAGGAGACGGTGGTCCTGGTCCAAGGCTTCCACCGTGAACCGCGACGACGCCAGGTCGCAGCCCACCTGGACCGCTCCCTGGACCCCCACGGCCGCTGCGGCATCAAGCGCGGCCTTGATTCCCACCGGCGCCGTTCCATCAGGAAAGTCCAGGTGGGTGTGGTTGTCCATCACGGGTACAGGCAACGGTTCAGGCGCGGGCGGATACTGCTTGCGGGGCGGAGCTTCCGGGTCCAAGGGGCCTGTGTCAGGTGCCCGGTAGGCGGCGGGAGTCAGCGGATTGCACATCCACCCAGCCTATCCGCCGAAAGCGGTGGCATATTTGCCGGAACTCTCTGTCAGGCACGGCAGTTGTGTTAGTAGTCTGGAACGAACACACGCGCACGCCCACCGACGGGCGAAGGCAGGCTTGCTGTCCCGTCCAGGTGAAACCCGGGCTGAAAGGTTGCCGATGGAACCCCACCGACGCACTGCCAACAATGGGAGCGCACCGAACCTCAACCTGGCCGGCGTCGCGGATGCCGTCAGCCGGCTGAACGGGCACCGGGCCGCCGCCATGGACCCGGAGTCGTTCCATGAAGCGGCCCAACGCATCCTTACCACCGTCAACACGGTGATCGACGGCAAATCGGATGCCGCCAAGCTGGCGCTGACTGTCCTGCTCGCACAGGGCCACCTGCTGCTGGAGGACGTGCCCGGCGTCGGAAAAACCCTCCTCGCCAAGACGCTCGCCCGGACCATCGACTGCACCGTCAACCGCATCCAGTTCACCCCCGACCTGCTGCCCTCGGACGTCACCGGGGTGTCCATTTACAACCAGGCCTCCCGGCTCTTTGAATTCCGGCCCGGCGCCGTGTTCGCGAACATCGTGATCGGCGATGAAATCAACCGCGCCTCCGCCAAGACCCAGTCCGCCCTGCTGGAATGCATGGAGGAGCACCAGGTGACGGTGGACGGCAACACGTACAGGCTCGATGAACCCTTCATGGTGGTGGCCACCCAGAATCCCATCGAGATGGAAGGGACGTACCCCCTGCCCGAGGCCCAGCGGGACCGCTTCATGGCCAGGATCTCCATGGGCTATCCGGACAAGGAAGCCGAGATCGAAATGCTTGAGACCCACCAGGCGGTATCGCCGCTGGCCGCCGTCAGCCCGGTGGTGACGGCATCTGACGTGGCGTCGATGACCACCACCGTCCAGCAGGTCTTCGTGTCCGAAGCCGTGAAGGAATACACGGTGTCACTGGGCCGCGCCACCCGGGAAAGTCCGCTGCTCCGCTTGGGGGCGAGCCCCCGTTCCATGCTCCAGCTGCTGCGTGCGGCCAAAGCCACGGCTGCGTTGGACGGAAGGGATTTTGTCCTGCCGGACGATGTCGCAGGCGTCGCCGAGGCCGTGCTGGCACACCGGATCATCGTCGAGCGCAAGGCTGCCGGCGCTGGCGAAAACCCGCACAGCGTCCTGCAGGGAATCCTCTCGCGCCTGCCCGTTCCGCAGGCGCCCCCGGGCCAGGCGACGCGGCCCGCGGCGGCGGCCGGCGGCAGGAACCGCTAGGGGCGGACCATGGCGTTCCTGGACAAGCTTCCCCGGCACCTGTTCACCAGGCGTGGCTGGGGCATGCTTGCCGCCGGGGCGTTCGCACTGGCCGCCGCGCAGGTCATGGGGCGCCGGGACCTGTTAACGCTGGCGCTGCTGCTGTTGGTGCTGCCGCTGGTGTCCCTGGCAGGAATCCGGCTGGTGAAACCGAAATTCCGGGTGTACCGCGAGTTCAATCCCTCACCCGTGGAAACATCCGCGCCAACCATCGTCCATTTGGCGGTGGGCAGGACGGGCCCGGGAACCGGCCAGGTGATCATGGAGGAGCGCCTGCCCCCGCACTTCGGCCAGGCGCCGGCTTTCCGGTTTCCTTCCCGTTCCGCAACTGGCGGCACCAGCCGCTACGAATACCACTTGACGTCCGGCTACCGCGGCTTGTTCCGGATCGGGCCGGTCACGGCGGAGTTCACCGACCCGTTCGGACTGTCGCTGCACCGCCAGGCCATCGACGACGGCGACATCCTCACCGTGACGCCGGCCGCCGTCGTGCTGCCTGCCACGGCGCTGGACGGAGCGCGGGGCAACGACGGCGTCACCGCCACGCGCACCCGCGCAAATCCGAGCGACGACGACGTCATGACCCGCGAATACCGGCACGGGGATCCCATGCGCCGGGTCCACTGGGCCGCTACGGCGAGGCACGGCGAGCTCATGGTCCGCCAGGAGGAATCCGTCACCACGCCGGAAGCCACCATCATCCTGGATCACCGTTCCGCTGCCTTCGGCGGCCCCTCCGGGATGACGATGCCAGGGCTGCCGGGGCGACACGGGCACGGACTGGCCACCAGCGAGACATTCGAATGGTCGGTCGTCGCCGCCATGTCCGTCAGCGCCCACTTGGCTGAACGCAACTACAGCCTCCGGATCCTCGATGCCGGCGGCAACCCGGCTTTCCTGCATTCACCGTCGTCCCCGGAACCTGGGGCCGACGAGTTCAGTGGCACCTCCGGGCTGCAGTCCATAGCCGAGAGCCTCGCCGCGGTCCATCTGTCCGGGCCATCCCACACTCGGCGGGACACTGCGGCCCGGGACGCCCAGGGCCGGAGCAGCCGGCGCCGGGCCGCCGGCGGAGGGCAGCCTCCGGGCGCGGACCAGGAGCCACCGGCCTTTGACGACCACCTGATGGACAAACTGGGCGCACACAGGATGCGCGGACCGTTGATCGCCGTGCTGGGAAGGATCAGTGCCGAGGAGGCGACGGCGTTGGCGCCGGCCGCAGCCTACGGAACCAACGCATTCGCCCTCCTGGCCGTGGACAAGCCGGCTGACTTCCACGGCGTGTTGGACGTGCTGCGGCAGAACGGCTGGCGCGCTGCCGCCGTGACGCCGCGTACCGCTCTGGCGGCGGCCTGGGGACAGTTCGACGAAGACCCTGCCGTGCCCGTGGCCCCTGCGTCCGAGGTCCGCCGTGGAGCAGGAGTAGCCACATGACAATGGCACCAGCCCGGCCTTCAGGCATCGGGAATGAAGCCCGCAACCAGCCCGAACCGCCGGCCCGGCGTCCGCAGGCCGGCGCTTATCCGTGGGCCATGGCGTTGGCGATTTCGGTGGCTGTCTGCGGAGCGGCCTTGTCTCTAAACGGCGTCCTTCGGGGCTGGAACTGGTTCTGGCCCGTCCTGACCACCGTGCTGACGGTCAGCGTGGCCCTGGCGGCCCTGCGTTCGGTCCGAGCCCAGCCCCTCCTGGTCACGGCAGGCGGATTCATCTCACTGGCTGCCGTCCTCACGCTGACGTTCTTCCGCGGCTCAAGTTTCCTGTGGCTTATTCCGACCGGCGCCACGCTCCCCGACCTTGACCGGTTGATGCGGCGGGCCAGCGAAACCGTCCTGTCGGAGACAGCGCCGGTGGCTCCCAACGCCGGAATCGTGATGGTGGTCTGTGCGGTGCTGGGCCTCGCCGTCATCCTGGTCGACGCCCTGGCCGTGCCCCTCCGCATGCCCGCCGCCTCAGGGGTTGGCCTGCTGGCGCTGCTGGTGGTTCCCGCCATGATCAAGCCCCAGAGCGTGGGCGTGTGGAGCTTCGCTGCCACGGCGGCCGGGTACCTGCTGATCCTGGCCTGCAGCCAGCGGTTTGCCCCGGACGGACGGCTCCAGTCCGGCGCGCCCCGCAGCCCCGGCCTGGCAAGGCGGGCAGCCCTGACCGGAGCCGCGGCCATGGTGGCCACCCTGCTGCTGCCCCTGGCGATTCCCGGTTTCGACCAAGGCACGTTCCCGCAGGGGTCCAGGCTCAACCCGTGGGGCGGCGCCACCGGCCTGAACCCGATGATCACGCTGGGCAGCAGCCTGCGCGCACCGGACGGGAGCGGTCGGATCACCTATGCCACGAATTCCCCCACGCCGCTCTACCTGCGTTCTGTCACCGTGGACAATTTCGACGGCGACTCGTGGGGTCCGGATGACCGCACCGCGTCCCGGGTCCCGCTGGACGGGCGGATCGATCCCGGTTACGCAGTCCTCGCGGACGAGCAGGTGCGCCTGGTCACCGCCGTCGACACCGGTTCCTTCACCAGCCCCTACCTGCCGGTCCCATATGCGCCCGAAACCATCCGGGGCCTCGGCGGCGAGTGGACCTGGGACCCCGCCACCCTCAGCATCAAGGGCACCGACACCACCACCCGGCGCCAGGAGTACGTCGTGACGTCGACCGAGCCAAAGCTCTCGGCCGCGCTCCTCGCCCAGGCGTCCGGCCCCGTCCGGGGAATCCCTGACGATTTCAGCCGGATCCCGGGAAATGTCCCGGACATCGTCAAGGCCACCGCCAAGACGGTGGCCGGCGCTGCAGGGACGCCGTACCAGAAAGCGATGGCCCTCCAGAGATACCTGCGCTCGTCCGAGTTCACCTATTCCCTCCAGTCCCCGGTCCAGGGCGGCTATGACGGGAACGGGCTCTCTGTCCTGGCGGATTTCCTGCAGCAAAAGAGCGGATACTGCATCCACTACGCCTCCGCCATGGCCGTGATGGCGCGGCTGGAAGGAATCCCCAGCAGGATTGCCGTGGGATATGCCCCGGGCCGGTTGACCGGGGCGACCATAACCGTGGCCGGGCAGGGTGCGCTCCCGGAATACGAAGCGGACGCCCGTGACGCCCACGCGTGGCCCGAGCTGTACTTCCAGGGCCTGGGCTGGGTGCCGTTCGAACCTACGCCGTCGCGGGGCGTGGTCCCGGACTACGCCACCGACGCGCCGGTGCCCGCCGTCCCGGATACCCTGGGCAACAATGACGGCCTCGTCCCTGACGCTGCCCCGGCGCCCTCCGCTACCCCGAGCGCCACGGCCTTGCCGCTCCCCGGCGGGACGGGCGGCGGCGAGGGCGGTTCGGCCGGCGTGTTGCCGTGGCTCCTCGGGACCGCAGGCGTGCTGGGCGCCTTGCTCCTGGCAGCCGCGCCGCACCTGGTCCGTTCCGGGACCAGGACGCGCCGGTTGAATCCGAGGTCCCCGGGCCAGGCCGTCCCGTTGGCGTGGAACGAGCTGACGGACCTTGGCATCGATTACGGCGTTCGAGCCGCACCCAGCGAGACTCCACGGGCGTATTCCGCCAGGTTCCGGCAAACACTGCTGGGTGAACCCGGCGGGTTGGACCATGAAGCGCACCAGGCCGTGGCGTTCCTGACATCCGCCTTCGAGCACCACCGGTATGGCCGGCCGGACAACAGCTCCCCGGCAACCAGCCTGCGGGGTCACCCTGCCGGCCAGGACATCCAGGCCGGGGTCGCCGCGGTCGTGGACTCCCTCCGGCAGAACGCCACCCTGCCGCACCGCCTGCGGGCGGAGTGGCTTCCGCCGTCCGTCATCCGCCGCTTGGGCCTGCTGCTGGGCCTGCCGTTCCGGGCAGCCGGCAGCGGCATCCGGAAAGCCGCCCGTGCGGCCACCCATTCCCGAAAGAGCCGTGCCGCCGCAACGTCCGGGGCACCGGTGGCGGGGCGTCGGGAAGCAGCGGCGGACGACGGCGTTCGCGGGCCGGGCAGGGGCTGAACGCAAAAGTGCCGGCCGGGAAAGATCCCGGCCGGCACGTGCGTCATGGGAACCGCCGAAGCTATCCCGCGTAGGGGTCGGCGATGCCGATGTACTGGGTGTAGAGGTACTCCTCGATGCCTTCGAGTCCGCCTTCGCGTCCCAGGCCGGACTGCTTGACGCCGCCGAACGGTGCGGCAGCGTTGGAGATCACGCCGGCGTTCAAGCCGAGCATGCCCGTCTCGAGCCGCTCACCCATCCGGAGGCCGCGGTTGAGGTCCTTGGTGAAGACGTACGCCACCAGCCCGTACTCGGTGTTGTTGGCCAGCCGCACGGCCTCGTCCTCGGTGGAGAAGGTGATGATCGGGGCGACAGGCCCGAAGATCTCCTCCGAGAGGATACGGGTGCCTTCGGAGACGCCGGACAGGATGGTGGGCTGGTAGAAGTAGCCCGGGCCCTCGACCGGTGCCCCGCCCAGCACCGCCTTGGCGCCGGAGGCGACGGCGTCGGAGACCAGTTCGTGGACCTTGTCCCGGCTCTTGGCATCGATCAGCGGGCCCACCTTGGACTCGGGTTCGGTGCCGCGGGCGGTGGTCATGTCCTTCATCTTCGCCGCGAACTTCTCGGCG
This sequence comes from Arthrobacter sp. AG258, assembly GCF_004364695.1. NCBI lineage: Bacteria > Bacillati > Actinomycetota > Actinomycetes > Micrococcales > Micrococcaceae > Arthrobacter > Arthrobacter sp. AG258. Next base: position 278,789 of record NZ_SOBI01000006.1, on the reverse strand, counting down.
AATTCGGCGGCCACGGATTCGTGCACGATGAACCGGTTGGCTGCGGTGCAGGCCTCACCCATGTTGCGCAGCTTCGCCAGCATCGCACCGGTCACGGCCGCGTCCAGGTCCGCGTCCTCGAAAACCAGGAACGGGGCGTTCCCACCCAGTTCCATGGAGGTGCGAAGCACAGTTCCGGAGGCGTCGGAGAGCAGCCGGCGGCCCACCTCGGTGGAACCGGTGAAGGAGAGCTTACGCAGCCGGGAGTCCTTGATCAGGGCCCCGGTGGTCTCTCCGGCCGTGGAGGTGGGGATGAGGTTCAGGACCCCGGCGGGCAGGCCGGCCTCCTGCATGACGGCGGCGAACAGCTGGGACGTCAGCGGCGTCAGGTTGGCGGACTTCAGCACCATGGTGCAGCCTGCGGCCACCGCCGGGGCGATCTTGCGGGTGGCCATGGCCAGCGGGAAGTTCCACGGAGTGATCAGCAGGCAGGGGCCTACCGGCTTCTTGGTCACCAGCAGCCGGGACTTGCCGTCCGGGGAGACCGAGTACCGGCCGAAGGCCCGGACGGCTTCTTCGGAGAACCAGCGCAGGAATTCGGCTCCGTAGGTGACTTCACCGCGGGCTTCTGCCAGCGGCTTGCCCATCTCCAGGGTCATCAGCAGCGCAAAGTCCTCGGCCCGTTCGGTGACCAGCTCGAAAGCGCGGCGGAGGATTTCACCGCGTTCACGCGGGGGCACCTTGGCCCAGGATTCCTGGGCCGCAGCGGCAGCGTCCAAGGCCGCAGCGGCATCGTCCGCGCCGGCGTCGGCAATGCTCAGCAGCACCTTGCCGGTGGCGGGATCCTCGACGTCGAACGTCTTGCCTGAGGCGGCGTCGCGCCACTCACCGTTGATAAGCAGCCCGGTGGGAACAGAGGCCAAAAGCCGGGTTTCGCGCTCGGCGGTAACGGCCGGCTGTGCAGTGACAGTCACGATGACTCCCTCGTCAGTAGGGTTTCTGGCAGCCCCGCGCCGCGGCCGGAGTGACCGGGATCATTGGGCTGATTAACAGCCAGACTACTGCGGGCCCCTCCCCCGGTCTACGCCGTTGCGCACTGCCACATCAGCCCCACGCTGTGCATCTGCACAGATTCGAAGGCATGCCGGGAGAGGCTGCTACCGGGCGGCGAGCACTGCCGAGTAGAGCTCGCGCTTGCTGACCCGGACGTCCTCGGCCACGGCGGCAACCGCTTCCTTCAACCTGATGCCTTGGGCCACCAGCTCGTTGACGGCGGCCACATGGTCCTCCGGCTTGCCCGCCGCCTGTTCCGGAGCCCCGCCGAGGACAACAGCGATCTCGCCGCGGACCTCGTTCTCTTCGGCCCACTGGAGCAGTTCGCCGGTGGTTCCCCGGATCACTTCCTCGTACGTCTTGGTCAGTTCCCGGCACACCGCGATGGGCCGGTCCGGACCGAACCGTTCGCGCAGCGCCCGGAGCATGGCTTCGAGGCGGTGCGGAGCTTCGAAGAACACCATGGTGCGGCGTTCCGCGGCGAGGTCGGCCAGGCGCGACGCGCGTTCGCCGGCCTTACGTGGGAGGAAACCTTCAAAGCAGAACCTGTCCGTGGGCAGGCCGGACAGGGCCAGTGCCGTGAGGACCGCGGAGGGACCCGGGACGGCGGTGACTGGAAGCCCGGCCGCGATGGCGCCCTCCACCAGCCGGAAGCCGGGGTCCGAGACGGCCGGCATGCCTGCGTCGGTCACCATGACCAGCGTGCTGCCGGCCCGCACCTGGTCAAGGAGCTCTGCCGTCCTGGTCGCCTCATTGTGTTCGTGGTAGCTGATGACGCGGCCGGACACTTCCACGCCCAGGCTCTGGACCAGGCGGTGCAAGCGCCGGGTGTCCTCTGCCGCCACGATGTCGGCGGTACCCAGCAGTTCCACGAGCCGGGCAGAGGCATCACCGGTATTCCCGATCGGGGTGGCGGCAAGGACGATCCGTCCCGTCGTTGACGGGCCTGGATCAGGAAGGGGGCTGGGGTTCGGGTCCACCCGTCAAGCCTACTGCTGCCGGGTCTTCCAGCCGCAAAAGGTAGCATGGGGCTCGTGACGCAGACCTCGACGCGGCCGGCCGGCGCCGGTGAACCCACCCCGCCGCCCTCCCCGGCCGCAGCCGCGGTAACTGCTACGGAGCGCGGGGAACACGCCCTTCGGTGGGTCAGCCGGCCGGAGGAGGCGTTCACCGTCCAGGCCCTGACGGCACGGCTCCTGGGCGCACACGCATCCTGGCGGGACCACCCGGCGTCCCTGCGACTGTGGTTCATCCTGGTTCCGGTCCTGACGGCGCTCATCGGCGGGGTCCTCCGGTTCGTGCGGCTCGAGGTACCGCACAAGCTGGTCTTCGACGAGACCTACTACGTCAAGGACGCCTACTCCTACCTCATCAGCGGCTATGAGCGCAGCTGGCCGGACAAAGCCAACGACTCGTTCAATACCGGCAATCCGGACGTCCTGCTGAATACGCCCGAATACGTGGTGCACCCGCCGGTGGGCAAGTGGATGATCGCGGCAGGTATGTGGCTCTTCGGGCCGGAGAACCCCTTCGGCTGGCGCTTCGCCGCGGCGCTCACGGGAACCCTCACGGTGTTGCTCGTCTCGCTGATCGCCTTGAAACTGTTCCGTTCGCTTCCGCTGGCGGGCGCGGCCGGACTGCTCCTCGCCGTCGACGGCCACCACCTTGTCATGTCCCGCACATCGCTGCTGGACGTCTTCCTGGCGTTCTGGATCCTTGCAGCATTCGGCGCCCTGCTCATGGACCGGGACGACGGGCGCCGCCGGCTGGCGGCCCGGCTGGCGCGGATTGCTGCCGCGCACGGCGGACAGCCGCCGGGCGGGGCACTGCTGGCCGGGCCATGGCTTGGCGTCCGCTGGTGGCGGATCGCCGCCGGGATCTGCCTTGGCCTGGCAGTGGGCACCAAGTGGTCCGGCCTCTTCTTCCTCGCAGGGTTCGGCATCCTCACGGTGCTGTGGGACCTGAACGCACGCCGGGTCGCGGGCATCCGCGGCTGGATCAGTGGCGGTGTCCTCCGGGACGGCATTCCGGCCTTCGCCGCGTTGGTACCCGTTGCCGGTATCGTCTACTCGGCCACGTGGACCGGCTGGTTCCTCTCGGACAACGCCTACTTCCGCCATTGGGCCGAGAGCAACCCTTCCACCGAATGGGGCTGGCTCCCGGACTCCGTCAGGTCCCTCATCCACTACCACCTCGAAGCGTACAAATTCCATCAGGGCCTGAGCTCAGAGCACCCGTACCAGGCGAGTCCCTGGAGCTGGCTGGTGATGGGACGGCCGACGTCGTTCTTCTATGAATCCCCGCCACAGGGCACCCCGGGCTGCACTGTGGAGAAGTGCACCACCGCCATCCTGTCCGTGGGCAACCCCCTGATCTGGTGGGCGGCGGCCATCTCGCTGGCGGTCCTGCTGTTCTGGTGGGCGGGCCGCCGGGACTGGCGCGCGGGCGCAGTTCTGGCGGGCGTGGCAGCCGGATACCTGCCGTGGTTCATGTACCCCGAGCGCACCATGTTCTACTTCTACGCGGTGTCCTTTGAGCCGTTCCTGATCCTTGCCCTGGCGTATTGCCTGGGCTTGGTGCTGGGCCGCGCCACGGACCCGCCCTGGCGGCGGCGCTCCGGCCTGTACCTGGTGGCGCTCTACCTGGCCGCCGCAATCCTGCTGTCGGCGTTCTTCTACCCGATCTGGACCGCCGAGGTCATCCCCTATGTCGACTGGAAAGTCCGGATGTGGATGCCGTCCTGGATCTAGGGCAGGATGGCACTAGAGACCTGTTGGAGCCGCCGCCGCGGCGTGGCAGCGGAAACGGAGACCTGCTGTGAGAGAAGCGAGCACGGAACTGCTGGTTGAGCTTGATGCCAACAGCAACGTGACTGACCTGCTGCTGGAGCAGCATGCCGCAAACCCCGCCCACGCGCTGTACCGGCGCAAGGGCCCAAACGGTTGGGTGGATGTTTCCGCGCAGAAGTTCCTCCAGGACGTCAGCGCGCTGGCCAAGGGGCTCATCGCCGGCGGCCTTGAACCCGGCGACACGGTGGCGGTGATGGCCCGCACCTCCTACGAGTGGACCCTGGTGGATTTCGCCATCTGGTTCGCCGGCGGCGTTACGGTGCCGATCTACGAAACGTCATCCGCCAGCCAGGTGGAGTGGATCATCCAGGACGCGGGAGTCCGCCGCGTGTTCGCCGGCGACCATGCGACGGTGCAGCTCGTGGCCGGAGTCCTGGCAGGTTCCGACGTCCTCAGGGACCGCCTGGTCAACGTGGTGCGGATGGATTACGACGGCGAGGCCCCGGACCTTGCCAGCCTTGCCGCGGCCGGCGCCGGCGTCAGCGACACCGAGCTGGAAAGGCAGCGCAGCCACGCCGGCCTGGCCGACCTCGCGTCCCTGGTGTACACGTCGGGCACCACCGGCAAGCCCAAAGGATGTGAGATCACGCACGGGAACTTCGCGCTGGTGGCCAAGAACATCGTCGCTTTCCTGCCGGAAATCCTGCAGCAAGGCCAGCCCCGCACACTGATGTTCCTTCCGTTGGCCCATGTGCTGGCCCGGGCCGTGCAGGTGGTGTGCCTCACCGCGGGGGCCACCCTGGGGCACACCCCGGGCGCGGCACAGCTGCTGGAGGACCTGGGTTCGTTCCGGCCAACGTTCCTTTTGGTGGTGCCGCGGATCTTCGAGAAGGTCCGGGCAACGGCGGCCCATAAGGCCGCGGTTGCGGGCAAGGGCCGGCTGTTCGACGCGGCCTCGAACGCAGCGATCGAATACTCAAAGGAGCAAGACCGGCAGAACCGGGGCGAGGGACCAGGCCCTGGGCTGCTCAACCGCGTGCGGCACGGACTGTTTGACCGGCTGGTCTATCCCCGGCTGCGGCAGGCGCTGGGCGGCGAGGTGGGATACACGGTGTCGGGGGCCAGTCCCCTGGCTTTGGAGGACGCACACTTCTTCCGGGGCGTGGGCATTCCCGTCCTGGAAGGCTACGGGCTGACCGAAACCACGGCACCGTGCACGGCCAACACGCCGACCCGCACCAAGGTGGGAACGGTGGGGATCCCCGTTCCGGGTACCACCATCCGGGTGGCCGAAGACGGAGAGATCCTGGTCAAGGGAATTGGCGTGTTCCGTGGCTATCACGCAAACCCGGCCGCGAACGCGGAGGCGTTCGTGGATGGTTTCTTCCGGACCGGGGACCTTGGTGTGCTGGATAAGGACGGTTTCCTCACCGTCACCGGCCGGAAAAAGGACCTGCTGGTCACCGCGGGCGGCAAGAATGTGGCGCCTGGGCCGCTGGAAGAGAAGATTCGGACCCATCAGCTGGTGGGGCATGCGGTGCTGGTGGGAGACGGGAAGCCGTTCGTGTCCGCTTTGCTTACCCTTGACCCGGAAGGCGTGGCCAACTGGCGGGAGGAGCGTGGCCTCCCGCCGCTCCCCCTCAGCGAGGCAACCAGCGATCCCCAGGTCCTCGCCGCCGTCCAGGAAGCGGTGGACCTGGCCAACCAGCTGGTGTCCAAAGCCGAGTCAGTGCGCACCTTTACGCTTCTCAACACCGAGTTCACGGTGGAGTCCGGACACCTGACGCCATCACTGAAACTCAAGCGGGCCGCCGTGGTCCAGCAGTATGAGGCGGAGATCGCCAGGATTTACGGCTGATCCGCCGGCACCGGCTCCTCGGCGTCCGTGTCCTCCCGGACAATACCGCGGCGGCGACGCGTGGGCCAGGTGAGCACCAGCGTGATGATGGATGCCAGGAGCACCATGCCGCCGATGCCGATGCCGGCGTCGATCCAGAACTGGCTCGGGAACAGCCGGATCAGGGTGTCATCCAGGCTGAAGGTCCAGGACCCGTCGGCAAAGAAGATCCGGTGGAATTCGGTGAAGAACTGCTGCCAGCCCAAGGCTGCCAGCGTGCCCAGGCCCAGGATCAGGACGAGGGTAATGATCGAACCGGCGAAGAGGGCGCGACGGATTCCGCCGGTGCTGCGCCTGCGCAGGTACACGAGGGCGATCAGGGCGAGGATGAGCAGCGCGGTGCCGGCGCCGAAGGTGGAGAGGATGACCGTCTTGACGTCAGCCATGTGGCTGACCTCGCCGTCCTTGAAGAGCTTTTCGCCGCCGCGCTGCACCAGGTCTCCCAGGTACCGCGGGCCGGCCCAGTTACTCAGGTAGTCAACGGCGTAGGAGCCGTAGGTCATCCTGTCGTCAGTGCTGAAGCCGTATCCGTCGCCGGGGAAACCGGGACGGTTGTATTCCACCCAGAGGAAAAGCGGGCTGGTCACTGCCCGGACGGCCAGGATGAGGAGGATGAAGGGGTAGATGACGGCCAGCAGGACCTGCATGACGCGGGGGGCAACCGGTTTGGCGTTCGCGGCGCTTTCGCGCTGGGCGTTGCGGCGCTCCACTTCTTCCTCGGGCGGACGGACGTGCAGGGCGGAGGTGGGAAGCGGTTCCTTGAAGACCTGGCCGGCTGAGCCGCGCGGCTCCTTAACGGATGTCCCGGCCGCCGCCTGCGGGGACCCGTCGGCCGAAGATCCCGTGCCGGAGGAGCCGACGGCGGATTCCGCCGCCCGGCGGCCCGCCCTGCTGTCCGCCTGCGGTGCTTTGGTTTCCTGTACAGCGTCTTCCCGGCCGGAAGTCTTACCACCGGCAGGTGTCAGCCAGGAAAACGCGGGCTCGTCGGAATCCCCGGAGGTGTCCAGGATCGGTTCCGGCTGCGGCGCTTCGCTTTTGGCGCGGGCCGGTGTTTCGTCGTTCACAGCAGCGTCACTTCCGTCAGGTTCCGCACCGGTCCAAGTCTGCCGGCGCGATTCATTCTGCCCTCGAGCCTACCGTCCGGAACTTCGGCTGGGCGAGGAACCACCCCGTCTGGATTACAACGATTCAGGCAGCGATTTCCGTATAGCCCGCGTCTTCGCTGCGAAGGTCGCCGCGTTCCCCTGCCAGGTAGGCCCGACGGCCCCACACCAGGACATAAAGCCAGTACGCAGCAAGAACCGCCGCGCCGATGCCAATCCTGGCCCAAGCCGGCAGCGGGCTGGGCGTCACGAAACCTTCCACGAGGCCCGAGACGAACAGCACCAGGACCAACCCCAGGGCCACCGTAACCAGCGACCTGCCCTCTTCCGCCACGGCGCGGCTCCTGGTCCGCGGACCCGGTGAGACCATTGCCCAAAAGATGCGCAGGCCGGCAGCGGAGGCCACAAAGACGGCGGTGAGCTCCATCAGGCCGTGCGGCAGGATGTAGCTGAAGAAAACATCGGATTTGCCGGCAGATGCGAAGATCCCGGCCGCAATTCCCACGCCCTGTGCGTTGTTGAACAGGATCATCGGCACCCAGACGCCGGTAATTCCGAGGGCCACCGCCTGGGCGCAGATCCAGGCGTTGTTGGTCCACACGGCCCCGGCGAAGGATGCTGCCGGATTTTCCGAGTAATAGTTGATGAAGTCCTGGTCGACATACTGCGCGGCGGCGGATTCGGATGCCACCGCACGGAGGGCATCCGGGGACGTTCCGATCCACGCCGCGTAGGCGGCAGCGACGAGGACGAAGACTGCCCCGCAGGCCATCGTGAGCCACCTCAGCCGGTACAGCGCAGCCGGCAGGGCCGCCACGAAGAACCTCGCAAGGTCTGCCATCGCGTTGGACCGGGCACCGGTGAAGCGGGTCCTGGCCGAGGCGAGCGTGGCGGAGAGCGAGGCCGACAATGCACTCTCGGGTGCAATGGAACGAACCAGTGACAGGTGCCCGGACACGGATTGGTACAGGGCCAGCAGTTCATCGGCCTCGGCACCCGTGAGCCTGCGTTTGGCAGCGAGCTCCTTCAGCCGCGACCACTTGTCCGCGTTCACGGCGGAGAAGGCGTCCATATCCACGGCTACAGCCTAGCGCCCGGCATTAGACTTTGACCGTCCGCACCCATGCGGTCGTCCGCATCTCCAGCTGCGAAGGGCAGGGACGCAGTGAGTCCAATCATCACCGGCGAAGCAGTCGTCCTCGAACTTCGGCCGGCCACCTTCGCCGCCCGCGCTCTGGGCCTGGTCATCGACGTCGTCTTCCATGTGGTCCTGCTGGTGGGATTCATGTTTGGCCTGGCCGCCGCCGGCAGGGACCTGGATGAGGCCGCCGCGCGTGCGCTGGCCCTGACCGCCGCGGTGTTCTGCCTCGTCGTCGTCCCGGTGGGGGTCGAGACACTGAGCCGGGGCAGGTCGCTGGGCAAGTTAGCCACCGGCCTCCGGGTTGTCCGCGAAGACGGCGGCAGTATCAGGTTCCGGCACGCGCTGATCCGGGGACTGACAGGATTCCTCGAAATCTACCTGACGTTCGGCGGCCTGGCATGCGCGGTGGCGCTCTTCAACGACAAATCCCGCCGCCTGGGCGATATGTTGGCCGGCACCTACGCGGTCCGCAGCCGGGTGCCTGCCGACGCAGCAATCCGCGTGTTCGTGCCGCCGCACCTGCAGCCCTGGGCAGCGGCCGCGGACATCGGCCGGATTCCGGACGCCACGGCCCGCAGGGCGGCGCAGTTCATTCGCCAGGCCGGCCGGATGGCGCCGCAGTCCAGGGCGCAGATGGCCGCGGCGATCGCCTCCGAACTGTCGTCGCACGTATCCCCCGCGCCGCCCCCGGGGACCGGCCCTGACCACTTCCTGGCCGCCGTCGTCGCCGAGCGCCGGAACCGGGAGTTCACCAGGCTTTCTGAATCGCGCCGCCGGAATTCCTCGGTGGGTCAACGGCTCCAGCGGCTGCCGTTCAACGGCTGACTCAGTTGGCGTACTCGTTCCACGGGATGTTCCAGTCGCCATAGCCGTCAGTGTTGGCCGCGTAGTCGCCCTCGGTGTTGATGATCTGGACCACGTCTCCGGTTCCCATGTTGTCGAACACCCAGGCTGCGCCATCGGGCAGGAATCCGATGCAGCCGTGGGAGACGTTGGTGTTCCCGATGTAGGGGTAGGCGGATTCGAGCGCCTGGTGGATGTAGGCGCCGCTCAGGGTGAGGCGGATGGTGTATTCGACGTCTGCTTCACCGTAGTAGGCGGGGTCACCGGGTTTCAGCCCGATGGTCGAGGCCCGGAAATGGTCAAACCTGTTCTTCTCCATCAGCACCGCGTATCCCTTGGCTGAAGGGAACCGCTTGTCCCCCATGCTGACCGGCAGCGTCTTGACCGGCTGGTCGTTGACGCTGAGCGAGAACGTGTGCGCGGTGGCATCCGCGACCGCCACCTTCTTGTCTCCGATCGAGACGTTGACCTTCTTGTTGAAGTTCGCGATCTGGCCGTTGCCCAGGTCGACACCAAAGAGCTGCATGTCCATGGTGATGGTGGAATTGGCTGCCCAGAAGTTTTCCGGCCGGTACCGGACCATGGTGTCGCTGTACCAGTGGAACGCACCACTCTGGCCTGCCGTGGTGGTGACCTTGATGGCCTTTTCGACGGCGTCGCGGTTGACTACCGGCTCGCTGAAGATGATCTGCAAGGGCTGCCCGACGCCCACCTTCATGCCGTTGAGCGGGTAGATGGCGGCATCTGCCTCATGCGAGCTGGACACTGTGTTGAAGGCCTGGGTGGTGCTGGTTTCGCGTCCGGCCGAGTCCTTGACCACGAACGTGTAGCTGTAGTCCGTGTTGAACTCCAGGGGGCCGGAGGCGGACCATGCCGTCCCGTTGGGGTCGATGCTGCCTTCGACGATTTTCCCGGCAGTACTGGTAAGGGTGACGCGCTGGATGGTCCCGTTGGCCACTTTCAGGGAAACCGGCGCCGCGGGGTTGACCTGCTTGGCGCCGTTGGCCGGCGATGCATCCAGGGTCACCGGGGGCACGATGGGGGAAGCGATTCCGGGCGACGTCCGCAGTGCTGAGGAGGCTTCAGATTCGAGCGGACTCCCAGCAAGGCCCGGTGCGACGGCGGCGAAAACCCCGCCCACGGCAGCCAGGACACAGACGGCTGCTACGGCGAGAATCTTCTTTACGCTCCCCCGGCGGCGGGGCTTTTCCTCAGGCTCCATGGTGTCGATCCTACGTGCAGAAAATAACGGCCCGGGCGCGTTGCTGCGCCCGGGCCCTCACGTGTCAGTAACGATAGTGCTCAGGCTTGTACGGGCCGGCCGCGTCGATGTCCAGGTATTCAGCCTGGTCCTTGGTCAGCTCGGTGAGCTCCACGCCCAGAGCGTCCAGGTGCAGGCGGGCGACCTTTTCGTCCAGGACCTTGGGCAGGACGTACACCCTGTTTTCGTACTCGTCCTGGTCCTTCTTGGTCCACAGCTCGATCTGCGCGATGGTCTGGTTCGCGAACGAGTTGCTCATCACGAAGGACGGGTGGCCCGTGGCGTTGCCCAGGTTGAGGAGCCGGCCCTCGGACAGCACAATGATGGAGCGCTCGGCGTCGCTGCCGGCGTCGAAGACCCACTCGTGGACCTGCGGCTTGATCTCAACCTTCTTCACGCCGGGAACGCGGGCAAGGCCGGCAATGTCGATTTCGTTGTCGAAGTGGCCGATGTTGCCCACGATGGCCTTGTTCTTCATGCCCGTCATGTGCTCGGCCATGATGACATCCTTGTTGCCCGTGGTGGTGATGAAGATGTCGCCCTGTGCCAGGACTGATTCCAGCTTGGCCACCTGGTAGCCGTCCATGGCTGCCTGAAGCGCGCAGATGGGATCGATCTCGGTGACGATCACCCGTGAGCCTTGGCCGCGGAGGGCCTCTGCGGCACCCTTGCCGACGTCGCCGTACCCGCAGACGACGGCGACCTTGCCGCCCATGAGCACGTCGGTGGCACGGTTGATGCCGTCGGGCAGGGAGTGTCGGATGCCGTACTTGTTATCGAACTTGCTCTTGGTGACGGAGTCATTGACGTTGATGGCCGGGAACAGCAGCTTGCCCTGGTCCGCGAGCTGGTACAGGCGGTGGACACCGGTGGTGGTCTCTTCGCTGACACCCTTGATGGTGGCCGCCGTGCGGGTCCACTTCTGCGGGTCCGCGGCGAGGGAGCGGCGGAGCACCTCGAGGAAGATACCGTACTCCTCGGAATCCTCGGGATCGGCGGAGGGGACGTTGCCCGCGGCCTCGAACTCGACACCCTTGTGGACCAGCATGGTGGCGTCGCCGCCGTCATCCAGGATCATGTTGGGACCCAGTTCGGGGTTGGACTCGGCACCGGGCCAGGTGAGGATCTGTTCGGCCGTCCACCAGTATTCTTCGAGGGTCTCGCCCTTCCAGGCGAAAACGGGCACACCCTGCGGATCCTCGACGGTGCCCTTGCCCACGACAACTGCCGCTGCGGCCTCGTCCTGGGTGGAAAAGATGTTGCAGGAGGCCCAGCGGACCTCGGCGCCCAGCGCGGTGAGCGTTTCGATCAGCACCGCGGTCTGCACCGTCATGTGCAGGGAGCCTGCGATCCGGGCGCCCTTGAGCGGCTGCGTTGGCCCGAATTCTTCGCGCAGGGACATCAGGCCGGGCATTTCGTGCTCCGCCAGGCGGATCTGGTGCCGCCCGGCTTCCGCCAGGGAGATATCGGCAACTTTGTACTCAAAAGTCATGAATGGTCCTTTGCTTGAGGCGGGGTCCTGGTCCCCGTTCTGCTGTTCTCGGTGCGGGCTGGTGCAGGTGGATCTATTGCCCTGCCGCGGCAGGATCGTGCTGGTCCGAGCCCGCCGTTGCCGCTGCCGCCAGCAGTTCCGGCGGAAGGAGCAACGGAATACCGTCTTCGATGGCGTACCGGTTCTTGACGCCTGCTTCATCTGCCGTGGTGGCCACCAGTTCTTCGCCTTCCTGGACCAAGGGCGAGCCGGTCACGGGGCAGCGCAGGACGGACAACAGCTCGGGACTGATCTTTGGCATGTGTTCTTGCTCCCTGGCGGGCGCGCTCGCGCCGGTAGCGGAAAAGATGTGCAGCAACCAGCCTACCGCCAGATCCAGGTCAGGAAGGTTCCCGAAGGACGCGCAGGTGCCCCCGCCGGGTTCCTTCGGTTCCGGCCGGCGCTTCGAGGGCGGAATGGTGCCCGCGCTGGGTGGGCGGCTGTGGCTCCGACGGGCGCGCCGCGGCATCACGGACGGCGTTGGCGAGTGCCAGGAGGTCGTCCGGGCCGGGCTGCTGTGGGGTGGACGGCATAGCCAGCCGCAAAACTTCCCAACCGCGCGGAACGGTCAACGAGCCCGCATGCTGTTCACAGAGGTCGTAGCAGTGTGGCTCGGCGTAGGTGGCCAGTGGACCGAGGACGGCCGTGGAGTCCGCATAGACGTACGTCAGGGTGGCTACCGCCGACTGGCGGCAGGCGGACCTTGAACATTGACGGATAGCTCCCACGACATCACAGACTACCCTTATATCCCTCGAAAGCCGTGCATTGGCTGCGGTCCCCGACGCGGACGGGCCGCCCGGGGAATATATCGCGTAAATCCGCCCCCGGGTTTAGAGTCGGTATATGCAGTCATCGAACCATGAATCAGGTTTTTCGGTCCGGTTGGCTGACCCGGACGCCTCGGCTGCGCCGGGCGTGGAAACCACCGGCAGGAGCTTCCTGCGGCGGCGCCGGAACCGCCACGGACGCGGCCTGCGCGGCGAAGTAATGCTCCCCACCCACCCCGGCTACCGAACCCGCGGCGACCGCTTCGACGATCTGGTCTTGGACTCAGCGCAGCGGCTCCATGACATTTGGGGCAAGACCCTTGACGGCGTCCGGTTCGGCGTCGACGAAATCCCGCCGGACCTCGAACAGTTGGCCGCCAAGGGCAGCACTGCCCCCATGGGGGCCTATACGCCCGCCGCTGGTGGCGAGGGGCCCATGATTACGGTGTACCGCCGCGTTGTTGAGAACGCCTGCTCCAGCGTGGAGGAGCTCCAGGACCTGGTCCACGACGTCGTGGTGGAGCACACCGCGGAGATGCTCGGCGTAGCCCCGGAGACCCTGGACCCGGTCTACCGCCGCCGCTACTGAGCCCGCCACCCGGGGCAGCCGCGCGGCAGGCCCCGGGTCTCGACCGGGCGTGCCGGCTGTCAGGAATCCTAGTCGCCCAGGGTAACCGGGACGGTTTCCTGTCCGGCGGCAGCCGGCAGGAAAGCCAGGGTTGAGACGTCGTTGCGACCGTCCTGGCCCAACAGCACGGAACCGTAGGCGGCATCCCCCGACGCCGACACCACATACCCGACGACGTCGGCACCGTCAGCCTGGTCCGGAACGGTAATGGTGGCGGTGGTTCCGCCGGCTATGTCCGCGGTGGCGGCCGGCCTGACCTTGCCATCGGCGGTGATTGGCGCGTAGGTAATGGTGGCCCGCGTGTCCAGGGCCCCGAACACCAGCTGGCGCAAGCCGCCCTTGGGGACGGGAACAACATGCTGGCTGCCCAGCCGCACGGCGGATCCCGCCCACGCCACATCCGAGGGTTGCCCGGCTTGAAGGCCGCGGCTCATTCGGGCGGCCGCCACGAAGGAAACGTCCGATGAGGCGGCAATGGTGTACTGGCCCGCCGGAACCCCGGCCAGGGACACTTCCGTGACGGAGCCGGCCTTTGCGGTGACCACTCCGCCGGCTGGGAGCGCGGTTTGGCCGTCCCGTCCATACAGCTTGATCTCCACCACGGCGTCCGAAGCGCCCGGAACCGTCAGTTGGAGCGCCGGGGCGGCATCCCCGTAACCGTTGCGGGACGTCAGCGCGGCAAGCCCGGCCGGATCCTGGATATCCACTCCTGGCACGACCTGGCGCACGGCCGGTGCCGCCCCGGGCGCAATGAAGTCCACGCCGCCCGGGGTCAGGCCGCGCAGGACGCTTTGCTGGATCGAGGCGGCCACGGGTCCGCCGGCGCTTCGTACGCGCACGCTGAGCTGGGGAACGTTGGGGGCCAGGCCGGCAAGGACGACGCTGCGGGTGGTGCCGGGAGCCACCAGCAGGCCTCGGCTGCCCGGCGCCTGGATCTGCCCTGCGCCACCGTACAGTTCCAGGCTTACCGTGGCAGGGGTGCTGGAAGCGTTGGTCAATGCCAGGACGGAAGTGCGGCCCACCGTGGTGCTGGCACCTCCCAGCCACTGGTCGTTGGAAGGTTGTCCGCAGGTGGCTGCCGCACTCCCCTGCAAGTCGCCGTCGGTGGCGGTGTATTTCATGGCACCGGCCGCGGACGCGTTCTGGTTGGCCACGGCGTTGGCGCTGAGGACGTTGACCTGGTCTGCGGCCCGGTCCGCCACCACTCCGGCGAGGAGCTCCTGTGGTGCGCCGGCCGCCGGAGGCTTCCCGGCGTCCTTGGCGATCTCAACGACGGCCGTCCCGTCCAGGCGGGTCAGGCGGCTCGCAGGCAGAACGCCGCCGGCGCCCAGCACGGCCGCGGTGACCTTGGTTGCGGCGGTGGCCGACTCCGGCCGGAACTGGGCGTCGGTGCCTGTGCCCGTACCCTCCAGCAGCCTCGCCGGGCCCGGGCACACGCCAACACTGGCTCCTGCCGGAACAGCTGCCCGCACCACCGGAAGGACACGGCTCGACGCCGGCCCCTGCACCAGCGACCCGGCAGCCACTACGGCTCCACCACCCGCGAGGATGAGCACCCCTGCGGCTGCTCCGGCTACCGCCGCTGCCCGCCCGCTGACGCGAGGCACCCGGGTGGAACCGCGGCCGGTCCGTTTGGCGTTACCATCGTTTTCGCTTTGGACTGGAGCCGGTGCCTGGACCGGCGCGGGAGCCCCGGAATCCGCCGGCGGGGTGTGCTCATGCATTTTGGTGTTCCTTACGCAGGGAGCCCTCGTCGCGTGAGAGGCCGGTCCGCGGCCGTTGCGTCGGCATCGGGACAGCGAGGATGACGGTCAGGCCGATCACCGTGATTTGGCCTGCAGCGGCCCAGAAAGCCCACGGGTTGTCGTAGCGGACCGTGAGCTGGCCGGCCGAGGCAGGAAGGGTGAAGGCCTGGGCCCAGCCGGACGTGGTGGAGGTCAGCTTGCGGCCGTCGAGCCAGGCGCTCCAGCCCGGGTCCGCCCGCTCGGCAAGCACCACCAGACGGCCCTCCGGACCGGTTGGGACGGCAGCGTCAACGCCGTCCCTGTTGGAGGGGACGGAGGTTGTGGTGGCACCGCGCGGATCCACGATGCGGACGCGGTGGGCGACGTCCGCGGCCTGCAGGACCGCCTGGTTCGATGGGCTGATGCGCCAGAGCCAGCCGACGTCCGTCTGACCCACTGCCACCAGGCCGGGTACGGCATCCATGCGGCTGGCCGTCAGTTGGGCTGCCGTGTCTGCGGCCCGCAGCACCACGAAGCCGACGCCCAGTTGTTCGAGGTCGGCACGGGGATCCACTCCCTGGCCGGCAACCAGCGTGGCGACGACACGGCGGACGGAGCCTGTGACGTCGTCGTCGTCGCGGACCTCTTCCGCGCCCGGGGCGCCGATGATGGTGCGGGCGGAGGCAATGGCCGAGAGGTTGTCCAGGGTGGTTCCGGCCCCCCGCATCAGGGAAGCCTTATAGGTGCCGTCCTCATTGGTGCTGATGATCAGGGTGCGGGTCTGTTCGGGTCCGGTACCGCGGTCGATCGCCGTAGCAGGCAGGGACCGTGCGTTCGCGGCCTCCACCAGCCGGGCGGAGCCCAGTGCTCGGTCCGTCCCGGAGCCGGATGGGCCGGGAGTGCCGGCCGGTGCTGCAGGCGCGGGGGCGGCGGCCGGACGCAGGAGGTTTTGGGCGGACCACGCAGCCATCCCGGCCAAAGGTCCGGCCAGAAGCATCACCAGGCCCACTGCCAGCCCGGCGCGTGCCGCAGTGGTGGCCTTGGACCCGGCAGCGGATCTGCGGTCAACGGCAGACATGACCTGGCCGGCGCCCAGGATTGCGGCGGACAGCAGGGCGAAGGAGGCAGCCGAAACCGCCGGTCCCGGGAAGGGGGTTACCAGGGACTCGGCGTTGATGCCCGTGGCCACGTGGCTGGTCAGCCATCCGCTGGCCAGTGACACCAGTGCCACGATCCAGAACCAGCGAACGGCCCGGACCGGGCGTCCCGCGACGAAGAGGCCAACGATGGCCAGGGCCACGACCGGGACCGAGATCAGGAGTGCCATCAGCAGCGCCCACGGCACCGGTCCGCCGGAGAACAGGCCAAGCCCCTGCAGCCCGCCCGCAGGGTCAAACGCCAGGGGCTGTCCGATAATTTGCTGCCACAGAGGCGCGGCATCGAAGCCAAGCGGGAGTCCGGGGTCGGCCAGGAGTGCGCGCGGCCGGTCGATGGTGGAAAGGCCGAACGGCACGAACAGGGCCGCACTGGGCAGCAGGGCCCACCACACGGTCCTCCCCCGCCGCCCCAACAGGACGCCGCAGAGGACTATGAGCACAACGGCCGGGACAAGCAGGGAAGGGGCGGAGGCCGTCGTGACGGCCAGCGCCAGGCCGGCTGCGGCGGAGGCAGTCCAGGATGGCATGCCGTTGACGCCGGGTTTAGCAGGCGCTTGGTCGGCCGGACGTGCATCAGCGGGGGCTTCCAGGCTGAAGCTGCCATGGCCCACGGCTGAACCAGTAGCCCGCAACAGGCCCAGGACCACCAGCGGAATCATCATGTGCGCTATGAGTGCGCCGGCGCGGCCTTGGTTGAGGGCAACCTGCAGTGCCGGGGCAGCCGCCCAGAAAATGGCGGCTGCGAGCCGGAGCCGGCGCCGGGCCGTCAGGCCGCCTGCCGCAAACCAGGCGGTAAGGCCGGAGAGCGGGGCGCCCAGGAGGAGGAGCCACGCCATGGCCGGGTTGGCATCGCCGCCACCCAGGACACCGATAATCCACAGCACATAGTCAAAGGGGTCGCCATGGCCGGGAAGTCCGGCTCCCAGGCTGATCCACCAGCCGGAGGCGTTGTGCCAGATGTCGCCCAAACCCGCCGATACCGGGATCAGGCCGCCGCCGGTGACGGCATTGGCCCGGAACAATCCGGTGAGGGCGAGGAGCGAGGCGATTGACGCAATGATGACGGCAGCGAGGGCGCCGTTGCCCACCCATCCCCTCTTGGCGGTGGCGAGGGCGGCGAAGTCATCAGCGGCGTCACCGGTGGGCTGGTGGGCGAGCGGATCCTGCACCAGGTGGTCAGCGCCGGATCCGTCCGATCCCAGCGCCTCCATCAGGGACCGGCGGTGGCTCCACACTTCACGGCGTGGTGTTTGCAGCTTGCGGATCACCGAGCGGCGGATCCGCCGGGTCCGTTTGGCCGCCCTTCGGGCTTTTGCCACCAACCGTGGACGGCCCAGGGCCGCACAGGTGGCCAGGAGCTGTGAAATGCCGTGGCCGGGATCCTTGACCACGATGCTCAGGACAAGTTTGAAGAGGCTGCCCAGCAACGCTCCAAGGCCGTGGACCGGCACCATCCAGAGGGGGCTGTGCTTGAGCCGCAGGTGTACCTGGGCCTTGCGGGCTGCTGCGGGGTTGCCCAACGCGTGGGGCCGGTGCGCGACGTGGAACATGCGGGCCGCGGGGACCACCACGACGCGGTGGCCGGCCAGCCGGTTCCGCCAGCAGAAGTCAACGTCGTCGCCGCTGCCAGGCAGGGCGGGATCGAAACCGCCCAGTTGTTCCCAAGCGTCCCGGCGGACCAGCATGCCAGCGGAATTGACGGCGAAAGTGTCGGTGCGGCCGTCGTACTGGCCTTGGTCCAGCTCATCGGCGTCGATCAGGGTGAGCCGCTCAGCCCACCGGCTGGTGGAAAGCCCGACGTCGATGAGCCGGCGCGGCGAGTGCCAGTCGAGCTGCTTGCAGCCGGCCACGGTCACGGAAGGCGCACGCTCCACGGCGCCGAGGAGTTCAGCGAGGGCATCCGGGGCCGGGGCCGCGTCGTCGTGCAGCAGCCAGATCCATTCCGTCCTGTCGCCGCCCGACCAGGCTTTAGGAACCAAACCGGCGAGGCCTGCGGAGATGGCCGCACCCATACCGCCCTTGGTCCGGGGGTAGGCCAGTACGCTGGCGTCGCCCAGGGATTCCCGAAGCAGGCTGTGGGAGTCATCGACAGAACCGGCATCAACGCCGATGGCACGGTCGACAGGCCGGGTCTGGCCAGCCAGGGCTGACAGGGTTCTGGGCAGATAGGCACTGCCGTTGTGGGCGACCACAACGGCAGTGACATGGACATCCTGAAGAATTAGATCGCTCGCTTCCTAAGCCGCCGGCGCTCACGCTCGGAAAGGCCTCCCCAGATGCCGAACCGTTCGTCGTTGGCCAGCGCGTACTCCAGGCATTGCGACCGTACGTTGCAGGCGCCGCACACCTTCTTGGCGTCGCGGGTGGATCCGCCCTTTTCCGGGAAGAACGCCTCCGGGTCAGTCTGGGCGCACAAAGCGTCAGTCTGCCAGCCCAGTTCGCCTTCGTCATCGAAGTCCTGTTGGAGCGGCAGTCCGATCCACACCGGTTGCACGCTTCCGCCGGCGGCCAACTCCATGGGCGGATCCAGGTCGCCCTCCGGTTCCGCGCCGTCCAGCAGGGCCTCATGCGCCGCGAGGAACGCCGTGGCCTGATCCTCGAGGACACTGCCGGAGTTCCTCTTGTACCGTTCCGCAGCATCAGGATCGGCGGGGTCAACGTACCAATCGCTTGGCACCCCCCGCGCACGGTACTTTGCCGTTGCCTGGCCGGCTACGACGGCATCTTCCTGGATACGCTCTGCTTGCCCCACGGCGACCCTCCTGACGTTGCAGCCACTGCCTTGATACGTGGACACTCGGTTGTGTGCCGGTATTTACGCAATTGCTTTAGATACCTAATTACACGCGTGTAACTAGGGTGAGTCAAGCCGTAGCCGGGATAATAGACAGTGAGACCTAAGAACTTTGCGCACGCCACGCCCGGGTTTTTTGCCGGCTTCGGCGTGGCGCGGGCCGGAAGCAGCATATTCCGGCCGTGAAAGCCGCAAAAACAGCGCCACGACGGGGAAAATACCCGCTAAGTGCCAAAATAGCAAGCACCCTTAGTAGGCCACGTGATAAACATCACTCTGCCGGCGGACTGGGGACGCAGCGTCCAGCTGCTGGTGACCCAGGGATGCCAGGATGGCAGGATGAAGCCATGACATCGATCCCCGCCATCACCCTGATGGGCAACCTCCGTTCCGGCAACTCCACGGCACCGCGCCTGACCTGGTACGGGCCGGATTCGGAACGGGTTGAATTGTCGGGCCGGGTCCTGGACAACTGGGTGGCCAAGACCAGCAACCTGCTCCAGGACGAGCTCGACGCGGAGCCGGGCATGCGCCTCGGACTTGCGCTTCCGGCGCACTGGAAGGCTTTGGTCTGGGCGCTGGCCGGCTGGCAGCTTGGCCTGGAAGCAGTGTTCGACGGCGGACCGGTGGACTTTACGGTGACAGCCGCCCCTCGTGAGGCGACAAGCGGGCACGGCGCCGTGATCGCCGTCGCGCTGCCCGCCCTCGCCATGCGCTGGCCAGGGGAACTTCCGGGTGGCTGCATCGACTACGCGGCAGAGGTACGGTCCCACGCGGACGTGTTCATGCCGCACGCGGATCCTGATCCCTCAGCCCGCGCGCTCCTGACGGGCGACGGGCGTCCGGTGGAGCACAAGGACCTGCTCACCGACTTTGGCGCATCCCATGGGGAAGGCGTCCGCCTCCACATTCCAGCGGGCAACGGCCTCGAGTCAGCGCTGTCCAACGCGCTGGGCGCCTGGCAGCACGGCGGCTCCGTGGTCCTGACCCACCCGGATGTTGAACTCACGGACAAACTGCTGGCCGACGAACGCATCCACGGCAGCTAGCAGGCGCGGGTCCTAGGCCTTCGGGCCACCGTCGACAGGGGCGGAAGCGGGACGTTCGGCGCGCGCGGACTCCCGGTGCGGGTGCGCTTCGATGAGTTCGTGGTCGTGCGAGAACTCCGGCTCCTGGTCCAGCTCCTGGTTGAACACCAGGAAGCGGTACGCGAAGAACCGGACAACAGTGGCGACGAGGATGCCCGCGACCCCTGCCAGGAAGAGCAGGTTCTTGTCGTCGATACCCATCCCGTACTTGGCCAGCGCGGTGAATCCGGTGGAGATCCCGATCCCGATGCCATTGATGATGACGAACATGACGAACTCGCGAAGAACATTGGCCTGGCGCCGGTGCCGGAAAGTCCAAAAACGGTTTGCGATCCACGAGAAGACCGTGGCCACGGTGGCGCCCACGAAGCGCGCCTTCGCTTCGCTGTCCGACATCGGGCCGTGCATCAGGTAGTACGTCAGCCCGTTGTCGATGACGAATGCCACACCGCCCACGGCCCCGAATTTGGCCACTTCCCGCCAGAAGAGCGAGGCAAGCCCCCGGATACGATCTGCAAGTGCGCTAAACATGACCCTCCATGGCCGTCCGAACTGTGGGCCACTCGGCCAAGGACCCATTTTAGCCCCCAAAGCTTTGGACTGGCCCCGGACTGCCCCCGCTGCCGGCCCGCAGCAGAAAATGTCACGCTCCCGCCGGGCCGTAAAAGCGCGATACGGTGCGTCTTCGGTAGGCTGGCATACGTGACTTTTCCAGTAATAGGTGTAGTTGGCGGCGGCCAGCTTGCGCGAATGATGGCCCCTGCCGCTACAGCACTCGGCTTCGAACTCCGTGTCCTCGCCGAAGGCGAGGACGTTTCCGCGGTCTCTGCCGTACCGGCCACGCCGGTGGGCGATTACAAGGACCTGCAGACCCTCCTGGAATTTTCCCGGGGCCTGGACGTGATGACGTTTGACCACGAGCACGTGCCCACGGCGCACCTCAGGGCGCTCCAGGAAGCGGGGGTCAATGTCCAGCCCGGACCGGACGCCTTGGTCCATGCACAGGACAAACTGGTCATGCGCGCAGCCATCGACCGGTTGGAACTGCCCAACCCCGCCTGGGCGTCAGTGGCCAATGTCGCAGACCTGGTCAGCTTCGGCGAGGAAACGGGCTGGCCCGTGGTACTGAAGATGCCGCGCGGAGGCTACGACGGCAAGGGCGTCCGGATTATTGCCTCCGCAGAGGAAGCTGCCGGCGCCGCCGAATGGTTCGCCGCCATGAGCCCCTTGCTGGCCGAAGCGAAGGTGGAGTTCACCCGCGAACTGTCCGCCCTGGTGGCGCGGACACCTGATGGCGAAGCCCGGGCCTGGCCGGTGGTCCACACCATCCAGGTGGATGGTGTCTGTGACGAGGTGATCGCACCCGCGCTGGACATCCCGCTGGAGGTGGCCGCAGCCGCCGAGGACGCCGCATTGCGTATCGCAGCGGAGCTCAACGTCACCGGCGTCCTCGCTGTTGAACTTTTCGAGACGCCGGGCTCGGGCGCCGGCTTCCTGGTCAACGAACTGGCCATGAGGCCACACAACACCGGCCACTGGACCCAGGATGGCTCCATCACCAGCCAGTTCGAACAGCATCTGCGCGCCGTCCTCAACCTTCCACTCGGCGCCACCGACGCATTGGCCCCCGTCACCGTGATGAAGAATTTCCTGGGCGGGGAAAACCAGGACCTCTTCTCCGCCTACCCGATGGCCCTGGCCAGCGAGCCGGCCGCCAAGGTCCATTGCTACGGCAAATCCGTGCGGCCCGGACGTAAGATCGGCCATGTCAACCTGGTGGGAAGTTCGACGACGGACGTTGACTCGGTCAGGCGCCGGGCAACGGCGGTGGCGGCCATCATCCGTGATGGACGTGCCGGCGCCGAGGAACCATCCCCTATCTTCGAGGAGAACGCATGAGCGCCGAAGCCACCCCAGCCGCCGGTCCCGGTGCCAGCCCCCTGGTGGGCCTGGTCATGGGCTCCGACTCGGACTGGCCCGTCATGGAGGCGGCGGCCGAGGCCCTCGCCGAATTCGGCATCCCGTTCGAAGCTGACGTCGTCTCCGCCCACCGGATGCCGACCGAGATGATCCGCTACGGCCAGACGGCTCACGAGCGGGGGCTGCGCGTCATCATCGCCGGGGCCGGCGGCGCCGCGCACCTGCCGGGCATGCTGGCCAGCGTTACTCCCCTGCCGGTCATCGGCGTCCCCGTCCCGCTCAAGACCCTTGACGGCATGGACTCCCTGCTGTCCATCGTCCAGATGCCCGCGGGTGTGCCGGTGGCAACGGTATCCATCGGCGGTGCACGCAACGCGGGCCTTCTGGCCGTGCGGATGCTTGCCTCCGGTACGGACGAACTCGCTGCGTCACTGCGCGCCGACCTCCTGGACTTCGCTGCCGACCTCAACGCCGTCGCCTCGCGCAAGGGCGCCAACCTGCGGCAGAAAGTCAGCGAAGTCTTCCCTGACGTGTCCGGCTCACTTCGGGGCAGCCGTTAGGGCGGCGGGAATGGCCAGCAGCACGCAGCAGCCGGGCACCGGAGCGATTTTGACTGATCCGGTCCGTTACCCGGCCGGCGCTTCCCCGGCAGTCCGCACCAAACGGGCCTTCGTGTTGGTCCTCCTGACGCTGCTGGTACCGGGAAGCGCCCAGCTCGTGGCCGGCGACCGGAAGCTGGGCAGGATCGCGCTGCGCACCACGCTCTGTGTCTGGGCACTCCTGGCCGTGGCAGTGGTCCTCCTCCTGCTGGACCGGACGCTGGTGATCAACGTGTTCACCAACCCCGTCACGTCACTGGTCCTGGTGATCCTGCTGACGGCCCTGGCTGTTAGCTGGGCCCTGCTGTTCGTCAACACCCTGCGAATCATCCGCCCGGTCCTGCTGGCACCGCCGGCCCGCCCCGCTGTCGGGATCGCCCTGGTGCTGGCCTTGGTCCTTGGCAGCGGGTCCCTGGGCTACGCCGCCTACCTTCTGAACGTGGGCCGTAATGCGATCGGCAGCATTTTCTCGTCCGGGCCCGCCATTGAGCCAGTGGACGGCAGGTACAACTTCCTGATGATGGGCGGCGACGCCGGAGACGACCGCACCGGTCGCCGCCCCGACAGCCTTTCCGTGCTGAGCGTTGACGCCAAGACCGGCCAGACAGCCATCATTTCCATCCCCCGGAACTTCCAAAATGCCCAGTTCAGCGCGAACTCGCCCATGCGCGCCATCTACCCCGACGGCTACGACTGCGGGGACGAATGCCTGATCAACGCCATCAACACCGAGGTCACCAACGAGCACGCCAATCTCTACCCGGGCGTGGCGGACCCTGGGGCGCAGGCCACCCTGGAGGCCGTATCCGGCACGCTTGGCATGGACATCCAGGCCTACGTCCTGGTGGACATGGACGGCTTTTCCAAGTTGATCGATGCCATGGGCGGCATCAGGATCAAGGCGGGCGGCTGGGTGCCCATCAGCGGTGAAACCATCAATGAAGCCAACGGCATCCACGGCATGCCCTTGGGCTGGATACCGGCCGGCGACAACACCCTGGACGGCTACCACGCCCTCTGGTACGGGCGGTCACGCGAGTTCGTGGACGACTACGCCCGCATCGCCCGCCAACAGTGCGTGCAGCAGGCCATGCTCAAGCAGCTGGACCCGGCCACCCTGCTGTCCAAATTCGAGGACATTGCCAACGCCGGCACCAAGGTGGTGGAGTCCAACATTTCCTCCACCCAGCTGGGCAGTTTTGTGGACCTGGCCATCAAGGCCAAGGGCAAGGAGGTCAAGCGGCTCACCATCGGGCCGCCGGACTTCGACCCCGCATTCTCCACCAACCCCGATTTCGACCAGATCCACGACCGTGTGGACCAGCTGCTGGCGTCGGCGTCAGGAGCCCAGGCAACAGGGGCGTCCGACGACACGATCAACGCACCGGCAGCCGGTGCCGGGCACGTCCAGGCGGCAGGACCGGCCGGGCTTTCCCGGGCCATGACCGGAGGACTGCCACAGGAGTCCACGGCGCCGTCGGACTTCACACCGGTGACCACCACCCCCGGCGGCGAGCCGATCACGGAGCAGATGCTGGACGATTTCAAGCGCCAAGGCAACGAGCAGGCCATCCGCAACCTCGTGGCCACCAACGGCCAGTGCGCCGCACTGTAGCCGTCCCATCACACCTAGGGAAACGGAACATCCTTGTACCAGATCGAGAACGTCCTTCGGGATTACGCATGGGGCTCGACGACGGCGATCGCCTCGCTGCTCGGCCGCCCCGAATCCGGGCGGCCCGAGGCCGAACTGTGGATCGGCGCGCACCCTGATTCGCCGTCGGTGGCCCACATTTCCGAGGACGGCGGACGACGCCCGCTCGACGACCTGATCGCCACCGACCCTGAGCATTTCCTGGGTGCGGAATCAGTGGCCGCTTTTGGCCCGCGGCTGCCCTTCCTGGCCAAGATCCTGGCCGCAGCCCAGCCGCTGTCCCTCCAGGTCCATCCCAGCCTGGAGCAGGCAAGGGCCGGGTTCGCGCGGGAAAAGGATGCAGGGCTCGACCCCCATGCCGCCAACCGGAACTACAAGGACGACAACCACAAGCCGGAAATGATCTTCGCCCTCACGCCGTTCGAGGCGTTGTGCGGGTTCCGCCCGGCGGCCGAGACCCGGAAGATCCTGGACCACGTTGCCGGGACCTTTCCGTCACCGGATGAGTGCCCTGTCCTGGTGCAGGACCTCTTGTCCGACCTCTCCGCGGAAGATGAAGGCGCCGGCCTGCACGATGCCTTCGAACGGCTCATCACCGGCGGGCAGGCCGTGGCCGAGGCTACGGCCCTGGTGGTGGCAGCATTGCTTTCAGGAGCTCCCCTGGCGCCGTACGAGGCCGAGCTCGGAACCGTCATCAGCCTCAATGAGAAGTACCCCGGCGATCCCGGAGTCCTGATCTCGCTGCTGTTGAACAGGATCTCCCTGCAGCCCGGTGAGGCCGTCTACCTGCCGGCAGGAAACGTCCACGCGTACCTCCATGGCCTCGGCGTGGAGGTCATGGCGTCCTCGGACAACGTCCTGCGCGGCGGCCTGACCCCCAAGCACATCGATGTGCCGGAGCTCCTGAAGACCATCGACTTCCACCCGGTGGCCGTTCCGATGCTGCACGCCGGGAGGACCATGATGGACCAGGAGGTGTACCGGCCGCCGTTCGGGGAGTTCCAGCTTCAGCGCATCGAGTTGGGCCCGGACTCCGGCCCCGTCCCGTTGGCCCAGTCCGGCGCCGCCGTGGTCATAGTGGTGGCCGGTGCCGTCTACCTGGACTCACCCAAGGGCGACCTGGAACTGTCCCGCGGTTCCAGCGCGTTCGTGGCCGCTGCCGAGGCCCCGGTCAACGTCCACCGGGCAGCAGGCAGCAGCGAGCCTGCCCTGGCCTTCGCCGTGACTACCGGACTCTAGCGCCGCTTCATCAGCCCCTGCGCCCGGCCCGCCGCGCCCTTGACCAGCCGGCGGGCCGCCTGGAGGCCTTTGCGGGCCAGCGGCATGGCTGTGGAGTACGCGGGGTAGAACGGCGACAACGGCTTTTCCCAGGTCCCCAGGAGCATGTCCTCATGCTTGGCGAACTGCTTCTTGAAGTCGGAGATGCCGTCGTTGAGGAGGCCGTTGAAGTCATACCGGCTGCAGCCGTCTTCCCGCATCAACTGCAATGCCGCCCACTTGACCCCGTAGTTCACGCGCTGCTTCTGGCCCTCGGCGGACACGCCGCCATAAAGTTCGAACGCGGTGGTGCCGCTGCGGGAAAGCCACGTGAACGCAAGCATCTGTTCGCCGTCGAAGGCTGCGACGATGGGCGAGGCGTCCCCCAGGTTCCGGAAGATGTCGCGATAGTACTGGTCCTCGTGGATGCCGAACCCGGCACGTTCCGCCGTGTCGTGGTAGATCGCAAGCACCTGCTCCAGCTCGGAGTCGTTCTTGACCTTGCGGAATTCCACGTCGCTGCGCATCGCCTTGCGGATGTTGGCCCGCGTTGACTTGGACATCTCCGCCATCAGTTCATCGTCTGACCGGGTAAGGTCCAGGATCAATGTCCTGGGGATCAGGACGGTGTTTGCCGATTCCCGGAAGCCGGCCGCGGCGACGGCACCGGCGAAGGCCGAGCCGCGGTCCCAGTCGGGTTCGATGCTGAGGGCAACGCCGCGGTGCCGAAGGGCTGCGTGCTCGGCCAGCCGGTTGAGCACCTCCTGCGCATTCTCCACGGTGCACATCGGACCGCGAGGGATGTAGACCAGGGCTCGGAAGGGTGCAGGCAGCTTCCGGACCAGGAGCTGGGCACAGCCAATGGTTTCGTCACCGGCCTTGACGAGGACCCGGTCCACGGACCAGCCGTGCATCGCCTTGGTCTCTCCCCAGCCCCACAGCTGCTGCGGGTGGCCCTGGAACCGGTCGACATATTCGTCCCAGAGGGCGCGGTCAATACAGGGCACAACGGCAGGAATCATGGCTTAAACCCTATACCAAGGCGTTAACGCCAAAGCCCCGGCAGCGCGCATGGCGCCCCGGGGCCCTGGTATCCGTTTCCGGATGCGGATCAGCTCTTGCGGGCGTAGCCCTCCCACTTGCTGGCTTGGTGCTCGCCATCCACGAAGCGGATGGTTCCCGACTTTGAACGCATCACGATGGACTGGGTCAGGACCTTGTCCTTGGAGTAGCGGACGCCCTTGAGCAGGTCTCCGTCGGTGATGCCCGTCGCGGCGAAGTAGCAGTTGTCGCTGGAGACGAGGTCATTGGTGGAAAGCACGCGCTCCAGGTCGTGGCCGGCGTCGATGGCCTTCTGCTTCTCTTCGTCGCTGGTGGGCCAGAGGCGGCCCTGGATGACGCCGCCGAGGGACTTGATGGCGCAGGCGGCCACGATGCCCTCAGGGGTACCGCCGATGCCCATCAGGGCGTCCACGCCGGTGCCGGAGCGGGCCGCCGCGATGGCCCCGGCGACGTCGCCGTCCATGATGAACTTGGTGCGCGCGCCGGCTTCGCGGATTTCCTCCACCAGCGGGCGGTGCCGGTCCCGGTCCAGGATCATGACGTTGAGCTGGTTCACCTTCACGCCCTTGGCCTTGGCGATCAGGTGCAGGTTCTGCTTGACCGGCAGGCGCAGGTCAACCATGTCCGCCGCTTCGGGACCGGTGACGAGCTTTTCCATGTAGAACACGGCGGAGGGGTCGAACATGGAGCCCCGCTCGGCGACGGCCAGGACGGCCAGCGCATTGTTGATGCCCAGGGCGGTCAGCCGTGTTCCATCAATGGGGTCCACGGCAACGTCCACCTCGGGGCCGGTGCCGTCGCCGACGCGTTCGCCGTTGAACAGCATGGGGGCTTCGTCTTTTTCACCTTCGCCGATGACCACAACGCCGTTGAAGTGAACCGTCTGCAGGAAGGAGCGCATGGCATCGACGGCCGCACCGTCAGCGGTGTTCTTGTCGCCGAAGCCAACCCAGTGGCCGCCGGCAATGGCCGCGGCCTCGGTGACGCGGACGAGTTCAAGGGCAAGGTTGCGGTCCGGCTCGTCGTGGCCCACCGCAAGGGACGGTGAAATCGTGGAGTACTTCTGGGTCATGGACGCTGGTGACACGTGAACCTCTTCTTCGAGTGGCGATCATTGAACCCGCTTGCCGGTGCAGCAGAGCGGTGATTCCTCTGGTACCGATCATAGTCGCGGCGCCGCTCGGCGGGCGGCCCATGACGCTGCGGCGCAATGTGCCCGGACATCCGCCTCCGCGGCCTGCTGACCCCCGAATGGAACTACGGCTCCGGGATGGGCGACTATAGAGAAGTGAATGACATGCAGGAAGCCACCAGCCCCAATTCCGGCCAGGCACAGCCCGAGGGCCGGCCCGAGGCAGCAAAGGCCGGTGCGGAAACCCCCGTAAAGCCCGTCATTCCGGCGGCGGCCGCCAAACGGGCCAACGCCTCGGTGATCGGAATGATCATTGCCCTGGTCCTCAGCATTGCCGCGTTCCTGCCCGTGGTCCTCATGAACCCGCAACCGAAAAGTGACGGCTACCGGCCGGACATCGACGTCGCGTCGGTGGCCCGGAACGCCGCGGATGTGGCCGGATTCACACCCGTCGCACCGGATACCGGCAACGCCTTCCGCGCCAACTACGCGCGGTGGGAGGCCGGGACGGGCAGCGGCGTGCCCACGTGGGAAGTCGGCTACCTGACGCCCAAGACCTCATTCATCGCCCTCGTGCAGACCAAGAGTTCCAACCCCACTTGGCTCCTCCAGCAGACCAAGAACGCCCCCGTCACGGGTACCCGGAACGCCGGCGGCCAGGACTGGGAACTGCGTGACACCGGCAAGGGCGAAAAGTCGATGATCCTGAACTACCGGGGCAGCACCGTCATCCTCTCCGGCGCCGCCCAACTGGACGAATTCTCCACGCTTGCGGCCGCCGTCGTGACCTCCCTGGACAGCAGCCCGGCCGTCACAGTTTCACCCTCGGCGGCCCCCACGCCGTAAAGTGGGGCCGTGACGACTAACCTGACCCCTGCACTGGCCTGGCGCCGCCTGCGCGAAGGCAACGAACGTTTCGTAAACGGCGAGTCCTCCCATCCGAACCAGAACGCATCCCGCCGCTCATCGCTGGTGGAGACGCAGAATCCGTTCGCGGTGATCTTCGGCTGCTCCGACTCCCGGCTTGCGGCGGAAATCATCTTCGACGTCGGCCTGGGCGACGTCTTCGTGGTCCGCACCGCCGGCCAAGTGATCGACGACGCCGTCCTGGGCTCCCTGGAGTACAGCGTGGGAGTGCTCAACGTGCCCCTGATTGTCATCCTCGGCCACGACAGCTGCGGCGCCGTGACAGCCACCAAGGACGCCGTGGAGACCGGCGAGATGCCGGCAGGCTTCATCCGCGACCTCGTCGAGCGCATCACGCCCTCTGTCCTGACCTCGCTGCGCAACGACCAGCACGAGGTCAACGACATGGTGGTGGAGCACGTCAAGCAGACCTCGCAGCGCCTGGCGGACAGCTCCCGTGTGATTTCCGACGCAATCGAGGGCGGCCGCACCGCCGTCGTCGGCCTTTCCTACCGCTTGGCGGAAGGCCGCGCTGACCTGGTTTACGGAATCGGCGAGCTGTAGCCACACCGCCAAGGGGGCTGCACGGGACCTCCGTGCGGCCCCCTTAACGGTTTTCGATGGGGCCCCTGATCGCCATAAGCTAGCCCCATGACTTCCACTGAAGAGTTCCGCATTGAACATGACACGATGGGCGAAGTCCGCGTCCCCGTGAACGCACTGTACCGCGCGCAGACGCAGCGGGCAGTGGAGAACTTCCCCATTTCCGGCAAGACCCTGGAACGCACCCACATTGAGGCGCTGGCCCGGGTCAAGAAGGCTGCCGCCCAGGCCAACGCAGAACTGGGCGTGCTCGACGGCGAGCTGGCCAAGGCGATTGCAGACGCTGCCGACGAGGTGGCCGCCGGCAAGTACGACGGCGACTTCCCCATCGACGTTTTCCAGACCGGCTCCGGCACCTCCTCGAACATGAACACCAACGAGGTCCTGGCAGAGCTGGCCACCCGCGCCCTGAAGGCTGCCGGCAGTGACAAGGTGGTCCACCCGAACGACCACGTCAACGCTTCGCAGTCCTCCAACGACGTGTTTCCCACCTCGGTCCACGTCGCCGCCACCTCCGCGCTGATCAACGACCTGATCCCCGCACTGGGCTACCTGGCCGAGTCGCTGGAGCGCAAGGCCGTTGAGTTCAAGGACGTGGTCAAGTCCGGCCGCACCCACCTCATGGACGCCACCCCGGTCACCCTGGGCCAGGAGTTCGGCGGCTACGCCGCGCAGGTGCGCTACGGCATCGAGCGGATCAACGCCTCGCTCCCCCGCGTCGCCGAGGTGCCGCTGGGCGGTACCGCCGTGGGGACCGGCATCAACACCCCCGCAGGCTTCCCGGAGCGCGTCATCGAACTGCTCGCCACGGACACCGGCCTGCCGCTGACCGAGGCGCGCGACCACTTCGAAGCACAGGCAAACCGCGACGGCCTGATCGAAGCCTCCAGCCAGCTGCGCAACATCGCCATCTCCTTCATGAAGATCAACAACGACCTCCGCTGGATGGGCTCGGGCCCCAATACCGGCCTCGGCGAAATTGCCATCCCGGACCTGCAGCCGGGCTCCTCCATCATGCCGGGCAAGGTCAACCCGGTCATCTGCGAGGCGTCCATCATGGTGGCAGCCCAGGTCATCGGCAACGACACCGCCATCGCCTGGTCCGGCACCAACGGCGCGTTTGAGCTCAACGTGGGCATCCCGGTCATGGCCGCCAACCTGCTTGAGTCCATCCGGCTGCTGGCCAACACCAGCCGCGTCATGGCGGACAAGATGATCGACGGCATCACCGCCAACGTGGAGCGCGCCCGCTTCCTCGCCGAAGCTTCCCCGTCCATCGTCACCCCGCTGAACAAGTACATCGGCTACGAGAACGCCGCCAAGATCGCCAAGACCGCCGTCAAGGAGGGCCTGACCATCCGCCAGGCCACCGAGCAGCTTGGCTTCGTCGGCGACGGCGACGGCAAGGTGTCAGAGGCAGACCTGGACAAGGCCCTGGACGTCACCACCATGACGGCTCCGGCGCACAAGGCATAACCCGCCGCAGCGTCCGACGGCGGCCGGCACCTTTCGCAGGAAAGGTACCGGCCGCCGTCGTCCGTTTAAGCCCCTGCCGGCTCCCAGCAAAACTTGCACTTGTTTTCACTTAGTGCAAAACTTTACTTTGTGGGTAACAGTGCAACTTCGGATCCCGGACTCCGCGAACGCAAACGGGCCGCCACCCGGCGCGCCATCACCGCCGCTGCCCGCAGCATGACCGCCGAGCACGGGCTCAACGGTTACACCGTGGAGGAAGTCTGCGAGGCGGCGGCTATCTCACGCCGGACTTTTTTCAACTACTTTCCCACCAAGGAAGACGCCATCATCGGCCACGCGGACGATGACGTCCCGTCGGCGGTCATCGACGACTTCGTGGCCGGCGGTTCGGATTCACCCGCCGGTGCCATCTCACCCACCCTCTTCCGGGACCTTGTCCGGCTCTCCCTGTGCCTGGCCGAGGACATGACGGAGTCCGAGGAAGATACCCGGCAACTGATAGGCGTGGTCCGCAAGGAACCGCAGCTCATCCTCCGCATCATCGGCGTCACCGAGCACCGGGAAGCCCAGTTCGCCAAGGACGTGGCACGGCGCGAAGGCGTGGCCCCGGACCACCCGGTGGTGCAGATGGCCGTGGTCCTGCTGAGCACCATCGCCCGCAAGAGCAGCATGGCCTATTTCTCCGACGGCAACACACGCCCGTACCGGGACCTGCTCCTGGAGAACATCTCCGCTGCCAGCCTGCTCTTCTCCCAGCCATTCGACATTCCGGACACCACCGCCGCAGAAGGACAATCATGAGTACCGCCACCACCAAGGCGCCGGCAGGGCCACTGCTGCTGACGCAAAAACGCATCTGGATCATCTTTTCCGCGCTGATCGCCGGAATGCTGTTGTCCAGCCTGGACCAAACCATCGTTTCCACCGCCATGCCCACCATCGTGGGCAAGCTGGGCGGCGTGGAACACCAGGCCTGGATCACCACGGCCTACCTGCTGGCCACCACCATCGTCATGCCCATCTATGGCAAATTCGGGGACATCCTGGGGCGCCGCAACCTGTTTTTGGTGGCCATCGCCCTCTTCACCCTCGCCTCCGTGGGCTGCGCACTGGCCACGGATTTCTGGGGCTTCGTCATCTTCCGCGCCATCCAGGGCCTGGGCGGCGGCGGCCTGATGATCCTGTCCCAGGCCATCATCGCCGACATCGTGCCCGCCAAGGAGCGCGGCAAGTACATGGGCCCGCTGGGCGCCATCTTCGGCCTGTCGGCCGTGGCCGGCCCGCTGCTGGGCGGCTTCTTCGTTGACCACCTCACCTGGGAGTGGGCCTTCTACATCAACATTCCGGTGGGCGTTGCCGCGTTCGCCATCGCCTGGTTCGCCCTGACGCTGCCCAACAAGAAGGCCGAGAAACGGATCGACATCCTGGGCGTGGTCCTGCTCTCCGCGGCCACCACCTGCCTGATCTTCTTCACCGACTTCGGCGGGAAGAAGGACGAAGGCTGGGATTCACCCCTCACCTGGGCGTTTGGCGCCGGCCTGCTGGTCTCCGCGGCCGCGTTCGTGCTGGTGGAACGGCGAGCCGAGGATCCGATCATCCCGTTGAGCCTGTTCGGGAACCGGATCTTCATCAACGCCACAGCCATCGGCTTCACCCTTGGCCTTGGCATGTTCTCCGCCATCGCCTTCGTCCCCACGTTCCTGCAGATGTCCTCGGGCACGTCGGCCGCAGAATCCGGGCTGCTGATGCTGCCCATGATGGCCGGCCTCATGGGCACGTCCATCTACTCGGGCATCAGGATCTCCAAGACCGGCAAATACAAGATGTTCCCCATCCTGGGTGCCGCCTTCACCATGGCCGCCATGCTGTGGATGACCACCCTTGCCGCGAGCACCCCCATCTGGGTCATCTGCCTTCAGCTGTTCGTGTTCGGCGCCGGGCTGGGCCTGATCATGCAGGTAGTGGTCCTGGTGGTCCAGAACTCCGTCCCCGCGGACCAGATCGGCACCGCCACCAGCACCAACAACTACTTCCGCGAAGTTGGCGCCGCCATGGGCGTCGCCGTCTTCGGGTCAATCTTCACCACGCGCCTCTCCGAGGCCTTGACCGCTGCCTTCACGGGGTCGGGAGCCTCCGCCGAGCAGGCCGGGCAGTCCACCCGGACGCTGGACCCGCAGGCGTTGAGCCAGCTTCCCTCACAGTTGCGCGACGCCATCGTGAACGCCTACGCCGATTCGCTGGCACCCGTGTTCTGGTATCTGCTGCCGTTCATTGCCGTGGCACTGCTGCTGGCCCTGACGCTCAAGCAGATCCCGTTGTCGGATACCGCCGGTATGGTGGCACGCGGCGAGGCAGTCGGCGGGGAGGAAGCAGAACGGCTCGCTGCCGGGCTGCCCGCCAGCTCCGCGGCCCGCGCTGCAGACGAGCATGCCAAGGACGACGACGGCGAGCTGGTCTCCCCGGGCCGCTGACCGTCGTCGGACGCCTGGCGCAGCCGTGGCTGGCCGGGTGCCGGGCCTGGGCACCCAGGGCCGGCTGAGACCAACAGGGACGCCGCAATCTTGGGGGTTGCGGCGTCCCTGTTCCGTACCGCCAACCTGGCACCGGGCCCGGCCGGGAACGGGCAGGCCCCGAGCACCCCTACGGCTCGAAGTAGACGGCTCCTGCCGGCGTCAGCGCCTGGCGGATGCTGGTCAGGTGGCCCGGCATGAGCTCGGGAAGCTCGTCCAGTCCGAACCAGCCAACCGCCAGGGACTCGTCATCGTTCACCCTGGCGTCGCCGGACACGTAGCGGCACAAGAACACGACGTCGAGGAATTCGCAGACGTCGCCGTTCGGGTAGGTCACCGGACCTACCGCCCCCACGGATACCACGCGTTCGGCTTCCGCCACCACGGCCGTTTCCTCAAAGATCTCCCGGACCAGGCCCCGGGCAGGCTGCTCCCCCGGGTCCAGCATCCCGCTGATCAGGGCCCACTGCCGGTTGTCCGCCCGCTGGGCCAGCAGGATCCTGCCCCCGTCATCGACCACCACGCCCCGTACGCCGGGAACCCAGAGGGGGTCGTTGCCGATCTTCTTGCGCAGTTTCAGAACGTATTCAGGTGCAGGCATAATGCCAGCCTACCCAAGGCCAAAGACGTCCCAAGGCCGTAAACCTAAGCCGGCAGCAGCATGGCGGCCGCGGCCCCGGCAAGCATGAACGGGCCAAACGGGATGGCGGACTTCAGCGTTCCCCTGCGGGCCGCCAGGAGCGCCAGCGACCACAGGCCGCCGAGCAGGAACGCGAGGAAGGTGCCGGCGAAGAGATGTCCCCAACTGAGGTAGCCAAGGTACATGCCCAGCACGCCCGCCAGCTTCACATCGCCGAATCCCATCCCGGGCGGATAGGCAAGGCGAAGGACGAAGTAGAAAAGCCAGAGGATCGCAGCCCCCGCCAGCACCCTGACAACAGGCATGATGGGGTTGCCGTTCGGATCCCCCGCGGCCGCCACCGCCCCGCCCCAGCCCGTCGCCGCTGCGGCCAGGAGAAGGAATCCTGCCACGGCATAGGAGGGAAACACGATTCGGTTGGGCAGGAGATGGTGCCGGACATCGATAACGGTGAGCCGCACAGCCATCACCACAAAGTGGAGGCAGGCGGCCAGCACCAGCCAGAAGGCCACGGGGGTGTACTGCCACAGGTCGCCCAGTCGTCCGATCACCCCTCGGATGCTACTGGATCCGGCAGTACCGGCCGTAGCGCCGCCGCGTAAACTGTGGATATGTCGACCTGGGAGTCCCGGCGCCGGACGGTTCCGGACCCTCCTGGCACACCCGCGGATCCGGCTGCCGCGTTCCGGAACCTGTGCCGGTCATCCCCCTGGAAGTGGCAGTCCCTGAGGTTCGAGTACTGGGACCAGCCATTCGATGCGGCTCCCGGACCGGGGGCGCCGTTCGTCCGGGCGTGGCTGCGGCGGCCCGGGGCGCTCCGGCTGGAGAGTCCGGATGGCCTGGTGCTGCACAGCACCACCGGAATCAACGATTCCCGTGGTGACTTCTACGTCAGCTCCACCCGCAAGTCCTGGCTCCTGCCGCCCCATTTGGTCACCCCCGTCTATGACGACGCCGGACAGGTCCGCCGCAGGCCTGAGGCAGCGTACGGCGAACCAGGTTTCGGCAACGGACGCTTCTCGGCCGCCCTGGACCCCGTTGAGCTCGCCGGCAACGCTCCGGTTCCCATCGAATTCCCGGGCAGCAACGCACTGGACATCAAGGACATCCACCATGTCGAGCACGAAGGCAGGGCCGCCCTGGAAGCGGTGGTGGTCCCTAACGCCGCCTACCACCCGGGGGATGCCGCTGCTCCGCTGTGCCTTCCCGGGCGCACGCGCCTCCGCGTGGACGTGGGCACCGGGGTCTGCGTCGCCAGCCGGTCACTGGAACCGGGGACCGGTGATTACGGGCATTGGATCCGCATCATTGCCGTGGACGAATACATGCTTGATGACCTGTTCCTGGCCCAGTCCATGAACCTCACAGACGTCCGGCGGCACATCACCTGGGACCTCCCCGCCTGAGCGTGACAGGTACCGGCGGTGACGATCAGCTAGGCTTCGCGGATGACTTCCCTGAGCTCCATCTGGCCCCTGTTCGACCTTCGGCTGGCCACACCCCGGCTTGAGCTCCGGCCCATCACCGATCAGGACGTGCCCGCCGCCGTGGCAGCGGCCCGCAGCGGCATCCACGAGGCCGGCCGCAACCCGTTCAGTATGCCCTGGACGGAACTTCCGGACGACGAACTGGGCCCGAACATGGCCCGCTGGTACTGGCGGTGCAGAGCCGAATGCTCCCCGGAAAACTGGACGTTGCTGCTTGGCATCTGGCACGAGGGACGTTTTGTCGGCTGCCAGGACATTGGTGCCAAGGACTTCGCAAGCCTCAAGACCGTCAGCACCGGCTCCTGGCTTCAGCAGTCCGTCCAAGGGCGCGGACTGGGCACGGAGATGCGTGCCGCCGTCGTGCTCTGGGCCTTTGACTGGCTGGGCGCCGACGTGGCCGAATCCGAGGCCGCATCCTGGAACGACGCCTCCCTGGGCGTCTCGCGCTCCCTTGGCTACGAACTGAACGGGATCACCCGCAAAGCCTGGGGTACCAAGGTCGAAACGCTCCAGCACGTCCGCCTCACCCCCGAAACGTTTACCCGCCCCGAATGGACGCTGAAGGTGGAGGGCCACGAAGCAGCGGCAAAGTTCCTGAAGGTCGCGTAAGTCCGGGCTGGGTTGGCCGGGCAGTGGCCGGGTTCGTCCGCTTCGAGCCCTTCGCCGTCGCTTAGACACCTCCCGGCGCGCCGCTACGGTCGCTGGGCGACCTGCGCAACGCTCTGGTCGGCGATGCGCTCCTACGCGAAGGACTCGAACCGGACATGTGCGCAGCTCGCCGAACGACCGCAGGCGCCCCTATGCGTCGTGTCTAAGCGACGGCGAAGGGCCGTGGCCCGGCGAACCCGGCCACGGCCCTTTGCCAATCCCGGTACTAGCCTTCGAGCAGCTCCGTCACCAGGGCGGCGATCGGGGACCTTTCGGAGCGGGTGAGGGTGACGTGGCCGAAGAGCGGGTGTCCCTTCAGGGTTTCGACGACGGCGGCGATTCCGTCGTGGCGCCCGACCCGGAGGTTGTCCCGCTGGGCGACGTCGTGGGTAAGGACGATCTTGGAGTTCTGGCCCATTCGGCTCATCACCGTCAGCAGCACGTTCTTCTCCAGTGACTGCGCCTCGTCCACGATCACGAAGGCGTCGTGCAGGGAGCGGCCGCGGATGTGCGTGAGCGGCATGACCTCGAGCATGCCGCGGTCCATGACTTCCTCCACCACTTCCTGGCTGACCAAGGCCCCGAGCGTGTCGAAGACGGCCTGGGCCCAGGGGTTCATCTTTTCGGATTCCGAACCGGGCAGGTAGCCAAGTTCCTGGCCGCCCACGGCGTAGAGCGGCCGGAACACAATCACCTTCCGGTGTTCGCGGCGTTCGAGTACGGCTTCGAGGCCCGCGCAAAGGGCGAGCGCCGATTTTCCGGTGCCGGCGCGTCCGCCAATGGACACGATGCCGACGCCCGGATCCATCAACATGTCGATGGCGAGCCGCTGCTCGGCGGACCGGCCGTGGAGGCCGAAGACATCTCGATCGCCCTTGACCAGGCGCACCTGCTTGTCCGCCCCCACCCGGCCCAGGGCCGAGCCGCGGTTGGAAAGCAGGACCAGTCCGGTGTTGACGGGCAGTTCCGCCGCGGCGGGGATGAACACGGGTTCGTGCCCGTACAGGGTAGAGATCTCCTGTTCGTCGGCTTCGATTTCGGCGACACCGGTCCAGCCTGAGTCCTTGACGAGCTCATTGCGGTATTCGTCGGCGGTAAGGCCCATGGCGGACGCTTTGACCCGCATGGGGAGGTCCTTGGAGACCACAGTGACGTTGCGGCCCTCGTTGGCCAGGTTCTTGGCGACGGCAAGGATCCGGCTGTCGTTGTCACCGCTGCGGAAGCCCAGTGGCAGTACCTCCGCCGAAATGTGGTTGAGCTCCACCACCAGGGTGCCGCCGTCGTCACCAATGGGAATGGCCTGATTCAGTCCGCCGTGCTTGACCCGGAGGTCGTCCAGGAGCCGCAGGGCCTTCCGGGCGAAGTAGCCCAGTTCGGGGTCGTGCCGTTTTGCCTCAAGTTCGGTGATCACAACGATTGGCACCACGACTTCATGCTCGGCGAACCGCAGGAGTGCCCGGGGGTCCGAGAGCAGGACTGACGTGTCGATGACGAAGGTGTGGATGTCGGCTTCCCTTCCGGAGACAGCGAAACCGGCCGCAGCATCAGTTGCTGCGCCGGTTTCAAAAGTAGCGCGCTCGGCGCGAGAGGTAGCTTTTCCGCCCTGTCCAGCCAGGACCTCGGGCAGTCGTTCAGAAGTAGCCACATCGACTCCAGCCCCGGGCACCAGCCCGGAATTGTTATTGGTGAGGCGGCTCGGCCACGAGGCCGGGTCCGGCCTCCCATACAACCGGTGCGATGTTTCGCTCCATGTATTGGCCTCCCCGATCAGCCGGCGGTTTTGCCTGCTGATGGATATAACGTAAATCCACCCGGCCAAGTTTCCGCAACCATTACGCGGCGATTCCCGTTGCGCATCGATTAACTCGTGCTGAACCGGGGGTGTCAGGCGCCGAAGCGCCGCTGCCGGCCGGCGTAGTCACGCAGGGCGCGGAGGAAATCGACTTTTCGGAAGGCAGGCCACAGGGCCTCGCAGAAATAGAACTCGCTGTAGGCGCTCTGCCACATGAGGAAGCCGGAGAGCCGCTGCTCCCCCGATGTCCTGATCACCAGGTCCGGGTCAGGCTGGCCGCGGGTGTAGAGGAAGCGCGAGATGTCATCGACGCACAGGTCGTCGGCGAGCTTGGAAATGTCCATGCCCTTGGCGACGGCGTCGTGCAGGAGTTCGCGGACGGCGTCGACAATTTCCCGCCTTCCCCCGTACCCGACGGCGACGTTGACGTGGATCTTTTCCCGCACCGGAGTCCGCGCAGTCAGCTTGTTGAGCCGCTCGGCCAAGTAGTCCGGAAGCAGTTCAGGGGCACCCATCGCGTGGACGGAAATATTGGCGTCGTCATCGAGCCGGTCCAGCGTGTTGGCGATGATGCCCATCAGGAGGTCCAATTCCTCGCTGGACCGGTTCATGTTGTCAGTGGACAGCATGTACAGCGTGACCACCTTGACGCCGAGTTCCTGGCACCAGCCGAGGAACTCATGGATCTTGTCCGCGCCCGCCTGGTGGCCTTGGCTGGTGGGGGCGTTGAACTGCTTGGCCCAGCGCCGGTTGCCGTCTACCATGACGCCAATGTGGCGGGGAATCCGGTCGCGCGGGAGATCCTTCAGCAGCCGGCGTTCGTAGTAGCCATAGAGGAACCCGGGCAACTCCACGCGTCCACTCACCTGACTTTCCTGCCGTACGTACATCCACATCCTAGGCTACCGCCAGCAGCGCTCCGGGACGCGCCGGGGTCCGGGAGGCGGATCCGACGCTAAAAGTTACCAACGAGTAACTTACCGATGCGTAAGTTATTCTGGACCAATGAACAGCGACGCTCCGCACAGTTCCCGGCCGTCCGGGCCGGAGGGCAGCAACCCCGGCGACGGGCCCGGGCCCAACGCAGTGGATGATGCTGCCGTCCGCCTGGCGGAACTGCTGATGATCAAACCGAAATGGCGGGGTTGGATCCACACCGTCACCGCCCCGCTGGCGCTTGCCGCGGGCATCGTCCTGGTTGTCCTGGCCCCTACCGCGGACCGGCGGATCACCTCTGCCGTCTTTGCGGCCACCGGCGTGCTGCTGTTCGGTGTCAGTGCCGTCTACCATCGCGGAAATTGGTCCCCACGGGTCAAGCTGGTCCTCAAGCGGCTGGACCACACCAACATCATGCTCGTCATCGCCGGCACCTACACGCCGCTGGCATGGACGCTCCTGGAACGCCCGCAGGCGGTGATCCTCCTGTGGGTCATCTGGTCCGGGGCCATCCTTGGCGTGCTGTTCCGGCTGTTGTGGACCGATGCGCCCCGCTGGCTGTACGTGCCCATCTACATCGCGCTGGGCTGTGGCGCCCTGTTCTACCTGCCGCAGTTCTTCCAGGCGAGCCCGGCTTCAGCGGTCCTGATCTGCGTGGGCGGAGTTCTCTACATCACCGGCGCCGTCTTCTACGCCCTGAAGAAGCCAAACTTCAGCTACCACCACTTCGGCTTCCACGAACTGTTCCATGCACTGACGGTGCTGGCTTTCGCAGCGCACTTCGTTGCCATCGCACTGGCCGTCCTGGCCTGACGCCGGTTTACTCCCCCGGCCGCTGGAGCCCGTTTCCGTTGGACTCCGGCGCTGCCGGGCGCGGGCCGTCGTCGAGCCCGTCCTGCGCGTCAGCCGCCTCCACGTCTGCCGCGGTTGCGGCCGCCATGCGTTCTTCCTCCACCTGGGCGCGGTAGCGCACCCGGCGGATCCGGCGCACCATATCGACGATCAGCAAGGCCGTGGCCACCACGAAGAAAGCCGTCATGACGAACCCCAGCAGGCCGGGGGTCACCTGGTCCTCGGAGATCCCGTCCCGAAGCGTTGGAGTGGGCAACGGGGTCGGCGTGGTGGCGAGGCGGAGGAGCAGTGAATGCACGATTGATACCTTTTGGTGGAACGGATGCAGCAGGAGGCGGACAGCACGGGCCTGGGACGCACCCGACTTCTACGCTTGATAGAAAAAGCCTGCTCTGACTATCTTAGCCCGGCGAACAAGTCCTTCTCCGGGAGCTCGGACGGCACCCTCGAATGGATCAGGGAGTAGTCCTCCCAGGGCCAGGTCCGGCGCTGCATGTCGGGTGAGACGGCGAAGAAGAACCCCAGCGGGTCCACCTGCGTCCGGTGGGCGCGCAGGGCGTCGTCACGAACTTCGAAGTAGTCGCCGCAGTCGATCTGTGTGGTGGTGGGGTGCGGCGCCGGCGGCGGGGTGTGGCCCTCGGCGTCGGATTCGAGCCACGCGGCCAAACGCTCGGCATACGGGGACTGGAGGCCCGCCTCTTCCAGCGCAAAGTGCAGGGCCCGGAACCGTTCGGGGCTGAAGGCGCGGTCGTAGTAGAGCTTGCTCGGCTCCCACGCCTCCCCCGCGTCCGGGTAGCGTCCCGGATCGCCGGCGGCTTCGAAAGCTTCCACAGCCACACGGTGGGCCATGATGTGGTCAGGGTGGGGGTAGCCGCCGTTTTCGTCGTAGCTGAGGATGACGTGCGGTTTGAACGAACGGACCAGCCGCACCAGCGGCGCCGCAGCCCGTTCCAGGGGCAAGGTGGCGAACGAACCGGCCGGAAGCGGCGGAAGGGGATCGCCTTCGGGAAGTCCGGAGTCGACGAATCCAAGCCACGCCTGCTTGATGCCAAGGATGGAGGCTGCGTTGGCCATTTCCAGCCTGCGGGCACCGGCCATGTCCCGCTTCGGGTGTGGTTCGCCTTCGACTGCCGGGTTCTGGATGTCGCCGCGCGACCCGTCCGTGCAGGTTGCCACCATGACATCCACGCCCGTGGCTGCGTACATGGCCATGGTCGCAGCGCCCTTGCTGGATTCGTCGTCCGGGTGGGCATGGACTGCGAGCAGCCGGAGCGGCACCTGGGAGTTGCTGGACGCTGTCATGGAAAGGACGGCTCCTTATTCTTGTTTCGCGGCTCGTGGCAGCCGAAGGATGTTGAAGCGGGCGTCGTGCCCCACCGGCGGCCACGGCCGCCGCAGGGAGCCTGCGGAAAGGGCACTAAACTGGTCTGGTGACTTCCCCGGACCAGCCGGCCCAACCCGCGCCCGCAGACACTAGCCTAGCCAATCGGTATGGTGCTAAAAAGCGCCGGTTCACTCCCAAGGCCACCCGCACCGCCATCGGCATCGCCCTCGCGGCCGGAATCGGGTTCCTGGCATGGGTTTCGACGTCGAATTCCCTGTCCGGGGTGACGTACAAGGACATCGGCTACAGCACCACCGATTCCACCGTTGCCGAGGTCGACTTCCAGGTCACCCGCGAGCCCGGAAACGCCGTGAAGTGCGCCGTCAAGGCACTGGACTCCAAGTTCGCCGTCGTGGGCTGGAAGGTGGTTGACATCCCGCCGTCGGCGGCGGATGGAACGGCCGACGGCGGCAGGACAGTCGCCCAGCGCGTCACCGTGCTCACTGAGTCGGAGTCCGTGTCGGGCCTGGTGGACAGCTGCTGGATTCCCAGCCAGGCGCAACAAGGGATGTGACCGGCGACTCGTCCAGGTTGGGTTATCTCCAAGTGATTGACTACACTGGATAGATACCTTTACCCCGCTGAGCTGGTTGCTGCTCCACAAGTGGCCACCATGGCGGGGTCTTTTGCATGTAGGACCACCAGAGGAGAAGTCCGTGTCTACCACCAACAGCGCTTCTGCAGCCTGGCTCACCCAGGAAGCTTTTGACCGCCTGAAGGCAGAGCTGGACCACCTTTCCGGCGCAGGCCGGGCGGAGATCGTCCAGAAGATTGAAGCAGCGCGGCAAGAGGGCGACCTCAAGGAAAACGGCGGTTACCACGCAGCCAAGGAGGAGCAGGGCAAGATTGAAGCCCGCATCCGCCAGCTGACCGTGCTGCTTCGGGATGCCCACGTGGGCGAAGCACCTGCCGATGACGGCATCGTGGAACCGGGCATGATCGTGGTGGCCAAAATCGCCGGGGACGAAGAGACGTTCCTGTTAGGCTCCCGTGAAATCGCCGGCGACTCGGATCTGGATGTCTTCAGCGAAAAGTCGCCGCTGGGTGCCGCCATCGTGGGCCACAAGGAGGGGGACACCCTCAGCTACGTCGCTCCGAACGGCAAAGACATCAAGGTGGAGATCCTCTCCGCCAAGCCCTACGCAGCCTAGCCTTCGCCGGCCTGGCCGACGCTGGCACACTGCGGCGGCCGTCCCCTCAGGGGACGGCCGCCGCAGTGTTTTAAAGCCGACCGTGGCGGCACACAGGCGCTTTGCTCAGGGCCCCACGGTTGCCGGGACGCGGGGCCGGAGCAGGAGCGCAGCCACGACACCGCCGGCAGCACCGCCCAGGTGCGCTTGCCAGCTCACGTAACCGGCAACGAACGGCAGGGCGCCCAACAGGATGCTCCCGTAGCCCATGAACAGGACCACGGCGAGCAGGATCTGCCGCCAGCTCCGGTTGAAGAAGCCTCGCACCAGGAGGAACGAGAACAACCCGAAGACCAGGCCGGATGCCCCCACGGTAACGCCGTCGCCAATGAGCCACACGGTCAGGCCGCTGCCCAGCCAGCTGAAGGCAAGCGCGGTCAGGAAGACGCGCAGCCCGGACAGGAACACCAGGAACCCGAAGATAACCAGTGGAAAACTGTTGGAGAGCAGGTGGTTCAGGTTGGCGTGCAGCAGCGGGAAGGTGAAGATGTCCAGCAGCCCGTCGGCGCTCCTGGGCCGCAGCCCGAATGTCCTGACCAGCGCGCCCATCATCAGCGAGTTGGCCACCTCCAGGGCGAACAACAGGGCAAGGAAGCCGCCCAGCACCGCCAGGCCGCCCTTCGCGCGCGACGCCAGGGTTTGGCGCCCGGGGAGGCGTCGGTTACCAGCAGGTCCGGCCATGCCCTGTCCTAATGGACCACGATCGGCTGGAAACCTTCAGCGCGGAGTGCGCTGAGGACCTGCTCACCGTGCTGGTGGCCCTTGGTCTCAAGGTTCACCGTGATGGATACGTCGCCCATGCTGATGGAACCACCCACGCGGGTGTGGTCCAGGCCGGTGACGTTCGCATCGTTTTCGGCGATGATGCGCGCAATGGTTGCAAGGGAGCCGGGACGGTCGTCCAGCATCATTCGCACGGTCATGTAGCGGCCCGCGGCGGAGAGGCCGCGCTGGATGACCTTGAGCATCAGCATGGGATCGATGTTGCCGCCGGAGAGGACGGCCACGGTGGTTCCCGGGTTCTCGATCTTGCCGTCCATCAGGGCCGCGACGCCCACCGCACCTGCGGGCTCCACCACCATTTTGGCCCGTTCCAGCAGGAAGATCAGGGCACGGGCCAGGGAGTCCTCGCTGACGGTGACCACGTCATCGACCAGTTCGCGGATTATGCTGAAGGGCAACTGCCCCGGGCGGCCCACGGCGATGCCGTCAGCCATGGTGGAAACCTTCTTCAGCGGCACCAGGGCATCGGCGGCCAGCGAGGGCGGGTAGGCGGCGGCATTCTCCGCCTGGACGCCGATGATGCGGATCTCGCGGCCGAGTTCCCCGGCCCGGGCCTTGATGGCGACGGCGACCCCAGCAAGGAGCCCTCCGCCACCCACGCCCATGAGTACGGTGTCGACGGTGGGCACCTGCTCCAGGATTTCGAGGCCAACGGTCCCCTGTCCTGCCACGACGTCCACGTTATCGAACGGGTGGACGAAGACCATTCCGGTCTCATTGCTGTAGCGCTGTGCTTCGGCCAGCGCCTCGTCAACGTTGTGTCCATGGAGGATCACTTCGGCGCCATGGCTGCGGGTCGCGGCGAGCTTGGGCAGAGCCACTCCCAGGGGCATGTAGATGCGGGCCTTGATGCCCAGGCTCTTGGCGGCAACGGCTACACCCTGGGCGTGGTTGCCGGCGGACGCTGCCACCACGCCGCGCTTCTTCTCGTCCGCGGAGAGCCGCGCCATGCGGACGTAGGCGCCGCGCACCTTGAATGACCCGGCCCGTTGCAGGTTTTCGCATTTGAAGTAGACGTCACCGCCCACCATGCCGCCCAGCGCGCGGGACGATTCCACGGGGGTGCGCGCAATAATCCCGTCAAGCAGCTTCTGCGCCTCAAGGACATCGTCCAGTGTGACGGGAAGGGTTTCAAGGATCTTCACGGACTACTCTCCTCTGGATTCGGCTCCGGTGCCCTCTCGGGAGGCGGTGCGGGCATCGCGGTTTTCGGCTGTTGCGCCGGCCGCCTCCAGCCCCGCATCGGATGCAGCCTGCGGTTCAACGTCCTCAATGGTGTTGTCCCCGCCCGCTCCTGCTGTGATGGGCTTTCCGGCGATGACCGGCACTTGTTCATGTTCCCACGTTCTTGCGGCAATGTAGCGAACGGCCGAGTTTGCTACGGCCAGGATGGGTACAGAAAAGAGCGCCCCGGGGATTCCGGCGAGGTACGAGCCCGCCGCAACGCTGAGGATTACCGCCACAGGGTGCAGCGAGACGGCCTTGCCCATGACCAGGGGTTGCAGGATGTGGCCCTCGAGTTGCTGGACCAGCAGGACGATGGCCAGCATGACCAGCGCATTGACCGGGCCGTTGGCCACCAAGGCGAGCAGGATGGCGACGGCGCCCGTCACCAGGGCGCCCACCACCGGGATGAAGGAGCCGAGGAAGACCAGCACGCCGAGCGGAAGCGCCAGCGGGACACCGATTATGGCCGCGCCTACGCCGATACCGATCGCGTCGACGGCAGCGACGAACATCTGGATGCGCGCATAGCTGACCATCGACGCCCAGCCCTTGCGGCCTGCACCGAACGTCGCTGCCCGTGCCTTTCGGGGCAGCAGCCTGACCAGGAAAGCCCAGATC
Source organism: Arthrobacter sp. AG258 (assembly GCF_004364695.1). NCBI lineage: Bacteria > Bacillati > Actinomycetota > Actinomycetes > Micrococcales > Micrococcaceae > Arthrobacter > Arthrobacter sp. AG258. The sequence goes on along the minus strand of NZ_SOBI01000006.1, from coordinate 234,355 downwards.
CGGTCTCCTTCCAGCAGGAAGAAGATAAGGATGAACAGTGACAGGAGCATCCCGGCCGCAAAGTGTCCGGCGGTGCTGCCGAAGGAGAGCGCACCGCTGAGGATGCTGCTGCTGTTGTTCTGCAGCGCGTCACTGGCGTCCTTGACGTACTGGTCCACCTGGGCGTCCGTGAGGTGCAGGGGGCCCGTGGACAGCCAGTCCTGGACCTGCCGTATGCCTTCGAGGGCCTGTGACCAGAGCTCTCCGAACCCGACCGCAAGCTGGCGGCCCACCAGGGCCAGCGCACCCGCGATGACCCCGATAAAGCCCAGGACCGTCACGGCCACGGCGAGGCCGGCGGGCAGGCGCCGGCGTTTCAACCAGTGCGTGACCGGACTCAGGAGTCCTGCAAGGAGCGCGGCCACCATGATCGGAATGATCAGGAGCGTGATCTTGCTCAGCAGCCACACGAGGGTTCCTGCCATCAGCAGGATCAGTCCCAGCCGCCACGACCAGGACGCCGCAATGCGGACGCCGTAGGGAATGTCCTTGTCGAGTTCACGATCCGTCAGCACCCTCAGCGGGGCAGCGGGGGCAGAAGGTTGGTTTGCCTGGGTTACGGCGTCCTCATGTGGCGTCATAACCCAATACTTCCGCAGCCTTGCGCTAATGGGAAACCAACGCCCCGGCCGGGGCCGGGACATAGTCGATCCCCCATTCGATGCTGAAGGATTCGCCCGGCGCCAGCCAGCGAAGGCCGTCTCCGGAGTTGAATGCGTTCGCTGGTCCGGTCATCGGTTCCACGGCCACGGCGCGGGTCCGGCCGGGGTATTCGGTGCTGACGAAAACGTGGACATAGCGGCAGGCTTCGTCCTGCCAGAGCGACACCGCGGCGCCGTCGGCGGCGGCCAGGGTGTGCCGCGCCCTGCCCCCGTCGTAGCGCAGGTCGGTCAAGGCGACATCCACTGCGAGATTGGCAATCGCGCTGCCGGAGCGGAAGTCGGTATCTCCGTCCACCGGCGCCGTGCTGCGCGGGATCAGGCGGTCATCGGCCACCAGCCGGGTCTCGGCGGCGACTGTCAGCTTCAGGTCCTCGACCGGCGTGTCGCCGACCCGCAGGTAGGGGTGTGCGCCCAGGACGAAGGGAGCCGGAGCCGTGGAATCGTTGATGAGCGTCTGCCTGACGTGGAGTCCCAAGTCGTCGGTGAGCTGGTAGTGCACCCGATGCCGGGCCAGGAAGGGGTACCCATGCTGCGGAAAGATGGTGGCTTCAAGTTCCACCGAATGTTCCGACCTCCCCACGAGGGAGTAGCCGGTGTTCCGGAGGAGTCCGTGGCTGGCGTTGTTGCGGGACACTTCCGTGATGTCCAGCTGTTGCTTCTTCCCGTCCAGGAGCCAGGTCCCGTCCTCCACCCGATTGGCCCAGGGCGCCAGCGTAATCCCGGTGGCGCCGGGAGCGATCTGGTCATCGCCGTAGGTTTCCGTGAGCAGGACACCGCCCCGGTGGTACGAGCGCAGGCCTGCCGCCAGCTCGGTGACCACGGCCGCGGCATCGCCGCGGCGCAGCTCGTATTGGCGGCCGGTCGCGCAGGACGGGAGGGACGCGGCACCTTGGTTTTCGGGTTCGGAAGAGGCAGTCATGGGCCTACCGTACAACGGGCGGCGCCGCACCCGCATGAGCGTCACTGTTACTTTTTGTTGTTAACTATTCTTTATTGAGCGTTTATGAGAAACTTTTGCCATGACAGGGATGACCACCACCACGCTCTCCGACGGTCGGGAACTGATGTACTTCGACGATGCGGGCAGCACCACGCCCCGGACCGCGGAACTCACCACGGACCATCGCGGGCTGCCGCCCAGGGGCGAACCGGGCGAGATCCGGTTCGACGCCCTCACCGGGGAGTGGGTGGCTGTGGCTGCCCACCGGCAGACACGGACACACCTGCCTCCGGCGGACCAATGCCCCATTTGCCCCACCACTGACTCGAACGCGTCAGAGATTCCGGCTTCCGACTACGACGTGGTGGTATTCGAAAACCGCTTCCCGTCCCTCGGCCCTGCATTGGGGCCCGTTCCGGCGGATCCGGGATGGGGAACGAAAGGTCCCGCCTACGGGCGCTGCGAGGTTGTCTCCTTCACTCCTGAACACACCGGTTCGTTCAGCGGACTGACCCGGGAACGGTCCCGCACAGTGATCGAGGCGTGGGCACAGCGCACCGCTGCGCTCAGCGCCATGGCCGGCATCAAGCAGGTGTTCCCGTTTGAGAACCGGGGCGCCGATATCGGCGTGACGCTGCATCACCCACACGGACAGATCTACGCCTACCCTTACGTCACACCCCGCGCAGGCGTCCTGGGCGCTGCCGCCCGGAGGTACTACGACGCCAAGGACGGGAGCGAAACCCTGACCGGCTCCCTGCTGCGTGCAGAACGCGAAGACGGCAGCCGGATGGTGGTGGAGGGGACGCATTTCAGCGCCTATGTGCCCTTCGCCGCCCGGTGGCCCCTGGAGATCCACTTGGTGCCGCATCGCCACGTCCCCGACCTTGCCGCCTTGGACGGGGACGAGAAGGACGAGCTGGCGGAGGTGTACCTCGACCTGCTCAAGCGGGTGGATGCCCTCTACCCCACACCCACGCCCTACATCTCCGCGTGGCACCAGGCTCCCCTGGATGATGTCCTCCGCCCGGCCGGCTACCTCCACCTGCAGCTGACCTCCCCGCGCAGGGCAGCGGATAAGCTGAAATACCTCGCCGGCTCGGAGGCAGCGATGGGCGCGTTCATCAACGACACCACGCCGGAAAGCGTGGCGGAGCGCCTGCGCAGTGTCTCTGTCCCGGCGTCCACAGAGCCGTCCGCCGTGGCGGCCGCACCAGAAGGAGCTTCCGCGTGAGCAGCCAGGACCAGGCCGGCACAGCCCAGGTTTCCGCCGTCGATCTCGCCGTCCGCTTCGCCGAAGCTTTCGGTGGCACTGCAGACGGCGTGTGGCAGGCGCCGGGCCGGGTCAACCTCATCGGCGAGCACACCGACTACAACGAAGGGTTCGTGCTTCCGTTCGCCATCGACCGCACCGCCCGGGTGGCCGTCGCGGTCCGCCCGGACCGGACCGTGCGGCTGCTGTCCACATACGGTGACCAAGGCGTCGTTACCACCTCGCTGGAGTCCCTGCAGCCCGGAACAGCCAAGGGCTGGACCAAGTACCCCCTGGGTGTCATGTGGGCCCTCCGGGAGCGCGGCATCGACGTCCCCGGCCTGGACCTGCTCCTTGACTCCACGGTGCCGCTGGGCGCCGGCCTGTCGTCGTCGCACGCCATCGAATGCGCCGTGATCTCCGCACTCAACGACCTCACCGGCGCCGGGCTTACGGCCGAGGAGATGGTGCTGGCAACGCAGCGTGCGGAGAACGACTTCGTGGGCGCGCCCACGGGGATTATGGATCAGTCCGCGTCGCTGCGCGGCGCCAAGGGCCATGCGGTGTTCCTCGACTGCCGGGACCAGAAAGCCGCCCTGGTTCCGTTCGAGACGGAACCCGCCGGCCTGGTGCTGCTGGTCATCGACACCAAGGTGTCCCATTCCCATGCCGACGGCGGCTACGCCTCCCGGCGCGCGTCCTGCGAGCTCGGGGCGGAGGTCCTCGGGGTCAAGGCGCTGCGGGACGTCCAGGTGGGTGACCTTGAAGAGGCTGCCGGGCTGCTCGATGAGGTGACGTTCAGGCGGGTGCGGCACGTGGTGACTGAAAACGACAGGGTGCTCCAGACGGTCGAACTCCTGGACGGTGCCGGCCCGGTTGCCATCGGACCCCTGCTGGATGCCAGCCACGCCTCCATGCGGGATGATTTTGAAATTTCGTGCCCGGAGCTGGACCTGGCCGTGGACACGTCACGGGCGAACGGGGCCATCGGTGCCCGCATGACCGGAGGCGGGTTCGGCGGGGCAGCGATCGCCCTGACCCCCGTGGATGCGGAGCAGCAGGTTCGGACCGCCGTCGCGAAGGCCTTCTCCGACGCCGGCTTCACGGCACCGGACATCTTCACTGTGTCCCCTGCCGCCGGCGCCATGCGTATTGCCTAGGCGGGCGACCGCTCAGCCCTGACGCGCTGCGGACGCAAAAGGCCGTGGGCCCCATCGTTTGGTGGGGACCACGGCCTTTGCTGACGACGGCGGCAGTTGCCGCCGGTGCCTAGTCGTCGCCGCGCAGGATGGCCAGCAGGCGGATGATTTCCACGTACAGCCAGACCAGCGTGACGGTGAGGCCGAAGGCCGCCGTCCAGGAGAAGCGCTGCGGAGCGCCACTGCGGACTCCGGCCTCGATGCTGGTGAAGTCCATGACCAGCGAGAAGGCGGCAAGCCCAATCGCCAGCAGGCCGATGACGACGCCGATCATGCCGCTGCGCAGGCCGAAGGGCTCCTGCGTCAGGCCGGTCATCATCATGACAAGGTTGACGATGGAGAACAGGGCGTAGCCGCCGAGTGCGATCATGAAGAAGCGCATGGCCTTGGGTGTTGCACGCACCTTGCCACTCTTGAACAGCAGGAGGGTTACGGCGAAGACCGAAAGCGTGCCGACGACTGCCTGCAGGCCCACACCTGGGTACTGCGTGTCCAGGATCCGGGTCAGGCCGCCAAGGAAGAGTCCTTCCAGGGCGGCATAGGCGAGGATGAGTGCGGGCGAGGGCTGCTTCTTGAACGTGTTGACCAGGGCCAGCACGAAACCGCCCAGGGCTCCGACAATCATCAGCAGGGAGGCCAGCCCCAGGCCAACGGTCAGCGTGATGGCTGCGCCTACCAGCACGGCGCCGAGGCAGGCCGCGGTCTTCATGATGACGTCGTCGAACGTCATCCTGCCGGTGTCGGCGGGGCCGGCAGACGGCTGGTTGTACATCTGCTGGAGTTGTTCGTCCGTCATGCCCTGGGATTGGGTGCCCCACCCCTGCTGGCCGTAGGACGGCTGGCCGTACGGCTGCTGACCGTACGGCGCCTGGCCGTAAGGAGCACCGTACGGAGCCTGCGGGACAGGCGGTGCCTGGGTGGCGCCACGGAAACTCTGTCCGTTGAAGATCGGGTTGCCGCCAAGTGCCATTGCGGAATTCCTCCATGTGGGTGTGGGTGATGAGCTGATTGTTACGCTACCAAGTCCCACGTGGAGGCCGTGGTGAAAGTTCCCGCGGGGCCCGGTTGCAACCGAACCGTGACCGTTGCCTCCCGGACAACCGGGCCCCGCAGGGGAGCTATCCCACGCCCAGGTAGGCCTCTTTGATGGAGGGATCTTCCAGCAATTGCTTGCCGGTGCCACTGTGCGTGATCTCGCCGGTCTCCAGGACGAAGGCCCGGTGCGCTCCCGCCAGGGCCTGGTTGGCGTTCTGCTCCACCATCAGGACGGTGGTGCCTTGGTTGTTGATCTCCTTGATGATCTTGAAGATCTGCCGGATGAACTGCGGTGCCAGCCCCATGGACGGCTCGTCCAGCAGGAGCAGCTTCGGGTTGGACATCAGGGCCCGTCCGATGGCGAGCATCTGCTGCTCGCCCCCGGACATGGTTCCGCCGAACTGCTTTTCGCGTTCCTTCAGCCGCGGGAACAAGTCGAAGACGCGGTCCAGGTCCTTGGATACGCCGCTTCTGTCCTTGCGCCCGAAGGTGCCCATGTCGAGGTTTTCCATCACCGTCATGCCCGGGAAGATCCCACGGCCCTCGGGCGCCTGCGAAATCCCGTGCACCACCCGGATGTGCGCCTTCATCTTGGTGATGTCCTGGCCCGCGAAGGTGATCTTTCCCTCGGAGCAGTTCAACAGGCCGGAGATGGTGCGCATGGTGGTGGTCTTGCCGGCGCCGTTGGCGCCGATCAGCGCCACCACTTCGCCTTCTTCCACCGTGAAGGAGATGTTCCGCAGCGCCTGGATGCGGCCGTAGTGGACGGAAACGTCCTCAAGTTCAAGCAACGTCATCTTCGGGCTCTCCTAGGTAGGCGGCAATGACCCTCGGGTCTTCGCGGATCTCGCGCGGCAGTCCGTCCGCGATCTTCTTCCCGAACTCCAGCACCACGATCCGGTCGGTGACACCCATCACGAGCTTCATGTCGTGCTCGATCAGCAGTACGGTGTAACCCTCGTCCCTGATGGTGCGGATGAGCGCCATCAGCTCCTCTTTCTCGGCCGGGTTGAAGCCGGCGGCCGGCTCGTCGAGGCAGAGTACCTTCGGATCGGTAGCCAGTGCCCGGGCGATCTCCAGCCGGCGCTGGAAACCGTAAGGCAGCTGGCGGGACAGGACGTGGGCGTGGCTGCTGATGCCCACGAAGTCAAGCAGTGCCATGCCGCGCTCGATGGCGGACTTTTCCTCCTTGATGTGGGTGGGCAGTCGCAGCAGGGCCCCGCCAACGCTGGTCCGGTGCCGCGCGTCCAGGCCCACGACCACGTTTTCCAACGCCGTCATTTCGCCGAAGAGCCGGATGTTCTGGAAAGTGCGGGACAAGCCCAGGCGGGTGATCTTATGCTGCTTGATGCCGTTCAGGACCTGGCCCTCCAACACCACCTTCCCGCTGGTGGGCTTGTAGACCCCGGTCATGGCGTTGAAGCAGGTCGTCTTGCCGGCGCCGTTGGGACCGATAAGCCCCAGGATCTCGCCGCGCTTGATGTTGAAGCTGACGTTGTCCAATGCCACGAGGCCGCCGAACTTGATGGTGAGGTTCTGGACCTCCACGATGTTGTCGCCCACCGCAACCGCGATATCGCGGTCCTGTGCCACTTTCTCGGCCAGTTCCTGGTCCACCCCGGCTTCGGCCAGGGCTTCGATGTCCATTTCGGGTGCTGCAACTGCCGGGCTGCCCTTGTCCGGCTGCTCCTCGACGCTGCCGGAGCCGGCCTGCCGTTCCTCGGAACTCATGCCTCCGCTCCCCTCTCTCCGGCCGTGCGGGTCCCGGGGCCGGCTGTTGGATTGTCCGTGTCTTTGGTTTGCGTGTCCCGGGCCGTGACCTTGTTGAAAGCTGTCCGGCCATAGGCGAGCAGGCGCTGCCGTGCCGGGAGCAGCCCCTGCGAGCGGAAGATCATGATCAGGACCAGGGCGATGCCAAAGATCAGGTATTTGTACTCGGCGATGGCCGTGAACCTCAACGGAATGTAGCTGACCAGGGCCCCACCCAGGATGGCGCCGACCTTGTTGCCGGCCCCGCCGAGCACGACGGCAGCGAGGAACAGGATTGAGGTGGTGACGTCGAACTTCTGGTTATTGACGAACCCCACCTGCCCGGCAAAAAGCGCGCCGGAAAGGCCGCCGATCGCGGCGCCGATGGCAAATGCCCACACCTTGTACTTGAAGGTGGGAACACCCATGATTTCAGCTGCGTCCTCATCCTCGCGGATGGCGATCCAGGCGCGGCCAACCCGGCTGCGCTCCAGGTTGCCCACCAGGAGGGTGACGATGATGATGATGGTCAGGGTCAGCCAGTACCAGGGCACACCGTTCGAGTTGGAGAAGATGGGCGTACCGTCAGCTTCGGTACCGGGCGGATGGCCGACGTTCTGGAAACCGACCTGGCCCTTCATGGCGGGAATGATCGTGGCCAGGATGCGGACGATCTCACCAAATCCAAGCGTCACGATGGCCAGGTAGTCGCCCCGAAGCCGGAGGGTGGGGACACCCAGCACCACGCCGAAGAACATTGTCACGGCCATGGCCACCGGAATGGTCCACAGGTAAGGGATGTGCAGGAAGGGTGAATCGGGGCTGGTCAGCATCGCCGCACAGTATGAGCCAACGGCGAAGAAGGCAACATACCCAAGGTCCAGCAGGCCTGCGTATCCCACCACCACGTTGAGGCCTACCGCGATGAGGGCAAACCGTGCCATATCGAAGCATGCCAAGGCGAAATTGTTGCCCGGCTCGGTGGTGATGATGGGCGGGTTGAGCAGCGGGAGCAGGTAGGCCAGGACAACGACGATGACCAGGAATGCCCACTGCTGCTGGCGCGACAGGGCGTGCCACCGGTCGGAGAAGTACCCGGACTTGCGTTTCCCGCGCTGGCGCAGATCGCTCCTGCCGGCCGCCTTGGACGAGGCTTCCCGGTCCTCAGCAGCCTGTGCGGCGGCCGCCGTCTGCAGCGGCGTGGGTCCATCCGTCATGCTCATGCTTTGCTCCTTCCAAGGGACGTGCCCAGGATGCCTTCGGGCCGCAGCAGCAGCACGAGCACCAGCACCACGAAGGCCACGACGTCGGTCCACTGCGAGTTTCCGAGCAGGATCTGGCCGTAGTTGCCGATCAAGCCGAGCAGCAGTCCACCCAGCAGGGCGCCGCGGACGTTGCCGATGCCCCCGAGCACGGCTGCGGCGAAGGCCTTGATGCCGAGGACGAATCCGCCGCTGTACTGGACACCGGAGGGGATTTTCATGACGTAGAACAATGCTGCGGCTCCTGCGAGCAGGCCCCCGATGATGAAGGTGGTAATAATGATGCGCTCTTTGTTGACACCCATCAACGTCGCGGTGTCCGGGTCCTGGGCGACTGCCCTGATGCCGCGGCCGGTGCGGGACTTGCTGATGAAACGGTCGATGCCGACCATCATGATGACGGCTGCGATGATGATCACCAGCTGCTGGGAATCGACGATGGTGCCGAAGACATCAAAGATGGGGGTGGGCCGGAACATTGTCAGCGCAAGTTCGGGGCTGGGACCGCGCCACAGGTAGATGAGGTACTGGATGGTGAACGAGGCGCCAATGGCGGTGATCAGGAAGACCAGGCGCGGGGCGTTGCGTTGCCGGAGCGGTTTATAGGCAATGCGCTCAAGCAGGAAGGCCGTGACTGCGGAGGCCAGCATGGCAAGGACCAAGGCCAGCAGCAGGTTCAGGATGATGGCCCAGATGTCGAGGCGGGGAACGGACGGGCCGAAGCCCAGGCTGCTCAGGGTGAAGAAGACGGCGTAGCAGCCAACGATGAACACTTCAGAGTGTGCGAAGTTAATCAAGTTCAGGACGCCGTACACGAGGGTGTAGCCAAGGGCGACCAGCGCGTAGATGGCGCCGAACGTCAGGCCGTCAAAGGTGGCACTCCAGAAATTCTGGGCCAGGGACGGTATATCGAAAGTGATCCAGTCATTTTCAGTCGGGAGCAGTGGGACGAGAGAGGGAAGCATGGGAACATCCTGATCCAGTTGCACGGGGCCTTGTGGGCCCGGCCGAGGGACTTATGTCTAGTGACGTAGCTTGGTCCTGGGTTTGTTGCCAAGCGAAGAAAAGGCTGTGGGGGCCTGCAGTGCTGGCCCCCACAGCCGATTCCCGCCGGTTTGCTACTCCCCGATGGGGCCGATCGGAACGATCTTCCCGTTTTCCACCTTGTAGCCGTAGACGGTCGGAGCCTGGAGCTCGCCCTTGGCATCCCACTTGTAGTGCTTGCTGAAGCCGTCCTTGTCGTAGGACTTCACCCACGACAGCAGATCTGCGCGGCTCTGCTTGCCCGCGTCGATGCCGGACAGGAGCACCGTTGCGGCATCGTAGCCTTCGATGGAGTACGTACCGGGCTCGGCGCCCTTGGAGACGTCCTTGTAAGCGGATGCGAAGTCCGGGATCAGTTCACCCGGGAGGCAGGGGCAGGTGAAGTAGGCGTTGTTCGAGGCATCGCCTGCCTGCTTGATGAACTGGTCATCCTTGACACCGTCGGGTGCCACGAATGTTCCGGTGAATCCCTTTCCGACCAGCTGCTGGTCGAACGGTGCGCCTTCGGCGTAGTAGCCGGCGTAGAAGACGGCGTCGGCCTTGGCGTTCATGATCTTGGAAATGACTGCGGAGAAGTCCTTCTGCCCCGTGGTTACCTTCTCCGTGCCGGCCAGGGCGCTGCCCAGGCCTGCAGAGGTGGAGGTGCCCAGGCCGATGCCGTAGTCGGAGTCATCCTGGACCAGGTAGACCTTCTTGGCCCCGAGCTTGCCGGTGAGGAACTTCGCGGCGGCCGGGCCTTGGACGGCGTCGTTGCCGAGGCCGCGGAAGAAAGTGGTCCAGCCGTTTTCGGTCAGCGTGGGGTTGGTGGCCGACGGGGTGATGTGGACCAGGCCCTTCTGCTCGAAAATGTTGCCGGTTGCCTTGGACTCGCCGGAGAACGGCAGGCCGATGACACCAAGGATGTCGGGCTCGCTCACCAACTGGGTCACCGGACCGGTGGCCTTGTTCGGGTCACCTTCGGTGTCGAACTTCTTGAACTGGACCTGGCAGCCCGGATTGGCCTTGTTGTGCTGGTCGATGGCGAGCTGGATGCCGTTGAAGATGTTGACGCCCAGCTGTGCGTTCGGGCCGGTCTGAGCGCCGGCATAGGCCAGCGTGGTGGTGGCCGGGCAGGTTGCCTTGCCGTCGCCGGCCGGCTTCACCGCGCCGGAAGGAACATCCACCTTCGAAATGGCGGGGATGTTCACTTTGCTGGAGGAGCCGGAGCTTTCGGTGGTGCCGGGGCCCGCCTGGTTGGCGCAGGCCGACAGCAGCATGCTGAATGTGGCTGCTGCTGCCAACGAGGTGAGGACTTTCTTTCGGTACATTTGTCTGCCTTCCGAAACAGGGCCATGCGATGCGCGTGCGGATCAATGGGGCGCTGCGGCGCCCGAAAATGGGACCAGGTATTCCTGATTTAGGTTCAAGCTAGTGCATGGAAGGCAGCGAATCTAAGTGACTGAGGTCACAGCCTTATAACAGTCGTTGCCTATGTGGAATTAAATGGCGAAAGCCGCCTGCAATGCAGGCGGCTTTCGATGGTGGGGGCGTCAGTTCCCCGTGCGTGGCAGTTGTACCCCAGGTGGGACTCGAACCCACAACACGCGGATTTTAAGTCCGCTGCCTCTGCCAATTGGGCTACTGGGGCGCCGGGTCAATGGTACCTGCCGGCGGCGTATTGCCGGGAAACGCCGACGGCGGCCGTCCCCGGAAAGGGGGACAGCCGCCGTCGGCGTGCTGAAGCGCTACTTGGCGTTTGCCGCCACCGTTTCCTTAGGAGCGGTCGTGGCGGATGAACCGGAGCCGGACGCAGGAACGGCTGCGGGTGCAGCCGCAGGCTTGGGAGCCGGGGTGGCCGCCGCGACGAAGGCGCCGCGCGGGTTGTCCAGGTCCAGCAGCTGCGTGGTGTCGCGGCCGGCAAAGAAGCTGATGATCCAGTTCAGGATGACGCGGAACTTGCGCTCAACGGTGGGCATGGCCATGCCGTGGTAACCGCGGTGTGCCAGCCAGGCAAGACCGCCCTTGAGGCCGATCCGGCCCAGGAGATTGATGTTGGCAACACCCTTCCATTCGCCGAAGCCGGCCACGGCACCGAGGTTCTTGTGCTTGTAGTCCCCCAGCGGCTTTTCCCAGCGCGAGGCCCAGAGGTTCTTCGCGAGGCGCTTGGCCTGGCGGAGGGCGTGCTGGGCGTTCGGGACGCAGGTGCCGTCCGGGAGGCCCTTCCCGGTGAGGTCCGGAACAGCCGCGATGTCACCGGCTGCCCAGGCGTTCTCCACGATGCCTTCGTCGCCGGCGATGCGCAGGTCCGGCAGGACGCGGACGCGGCCGCGCGGCTCGAGCGGGAAGTCGGTGGAACGGACCATGGGGTTGGCCTGCACGCCTGCAGTCCACACCAGGGTGTCGGCCTCGAATTCCTGCGCGGGCGTCTTGTCCGGCAGGTTGATGAGTTTCAGGCTGCCCTCGGCGCTGTCCAGCGACGTGTTCAGCAGGACCTCGATGCCACGGCTGCGGAGGTGCTCCACGACCCAGTCGGCCTGCTTGGCGGTGACCTCGGGCATGATGCGGCCCATGGCTTCAACCAGGACGAAGCGGATTTCCTCCTGCTTGACGCGCGGGTTGTTGCGCACGGCGGCGCGGGCGAGGTCTTCCATTTCGGTAATGCACTCGATGCCGGCGAAGCCGCCGCCGACCACCACGAAGGTGAGGGCCTTGGCGCGAGCAGCGGGGTCCGTCATGGTGGAGGCAACTTCGATGCGCTCCAGCAGCTTGTTGCGCAGGGCAACGGCTTCTTCGATGGTCTTCAGGCCGATGCCCTTGTCCGCCAGGCCCTTGATGGGGAACGTGCGGGTGATGGCGCCGGCTGCGAGGACGACGTCGAAATAGGGAACCTCAAAGTTTTCGCCGCCGTCGGCGGGTGCCACCACAGCCGTCCGGTTGACGTGGTCGATCGAGGTGACGCGGCCCTGGATCAGTTCCGTCTGCTTGAGGTGCTGGCGGTGGGACACCACCGCGTGGCGGGCTTCGATGTTGCCGCCGGCCACTTCGGGAAGGAAGGGCTGGTAAGTCATGTAGGGCAGGGGATCAACGACGGTGACGATGCCACCGGCATTCGCGATCTTCTTCTGCAGTTTCAGTGCTACGTACAAGCCGACGTACCCGCCGCCGACGACGAGTACCCTGGGACGGTCCTGGAGCTGTGGGGTGGTTGCCATAGTTTAAGGATAGCGCAGTTTGTGAAAATCTTCACTAACTTGGTCGCTGGTCCGTAACGTGACGTTCCCGGGGCAGATCCACCCGTTCCACCACTCCTGTGTCCGGGTCCTCCCTGGCCAGGGCCGGGTTGCGGGATGCCCGCCTGAGCTGGAAGGCCGCTGCCGCGATGATGGCCACGAACAGGGCGGCGAAACCAATCACGACGGCGGCGCCGATGGCACTGTCGCGCTGCGAGGGGGCCTTGGCGGCGGGGACGGTTGCCTCCGGCAGGGTTGGCGCGGCGCTGGGCACCGGGGTGGCGGAGGGAAGCGGGGTTGCCGGTGCTGCGTTGCCGCGCCGGTGGACCCGGATCCATTCGGCAATGGTGCCCAGCGGGTTCACCGACACTTCCGGGACCTCTGCCTTGAGGGCGGCCTCCGCGTTGAGGATGCCGTAGCCGTACAGCGGGTCCTTTCCGGGGGCGCCGGCATCCTTCGCCGTTGAGACGATCCTGTTAATGACCTGCTCGGCACTCATGTCCGGCCATTTGGACCGGATCAGGGCGGCCACCCCGGCAACGATCGGCGTGGACCCTGACGTTCCGGCCCACTCCGCGTAGCTCCCGCCGGGGAGCCCGCCCACCAGGTTCTCCGCAGGCGCGGCCACCCCGATGCTGATCCCTTGCGAGGAAGCATCCACGCTGGCGGTGTTCTTGCGGTCCAGGCCGGCGACGGTGAGGACACCGGGAATGGTTGCGGGAGCGCCCACCTGGGTGTTGCCGCCTACCCGGTTGCCGGCCGCGGCCACGATGACCACGTCCTTTTGTTCGGCATACAGGAACGCCGCATCCCAGCTTTGGGGCCATTGGGGTGTGGTGCTGCCGAGCGAAATGTTGATGACCTTGGCACCGTTGTCCACGGCCCAGCGGACGGCCTCTGGAATCTGGTCCTGGTCGCTCTTGCCGGAAGGGTTCGGCGAACCCAGCCAGGTGGAAACGGAAAGGAGCTGCGCTTCCGGCGCCACGCCCATGATCCCGTCCGGCGGCGTGCCGGCGGGCCCGGGGCTGGGGCTGGGGCTGGGCGAGGGACTGGCCGGCTGGTGCCCGCGGCCTGCCAGCATGGTGGCCACCAAGGTGCCGTGTTCGGGCTTGGAACCGACGCTTTTCTGGCCGTCCGGCTGGCCGGATCCGGACGCGTCATGGCCGCCGGTGACCACACCTTTGAGGTCCGGGTGCTGGGCGTCTATGCCGCTGTCGATGACGGCTACCTTGACTCCGGCGCCCTTGGAGACCTCCCAGGCCTTGGTGATGCCGGAATCTGCCAGCCAATATTCCTTGTCGCGCCAATCGTCGGCCTTGGCGGCCGGGGCGGTAAAGAGGCCGGCGCACAGGCAACATGCTGCGAGCAGGACAGCGACAAGGGCCGCGGCGGCCCGGCGCGCAGGCGGGGTCGGAGCTGGGGTGGACTGCATGCGGCTAGCCCATGCCCAGGGCGATGCCGTCAAGGATGTCGTGCTCGCTCGCGGTGGCGGAGGTGATCCTGCCGCCGGTCAGCGTGCCCATCCGTTCCAGGATGCGGCGCCATACCAGTCCCCCGGCGCCAATCACATCCACCCGGCCCGGATGCATGTACGGCAGGTCCGCGCGCCGGGCGCGGGTCATCTCGAGCAGGTCACCGGCCGCGGCCGTGACGACCTCGATGGGCAGCTCAGCGCCGTGGATGGCCTGCGGCGAATATTCGGGCAGGCGGAGGGCGTGCGCAGTGATGGTGGTGACGGACCCGGCCACACCGACGACGGCGGTGGCGCGTTCGAGCGGAACGTCGCGTCCGGCGCGGGCCAGGGCTGCGTCAACGTCGGCTTCGGCGGCCGCCACCTGTTCGGCGGTGGGCGGATCATCGCGCAGGTGCCGCTCCGTGAGGCGGACACAGCCAATGTCCACGGACTTGGCGGCCGTGACCCCGGCCGCGGTGCCGAGGACGAATTCGGTGCTTCCGCCGCCGAGGTCGACCACCAGGACTTCGTGGCCGTCCAGGATGGGCAGCACACTGCTGGCGCCGGCGAAGGACAAGGCCGCTTCCTCATCACCGGAAATGACCTCCGGTTCAACTCCCAGCAGGTCCCGGATGCCGTCTACGAAGACGTCGCGGTTGCGTGCGTCGCGGGTTGCCGAGGTCGCAACGAACCGGGTGCGTTCCGCGCCGTGCTCACGGATGAGGCGGGCATAGTCTGCGGCGGCGGCAAAGGTGCGTTCCAGCGCTTCCGGAGCCAGTTCGCCGGTGGCGTCCACCCCCTGGCCCAGCCGGACCACGCGCATTTCCCGGACGACGTCGGTCAAGGCCGCACTGCCGCTGCTCCGGTCGATGTCCGCGATCAGGAGCCGGATGGAGTTGGTGCCGCAGTCGATGGCGGCCACGCGCGTCATTCCGCCACCCCGGCGTCGCGGGCAGGCTTTCGCACGGGCGCGGGGCGGCCAACGATGTCCGGCAGGCCCTGGGGGCCGTGGCGGCTGAGATCCCGGGACGGCGCTGCCCCGGTGGTGTCCCAGGCGCCGTCGCAGTAGCATTTGTCCGCCGTCCACCACTCGCTGATCATTCCAAGGGCCTGGTCGCCGAGCGGGTTGACGCCGGGACCGGACGCCAGGGAGTGGCCCACGAGGACGTGCAGGCACTTGACGCGTACGGGCATGCCGCCGGCCGAGACGCCGTCGATTTCCGGCACCGGGCCGATGCCGGAACGCTCTCCGATCGCATTCCGGGCGGCCAGGTATTCGTCATGGGCCGACCGGTAAGCCGCAGCGAGGGCGGGGTCCCCGGCGAGCTGGTCATTCATCTCATTCATGACGCCGGCGGCTTCCAGCCTGGACACCGCGGAGGTGATCACCGGATGGGTCAGGTAGAACGTGGTGGGGAACGGGGTCCCGTTGCTGAGACGGGGGGCGGTCGCGGCGACGAGCGGGTTGCCGCAGACGCACCGTGCCGGAATTTCCACGACATCGCGGACAGGACGTCCCAGCTGCCTGCTCAGTACGTCAAGGTCGTGTGCTGTCGGTTGGCGGGATTCGTCCCGGGCGGCTTCCGTGCTGTGTTCCATTGTCGCGGGCCGTCCTTCCTGTGCGGTTCAGTCTGTGGCCGCGCGCCTGATGGACTCCCACAGGGAATCCACCCACGGCAGATCGGCGGGGTCTTGTGCTGTTGCGCCGGCGGGGCTACTGCTCTCTCCGGCCGGTTCATCGCTGCCAAAAACCCAGTAGCCGGTTTCGCCCGGCATAACCATGTTAATGCGGTCGCGGGCCTGCTGCTTGACGTAGTTGGGGTCCTGCCACCGCGAAACCTGCTGCCGGAGGGCATCCCCCTGGGCCTGGCGTGCGGCGATATCGGCATTCAGCGCGTCGATTTCGGCCTTTTTGTCGAAGAAGATCTTCACCGTGGGCGCCAGCATGATGGTGATGGCCACCATCACCACGGCCAGGGCCAGCATGCGGCCGGAGAACGCTTTGGCGGGGACGGGGTGCTGATCGCCATCGCTGTCCCGGCCGTCCTTGCCGTCAATGGAGCTGCTGCCCTTGCGTCCGGCGGACGCCTTGGGCGTGGTTGGCTCCCCCGACTTTCCGGCCGGGCGGCCTGCAGTTCCGCGGCTGCCGGCGCCATGTCCCGGTGACGCGCCTGCTGCGCCGGTGTCCTTGGCCGGACGGAAATCCGCCCGGATGACCTCGGCCCCGCCGGAGGTACCGTCGTCGGCCGTATCCTTTGCCGGACGGGCGGGGGCGACCTTGGGAACTTTGGGGCGGCGGGTAGCCATGACACTCCTGAAACGCAGCCTCCCTGGGCCGCCACTATCTGTGCTGGACAAACACTGCTGGGACCATTGCTGCGAAAAGCAACAGCGGTGGCTATGGTCTTCCAACCATAGCCACCGCCGATGGGTTTAGCCGGTTACTAGCCCTTGAAACGCGGGAACGCGCTGCGGCCGGCGTAGCGTGCGGCGTCGTCGAGTTCCTCTTCGATGCGCAGCAGCTGGTTGTACTTGGCAACGCGCTCGGAGCGGGCAGGTGCGCCGGTCTTGATCTGGCCTGCGTTGGTGGCCACCGCGATGTCGGCGATGGTGGTGTCCTCGGTTTCACCGGAGCGGTGCGAGGTGATGGTGGTATAGCCGGCGCGCTGGGCCAGGCTGACGGCGTCCAGGGTCTCGGTCAGGGAACCGATCTGGTTGACCTTGACCAGCAGGGAGTTGGCCGTCTTGGTGTCGATGCCGCGCTGCAGGATGGACGGGTTGGTGACGAAGAGGTCATCGCCCACCAGCTGGACCTTGTCGCCGATGGCGTCGGTGAGGGTCTTCCAGCCTTCCCAGTCGTTCTCGTCCAGCGGGTCCTCGATGGACACCAGCGGGTAGTCGGCAACGAGTTCGGCGTAGTAGGCGCTCATCTCGCTGGCGGACAGGGCCTTGCCTTCGAACTGGTAGGCACCGTCCTTGAAGAACTCGGAGGAGGCGACGTCCAGGGCCAGGGCGATGTCCTTGCCCGGGGTGTAGCCGGCGTTCTTGATGGCTTCCTGGATCAGGTCCAGTGCCGCGCGGTTGGACGGCAGGTTCGGGGCGAAGCCGCCCTCGTCGCCCAGGCCGGTGGACAGGCCCTGTTCCTTCAGGACGGACTTGAGGTTGTGGTACACCTCAACGCCCCAGCGCAGGCCCTCGGAGAAGGTTTCGGCGCCGATGGGGGCGATCATGAATTCCTGGATGTCGACGTCGGAGTCGGCGTGGGACCCACCGTTGAGGATGTTCATCAGCGGCACGGGCAGGACGTGGGCGTTCGGGCCGCCCAGGTACTTGTAGAGGGGCAGGTCGGCGGATGCTGCGGCAGCGTTGGCGACGGCCAGGGAGACGCCCAGGATGGCGTTGGCGCCGAGTTTGCCCTTGTTGGGGGTGCCGTCCAGGTCCAGCATGGCCTGGTCGATGCTGCGCTGGTCGGTGGCGTCGAAGCCGGTCAGGGCGGGGGCGATCTGGTCGATCACGGCGTCGACGGCCTTCTGCACGCCCTTGCCGAGGTAGCGGCCCTTGTCGCCGTCGCGCAGTTCAACGGCTTCGTGCTCACCGGTGGAAGCACCGGAGGGAACTGCGGCGCGGCCGATCTGGCCGTCGGACAGCAGGACTTCAACTTCAACAGTGGGGTTGCCGCGGGAATCAAGGATCTCGCGGGCGTGGATGGCATCGATAAGCGCCATGAATTTGCTCCTTATGGGCGATTAACGGGGGGAATCAGGCAGAAAACTCGACGTACTCGTCAGGGACTAGCGTAGTCGAGAGTGCTCCGGGTTACTCAAACCGGTCAAGGCCCGGACGTCATGATGCCGCTTGGTCGCCGTGGTAGCGGCGTACGGCGGTACGGAGGGCGCGCTCGGCGTCCATGCCGCGGTCCCGGGCCGAACGCACGACGGCGAGCAGCAGGGTTCCCAGTTCTTCCTCGCTTTCGGGGACGGGAACCCCGTCGGGCAGCCCGAGCCCTGCCCGGGCCGCCCGGTCAAGGGATTTTTGCGCCTTGGCCAGCGCCGGGAGGGCAGCGGGGACTCCTTCGAAGGCATGGCGCCGCTCCGGGCGCTCTGCACGTTTGACCGCATCCCACGTCTGCTCGATTTCCGCCACCGTTGCGGGGAAGGTGTCCTGCAGGGAACCGTCGGGCCGGAAGACGTGGGGGTTCCGGCGGACCATTTTGGCAGCCAGTCCGCGCGCGACGTCGTCGAACGTGAACGCGCCTCGTTCCTCGGCAAGGCGGGCGTGCAGCACCACCTGGAGCAGGACGTCACCGAGCTCGCCCTGGAGTTCGGCGTCGGGGTGGCCCTCCTCGATGGTCTCAGCCACCTCGTAGGCCTCCTCGAGGAGGTATTCCACCAGCGAGGCGTGCGTCAGGGCACCCATCCAGGGGCAGTGCTCGCGCAGCTGGGCCATCTTTTCCAGCAGCTCCGCAGTGGCGGAGCTGCCGGGGGGAGGATCCTGGTCAGCCAAGGTTGGCGTAGGCGTCGTTGATGTATTCCACCAGTGCTTCCTTCTCCTCCAAGGGCAGGAAGGACGCCTCGGCCGCGTTCAGGGTCAGCTCCAGCAGGTCGTCAAGGTCGTAGTCGAACGTCTCCACCAGCAGGTTGAACTCGTCCGTCAGCGTGACGCCGCTCATCAGGCGGTTGTCGGTGTTGATGGTGACGTTGAAACCCAGCTGGTACAGCATGTCCAGCGGGTGGCTCTCGATACCCTCGCCAAATTCGGCGATGGCTCCGGTCTGGAGGTTGGAGGACGGGCAGATTTCCAGGGCGATGCCGCGGTCACGAACCCAGCTGGAGAGGTCGCCGAGGGTGACCAGGCCGACGGTGTCGCCGGCCTCGTCGTCATCGTCGAATTCCACCATGATGTCCTCGGCGATCCGGACGCCGTGCCCCAGGCGGAGGGCGCGGCCGTCCACCAGTGCAGACTGGATGCTCTCCAGCCCCGCAGCCTCGCCGGCGTGCACCGTGGCGGGGAAGTTGTGCTGGGCCAGGTAGGTGAACGCGTCCTTGAAACGGCTGGGCAGGAAGCCGTCCTCCGCCCCTGCGATGTCAAAGCCCACTGCGCCCTGGTTGCGGTGGCGCACGGCGAGTTCGGCGATTTCCTGGCCGCGGTCCGCGTGGCGCATGGCGGTGATCAGCTGGCCCACCTGGATCTCCCGGCCGCTCTCCGACACGGCCTCGACGCCGGCTTCCAGGCCGTCCTGGACCGCTTCCACGGCTTCATCCAGGCTGAGCCCCTTCTGCAGGTGCTGCTCCGGCGCCCACCGGACCTCGCCGTAGACCACGCCGTCATCCGCCAGGTCTTCGACGAACTCCTTGGCCACGCGGAACAGGCCGTCGTAGGTCTGCATTACGGCCACGGTGTGGTCGAAGGTTTCCAGGTAGCGGACCAGGGACCCGGAGTCGGCGGATTCGCGGAACCACTCCCCCAGGGCAACCGGGTCCGTCGAGGGGAGGGTGTGCCCCACGGCTTCCGCCAGCTCGATAATCGTGGCCGGACGGAGTCCCCCGTCCAAGTGGTCGTGAAGGGAAACCTTGGGCAGGCTCTTCAGGTCGAAATCAATGGCAGGGGCAGCGTCAAGAATGGGCTCAGTCACGTTCCCACCTTAGGGTGGGGCGGGGTTCAAAGCCAGCCGCTACTTGGCTGCGGGACCCGCATCGGCCGATGGCACCGTTAGGGGCCGGGTGCCGGGCCGTCCTTCCTGGCCCGGGGTGTTTTCGGCCCATCCGTCCACGTCGGCGTCAGCCTCGGGCGCATCGTGGCGTCCGAGCCGTTTGTGCCACCAGCGCAGGGCGTGGTCGATCACGACGCCCAGGACTATCGCGAAGACGACGGCGATGCCGGCGCTCAGGAGCGGGTTGTGGTGCAGCCATGGGAAGGAGCTGGCCAGCACCCCGATGCCCAGGGAGTAGCCCACCCATGTGACGCAGGCAAAGGCGTCGAAGACGAAGAACCTGCGGTGTGAGAACCCGGTGCTGCCGGCCACGTAGTTGACAGCCACCCGGCCCCAAGGGATGTACCGGGCGGTGAAGATGAGGACCGCCCCGCGCTTCTCGAGCTCGTAGCGGGCCCAGGCGAAGACTTTCCGGACCTTGGGCCGGCGCATCCACGCCCACCGGTCCAGTCCGATCTTTCGGCCGAGCATATAGGCCATGTTGTCGCCGCAGATCGCGCCGATCAGGGCGGTCAGACCAAGGATCCAAAGATTGGGTTCGCCGCTGTGCCGCGAGAAAGCCGCCAAAGCCACAATGAGGGTCTCACTGGGCACCACCATGGCGAAGCCGTCCACGAAGAAGAACACCAGCAGTACGGGGTAGATCCACCACTGGCCCGCTGCATGGAGCACGGCCTCATTAATAAACTCCACGCGGTGTTGCTCCTGTAAAAAAAATGGCACGGCCGAAGCGCCGCAGCCAAAGCGGAAATCGTTCCTAAGTGTCCCATGGCGGGGACGCAGTACGCTACGCCCCGGCGCCCGGAATTATCCGGTTAAACGCGGGGCTCAGGTCCCGGGTTCCCGGATCCGTTCCACCACGTTGGGTTTACCCCGGAATTTGTTGATCACCAGGTCCACCAGGATGCCCAGGGCTACGGCACAGACAATGGCGATCGCGGCGCCCAGGACGTGGTTGTCCTCGAACCATTGGCCGAAGAACAGCCCGATCGTCACGGAGTATCCGGCCCACAGGCTTGCGGAAAGGACCGTCAGACCCACGAACCGCAGGTGGGGATAGTGGGTGACTCCGGCGGTCAGGTTGACCGCCACGCGGCCGATCGGAACGAACCGGGCCACCAGGATCAGCGACGCCGGCCGTTTGCGCAGTTCCCGGCCCGCCCAGCGGAAGGCGGCCTGCATCCGCGGTCCGCGCATCCAGGCCCAGCGGGTGGTGCCCACCCGCTGGCCCAGGAGGTAGGCAATGTTGTCGCCCGCGAAGGCTCCGGCGGCAGCCACCCCGGCCAGGAGCAAGGGGTTGGGAACGTCCGCGGTGGCGGCGACGGCGGCGAGGCCCACCACCACGGATTCACTTGGCACGGGCGGGAAGAAGCCGTCAATGACGCAGCACGCCAGCACCAGGACCAGCACCCAGGGCTGTCCGGCTGCGGCGAGGATGAAGTCGTTGATGGCCTGCATTGGTACCTATGCTATGCGGTCAATGATGAGCTGCTGGGCAGGCCGTGAACCATCCGGCGCGATGACCACCGCGTGTTCGAGGGCTTCCCGGGCGCGGGCAAACCGGTCCGGTGTGTCCGTGAGCAGGGTCATCAAGGGTTCCCCGGCCCTGACGGTGGCGCCCGGTTTGGCGTGCATCCGCACCCCGGCTCCGGCTTGGACGGCATCCTCCTTGCGGGCACGGCCGGCCCCCAGCCGCCAGGCGGCCACCCCGACGGCCAGGGCGTCGAGTTCCACCAGCACTCCGTCTGCGGGGGCGTAGACGACATCGGATTCCCTGGCTGCCGGGAGGGGGGCATGCGGATCGCCACCCTGGGCGGAGATCATCCGGTTCCAGACGTCCATGGCGCGGCCGTCCTTGAGCGCGGCGGCGGGGTCGGCGTCGTGCACTCCCGCAGCGGCGAGCATCTCTTCGGCGAGCCTGACGGTCAACTCCACCACGTCTTCCGGTCCGCCACCGGCGAGGACCTCCACGGACTCCTCGACTTCGATGGCGTTGCCGGCTGTGAGGCCCAGTGGCGTGTTCATGTTGGTCAGCAGCGCAACCGTGTTGACGCCGGCGTCCTTGCCCAGGGCCACCATGGTCTCGGCCAGTTCCCGGGCCCGGGACTCATCCTTCATGAACGCTCCGCTGCCCACTTTGACGTCCAGGACCAGCGAGCCCGTGCCCTCGGCGATCTTCTTGCTCATGATGGACGAGGCGATGAGCGGGATGGCTTCCACGGTGCCGGTCACGTCACGCAGCGCGTAAAGCTTCTTGTCCGCCGGGGCCAGGCCTGCGCCGGCGGCGCAGATCACTGCCCCGACGTCCTGGAGTTGGGCCAGGATCTCACCGTTGGTCAGGTTTGCGCGCCACCCGGGAATCGACTCAAGCTTGTCCAGGGTGCCGCCCGTGTGGCCCAGGCCGCGGCCGGAGAGCTGCGGGACGGCGACGCCGAACACCGCCACGAGCGGGGCCAGCGGCAGGGTGATCTTGTCCCCTACCCCGCCGGTGGAGTGCTTGTCCGTGGTGTACTTCAGGCCGCCGTCGGGGCGCCGAAGGCTGGAGAAGTCCATTCGCTCCCCTGACGCGATCATGGCGGCGGTCCAGCGGGCAATTTCCGCCCGGTCCATGCCGTTGAGCAGGATGGCCATGTTCAAGGCCGCCATCTGTTCATCGGCAATGGCTCCACGCGTGTAGGCGTCGATGGTCCAGTCGATCTGTTCGGGGCTCAGAGTGCCTTTGTCCCGCTTGATGCGGATGATGTCCACGGCATCGAATGCCTCGGCGTTGCTGGTGGTTTGGGTCACCGGGTCTCCTCCAGATGTTGGGGGCCAAATGCGTCGGGCAGCACCTGATCCATCGTCCTGATGCCTTGGGTGGTCATGACTTCCATGTCCGGGGCGCGGAATTCGTACAGCAGCTGGCGGCAGCGGCCGCACGGCATCAGGACCGTGCCGCCGGCGTCGACGCAGTAGAAGGCGCGCAATTGGCCGCCGCCGGTCATGTGCAGATTGCCTACCAAGGCGCATTCGGCGCAGAGGGTGAGGCCGTAGCTGGCGTTCTCGACGTTGCAGCCGCTGACGATCCGGCCATCCGTGGTGAGGGCGGCCGCCCCCACCGCGAAATTCGAATACGGCGCGTAGGCATTTGCCATGGCGGCAACGGCGGCAGCCTCGAGGGCGGCCCAATCGACGCCGGTACCTCCGCCGGGCTTGCCTTGGTTGCCGGGGGCTCCGGTTTCTGTCACCGTGGTCACCCCTTGACGTACGGGATGCCGTCGGCCGCGGGCGGCCGGGAACGCCCCACCAGGCCTGCCACGGCGATGACGGTCAGGGCGTAGGGGAGCATCGCCATGAACTGGCTGGGCACTGGCGAGCCAATGATGGTGATGATGCTCTGCAGGTTGTCGGCGAACCCGAAGAGCAGGGCGGCCAGGAAGGCCCCGATGGGATTCCAGCGCCCGAAGATCATGGCGGCAAGGGCGATGTAGCCGCGACCGCCGGACATGTCCTTGCTGAAGGCGTCCACCGACACCAGGGTGAAGAAGGAACCGCCGATTCCAGCGATCGCGCCGCCCATCAGGACGTTGATGAAGCGGGTGCGGTTGACATTGATGCCCACGGTGTCCGCCGCCTGCGGGTGTTCGCCGACGGCGCGCACCCGCAGGCCCCATTTGGTGTGGAACAGCCCGACGTAGACCACGATCACGGCCACGTACATGAGGTAGCCCACCAGGGACTGGCGGAACAGGATGGGTCCGATGATCGGGATGTCGGCAAGGAACGGGATATCCACTGCCTGGAGCCGGCCGGGCTTGTTGAGGTGTTCCGGGTCCGCCGTGAGCAGGGTGGAGAACAGGAAGCTGGTGAGGCCGCTGATCAGGACGTTGAGGACCACGCCGACGATGATCTGGTTGACGAGGTACTTGATGCTCACCACGGCCAGGACCAGGGACACGAGTGCGCCGGCGACGGCCGCCGAAATGAGTCCCACGTAGACATTGCCTGTCACGGTGGCTACGACGGCGGCGGAGAACGCACCGAGCAGGAGCTGCCCTTCGATGGCGATGTTGACCACGCCGGCCCGTTCGCACAGCACTCCGGACAGCGAGCCGAACACCAGTGGTACGGCCAGTGTCACCGCTCCTGCCATCAGGCCGCCCAGGGAAATGGACGGTTCGGGGTCACGGCCGCCGGCGACGATCCAGATCATGAACCCGACCAGGAAGACGACGGCGAAGAGACCGCCCAGCCATCCGGGGGTGCGCCGCCGCTGCAGGGTCAGCAGGATGGCGTACCCGGCCAGGCCGAGCAGCAAGAGGGCGCAAATCCAGCCGAAGACCATCGAGGGCACGGTGATCTTCTCCACCTGGGCAACGCCGAGGGCCGCGAGGCCCAGGACGACGACGGCAGCGATGGTGGTGGCGGGAATCCAGCGGTCCACTCCCCCGCCCTCGCGGCGCTGGCTGATCCAGCGGTAGCCGAGGTATCCGGCGGCAGCCAGCGCCACGACAAGGGTGATCCAGGCTGCGGTGGACGAGGCGTTTGGGTCGCGGGCTTCGGCGATCCGGAACCCGGCGGATTTTGTGTTGGCGAGGAATCCAAACAGCACGGTGCCCAGGATGGCGAGCAGGCCCAGGCCGACGCCGGCCTTCCAGCTCACCAGTTCCGTTGTCCCTGCCCGGCCTGCGGCACGGTTGGCTCCGGTGGTTTTCCCGGTTCCAGGTTGTTTGCTCGCGGGAGATTGTGTGGTGGCGCTCATGCTGCCGCTCCGCTCTTGACGCCGCCGGTATGCGAACCTGCGGTCCCACTTGTGGTGGTCTTCTTCTTACGGGGGTTGAGTCCGAATATCGCACGGACCAGCGGCGGTGCTGCGATGAACAACACGATCAGGGACTGGATGACGAGCACAATGTCGATGGGGGTTTGCGTCTGTGCCTGCATTGCCACGCCGCCGGCGCGGAAGGCGCCGAACAGCAGGCCCGCAAAGAAGGTTCCCCACGGCGTGGAGCGTCCCAGCAGAGCGACGGTGATGGCGTCAAAGCCGATGGAAGCGGCCACACCGCCGGAGAGGTACTTTTCCGTGCCGGACACCTGCGCCACCCCGGCCAGGCCGGCCAGCGCACCCGCGATCGCCATCACCAGGATGGTGCTGCGGGCAACGTTGATTCCGGCGGTACGGGCCGCGTTCGGGTTCGCCCCAACGGCGCGGAACTCAAAACCGACCGTGGAGCGGTTCAACAGCCACCAGACGAAGGCGGTGGCCGCTATCGCAACCAGGAACCCGGCGTGCAGGCGGAACTGGGGTCCGAGCAGTTCGGGGAACAACGCGGTGGAGTCAAGGAACGGGGAGATCGGGTTGGTGGAACCCTTGCGCTGGAAAGCGGGGGTGGTGAGCAGGAAGAGCAGCAGGAAGTTGGCGATGTAGTTGAGCATGATGGTCACGATCACCTCGTGGGCGCCGGTCCGCGCCTTCAGCAGGCCCACGACGCCACCCCAGACCGCGCCGCCAACCAGGCCGGCGAGGATGACGACCAGCAGGTGCAGGCCGATGGGCAGGTGCCAGGCGAAGCCAACGTAGGCGCCGAAGAGCGCACCGAAGATGATCTGCCCCTGGGCGCCAATGTTGAACAGGCCGGCGCGGAACGCCAACGCGACGCCGAGCCCGGCACAAATAAGCGGAGTTGCGACCGTGAGGGTCTCGGTGATCGGGTACAGCTGGGCGGCCAGGTCGGCGCCGGCCCAGTTGAAGATGGACCCCTGCACCAGTGCGGTATAGGGACGGATGACCTCGGTCAGGAGGTCTCCGGGCTGGGCAAAAAAGTAACCGGCCGTGACGGCGACCTTGGGGTTGGTCACCGCCATCAGGATGCCGCCGAGCACGATGGCCAGCAGCACGGAGAGGAAGGAGACCATGGCGTTGCCGGTGAAGATCTGGTGCAGGACGGATCCGTCACCGTCCCGGTGGTCCCGGCCGCGCAGCTGGGTGGCCGCCGGAACGGCGGACGGCGGCATCTGGCCGCCGGCGGTGTCCAGCGCGACGTCGGAGGCGACGGCCTCGGAGGTGGTGCCGCCTGGCACCTGGGTCGGGGCGGGCTCCGGGGCGCTGTTATTGCCTGTGGCCAGCGGGTCCGGGGTTGTCTTCTCAGACATGGGTTTCTCCTTCGTGGCCGGCAGGCTCAGATACCGTCGGTGCGGCCGTTACGCCGGAAGCATGGGCGGAGGCGTTGGCTTCGGCTTCCGCGGCCGGGACACCGGCCATCATCAGGCCCAGGACGTCGCGGGACGTGGTGGCGGGGACGATTCCCACCAGCCGGCCGCGGTAGAGCACCGCGATCCGGTCTGCCAGCTGCAGTACTTCGTCAAGTTCCGTGGACACGATCATGACGGGCGTTCCGTGGTCGCGTTCGGCGATGACGCGCTTGTGGACGAATTCGATCGAGCCGACGTCAAGCCCGCGCGTGGGCTGCGAGGCAATAAACAGGCGGAGCGGGCGGGAGAGCTCACGGGCCAGGACGACCTTCTGCTGGTTGCCGCCGGAGAGGGTGCCCACCGCGGCGGATACGGAGGGCGTGCGGACATCGAATTCCTCGACCTTCTTGGCAGCGTTCTCCGCGATGACGCCCGGTTTCATCCCCACGCCGCGGGCGAAGGGTGCCTTGTCGTAGAGGTCCAGGATCATGTTCTCGGCGATGGTGAACGTGCCTACCAGGCCGTCAAGGGTGCGGTCCTCGGGGACGAAGCCCACACCCGCACCGAGCACATGCTTAACGCTCGCGCCCAACAATTCCTCGCCGTCGAGCGTGATGGACCCGGCCACGTGCGGCTGCACGCCAAGGATCGCCTCGGTCAGCTCCGTCTGGCCGTTGCCTTGCACTCCGGCGATGGCGAGCACCTCGCCCTTGGCGATGTCGAATGACAGGTCATCGACCACATGCTGTCCATTGTGGTCGGTGACGGTCAGGTTGCGGACCTTGAAGGTCACCTCACCCGTCTTGGCCGGCGCCTTGTCAAGCGTCAGGCTCACGGTGCGGCCCACCATGGCGGACGCCAGTTCGGTGGGGGAAGCTGTGGGGTCCGCCTGCCCCACCACCTTGCCGCGCCGGATGACTGTGATGGTGTCCGAGATGGCTTTGACTTCGCGCAGTTTGTGGGAGATGAAGACGATCGATTTCCCGTCGCGCTTCAGCTGCCGGATGATGTCCAGGAGTTCGTCGGTCTCCTGCGGCGTCAACACGGCGGTGGGTTCGTCGAGGATGAGCACCTCGGCATCTCGAACCAGTGCCTTGATGATCTCGACCCGCTGCTGGACGCCAACGGGCAGGTCCTCCACCATGGCGTCGGGGTCGACGTCGAAGCCGTACTGGTCCGAAATGCGGCGGATCTTCTCGCGCGTAGCTTCCAGGTTGAGCAGGCCGGCGGCCTTGGTGGTCTCATTGCCCAGCGCCACATTCTCGGCCACGCTGAAGACCGGGATGAGCATGAAGTGCTGGTGGACCATTCCGATGCCGGCCGCCATGGCCTCGCCGGGGTCTTTGAAGACGACAGGCTTGCCATCGACCAGGATTTCGCCTTCGGTCGGATCGTACAGGCCGTAGAGCACGTTCATCAGGGTGGATTTCCCTGCGCCGTTCTCGCCCAGGAGGCAGTGCACCTGCCCCGGTTCGACGACCAAATCGATGTGGTCATTGGCTACCAGGGACCCGAATCGCTTCGTGATCCCCTTCAGTTCGAGTTTCAAAACCCCAACCAATCTGTGTGTGTATGGATCTGCTCCGCCGCGCTGTCGGCGGCAAGGCAGCGGGTAGTCCCAGCCTAGTGTTACGGGTGGTTTCTGGGCAGGGCGGGCAGGCAGGAAAAGTAACGCCTGCATGGCGCTGGCAAGCGTGCGTTGCCAGCAAAACAGAACGCGCTGCCCTCCGGCCGGGGTAACGGCGGAAGGGCAGCGCGCCCCGCTGTTCAGTGCTTACTTGGTGGGGCTGGACTTCGACTCGACCTTGACGGTGCCGGAGATGATGTCCTTCTTCAGCTGGTCCAGTTCGCCCTTGAGGTCCGCCGGCACGGCGGAATCGAGGTCGTGGAAGGGAGCCAGGGCAACACCGCCGTTTGCAAGGGTTCCGATGTACGGCGAGGCGTCGAACTTGCCGTCCTTGTCGTCCTTGATGACCGTCTCCACAGCGGTGGCCATGGTCTTCTGGACAGAAGAAAGGATCACGGACTTGTAGTCGGGGGCCGTCAGGTAGCCATCGGAGTCAACCCAGATGAGCTTGGCATCCTTGCCCTTGGACTTGGCTTCGAGGATCGCGCTGCCCGCGCCGCTGCCGACGGGTCCGGCCACGGGAAGGACGATGTCTGCGCCCTGGTCGAGGAAGCCCTGGGTGAGGACCTTGCCCTTGTCCACCTGCTTGAAGTCGCCGACGAAGGTGCCGTCCTGCTTGTCCTTGTCCCAGCCGATGAGCTGGACGCTCTTGCCCTTCTTTTCGTTGTAGTACTTCACGCCGTCGGCAAAACCGTCCATGAAGATGGTGACGGTGGGGATGTTGATGCCGCCGAAGGTTGCCACCTTGCCGGTCTTGGACGTGCCTGCTGCCAGGTAGCCGGCCAGGAACGCGGCCTGGGCCGTGTCATAGACGATCGGCTTGACGTTCTTGGGGAAGGTGGGGTCGTTGTAGTCGATGATCGCGAAGTGGCTGTTCGGGTTGGCCGTCGCGATGGACTTGGTGGCATCGCCGAGCAGGAACCCGACGGTCACGGTGAGCTTGCAGCCCTGCTGGACCATGGAGCGGAGGTTCGGGTCGTAGTCGGTGTCAGCCTTGGACTGGACGTGCTTCTCCTTGATGCCAAGGTCCTTGACGGCGGCCTGCAGTCCCTCGTAGCCGGACTGGTTGAACGACTTGTCGTCGAATCCACCGGAGTCGGACACCATGCAGGCGGTGTAGTCCGAGGCGGTGGCTGAACCCGAGGGGCCGGACGCGGACGGGGCGGCCCCGCAGCCGGTCAGCAGCAAGGCGGACGCACCGAGGGTGGCCACACCGGCCATTGAACCGCGCTTGAAGCCGGCACGCAGTGATTTCTTCAATTTTCCTCCAGGGATGATGCGAGTGGCACTACGGGCTGAGATTCAATGAGTGTCCGTTTCGGCGCTGAAATTCTGTTTTCACTGAAGGCACGCAGCACTGCGCCGGAGCGCACTGATGGCACTTACTTTAGTGGCCTGCGCCACGTCCCCATAGCACGTCGGAAGCTGACCCCGAAGATTGTTTACAAGTTGTTACCAAGCAGTAGGGGCGCCTCCAAAGGAGGCGCCCCTACTGCTGATTGTTCTTTAGTTGTGAGCGCCGGGCTACAGCCGGACGAGCATCTTTCCGGTGTTCGCACCGTCCAGGAGATCCATGAACGCCTGCGGCGCGTTCTCCAGTCCGTCCACGATCGTCTCGTCGTAGCGCACGGTGCCGTCGGCCAGCCAGCCGGACATCTTCTCGGCAAACTCCGCCGCGTGCTGCCGCTGACCGCCTACCAGGAAGCCGCGGAGCGTCAGTTGCTTGCCGATGGCCTGCATCAGGTTGTGGGGCGCCGGAGTCGGTTCGGTGGAGTTGTACTGCGCGATGGCACCGCACATTGCCACCCGGCCGCCGACGTTGAGGACTGCCAGGGCCGCCTCGAGGTGTTCGCCGCCGACGTTGTCGAAGTAGACGTCGATGCCGGCTGGGCCGGCGGCCTTCTGCAGCTGGTCCAGCACGGGACCATCGTGGTAGTCGAAGGCTGCGTCGAAACCGAGCTCCAGCAGCCGGGCCACCTTGGCCGGCGAACCGGCGGAGCCGATCACGCGGGAGGCGCCCATGGCCTTGGCGATCTGGCCAACCAGGGAGCCCACCGCACCGGCGGCACCGGAGACGAACACGGCGTCCCCCGGCTTGAATTCGGCGACCTTCAAGAGGCCGGAGTAGGCGGTCAGCCCGGTCATGCCCAGGGCGCCAAGGAAGGCGGAAGCCGGGGCCAGGTCAGTTCGGGCCGGGGTGGCTGCAGCGCCGTCAACCACGGCGTACTCCCGCCAGCCGAGGGAATGCACGACGACGTCGCCCTCCTTGTGTGCCGACGAACGGGACGCGACCACCTCGCCTACCGCGCCGCCGTCGAGCGCCTTGCCCACGGCAAACGGCGCGGAGTAGGACTTCACATCATTCATCCGGCCCCGCATGTAGGGGTCGACCGACACGAAGAGGTTCCGGACCAGGATCTGGCCGTCCTCGAGGGCGGGCAGCGGGGACTCGGCGAGCTCGAAGTTATCGCTGGCAGGACGGCCTACAGGGCGCGAGGCCAGGCGGATTTCACGGGTGCTGGTGGCAAGTGCGGTGCTCATGCTGCGTACTCCAAAATCTTGATGTCGACGATGATGTTGCCCCGGGTGGCGTTCGAGTAGGGGCACACTTCATGCGCCTTGGCCACCAGTTCCTCGGCGGTGGAAAGGTCCAGCGCCGGGAGGGCGATTTCCAGTTCGGCGGCAAGCCCGAAGCCCGTTCCGCCGTCCAGCTGTCCCAGGTGGACTTTCGCCGCAACGGCCGAATCGGTGAGGTCGGCGCCTGCCTTGCGGCCCACCAGGCGCAGTGCGGAGTGGAAGCAGGCGGCGTACCCGGCGGCGAAAAGCTGTTCAGGGTTGGTCCCGCGGCCGCTGCCGCCCAACTCCGCGGGGCTGGCCAGGTCCACGGCCAGCTTGCCGTCATTGCTGCGTGCAGTGCCGTCACGGCCTTCGCCGGAGGCAAGCGCCTCGGCGGTGTAGAGAGTCTTCACGAAAAATGTCCGTCCTGTAGGTGGGATGGTGCAGGGTGGCGCGCCGCTTAGAGCGACTGGTGCAGTGCGGCCGTGAGCTTGCCCAGGGTGGCGCGCAGTTGTTCGAGCTCTCCGTGCGAGAGCCCTGCGGCGTCAGCCAGCCGCTGCGGGATGGCCCGGGCCGGGACGCTGAGTTCCCGGCCTGCCGTCGTGAGGTGAATGGCAACGCGCCGTTCGTCCTCGCCTGACCGGCGGCGTTCCACGAGCCCCAGTGCTTCCAGCCGCTTGAGAAGGGGCGACAGGGTCCCCGAGTCCAGCCCGAGCTCCCCGCCAAGTTTCTTGACCCCGCGGGGCTCGTCCTCCCACAGCACCAGCATCACCAAGTACTGCGGGTAAGTGAGCCCCAGTTCATCCAGCACTGGCCGGTACACGGCGGTGGCTGCCCGGGAAGCCGAATACAAGGCAAAACACACTTGGCGGTCCAGGCGGGGAGCTTCGGTCATGAGAAAACAATAGCCCACAATTAAATTGTGCACAACTCAACTGGCCTCAGGAGACCATCCCGTTGACCGTCGTCGTGATCCACCAGCGTTACCGGCGCCGGCGCAAACAAGCCGCCAAGGCACGGACGCGGCGTGGACGGTGTGCCGGGCGGCTACAGCGCGGGTGGCTGCTCGATGTCCCTGATGGTCCTCAACGCTGCCGCGGTGAGCACGCGGATCCCCAGGCCCAGCGATCGCTCGTCCAGGATGTAATCGCCGCGGTGGAGGTCGTAGTCCTCCCCGCCCGGCGTCTTGGTGCCCAGGCGCATCATGGCTCCCGGAAGTTCCGCAAGGAACCAGGCAAAGTCCTCGCCACCCATGGATTGCGGGGTCAGCACCACGGCGCTTTCGCCGATCTCTGCGCGCGCAGCCGCCTCGATAATTGCCGTTTCGTGTTCCGAGTTCACTACGGGCGGCACTCCCCTGGTGTGCTCCAGGTGGACGTCCACCCCATACGGCGCGGCCACCTGGTGGACCACCTCGTCGAGGAGTTCGCCGGCGGCGTGCCAGGCGTCACGGTCCAGGCAGCGCATGGTTCCGGCCATGTAGCCCGAGCCGGGAATGGCATTGGGCGCCGATCCGGCGGTGATCTGGCCCCACACCACGGACACGCCACTGCGGACGTCCACCCGGCGGGACAGGACGGCCGGAACGTTGACGGCGATCTGGGCAAGCGCGAAGACGAGGTCCTCGGTGAGGTGCGGTCGGGACGTGTGGCCGCCGCGGCCGGACAGTTCAATCCGGATGGTGTCCGAGGCCGAGGTGATGGCGCCAATCCGGGTTCCGACCTTGCCCACTTCGATGCGGGGGTCGCAGTGCAGCGCGAGGATCCGGGGAACTCCCTCCAGCACGCCCTGCTCAATGCACGCGTGCGCCCCGCCGGGCATGGTTTCCTCTGCGGGCTGGAAGATGATCCGCACCGTCGCGCCCAGGGGCGATTCCTGGTGCATGCGCTGCAACACCAGGGCAATGCCCAGCATGGTGGTGGTGTGCACGTCGTGGCCGCAGGCGTGGGTGACGCCGTGGTTCTTGGACGCGAAAGCCAGGCCGGTTTCCTCGATGATGGGGAGGGCGTCGATGTCACCCCGCAGCGCGGTGGCGATGGGGCCTTCGCCGACGTCCACGGTCA
Source organism: Arthrobacter sp. AG258 (assembly GCF_004364695.1). Taxonomy (NCBI): domain Bacteria; kingdom Bacillati; phylum Actinomycetota; class Actinomycetes; order Micrococcales; family Micrococcaceae; genus Arthrobacter; species Arthrobacter sp. AG258. The sequence continues at coordinate 202,384 of NZ_SOBI01000006.1, read as the reverse complement.
GGCCGGTGCCTTCGAGCCGGCGGGGGCTCAGCCCGGCGGCCTCCAGCCGCTCCGCAAGCTTGTCGGTGGTGCGGAACTCCTTGAAGGAAAGCTCCGGGTGCGCATGGAGGTCCCGCCGGAATTCGATCAGTTCCGGCAGGAGCGGTTCAAGCCACGGCGCCACCAAGGCGGTGGGCTCGGCTTCAGTAGTGTAATTGCGCACTGTTTTACTCTAGCGATCACGGCCCCGATAAGGGCCATTCACTGACGCCCCGTTACAACGTGAACCTGCCGGCGCCGTGACGCGCCGGCAGGTAGGGCGATCAAAGGACGTCCGTGTCCCCGCTGGCCTTGAGGGCGTCGACCGCTGCCTTGACCCGCTGGGAGTTGGCCATGGTGGTGACCAGCAGCGCGTCCGGCGTATCCACGATGACCACATCCTGGATGCCGATCAGGGCGATGACCCGCTTGGTGTCTGTGACCACCACACCGCTTGAGTTCTCCGTGAATACCCGCGCTCCTTCGCCCAGGACGGTGACGTCGTCCACTTCCTTGGCGCTGTTGAGCCGCCCGACGGAGGCAAAGTCGCCAACGTCGTCCCAGCGGAAGGTCCCGGGCACGACGGCGACGTCCCCGGCTTCGGCGGCGGGCTCGGCCACTGCGTAGTCGATGGCGATCTTGGGCAGGGTGGGCCAGATCCGGGCAGTGACCTCGTCGCGTTCGGGGGTGTCCCAGGCCTGCGCGATTTCCTGCAGGCCCTTGAACAGCTCCGGCTGGTTGGCCTCGAGGTGCTTGAGCATCAGTGCCACGGGGGCTACGAACATGCCGGCGTTCCACACGTAGTCACCGCTGTCGACGTACTGCTGGGCCACCACTTCGTCGGGCTTTTCGACGAATTCCACCACATCGTGGGCGCTCGGAGCTCCGTCGATGTGCAATTCCTTGCCGGAGCGGATGTACCCGAACCCGGTGGACGGGTGCGTGGGCTTGATGCCGATGGTCACGATCTTGCCGGCCGCGGCGGTATGGATTGCCTCCCGGACGGCGTCCTGGAAGAGGTGGTCCGGGCTGATCACCTGGTCGGCGGCGAAGGACCCCATGATGGTGTCCGGGTCCCGCGCGTGCAGGATGGCTGCGGCGAGGCCGATCGCCGCTGCGGAGTCCTTGGGCTCCGATTCCAGGACAAGGTCCGCGTCCTGGACCTCGGGAAGCTGGCGGCACACGGCGTCGCGGTGCGCTTTTCCGGTGACCACCAGCACCCGGCTGCCCGCGAGCGGGTGGAGCCGGTCGTAGGTGGCACGCAGCAGGGTGCTGCCCGATCCTGTGAGATCGTGAAGGAACTTGGGAGCTGCTGCTCGTGACAGGGGCCAGAGGCGGGTCCCCACTCCGCCTGCCGGAATCACCGCAATGAAGCGGTCAAGGGGTGAGGCCGGGCTTGTCACTTTGTCTGTACTCATCACCGCTACTTTAGCTGACGGCCCACGGCCGGCGGCGGCGGCCCGCCACGGGCTGTCTACCGGCGCGCTCCGTCATCGCATGGCCCAAATCACCACATCCGTGTGGCGTTCGTCTCATTCTCGCCGAAAAACCGCCCCAGCACTGGTCTCCAAGAATCTCCTAAATTGAATAAGCTGTAAGCGAAGCCTAGATTTAGGCCTGAGCTACGAGTGCTCTCGCAGCAGGCGTTCCCCCCGCATGGATCTCATGCCAGCGCCGCTGTGTTGCAGGGAGGTTTATCAGTGCCGACAAAACCAGCTGGCACCTTGTACCGCGGCCGTGAAGGCATGTGGTCCTGGGTAGGACACCGCATAACCGGTGTAGTGATCTTTTTCTTCTTGTTGGTCCACGTCCTGGACACCTCCTTGGTGCGTGTGTCGCCGGAGGCCTACACCGCTGTGATCGGCGCCTACAAGAACCCGCTGATGGCGCTGGGCGAGACCGGGCTTGTGGCCGCGATCGTGTTCCACGCCTTCAATGGCTTGCGGATCATCGCGGTCGACTTCTGGAAGAAGGGCGCCAAGTACCAGCGGCAGATGCTGTGGGCAGTCCTGGCCCTCTGGATCGTGACCATGCTTGCGTTCTCCATCCGCCACCTGTCCCTCGCCCTCGGAGGTCACTAAGCCATGACTGCAACCATCGAGAGCCCCCGCAGCGGCCGGGTAGCTCCCCAGTACCGCCGCAGCGGCGGTTCGCGCGGCAACTTCGAGATGATCGCCTGGCTGTTCATGCGCCTCTCCGGCGTGGTGCTGGTGGTCCTCATCTTCGGGCACCTGTTCGTGAACCTCATGGTCGGCGAAGGCATCCATGCCATTGACTTCGGTTTCGTCGCCGGCAAGTGGGCGGACCCGTTCTGGCAGTTCTGGGACCTGGCCATGCTGTGGCTGGCAATGCTGCACGGCACCAATGGCGTGCGGACCATCATTAACGACTACGCCGAAAAGACGGGGACGCGGCGCTGGTTGAAGACCGTCCTCTACGCAGCCGCCGTGGTCATCATCCTGCTGGGCACCCTGGTGATCTTCACCTTCAACCCCTGCCCCGTTGTGGACGGCGTGGCCCTTCCGGGCGGATTCTGCCCTGCCTAGTCCAGGCACAACCCCGGGCCCGCGGGCTTACCCGCGGGCCCTGTTTTGCGGAGCAGGCGAAGCCGCCCCGTTGTTTGATAGCGAATTTTGAGAGAAAGAGCGTCTGGTATGCAGGTCCATAAGTACGACGTCGTCATCGTCGGTGCCGGTGGCGCTGGCATGCGCGCCGCGATCGAGTCCGGTCAGCGCGCGCGCACAGCAGTACTGACCAAGCTCTACCCCACCCGCTCGCACACGGGTGCGGCGCAGGGTGGCATGTGTGCAGCCCTTGCCAATGTCGAGGAAGACAACTGGGAATGGCACACGTTCGACACCGTCAAGGGCGGCGACTACCTGGTTGACCAGGACGCTGCAGAGGTCATGGCGAAGGAAGCCATCGACGCCGTGCTGGACCTCGAGAAGATGGGCCTGCCGTTTAACCGCACGCCCGAGGGACGCATTGACCAGCGGCGCTTCGGCGGCCACACCCGCGACCACGGCAAGGCTCCCGTGCGCCGCGCCTGCTACGCCGCAGACCGCACCGGCCACATGATCCTGCAGACCCTGTACCAAAACTGTGTCAAGCACAACGTTGAGTTCTACAACGAGTACTACGTCCTGGACCTGCTGACGGTCGAAGAGGATGCTGTCCGCGAGGACGGCACGCCCTACAAGCAGAAGCGTGTGGCCGGCGTCGTGTCCTACGACCTCGCCTCCGGTGAACTGCACGTCTTCCAGGCCAAGTCCGTGGTCTTCGCCTCCGGCGGCGCCGGCAAGGTCTTCAAGACCACCTCGAACGCACACACCCTCACGGGTGACGGCATGGGCATCGCCTTCCGCCGCGGCATCCCGCTGGAGGACATGGAATTCTTCCAGTTCCACCCCACCGGCCTTGCCGGCCTCGGAATCCTGCTCTCCGAAGCAGCCCGTGGTGAAGGTGCCATCCTGCGCAACTCCGAGGGTGAGCGCTTCATGGAGCGCTACGCTCCCACCATCAAGGACCTGGCGCCCCGCGACATCGTGGCCCGCTCCATGGCCAACGAAGTCCGTGAAGGCCGCGGCTGCGGTCCGAACAAGGATTACGTGCTCCTGGACCTGACCCACCTGGAACCGGCGCACATTGACGCCAAGCTCCCGGACATCACCGAGTTCGCCCGGACCTACCTGGGGGTGGAACCGTACACCGAGCCCGTACCGGTGTTCCCCACGGCCCACTACGCCATGGGCGGTATTCCGACGAACATTCAAACCGAGGTACTGCAGGACAACGACACCGTGGTGCCGGGCCTCTACGCCGCCGGTGAAGTGGCATGCGTGTCCGTCCACGGTTCCAACCGCCTGGGCACCAACTCCCTGCTGGACATCAACGTTTTCGGCAAGCGGGCCGGCGTGGCCGCCGCCGAGTACGCGAAGACTGCCGACTTCGTGGAACTGCCGGAGAACCCGTTGGCTTACACCACCGAGCTTCTGGACATTGCCCGCAACGGCACCGGTGACGAAAAGGTTGCCCAGATCCGCAAGGAACTGCAGGACACCATGGACGCCAACATGCAGGTGTTCCGTACCGCCGATACCCTGAACCAGGTGCTGCGCGACATCGCCTCCTTCGAGGAGCGGTACAAGCGCATCAACGTCCAGGACAAGGGCAAGCGGTTCAACCTGGACCTGCTCGAGGCCGTTGAGCTCGGCTTCCTGCTGGAACTGGCCAAGGTGATGACCGTGGCTGCCCTGCACCGTGAGGAATCCCGCGGCGGCCACTTCCGCGAGGACTTCCCCGAGCGTGACGACGAGAAATTCATGAAGCACTCCATGGCGTACAAGGATGACCATGCGCCGGCCGACGGATCGGCGGAATCAATCGCCGGCATCCGCCTCGCCACCAAGCCGGTTGTCTTTACCCGCTACGAGCCGATGGTGAGGAAGTACTAAGATGACCGCTGAAATCGCTGAGCCAGCCTCAAAGGTTGAACTGCCTGCCGGCGTTGGCGGGGGCGGGGAAATCCCCACGTTCGATGTCCACCTGCGGGTCCGCCGGTACAACCCGGAGGTTTCCGAGGAAGCCACCTGGGACGACTTTCACCTCACCATGTACGGCACGGACCGTGTCCTGGACGCCCTGCACAAGGTGAAGTGGGAGACGGACGGAACCCTCTCCTTCCGGCGCTCCTGTGCCCACGGCGTGTGCGGTTCCGATGCCATGCGCATTAATGGCCGCAACCGCCTCGCGTGCAAGACCCTCCTGAAGGACCTGGATACGTCCAAGCCCATCACGGTGGAGCCCATCAAGGGCCTGCCGGTGGAGAAGGACTTGATCGTGGACATGGAGCCGTTCTTCCAGTCATACCGCGAAGTCATGCCCTTCCTGATCAACAAGGGCCACGAGCCCACCCGGGAGCGCCTGCAGTCCGCCGAGGACCGTGAACGCTTCGACGACACCACCAAGTGCATCCTGTGTGCTGCGTGCACGTCCTCCTGCCCGGTGTTCTGGACGGACGGGCAGTACTTCGGGCCCGCCGCGATCGTCAACGCCCACCGTTTCATCTTCGATTCCCGTGATGACGCCGGCGACATGCGCCTGGAGATCCTGAACGACAAGGAAGGCGTGTGGCGCTGCCGCACCACCTTCAACTGCTCAGAGGCTTGCCCCCGCGGCATCCAGGTGACCCAGGCCATCGCAGAGGTCAAGCAGGCCATCCTCGCCCGCAAGATCTAGCAAGTCCAACAACAGCAAGAACGGCCGACGGCGTCACTCACCACATGTGGTGGGGGCGCCGTCGTCGTTTCTCCCCACCCGTCCCCTGACCGTGCACGCCTGGCCCGGGAACCCGGCGGGCGTGGGCGCACAGCCATTCCTACCAAGCGAAAGGGAACAGCATGTCCCGCTCCGAAAAAGTATCCTTCGCAGGCTCAACCGGTGAGACGCTGTCCGGAATAATCGACGTCCCGGAAGGCGTGGTCAAGGGCTGGGGAGTGTTTTCGCATGGGTTCACGCTCGGCAAGGACAGCCCGTCCGCGTCCCGGATGTGCAAGGCACTGGCGGACAGCGGCATTGGCATGCTGCGGTTCGACAACCTTGGCCTGGGCGGCTCGGCCGGCGAATGGTCCGCCGGCTCGTTCAGCCACAAGGTGGCCGACACGGTGAAGGCCGCGGAGTTCATGCGTGCGGAGGGGAAGGAAATCTCCCTGTTGGTGGGCCATTCCTTTGGTGGTGCCGCCGTGCTGGCGGCCGCACGGGAGATCCCCGAGCTCGACGCCGTGGCGACGGTGGGCGCGCCCTTCTCCCCCAAGCATGTGGCACATGTCTTTGACGCCGCCCTGGACCGGATCCTCAGCGAGGGGAGCGCCGAGGTGGACCTGGGCGGGAAGCGGGTGGAGATCCGCCGGCACTTCGTGGAAGACCTGGAGAACGCCGACTTGACTGACTGCATCCGGCAGCTGCACAAACCGCTGATGGTGCTGCACTCCCCCACCGACAACACCGTGGGGATCGAGAACGCCAGCACGATTTTCCAGACCGCCCGGCACCCGCGCAATTTCGTCTCCCTCGAGGGTAGCGACCATCTGCTGACAGGCAAGGGCCAGGCCGCCCGCGCCGCCCGGATCATCGCGGCGTGGGCCGACCAGTACCTCGACGCCTGAATCACACCCCGTTCCAGGGAGCGCCCGGGCACCCGGTCTATTTGCCGATGGCAGCCTTGCTCTCGCTGATCCACTGCTCGGCGGCCTTGTCCGGCGCCAGCCTCTTGAACAGGACATCGGTGTTGATCCGGGCCGTGATTTCGGAGACGGCCGTCGAGCCGGTGGGTCCGATGTATGTGGGGGCGAAGTCCATCTTGCCGATCTGGTTGATGTAGTCGGCCTCCACCTTCCCCTGCGGCGTGAGCATGTCCTTGATGGCGTTGCGCATGTCGGCGTTACTGGGAACGCCCCGGTCGCTCTGGATGATTTTGGCCGCCGACTGGTCGTTGACCAGGAAGCTCACGAGCTTTGCCGCCGCGTCAGCGTGCTTGCTGCGGGCCGAGATGGTGTAGAACTGCGAGGACTGGAGCCAGATGCCGGGCGTGGGTTTTTCACCCGGGAGCTTGAGCAGCTTGAGGTCGGCGCCGGATGCCTTGCTGAGGGCGGACAACGAGTTGCTCCAGGTCAGCATCATGGCCGCTTTGCCCATGCCCAGGAGGGTTTGCTCGGTGCTGACGTTGAGCTTCTCGACGGTCTCGGAGGCGCTTGGGGCCGCCCCGGTTTCGCTCAACTTCAGTGAGTAGTCGAAGTAGTCCTGGACCGTTTCCTTGCCGAGCCCCAACTGACCGTCCTGGGTGTACAGCGATTCACCCCGCTGGCGGGCGAAGGCGTCCAGGGAGTCGTGTGTGAGCACGGTGGCGGTTCCGTAGGTCCCCTTGGGACTGTGGGCCGTGACATCCGCCGCGATCTTCGCGAAGTCCTCCCAGCTCCAGGAAGTATCGTCCGGCAGCGGGACTCCCGCCGCCGAGAACACCGCCGGATTGGCGACAATCGCCAGGGAATTGGCACCGGTGGACACCCCGTATTGCTTGCCCTTGACCTGACCGTTTTCCAGTGCGCCCTGGTCCATCCTTGACAGATCCAGCGGGCCCTTGACCGTGGCCAAATCCAGCAGGGCACCCCGGTTGGCGTACTCCGCCGGATAGGCGCCACCCATGGTGATGACGTCGGGAGCATCATTGGCCGCCACCTGGGTGGCAAGCTTGTCGAAGTATCCGCCGATGTCGCCGTACTCCGGCTTGACCTTGATGTTCGGGTTGGCCTTCTCGAATTCGGCGATGGCCTTGTTGGTCAGGTCGGCGCGGCCAGCGTTGCCCCACCAGGAGAAACGGATTTCGACAGGGCCGTCCTCAGGCTTGTTGGATGGGGTACTGGAGCATGCCGCGGTGAGGCCAAGGAGTGCCGCGGCCGTGAGGATGGCAGTTAATTTACGAAGGGTTCGGATAACTTTTCGCGTCATTGGGCAAGCTTCTTCCGAGATGAGAAAGCGATTTCGTGAAACGTATCAAAGGCCTGCTTCCGACGTCAAGGGCTCATTCCCACCCGAATGTGCACCATGGCTTCACCTGCCAATGCCGTGAGTTTTCTGACGCGCAAAACGCGTACCAAGGGTTGACAGTCGCCCCGGCGCGCCGCAAGGATAAAGGCGGGAAAACGCTTTCTGATTCCTCGCCTTTCCCGCACCACGCCTTTCCCGCAGGGTAAGTTACCCGTCAGGCGGCTTGTCGTAATGGTGCTTTACCCCCGCATTCCCCAGGAGGCCGTTCAGCGTGCACAGCCAAGGCACCACCGACCGCGCGGTGACGCCCAAAGCCTCGCCGGGCAGCACCGCGCCCATCGACAGGAGGGCCTTGGTCACGAGGCACAACGTCAGCCAGCGAACAGTGGACCCGCGAAGCCCGGTGTCGGTGGGCAACGGCGAGTTTGCCTTCACAATGGACCTGACCGGCGTCCAGACCTTCCCGGCCGACTATCCGGTGGGTGCCCGCGACGACGCCCTCCCGCCCGGGACACTCCTCGGTACGCAGTCCCAGTGGGGCTGGCATTCCCGTCCCGCCGAGGAACCCTACGGACTGGCCGGCTCCACCGTTTCCTACGATTCCCCCCGCGGGCCTGTGCCCTACGTGGACATGGTGGGAGACATCGTCAACGACCGCGAGACCGGTTCCTCGGCCGCCGAAACATGGCTGCGGGCCAATCCGCACCGGCTGGACCTGGCACGCATCGGCTTCATGCTGGCGCCAGGCTCAACCGAACAGGCCATCAGCCGAACAGACCTGGCAGGCACCGTGCAGACCCTCGACCTGTGGACTGGCACCGTCCACAGCCGCTTCACCCTTGGTGGCCGGCCGGTCGACGTCCTCACCGCATGCCATCCGCGTCGCGATGAACTGGGCCTCCACGTGGAATCACCCGCCCTCCACGAGGGGCTGGTGCTCTGCATTGATTTCCCTTACGGATCCGAGGCCTGGCACAACGCCGCCGACTGGAGCCGGCCCGAGGCCCATACCACCACCCTCGGGAAGCCTGTCGCGTCAGAGGTCCATCCCGGCTCGACAACGTGGACCGTTCACCGTGAACTGGACAACGCCCGGTACCGGATGGTGGTCAGCGGCAGCGGACTCGTCGTGGAGCAAACGGGCAGGCACCGGATCCGGATCAGCACATTGCCTGGGGAACCAGGAGTTCTGGACGTCGCGCTGGCCTTTGTACCCGCCGGCGACGGCGACTGTATCCCGCGACCCGGGGATGACGCCCTCCTGCCGGCGGACCTGCCGCGCGGAGACGCAAGGGCCAGTGCCGCCGTCGGGCCCCTCCCCGGCAGCAACAGCCCCGGCAACGGCATTGCCGCTGCCTCCGCGGCCCGTTGGGAGGGGTTTTGGACCACGGGCGCGGCCGTGGAACTGGGTGCGACCGGAGACGCCCGCGCCAAGGAACTCGAGCGCCGCATTGTCCTCTCCCAGTACCTGACGGCGGTCAACTGCGCCGGCTCCCTCCCGCCCCAGGAAACCGGGCTCGTCTGCAATTCGTGGCGCGGACGGTTCCATCTGGAGATGCATTGGTGGCACGCTGCACACTTCGCCCTCTGGGGCCGTTCGGAACTCCTGCTGCCGTCCCTGCGGTGGTACGCCACGGTCCTCGAAACATCGCGGCAGACGGCGAGGGCCCAAGGGTTCGACGGCGTCCGCTGGCCCAAGCAAGTGGGCCCGGACGGGCGGGAGAGCCCCAGTCCGATCGGCACCTTCCTTCTCTGGCAGCAGCCGCACCCCATCTACCTGGCAGAACTTGTCTATCGCGCCAATCCCTGCAAGGAGATCCTGGATGAGTTCGCGGAGATCGTGTTCGAGTCGGCCTCGTTCATGGCCAGCTTCGCGCACCCCACGGCGCGCGGATTCGAATTGGGGCCGCCCATCGTACCGGCCCAGGAAAGCTACGGCCCGATCCGGGCCTCCGTCACGAATCCCACCTTTGAACTGGCGTACTGGCAGTGGGGCCTCCGGACCGCCGCCTCATGGCGGGAACGGATGGGCCTGGAACCTGTGGCGGCGTGGCAGGACGTTGCGGGAGGACTCGTTCCGCCGCGGGTCATCGACGGCGCCTACGCAGCGATAGACGTGGAGCCGTTCACCATCAGGACCGACCACCCGTCAATGCTGTGCGCTTTGGGGGTCCTGCCGCGGACGGACCTCATTGACGAAGACATCATGCGGGCCACGCTGGCCGATGTCCTGGCCGGCTGGGATTGGGAAAGTACCTGGGGTTGGGATTACCCGGTCATGGCCATGACCGCTGCCCGCCTGGGCGATCCGGAGGCCGCTGTGGACGTCCTTTTGCAGGATGCGGGCAAGAATACGGTCCTGCCCAACGGGCACAACCGCCAAACCGATTCCTTGCCGTTGTACCTGCCCGGCAACGGCGGCCTCCTGGCCGCCACAGCATTGATGGCTGCCGGATGGGACAACGGCCCTGACCATCGCTCCCCCGGTTTCCCGCCGGGCTGGACGGTGCGGTGGGAAGGGCTGCTGCCCTTTCCCTAGGTGCCCGTTCGCCCGGGTCAGGTTTGGGGTGTCGCCCGGCGGGCACCAAGGATCGTCTTGCGGGGCTTGCCGCCGGACGCGAGGTCGGCCTCGCGCACCGCTGACCACCCTGCGGAGACGAGGTAGGCCTGGCTGACCAGGTTGAACCAGATGAGCAGGCCGATGATGATGGCAAACGGCGCCAGGATGGGGTTCCGGCTGGCTCCGCCCAGCAGTTCCGTGCTGAAGATCTGCAGCACGGTGGTGCCCACGGCAGCAAGGATGGTCCCCTCGAGCAGGGCCTGGCGGGAAAGCTTCAACCCGGCAGCCAGCCGGAACATGATCAGCGCGGTGACCCAGTTCAGGACCATTGGCACCACAATCTTGACGGACGTGGTCAGCGGGCCGGCCAAGGCGTCACTGAGATGCAGGAAATCGGCAACCCAACCTGCGGCGGTGCCGAACACCAGCGATGCGCCAGCGCTGATCACCAGCGCCACGCCCAGCAGGAGCAGGGTCCCGGCGTCGCGCAGCTTGAGCAGGATGGGATTGACCACCAGCGGAGGCAACTCAACAATCCCGCGGAGGCCGTCCCGGAGGCCGTTGATCCAGCCGAGCGAAGTAACCACGGTGACCACGGCGCTGATCACGGCCGTCCAGCCCAGTCCGCTGGGATCCAGCAAGTCCTTGGGGTCCACCAGGCCATCGCCGCCATTGACCTTCAACAGACCCGGGGCGCTCCTGGCCACGCTGCTGATGATGGTGTCCAGCAAGGCCGGCTGGCCGCGGAGTACCAGGCCGGCCACGGAAAAGCCGGTGGCCAGCAGGCCCGTGATGGAGAAGAACATGTTGAAGCCGATGCCCGCGCTCATCAACGGTCCGTAATGGAGTCCGTAATGCCTGAAGGCCCGCATGGGCCGCACGACGTTCAGCCGGGCAGTGAACAACTGTATCCACGCCATCAGGGCAGGAATCTTGCCGCCGGAGCGGCGCGCCTTATGCCAGTCGCTGCGTTTCTGGATGACGTCCAGCTTCAGCCGGGCGATTTCAGTAGGCAGGGGCTGCTGGTCAGCCGGCGTCCGTTGCGGTGTTCGCGGCAGCGTCCGTGAAGGGGGTGCCGGCGTCGTTGTTAGTTTCGGTCCCAAAATCCAGCTCTTCCCTTAGCTGCCAGATGCCGTTGGCATCATGCTCATAGAGTCCCATGCTAACCACGGGGAAGGTTGCCTTATAGTTCTTTAGTGCCGTTTCGGCCTCGTCCAGGCTTTCCGGGGCGACATCGTGGGCAATCGTGACGTGCGGATGGTAGGCGAACGGCAGCTCGCGGTGCAGGGGACCCTGCTGCAGCCTGCGGTGCAGATCCACGCAGTGTTCGAACCCGTCCTCCACTTTGATGAAGACAACAGGCGAGACGGGACGGAACGTTCCCGTCCCGGCGATGGTGACCGTGAAAGGCCTTTGGCAGCGGGCAACCTCGCGGACGTGCTGTCGGGTTGCCTCCCAATCCTGCGTGGGCGTGGTGGTGATCAGGGTGATGTGCGCCGGTATCACTCCGGCCATCGGGTCACCAAATGACGCGCGCCAGCGCTGCAGCTCCGCGGCAATCTCGTCCGGGAAACCCAGGATGACGCCCACGCTGACGTCTTCGGTCCCGGCCGCGCCGCCTTCCGCCACGGCATCCTGGCCGGGCTGGTCCTCGTAACGGTTACGCCGGGTCCGCTCCGCCTCGCCGGCAGAGCACGCGCTTCCCCTGGCGGTAGCGTTTTTCGAAGACATGGCGCTAGCGGACTCCAGCGAGGGTGAGGGACGGCAGGAAGCCCATGCGCTCGTACACCCGTGCGAGGGTGACCGAAGCGATCTCCCGGGCCCGGTCGGCGCCCAGGGCCAGCAGCCGGTCGAGCTCGGCGGGATCAGCCATGAGCTCGTTCGTGCGGTTGCGGATCGGTGTGATGAAATCCACCACCACCTCGGCGAGGTCCACCTTGAGGTGGCCGTACATCTTCCCCTGGTACTCGGCTTCCAGCTCGGTGACCGTTTTGCCGGTGAGGGCGGAGTAGATGGTCAACAGATTGGACACACCGGGCTTTTCCTCGGCGTCAAAGCGGATCTCCGTTCCGGCGTCGGTGACAGCGGACTTGATGCGCTTGGCTGCGATCTTGGGATCTTCCAGCAGCTGGATGGCACCGTTGGGCGACTCACCCGTCTTGGACATCTTGGCGCTGGGGTTTTGGAGATCGTAGATCTTGGCGCTTTCCTTGACGATCGTTGCCTCGGGCACGGTGAAGGTCTGGCCGAACCGGGTGTTGAAACGCTGGGCCAGGTTGCGGGTCAGCTCAAGGTGCTGGCGCTGGTCCTCGCCAACGGGCACGAGGTCGCTCTGGTACAGCAGGATGTCGGCCGCCATCAGCGTGGGGTAGGCGAACAGGCCCAGCGTGGCGGAATCCGCTCCGGACTTCTGGGTCTTGTCCTTGAACTGGGTCATCCGCGACGCCTCGCCGAAGCCCGTGATGCAGTTCAGGGCCCAGGCAAGCTGCGCGTGCTCGGGCACATGTGACTGGACGAAGAAGATGCTCTTGTCCGGGTCGATACCGGCGGCGATGTACTGGGCCGCGACGATGCGGGTCCGTTTGGCAAGTTCCCCGGGCTCAAAGTCCACCGTAATGGCGTGCAGGTCCGGGACGAAGAATACGGCGTCGTACTCCGCCTGCATATCCACCCAGTTGCGCACGGCTCCGATGTAGTTGCCCAGGTGGAGGGAATCGGCGGTCGGCTTGGCGCCGGAGAGTATGCGCTTCTTGGCTGGCTGGGAAGTCTGGCTGGTCATGGAAGAACTTTCGGGCTCAGAGCTGGTAGTCCACTACCAGCGGGGCGTGGTCGGAGAAGCGGGTGTCCCACGAGGCGGCACGGTCGACGACGGCGGACAGGGCACCGGACGCCAGCCCTGCGGTGGCCAGGTGGTAGTCGATGCGCCAGCCGGTGTCATTGTCGAAGGCCTTTCCGCGCTGCGACCACCAGGTGTAGGGGCCGTCCATCTCGCCAGACAGGTTCCGGTGGACGTCGTGCCAGCCGATTTCCTCGCCCAGGAAGCGGTCGAAGTATGCGCGTTCCGCCGGCAGGAAACCGGCCTTCTTCACGTTGCCCTTGGCGTTCCGGATATCGAACGGTGTGTGGGCGACGTTCAGGTCTCCCACCACCAGCGCATGGTCGCTGTGCTTGGCCAGCTCCGGCAGCCGGGTGATCATGGCGTCCAGGAAACGGAATTTGTCGTCCTGCTTTGGCGTCCCCACCTCGCCCGAGTGCACGTAGGCGCTGGCTACGGTGAGCTGGACGGGGTTGCCGGCGGCATCCGGGTACCGGAAGTCGGCCTCCACCCAGCGCCCGGCCGTGGCAAAGTAGTCGTCGCCGATGCCGTTCCTGGTGGCGAGGGGTTCCTGCCGGGACGCGATGGCGACGCCGGCACGGCCTTTCGCTTCCGCTTCGGCGTGCAGGATATGCCAGTCATCCCCGAGCAGCTGCCGGACGATCGCGTCAGGGGCGCGTACCTCCTGCAGGCAGAGAATGTCCACGTCCCGCGGCTCAAGCCACGCCGCCATCCCGTTCTTGTAGGCAGCCCGAAGGCCGTTTACGTTGACGGATGCGATGCGAAGGTGGTCCTTGTTCAATGCCGAGCTCACCCGCTCCACTCTAGTCGATGATGGTTCCGGCGACCGGCTCTCCGCTGCCGCCGGAGGACTTGATCATGTCCCGGGCGTTGGTGGCTGTGATCTCGATGGTCTCCAGGGCACGGTTGATGGTGTCCTGGTTGGCGGACGCACCCTTGGCGCGCTCCTCTTCCACCACGCGGACCTGCACCTGGACGATCTTGAAGGAGTGGTCAAGCTTGAGGTCACGTACTTCCTCAGCTTCGGAGCGTTCGTAGATCACGCGGGTTCCGCCATGGTCGGCGGAAGCGGGCGCGGGAGCGCGGCCGGCGGCGGCGTTGAAGGCGCTCTGCGCCTCGGTGAGCTTTGCCCCCGCCTTCCTGGCGGCCCGTTGGATGCTGAAGACCACGAACGCAGCCAGGGCCAGCCAGAAGCCGGCAATGATGGCAACAACCCAACCCACGACGTCGTTCTGGTTTGCCGCAAAGAGGACGGCAACGATGAACGCCGTTACCAGGACCATCAGGCCCGGCCCGCTGATGCGGAACATCGAAAAGCCGCCCCTGGCGGGTTTGGAGGATGACGGTGAGCTGCCCAAAGTTCGCATGCAGCCATTGTCTCAAATGGCGGGCAGTGCTCCGGCCGTCTTCCACCCCGGGCGAACAGGGGCTGCTACCTGAGGAAGAGGCTCCGCAGGCGGAGGGTGGTCAGGAGCATTCCGACGGCGGTCATGGCCAGGTAGTAGCCCACGTGCAACGGTGTGGCGGCCGTGAAGCTTCCCACGCTGATCTGCCGCAGCAGTTCCACCCCGTGCCACAGCGGCATGGCCTGGATGAACCACTGGATGGGCTCGGGGTAGACGCTCAGCGGGTAGAACGTGGCGCTGAACAGGAACATGGGCAGCAGGATGAAGTTGATCCAGTCCATTTGTTGGAATGTCTTGAGGAAGCTGGTGATCCCCATGCCGAGGCTGGCGAAGCCGAAGGCAATCAGCACCGAAGCCGGAATCATGAGCAGCGCCCAGGCCGTGGTAATCAGCCCCATGGCTCCCATGACGGCGGTGAAGCCGGTGGCGTAGAGCATGCCCCGCAGCAGGGCCAGGAAGATCTCCCCCACCGCAACGTCCAGGGGCCCCAACGACGTGTAGAGCATGCCCTGGTAGAGCTTGGCGAAGTTCATTTTGAAGAAGACGTTCCAGGTGGAGTCGTACACGGCGCCGTTCATCGCCGACACGGCAAGCAGGGCAGGGGCGATGTACGCCGCGTAGCTGATGGAAGTCCCGTCGGGTCCGCGGACGTCTCCCACGATGGCACCCAGGCCCACCCCCATGGACACGAGGAACAGCACTGGTTCGAAGAATCCGGACACCATCACCAGCCAGTTGGTGCTGCGCGTCGCCATCAGTCCCCGGGAGATGACGGCCTTTGCATTGCGCGAGTACAGCGGCCCGAACGTCCGGTTGCGCGCCGCCTCGGTCACGCTGGCGGCGCGGCCTGAGACGGCGCTCATTGGCCCATCCTCAGGGCAAAGCGGCGCCGGGTCAGGAGCCAACCCAACGCGGCCAGTCCGCCGAGGACGGCGATGTGCAGGATGGTCAGCAGTGGCGCTTCGTGGTAGCCGAAGCTGAGTACCCGGCCAAGTTCGGTACCGTGCCAGATGGGCGAGATCCATCCGACCCAGCGCACTGCCGGCGGGAGGTTCTCGAGCGGGAAAAATGTCCCGGAGAAAAGGAACAGCGGCATTACGATGAACCGCATCACCAGCGCAAACTGGCCCTTGTCTTCCGTGATCGACGCGGAGTAGGCCATCAGCGGAAGCCCAAAGGCAAGGCCCGTCAGGGTGGCCACCAGGATCCCGGCCCAGCCCCAGCCGGACGGTGAGGCGCCGAACAGCGCCACGGCGGCGAAGTAGATGGCAGACTGCAGCAGCAGGCGCAGTGTTACGGCCATGATCTGTCCTGCCGCGATCTGCTGTGGAGTCAGCGGTGACGCGTGCGGCCCGAAGTAGATTCGGCGCCACTTGAAACCGTCCATGACGGGGAACGTGAACTCGTTCGCGGCCGTCATCACGGCAGCGGAGACCAGCAGCGCCGGGGCGATGAAGGCCAGGTAGGACACGCCGCCGAACGCCGCATTGCCGGAGTCCACCAGGGTGGCCAGGCCCACGCCCATGGCAAACAGGTACGCCACGGGCTGGCCCACGCTGTACATCACAATGGACCAGGAGTACCCCTTCATGACCCGGAGCACCTGCTCCGCATAGTAGAAGGCGCCCCAGCGCCGGGCCTTGGCAGCCGAGATGTCGGGCCGGTGCGCCCTAAGGGCGGACTGCGGAGCGGCCAGTGGTTCAGTCAACGAGGCTCCGCCCGGTGAGCCGGAGGAAGACGTCCTCCAGCGAGGACCTGCGCACCAGCGACGTCAGCGGCCTCAGGCCGCGGGCCGAGACCTGCTCAAGGGCAGACTCGCCGTCGTGCGCGTACATCAGCACCCGGTCCGGCAGGACTTCGAGGCGGTCACCGATGCCTTCAAGCCGGGACGCGATGGCTGCGTTGCGTTCCGAGCCAAAACGCAACTCCACCACTTCCTTGGTGGAGTGCTCACGGATCAACTGCGCCGGTGACCCTTCAGCCATGATCCGGCCTTTGTCCACGACGATCAGCCGGTCGCAGAGCTGTTCGGCCTCATCCATGTAGTGGGTGGTCAGGATCAGGGTGACGCCTTGTTCCTTGAGCCGGAAGAGCCGGTCCCAGAGGATGTGCCGCGCCTGCGGGTCCAGGCCTGTGGTGGGTTCGTCCAGCAGCAGGATCCTGGGCTCGTTGATGAGGGACCGGGCAATCGTCAGGCGCCGCTTCATGCCGCCGGAGAGCGCGTCCACCTTGGACTTGGCTTTGTCCGTCAGCTGCGCGAACTCCAGCAGTTCGTCGGCTTTTGGCTTCAGGTAGCTCATGGGCAGGCCAAAGTAGCGGCCGTAGACCAGGAGGTTGTCGCGGACGCGCAGTTCTTCGTCGAGGTTGTCCTGCTGCGGCACCACGCCCAGGTGCGCGCGCACTTCCGGCCCGTGCGTGTCCGGGTCCAGTCCCATGATGCTGAGGTTGCCCGAGGTGCGCCGGGTGACCCCGCCGATCATCTTCATGGTGGTGGACTTGCCTGCCCCGTTCGGACCCAGCAGCCCGAAGGACTCCCCCGCCGGAACGCTGAAGGTGATGCCGTCCACGGCCGCCACATCGCCGTACGTCTTGGTCAGGTTCTCTGCGGAGATGACCACTCCGGATGGCCGATGCGCGGTCATGGTGCCGGAGGGCAGGATGGCTTCGTTGTGCACCTGTGCAGACTAGTTGAGGTGCGGCGCATGTGGAAGTGCGCTTGCAGTTTCGTTATAACGGCCGACGGCGGCACGGCGCCTTTCCTGCGAAAGGTGCCGTGCCGCCGTCGTGCGCCCGGTGGCGGGACTACTGCGCGATGCCGGCTGCGCGTTCTGCCGCTTCCACCACGTTGGTCATCAGCAGCGCCACGGTCATGGGTCCGACGCCGCCAGGGTTCGGCGAGATCCAGCCGGCCACCTCCGCAGCGGCGGGATCGATGTCGCCGTAGACGCGGCTCTTGCCCGTCTCAGGATCGGTCTCGCGGGTAACTCCGACATCCAGCAACGCGGCGCCGGGCTTGACGTCCGCCGCCTTGACGATGTGCTTGACGCCGGCAGCACCCACGATCACGTCCGCCTGCCGGAGCAGTTCGGAGAGGTTCGTGGTGCCGGTGTGGGTCAGGGTCACCGTGGCGTTGACGTCCCGGCGGGTCAGCAGCAGGCCGATGGACCGGCCGATCGTGACGCCGCGGCCCACCACCACAACATGCTTGCCTGCCAGGCTGTATCCGTTGCGCTCAAGGAGCTCGATGACGCCGCGGGGGGTGCACGGCAGCGGTGTGGTGATCTTGTGGTTGACGTTCAGCACCAGCCGGCCAAGGTTGGTCGGGTGCAGCCCGTCGGCGTCCTTGGCGGGATCGATGCGTTCCAGGATCGCGTCGGTATCCAGGTGCTTGGGCAGCGGCAGCTGCACAATGTACCCGTGGCAGGCAGGGTCCGCATTGAGTTCGTCAATGAGGGCCTCCACCTGCTCCTGGGTGGCGTCCGCGGGAAGTTCGCGCTGGATGGAGTTCATCCCGATCTGCGCAGATTGCTTGTGCTTCATGGACACATACAACTGCGAGGCGGGATCCGCACCGACCAGTACGGTGGCGATCCCCGGAATGACGCCCTTGGCCTTGAGTGCGGCCACGCGGTCAGTCAGCTCGGCCTTGATGGCAGCGGCGGTGGCCTTGCCGTCAAGGATCTGCGCGGTGGTGGTTTCAGTCATTGGTCACCACTGCTCGTGCTGCGGGTACAGCGGGAAATCGGCGGCCAGCTTGTCAACGCGGGACTGCAGGGCCTCGACGTCGGCGCCGGTGCCGGCCTTGAGCGCGGTGGCGATGATCTCGGCGACCTCGGTGAACTCGGCAGCGCCGAACCCGCGAGTGGCCAGGGCCGGGGTACCGATGCGCAGGCCGGAGGTGACCATCGGCGGGCGGGGGTCGAAAGGCACGGCGTTGCGGTTGACGGTGATGCCGACCGAGTGCAGGAGGTCCTCGGCCTGCTGTCCGTCCAGCTGGGAGTTGCGCAGGTCAACCAGTACCAGGTGGACGTCGGTGCCGCCGGTGAGGACGGAGACGCCTGCCTCGGCGACATCGGCCTGGTTCAGCCGGTCGGCGATGATCCTGGCGCCCTCGAGGACACGCTCCTGGCGCTCCTTGAATTCCTGGGTGCCGGCGATCTTGAAGGCAACGGCCTTGGCGGCGATGACGTGCATGAGCGGGCCGCCCTGCTGGCCCGGGAAGACGTTGGAGTTCAGCTTCTTGGCCCACTGTTCCTTCGCCAGGATCACACCCGAGCGGGGACCGGCGAGGGTCTTGTGCACGGTGGAGGTGACGACGTCGGAGTGCGGCACCGGGCTGGGGTGCAGTCCGGCGGCAACCAGGCCCGCGAAGTGTGCCATGTCGGTCCAGAGCAGCGCGCCCACCTCATCGGCGATGGAGCGGAACGCGGCGAAGTCCAGGTGGCGGGGGTAGGCGGACCAGCCGGCGATGATGACCTGCGGCTTTTCGGCGATGGCCTGCTCACGCAGCTTGTCCATGTCGATGCGGAAGTTGTCTTCCTCGACCTGGTACGCGGCAACCTGGTACAGCTTGCCGGAGAAGTTCAGCTTCATGCCGTGGGTCAGGTGGCCGCCGTGCGCCAGGGACAGGCCGAGGATCTTGTCGCCCGGGGTGATCATGGCGGAGAGCGCAGCGGCGTTGGCCTGGGCACCGGAGTGCGGCTGGACGTTGGCGTACTCCGCACCGAACAAGGCCTTGACCCTGTCGATGGCCAGTTGCTCGGCGACGTCGACATACTCGCAGCCGCCGTAGTAGCGGCGGCCCGGGTAGCCTTCGGCGTACTTGTTGGTGAGGACGGAGCCCTGGGCTTCCATCACGGCGCGGGGCGCGAAGTTCTCGGAGGCAATCATTTCCAGTGTGCCGCGCTGGCGGCCAAGCTCCTGGTCCAGGACTGCGGCGATTTCGGGGTCGAGCTCTGCCAGCGGCTGGTTGCTGACGGCTGTGGTTGAGGTGGCTGTAGTAGTCACGAAGAACTCCTGGCTAGGGATACGGGCACTGCTTAGGTCAGGCTACCGGCTGGCGCGCCCCCGCACCGCGTTGATGACAGCGCGTGGAAGCACTGGGCATGGTGCTGCTGCACTGACGCAGGAGCAGCCCCACAACCGGCAAAACATGACCCTCGGCCCAGGCGTACGATCCGTGGTCTTCGTGATTGCCGCTCCCTGGTGGTTAGCCACCCAACGCCAGTTGCGACCACTTCAGCCTATCAAAAGCACCGTCCGCAGCGCGGGTAGGCTATTACGCGTGAATGAACAGCTGCTGAACCAAGCGTATGTGGTAACCCTGTCCTGCCCGGACCGTCCCGGAATCGTCCACGCGGTGGCCGGCGCCCTTCTGGTGGCAGGATGCAACATTACGGATTCACAGCAGTACGGCAGCCCCTCAACCGGCAACTTCTTCATGCGCGTCGAGGTCACCACACCCGCCGCCAAGTCCGAACTGCGTGCGGCCCTTGAACCGGTGGCGGAGGCCTTCTCCATGCAGTGGAGCCTGAACACCGTCGGCGACAAGGTGCGCACCCTGGTGCTTGCCAGTACCGCCGCCCACTGCCTCAACGACCTTCTCTTCCAGCAGCGCTCCGGGACACTGCCCATCGAGATCCCCGCCATCGTGTCAAACCACCGGGACCTGGCCGGACTCGCGGAGTTCTACGGCATCCCGTTCCATTACATCCCCGTCACCAAGGACACCAAGGTGCAGGCGGAAGACAAGCTTCGTGGCATCATCGCCGAACACGGCATCGAACTGACGGTCCTGGCCCGTTACATGCAGATCCTGTCCGACGACCTCTGCACCGAGCTGACCGGCAAGGCCATCAACATCCACCACTCGTTCCTGCCGTCCTTCAAGGGCGCCAAGCCGTACCACCAGGCCCACGCGCGCGGCGTGAAGCTGATCGGCGCCACGGCCCACTACGTGACCGCAGCCCTGGACGAGGGTCCGATCATCGAGCAGGAAGTCATCCGGGTGGATCACGCCCGCACGGCGGAGCAGTTCGTCCAGATGGGCCGTGACGTGGAGGGGCGGACCCTGGTCCAGGCCGTGCAGTGGCATGCCGAGCACCGGGTGCTGCTGGACGGCAACCGGACAGTGGTCTTCAACTGACGCGGTCTTCGACTGGCTTCAACCAGCTGGCAGAGGATGCCGTTTTGGGGCCGCAAAACGGCATCTGCCGCGAGTCAGTTGGGCGCAGGCGTGGCTTAGGGTGAAGCCATGGCTCCTCTGTACCCTTTCGCCGGCAACTCCCCGGCTGTCCATGAAACAGCGTTCGTAGCGCCCTCAGCCTCCATCGTTGGCCGGGCGACCCTGGACCAGGATTCCAGTGCCTTCTACGGCGTTTCCGTCCGCGCCGACACCGCGGCCATCACCGTGGGTGCCGGCAGCAACCTGCAGGACAACGTGGTGCTGCACGCCGACCCCGGCTTCCCCTGCACGGTGGGCCGGGGTGTCAGCGTGGGGCACGCCGCCGTCGTGCATGGCTGCACGGTGGAGGACGACTGCCTGATCGGCATGGGCGCCACCGTCCTTAACGGCGCCGTGATCGGTGCCGGCTCGCTGGTGGCGGCCGGCGCCGTCGTCCTGGAAGGAACCGTGGTTCCGCCGCGGTCCCTGGTTGCCGGGGTACCCGCCAAGGTGCGCCGCGAACTCACGGAGGAAGAGTTCGACGGCGTCCGCGCCAATGCGGCGCACTACGTGGAGCTCGCAGCGAAACACCGCGAGCTCCACCAGTAGGTTTCGACGCCGAGCCGGCGCTAGTCCAGGCTGATTGGCCCCATTGCGTCCAGCAGGTCACCCGGGCCGGGGTTGCCGGGCGCGGATGTCCCGCCCAGGTGCTTCACCACGCCCCATACGGCGTTCAGCCCGGTGGTGACGGCGCCTTCAGCCCAGCCGGCTGTGAAAGAGACGTCGTCGCCGGCCAGGAAGATGCCGCGCTGGGATTCGGGCAGCGCGTCCTGCTTGAAGTGCGTGAACAGCCGCTGCTGGTATCGGTAGTGCCCCGGCAGGTTGGCTTTGAAGGCGCCCATGAAGTTGGGGTCGGCTTCCCAGGACACGGTAATGGGCTGCCCCACGATGTGCCCGGCGATATCCACGCCGGGGTAGATCTGTTCCAGTGAGTGCAGCATCAGCTCCACGCGTTCGTCCGCGTCCAGGGCAAGCCATTTCAGGGCGTCGTCGTTCCAGGTGTAGGAGAGCAGGATGACGGCGGGCTGGTCCGGGCCGTTGTCCAGCAGGTACGTGGCGCGGTTCAGCCGGTCCGTCAAGGTCATGGACAGGACCTCGTGCCCGGTGTCCGGGTCGATGTCCTTCCAGAACGGCCGGTCCACCATGACGAACGTCTTGGACGACTGCATGTAGTGCGAGCGCTCCATGGCGGTCCACAGCTCAGCCGGGAACAATGCTTCCTCGGTGTGGATGCGGGTGGACAGCAGCCACGACTGGCACGTGCTCACCACCGCCGGGTAGCTGGCCTCGCGGCCCCAGCGTTCACGGATCCGCAGGTTTCCGTCCGGGTCGCGGCTGATCTTCCCCACAGCGCCGCGGGGCGAGCCGGAGTGGAGCGAAGCAAGGGAGGTGCCGTCGGGCCAGTGCACCAGGTCCGACGGCGCGTGCTGCCAGAGTGCCTCGGGGAGCCGCTGCGCTCCTCCGCGGATGAACCGGTGCTGGTCGTCCGCGTCGGTGTAGACCACGCGGAGGATCTCCAGGATGGAGTTGGGAAAGTCCGTATCCCAGCCGCCCGTGCCGAATCCCACTTGGCCGAAAGCCTCGCGGTGCGCGAACCCTGCCTCCTTGAACGAATCGCTCGCGGCGATGAACCCGTAGAAGGTCTGCTCATCCATGAGCGGGAGCAGTTCGTTCCACAGTTCCTTGATCCGGGCCGTGTCGCGGGAGCGGATGGCGTCCTGCATTTCGGTGAACTTGGCGCCGTCGTTGACGGCCGCTTTCCAGGCGTCCGCAACCTCACGGAAAAAAGGCGGGAGGTCTCCCGGCTTTTCCGCGTAGTGCTTCTTACCTGCCAGCTCGATCACTGTGCTGGAGGTGGCCTCGGCCAGGGGGTTGGGGAACTCACAGGTTTCCAGGCCCAGCAGGTCAACGTAGTGGTAGAAAGCCTTGCCCGAGACCGGGAACCGCATACCGCCGAGGTCCGCCACCACGCCGGGAGCTGCCGGGAAGGCTGCCGTGCGGAGGCGGCCGCCGATCTGGTCTGCCTCGTAGACCACCGGGCGCAGGCCGAGTTTCATCAGCTCGTAGGCGGTCACCAGGCCGGAGAGCCCGGCTCCGATGACGGCCACTTCCGTGCCGTAGAGCTCCGGCGGGACGGAGCCCATGCCGTCCGGGTGGGCCAGGTAGTGGTCGTAGCTGAAGGGGAAATCGGGGTTCAGCATGGTGATGGGCGCCCGGCCGTCGGGGCCCTGCCCGGTTGCTGTGTCCGGCCCGGTTGAGGTGCTGGAGGGATCAGGGGCCGGCAGTTCGGTGGCGGTGGTCATGAGTGTTCTGCTTTCACAGGTTCCTGGCGCGGGGCCTTGGCGGTCAGTTCACGGTAGTCGAGCTCGCTCAGGGCCGCTACCTTCGAGTTTCGGCGTCCGTAGCCGAAGTAAATGGCAATCCCTACGAGCATCCAGGCGCCGAAGACCAGCCAGGTATCGGCACCAAGGTTCGCCATGAGGTAGGCGCACATGAGCGTTCCCAGCACGGGCGTGACCGGATACAGGGGCACCCGGAAACTGCGCTCCAGGTCCGGGCGGTTGCGCCGCAGGTAGATGACGGCGACGTTGACCAGGGCGAAGGCGAACAGCGTTCCGATGCTGGTGGCGTCCGCCAGCGCGCCGAGCGGCACGAGGCCTGCGGTCAGGGCGACGGCGGTTCCCACGATGAGCGTTCCGGCGGCAGGGGTACCGGTCCGGGCGGAGACGCGGCCGAAGACCCTGGGCACCAGGCCGTCCCGGGACATCGAGAGCAGGATGCGCGTCTGGCCGTACAGCACGGTGAGGACGATGCTGGCGATGGCCAGGACGGCGCCGATGGAGAAGACCAGCGCAATCCACGGCTGGTGGGTGGTCTCCTCCAGGATCTGGACGAGGGCGGCCTCGGTACCGTCGAACCAGCCCCAGGGCCGGGCCCCGATGGCGGCAACCGCCACGAGGACATAGACGCTGGTGACGATCACCATCGAGAGCAGGATGGCCCGGGGAAGGTCGCGCTTGGGGTTCCGGGCCTCTTCGCCGGCGGTGGAGGCCGCGTCAAAGCCGATGTAGGAGAAGAACACCCGCGAGGCAGCTGCGGAAACACCGGCGGCTCCCATGGGCAGGAGCGGTTCGAAATTGCCCGCGTTGAACGCGGTGAAGGCAACGGCGCAGAAGAAGAGCAGGATGCCGATCTTGATGATCACCACTGCCGTGTTGATCCAGGCGCTTTCCCGGGCGCCGCGGACCAGCAGGACCATGGCCAGGACCACGATGGCCATCGCCGGGATGTTCACCAGTCCGCCGTCGCCGGGAGGCTGGGACATCGCATCCGGCAGCACCTGCCCAAACGCCGCCAGCGCTTCATTGACGTACTGGCCGGCACCTACGGCTACGGCGGCCACGGAAACGGCGTACTCAAGGACAAGGCACCACCCGCAGATCCACGCCATGCCTTCGCCCATGGTGGCGTAGGAGTAGGAATAGCTGGAGCCCGCTACCGGAACCAGGCCGGCCATTTCGGCATACGACACCGCCGAGAGGAGCGCGGCCAGGCCGGCAATGACGAACGAGATCCAGATGGCCGGCCCGGCCAGCGGCACCGACTCGCCAAGGATCACCAGGATCCCGGTCCCGAGCGTGGCGCCAACACTGATCATGGTGAGGTGGAGGACGCCGAAGCTGCGGACCAGCGCAGTGCCGCCCTCGCCGCTTCCGGCTTCGCTGACCATCTGGCCGATTGGCTTGCGGCGCTGGAGCTGGTCTGCCAGGCGCGGCCGGGAGGCACCCGGCGCAATGGGTTTTTCGGTGGTCACAGGCACAGTCACCGTTGACGTCCCTTCAGAGTAGTTTTCGGTTTCCCCTCCCCAAGGTTGGCATGTGAGCCAACTCTCAAGGCGGTGCAATATGACCTATAGTTGCCAACCATGAGACTATCTGCACACCGCCACCACGGGTCAACCGCGGCCCGGGCGGGCCGCTCCGCCGGGTCGGTCCGCCATGCCCACTGAGCCCGCAGCAGCCGGCCGGCTGAGCTTCGTCACGCTCCAGCAGTTCCTCGACCAACTGCCGCCGGTGTTGAAGACGCTCCACGACGGCGGCAGCGGCGACCGGCTGCTGCGCTGGGTGGAACCCAGTGAGCTGGAGGATCCGACGCCCTACCTGCCCGAGGGTGAGTTCCTGCTGACCGCCGGCCTTCCCTTCCTGGGCAACGGCGGGGCGCCCGCCAGCGCGGACGCGTATGTCCGGCGGTTGGTAGACGCCAAGGTAGCGGCCTTGGGATTCGGAATCAGGCCCTACTTCGACGCCGTCCCGGACGTGGTCATCGACGCGTGCCGGCACCACAACCTCACCTTGTTCGAAG
Source organism: Arthrobacter sp. AG258 (assembly GCF_004364695.1). Classification (NCBI taxonomy): domain Bacteria; kingdom Bacillati; phylum Actinomycetota; class Actinomycetes; order Micrococcales; family Micrococcaceae; genus Arthrobacter; species Arthrobacter sp. AG258. The sequence continues at coordinate 177,437 of NZ_SOBI01000006.1, read as the reverse complement.
TACCGGAATCGCTCCCGTTCGCGGCCATCGGCCTCCAATTCTCCCAGCTGCTGGAGTCCGATACTGCGCGGGTCTTCCGGCAACTGGCGGAAACCAACCGGCAGTTGATGCGCGCAGTCCTCTCCCCCAGGCCGGAACACGAACTGCTGGCGGCGCTGGTGCAGCGCGTGCCCGTCTGGGCAGTGATGGTGGGAGCGGACGGCCGGGTCCGGGCCCGCGGCACCAGCGGCGGCGGCAGCCCCGCCGTCGAGCTTTCCCTGCTGGAACCCATGCTCAAACGTTTGTTCTCCGGCAGCGGCCCCCGGGTGGAGATGGACGGGTTTGACCTGCCGGGCTCGGCCTTGGTGGTTGGCCATCCGCTGCGCAGCACCAAGGACGCGAACCTGGGGGCACTGGTCCTGGGTTCAGACGTACCCTTGACGCCGGCGCAGAACAACGTGGTCCAGACCGCCGTCGGACTCCTCGAACTGTTGGTCCGGCAGCGAACCAGCGGTTCGCTGGCACCCAGCCAACTGGCTACGGCTGTGCTGCTGCACCCCGAAAGCCTCACCAGCGGGAGCGCCAGGCACCTGAACGCACTCAGGGACCTGATGGCGCAGAGCCTGTCCTCCACCCGGTCCGCGGCCATGCGCGTGGTGCAGGGCATCAAGATGGACGCACCGGAGTGGCCCGCCGGGGACAGCCCGGTCCGGGAGCTCCTCCAGTGGCGGCGCCTGTTCGATACCAAGCTGGTGGAAATCACCGATTACGGATTCGCTGCAGTGACCCGGTTGAAGGTGGACGACTCCCTGCTCGCCGAGGTCGAAAAGCTCGGGTGGCGCCTGGTGGTTGGCGAACCCACCGAACTCACCGGCCTTGCCGCCGCATATCAGGATGCGGGTTCCCTGCGGAGCCGCGTGCAGAGGAGCGGGCAAAGCGTCCGCGCCGACGAGGTTCAATGGTCGGTGGCCGGGCTGCTGGGCCGCGAAGCAGGGACCATGCTGGCGGAACGGCTCCTTCATCCGGTGCTGTCCCTGGAACCGGACCGGCGCGATCCGCTGCTGGCGGTGCTTCGCGGCTGGCTTACCGAGAACGGCAGCTGGGACGGCTCCGCCAAGCTGCTGGGACTTCACCGCAACAGCGTGCGGCGCCAGGTCGGGGTCCTTGCAGACCTCCTCGGGATGGACTTGAACCAGGCGCAGGTGCGGGCAGAGCTGTGGATTGCACTGCAGTACGCGGACGCATTGACCGGCCCGACGGCGGGCAGCTAGGTCAGGTGATCCGCGGACCGGGCCGGGCCGGACGCAAGCCCGGCCTCCCACGCGCGGTACAGCTCCGGCCGGCGCTCCCTCAGGTAGGGCACGTCGTTCCTGGCGGCGCGGACAGCCTCCGTGCCTACGGTGGCGAACAGCAGTTCCGGAGCATTGCCCGCCGCAGCCAGCACGCCGCCATCCGGCCCCGCCACCACGCTTCCCCCGCCGAACGTATAGGAATCCTCGGCGCCACAGTGGTTGGCATAGGCCACGTTGAGCTGGCTTTCCAGCGCACGGGCGCGGACAAGGACCTGGGGCACCGCCCCATAGCCCGCGGACAAGGCGGTGGGCACCAGCAGCAGTTCCGCGCCGCGCGCGGCTGCGGCCCTCGCGGCTTCCGGGAATTCGATGTCGTAACAGATCAGCAATGAGGTGCGGATGCCGAGGAAGTCGACGACGGCGGGCGGCTCGCTGGCCGCGACGAATGCCTTGCGTTCCTCGTCGCCGAAGAGGTGCACCTTGGCGTACCGAAGAAGTTCCGCGCCGGTGGCGTCCACCAGGGACGCGGAAATGTGCCAGCCGGGACCGCCCGCGCGGTCCATGTCCCGGGAGCCGTTCCCCTTTTGGGCGGCGGCAGCGCCGTCACCTGCGCCACCGGCGGCTTCGGCCGGGAGGCTGTAAACGAGGCCAATCCCGTTGCGGCGGGCAATCCCCGCGAGGCTTTCGCGGAGTGCGGGAAGGGTTGCCGGGTCCAGTTCGCAGCCCAGCCGCAGTGGCGCGTAGCCCACCGGAAACAGCTCCGGCGTAAGGAGCAGGCCGGCGCCGGCGCGGGCGGCCCGGTTGGCAGCCTCGTCAATGGTCCGGAGATTCGCCTCAACGTCCAGGACCGCGGCGTTCGCCTGCAGGACGGACAGCAGCATCATTACCACCTTCTGTATGCCTGTCCGTGGTGACTGGACGGGCCGGACTGTTCACTCCCTCCAGCCTAGCCAGCGCCGCAGGGAAGGGGACGGGTCGTTTGGACCCGTCCGCCCCCTGCCGCGGGACGGAATGCCCACGGCCGGCTCGCAACAGAGGTCAGACGCGTTTACCGGACACCCGCCCGACGTTATGCGTTAACTTCTTGACTACAAGAGGAACGATAGGGCAATCTTCTTAGCATGTCCGCAACCACGCGCTCAACGAGGAGCAAGCCCAAGAATCCCGGCTCGCAGTCAGCCCTGCGGCAGCTGAACCAGCAGCGGATCATTGAGGCCCTTATGGGGGGTCCGTCCACGCAGGCGGAGCTCGCCCGGCAGACGGGGCTTTCCACTGCCACCGTCTCGAACATCGTCAAAATCATGCTGGACTCCGGCTTGGCCTCCACCGAACCGATTACCAGTTCCGGCCGCCGGGCATTGAACGTGCGGCTCAACAGCAATGGCGCCGTTGCGGTCGGCATCGACTTCGGCCGCCGGCACCTGCGGGTGGTCTTGGCCTCCCTCAGCTACCACGTCATTGCCGAAGAGTCGGTGATGCTTCCGCTGGGCCACCAGGCGGACGACGGCATCCAGGCGGCGGTGGTGCTGCTGGAGAAACTGCTCCGGGAAAGCGGGGTGGAACGGAGCTATATGGTGGGCGCCGGCGTCGGAATTCCAGGCCCGATCGACCGGCGGACCGGCACCGTCGCGCAGGGGGCAATCCTTCCCGAATGGGTGGGCATCAACATCCTCCAGCATCTTGAGGAAACCTTGAGAATCCCCGTGTTTGTGGACAATGACGCGAATCTGGGCGCATGGTCAGAAGTGACCTGGGGGCAGCATTCGGGGGTCAGCAACCTGCTGTTCCTGAAGATCGGTTCCGGTATCGGCGCCGGCCTGATCCTCAACGGAGCGCCGTACTACGGCAACGTGGGAATCACCGGCGAAATCGGCCATGCCACCATCCACGAGCAAGGGCTGGTGTGCCGGTGCGGGAACCGCGGATGCCTGGAAACCATCGCGTCCACCACCACCATGATCGAGCTCCTGAGCCGCGGCGAGGACCGGCCGTTGACGCCCGCCGACATCGTCAGGAAAGCCCTGAACCGGGACTCGGCAACCCTCCGCGTGGTGGACGACGCAGGCCTGGCGGTGGGGCGTGCCCTGGGCAACGTGGCCAATCTGATCAACCCCGAAGTCATCGTGGTGGGCGGGCCGCTGGCAGGCCTGGGCGACATCCTGCTGGACCCTATCCGCAGGGGGCTGATCCGGCACGCCGTGCCGGTCATCGGCGAAACAACCACCTTGGCCATGTCCTCGCTGGGCGACCGCGCCGAGGCCCTGGGGGCGGCCGCTTTGGTGTTCCAGCATGCAGGTATCCGACGCTCGTAGACCATTTCGTTATCCGGCAATTGCGTTAAAGACTTGACGACAACAGCTGTGATCCAGTTTACTTTTGGTTCAGACGGCCCTGCGCTTTGCCGGCCGGACAAAGAAGTCATTGCATTGGAGGGTTAGGGCTCATGACGTCCCAGACCACGCATACGGATCCGATCATCCTTGAGATGCGGTCCATCACCAAGGAATTCCCCGGCGTTAAAGCCTTGTCGAACGTGAGCCTCCGGGTCAGGGCCGGCGAAATCCACGCCATCTGCGGCGAAAACGGCGCCGGCAAGTCCACCCTCATGAAGGTCCTCTCGGGCGTCTACCCCTACGGCAGCTACGACGGCGACATCGTGTACCAGGGCCAGGTCCAGCAGTTCAAGGACATCAGGGCCAGCGAGCATGCCGGAATCGTCATCATCCACCAGGAACTGGCGCTGATCCCCGAGCTGTCCATCATGGAGAACATCTTCCTGGGCAACGAACCCACCAAGCGGGGCGTCATCGACTGGGCCGAGGCCCGGCTGCGGTCCCTGGACCTGCTGGCGCGGGTAGGCCTCCGGGATGACCCGGACACCCCCATCAAGGAAATCGGCGTCGGCAAGCAGCAACTGGTGGAAATCGCCAAGGCGCTGAACAAGTCCGTGAAGATCCTGATCCTGGACGAGCCCACTGCAGCCCTTAATGAATCCGACTCCCAGCATCTGCTGGATTTGATGCTGGGCCTGAAGGCGAAGGGCATCACGTCGATCATCATTTCGCACAAGCTCAACGAGATTGAGCAGGTGGCCGATTCGATCACCATCATCCGCGACGGCAAGTCAATCGAGACGCTGGACGTCAAGAAGGACGGCGTGGACGAGGACCGGATCATCAAGGGCATGGTGGGCCGGACACTGGAATCCCGGTTCCCGGACCACACACCCAAGATCGGCGAGGTGTTCTTCGAGGTCAAGGACTGGACTGTTGGCCACCCGGCCATCCAGGACCGCCTGGTCTGCAAGGGCTCGAACTTCTTTGTCCGCCGTGGCGAAATCGTCGGCTTCGCCGGGCTCATGGGTGCCGGGCGCACCGAACTGGCCCGCTCGGTCTTCGGCCGGTCCTACGGCCGCTTCATCGACGGCCACATCTACAAGGATGGCAAGGAAGTCGTCCTCAAGAACGTCCGGCAGGCCATCGACGCCGGACTGGGCTACGTCACCGAGGACCGCAAGTCGCTGGGCCTGAACCTCCTGGATGACATCAAGACGACCACCGTGGCGGCCAACCTGCGCAAGATCAGCCACAACTTCGTGGTGGACGCCAACCAGGAATTCACGGTTGCGGAGCAGTACCGCAAGTCGCTGCGGACCAAGACGCCCTCTGTCGAGGAAGGTGTCGCCAAGCTCTCCGGCGGCAACCAGCAGAAGGTGGTCCTCGCCAAGTGGATGTTCACGGACCCCGACCTGCTGATCCTCGACGAGCCGACGCGCGGCATCGACGTCGGCGCCAAGTATGAGATCTACGGCATCATCCAGCAGCTCGCCAACCAGGGCAAGGGCGTCATCGTTATTTCCTCGGAGCTACCCGAGCTCCTGGGCCTGTCCGACCGCATCTACACCATTTTCGAAGGCGCCATCACCGGTGTCCTGACCAAAGACGAGGCCAGCCAGGAAAGCCTGATGAAACTGATGACCTCCGCTACCCGAAAAGCCGCCTGACCTTCTGGCAATCCCCAGAACCTTCCGGACACAAGGACTGACACCATGAACGCCCTCAAAAAGCTGTTTGGCGGCAACACCCGCCAATTCGGCATGATCTTCGCCCTGGTTGCGCTGATTATTTTCTTCCAGATCTTCACCGACGGCCGCACCCTCACTCCCGGCAACGTCATCAACCTCTTCAACGGCAACTCCTACATCCTGATCCTGGCGATCGGCATGGTCCTGGTGATTATCGCCGGCCACATCGATCTTTCCGTCGGTTCGGTCGCGGCGTTTGTCGGGGTCAGCGTCGCCCTGGCCATCCGCGACTGGGGAATCCCCTGGTATGCGGGCGTGCTCCTGGGCCTGCTGCTCGGAGCCCTGATCGGAGCCTGGCAAGGCCTGTGGACAGCGTATGTGGGCATTCCGGCCTTCATCGTCACCCTGGCCGGCATGCTCCTGTTCCGCGGCTTCAACCAGTTCGTAGGCAAGTCCAACACCATTCCCGTCCCGGAAGACTTCCAGTACCTCGGCTCCGGCTACCTCCCCGAGGTAGGACCGGACACCGGGTTCAACAACCTGACACTCCTGATGGGCATCGCCGTTGCGGTCTTCGTCGTCGTAGGTGAACTCCGGGCCCGGGCACGGGCCAAGGCGCTGGGCGCAGGCGTCCCCGAAATGTGGGTGACCGTGGTGAAGCTGGTGCTGATCTGCGCCGCCATCCTTTACGCCACGTACCTGTTCGCCACGGGCCGGCCCGGCACGTCCTTCCCCATCCCCGGCCTGATCCTGGCCGTCCTGGTCCTGATCTACGGCTTCATCTCCTCGCGCACCGTCGTTGGCCGCCACGTCTACGCTGTCGGTGGCAACCGCCACGCAGCCGAACTGTCCGGCGTCCAGTCCAAGAAGGTCAACTTCCTGGTCATGATGAACATGTCCATCCTGGCCGGGCTGGCCGGCATGATCTTCGTGGGCCGCTCCACCGCGTCCGGCCCCTTTGACGGCGTCGGCTGGGAACTGGACGCCATCGCCGCTGTCTTCATCGGCGGCGCGGCAGTGACAGGCGGCGTGGGCACCGTGGTCGGCTCCATCATCGGTGGCCTGGTCATGGCCGTGCTCAACAACGGCCTGCAGCTCCTGGGCGTCGGCGCCGACCTCACCCAGATCATCAAGGGCCTGGTCCTCCTGATCGCCGTCGCCTTCGACGTCTACAACAAGTCCCAGGGCAAGCGGTCCATCATCGGCATGCTGACCCGGAACATGAACCGCAACACCGCCGGCCCCAGCGGCCCCATCCAGCCTGACGAAACAACCTCCACCAAGGAAGCGATCGCCAGGGAAGCCTGAAGTTTGCAGCCTGAATACTGTTCCATCACACAAAGAAAGAGAACCAACAATGCGAATGTTTGGTAAAGCAGGGAAGGCCGCAGCGGTTGCTGCCATCGCAGCACTGGCGCTGACGGGCTGTGGACGCTCGGAACCCTCCGGTGGTTCCAGCAGCGGTGCCGCGGGATTCGACCAGAACTCCTCCATCGGCGTCGCGCTTCCGCAGAAGACCAGTGAGAACTGGGTCCTGGCCGAGAAGCTGTTCAACGACGGCCTGAACGGCGCAGGGTTCAAGGCTGACGTCCAGTTCGCCAACGGCGGCGTTTCCGAGCAGCAGAACCAGATCAGCGCCATGGTCACCAAGGGTGCCAAGGTCATCATCGTGGGCGCCATCGACGGCTCCCAGCTGGGTACCCAGCTCAAGCAGGCAAAGGACGCAGGCGCCACCATCATCGCCTACGACCGCCTCCTGCTGAACACCGCCAACGTGGACTACTACGTGGCGTATGACAACTTCAAGGTCGGCGTTCTCCAGGGCCAGGCCCTGCTGGACGGCCTCAAGGCCAAGAAGCCGTCCGGTCCCTACAACATCGAACTGTTCGCGGGTTCACCGGACGATGCCAACGCCAAGGTGTTCTTCGACGGCGCCATGAGCGTCCTGAAGCCCAAGATCGACGACGGCACCCTCAAGGTTGTCTCCGGACAGGCCAGCTTCGAGCAGGCCGTAACCCAGGGCTGGAAGGCTGAGAACGCCCAGCGCCGCATGGACACCCTGCTCAGCGGCAGCTACAGCAGCGCCAACGTTGACGGCGTCCTGTCCCCCAACGACACCCTGGCCCGCGCGATCCTGACCTCCGTCAAGGCCGCAGGCAAGCCGATCCCGGTGGTCACCGGCCAGGACTCCGAGGTTGAGTCGGTCAAGTCCATCCTCGCCGGCGAGCAGTACTCCACCATCAACAAGGACACCCGCAAGCTCGTTGAGCACGCAATCACCATGGTCAAGGACCTGCAGGCCGGCAAGAAGCCTGAGGTCAACGACGACAAGTCCTACAACAACGGCAACAAGGTTGTACCCGCCTACCTGCTGGAGCCGGTCATCGTGACCTCCGCCAACGTGAAGACGGCCTACACGGACGACCCCGTACTCGGCCCGATCACCAAGTAGCACCCGTGCAACAGCCGGCGTAAACCGGCTACAGGAAAGCCCGGTCCCTTCGTGGGGCCGGGCTTTCCTGCGTCTGCCTAGCGCTGGACCCGGAGCACTCCCGGACCGGTGAACTGCAGCGCGTGGTTCTTCACGGCCGCAGGGGTGGTAAACGCCTTGTAGGCGTAGGCGTCGGCGGGGTTCCAGCCCACATCCGTGGTGAAGTCCCAACCGGTCCAGTCCGGGGCAATAGTTCCGGTCTCTTCTGCTTCGGCAAGGGCTTGCGCACGATGATGGTCGAAGGAGGCACGGGCTATGGCATTCAGGTCTGCTTCGGCCCCGTTGAACCAGGACCCGGTATCGCTGAAGCGGTTGCCGTTGTAGCTGCTGACCATGACGCTCTGGTCAGCCCCGGGACCGGTGTATTCGAACGCGTTTCGCTCTGAAAAGATTCGTGATTCATATCCGGCGCCGAGGAAGTAGCTGTGACCGCCTTGCCCCTCGCTGATCATGGGGTAGTCGGGGTTGTCTGTGCTGCCGACGAAGTAGTTATTGACTACATGGACTTCGCCGAAGCGAACTCTCGGTCCCCGCTGCTGGATGTTCTCGAACAGGTTGCCGATGTATGTGACATGAAGCTTGCCGCCATCTTTGTCCACGTGCTCATCGCCCGACCCCAGGAGCATGGTCTTGTCGTGATTGGACAGCCTGCTGTTCGAAACGGTGACGAAATCCGTGCCGTCCTTCAGGTCCAGCAGTCCATCGTGCCGGTTCGCAGGCTTGCCCCGGAAGCCCATCGGCGCCTCCGCATCGGGGAACCTGCCGTCAGAGAACTGGACGTGGTCTATCCACACGTGGTGGGACGTCACCGAAGAAACAGCATCGAAGCGCGCATTCCAGGCTCCGTCGCCGTCATCGGGAGACCATGTGGTGAAGAAATCCACCGGCGCTTCGATGCTGAGGTTTCGAATCACCACGTTCGAGGCGTTCAGGATGACGATGTTTGCACCTACGAAGCCGGCGCCCCCATCCGCCCCTACGAGGGTGGTGTTGCTGGGGATGCTGATCTCAATCTGCCGCTTCATGTTGTTGCTGCCGGTCTGCCGGAGTTGGCGCTGCTTTTTGCAGTAATCGAAGGTTTGGTCGCTCCACACCCTTCCCTCCGGTCCGAAGCAGGACATGTATTTGGTGATGTCGTATCCGGACGCGTAATCCTGCTCCCCGAGGATTCGGCCGTCCGGGGCTTGGTTTCCGTCGATAGTGCCGCGGACGTAAACCACCTTCGGCGCGCTTGGCTCGCCATGGTTGGCGAGCGCAGCCTTCAGCCCGGCAAGGGTATTCACCTCGTAGGTGTTTGCGGCGGGTGCGCCGGCACCCCCATTGGTACCGCTTCCGACGGCGGCCCAACCGGCAGGTGCCGCATCATCAGCGCGGATGGTGCCGCCGCCGGTTGGTGCCGGGGTGGCCGGGGCGGGGGCTGCCACGGAAAGTCCGACGGCCAGTGCGCAGCCGAGGGAGGTGGCGATCATAGCGAGGCGCGGGAGGCCCCGCTGCATGGATGGGAAAGGTCGGAGGGTGTTCAGGGACGTCATTGGCCTGGTTTCCGGCATGCCAAATAGACCACATGCCTTGGTACGTGGTGCATCGGATGGGTTGCAACTCAATCCAGAAAGCGTTTTCTGGCGAGTTCCTTAATTTCTAGTACTCCTGTGACAAAGCTGTCAATAGCGCTTCACAGCGCAAACACAGGTGTGGCCGGATTCACGCACAGCATGCCCGGCGAGTGTTGAGGCGAAGCCGGCCCTCCGCGCCGGCACCTGAGTCATAGGAGTAACGTGAGCGTCCTTGCCCGAAGCGTAGGCAATGCCTTCAGAAACAAGGTCCGCACCGCAGCTGTTGTCGCGGTGCTGGCCGTCGCCATCGGACTGGCCCTGGCCATGCTGGTGGCCAACCAGGCGGTCGGAGCCAAAGTCCGGGAGCTGAACGCCTCCGTAGGCACCGTCCTGACTGTCAACCCGGCCGGCGGCCAAGGCTTTGAAGGCGGCGGGGAGCCCCTCACCGCCGCCCAGGCAGCCGCCGCGGCCGCCGTACCCAACGTCAGTGCCGTCGTCGGGACCTCATCGCTCCGCCTCCGCAATGCCGCTGAAGCCGCAGCGCAGGCAGCCGCTGGCCAGACAGGCCAGGCGGGTCCCGGGGGCGGGCAGGGCGGCCCCGGCGGCCAGTCCGCAACCACCTTGACCACCAGCCTGACCGCTGCGGTGGACGCCGGAACGCTGGGCAACCGTAACCAGCAGGCCAACGGAACCACCGGTTCCACCGGTTCCACCGAGGGCACCCAGGCCGTCAGGTCCCTGCCCATCACTGCCACGGGGATCGGCGCAGAGGTGGACACTACGGGCAAAGCCTTGAACATCACGCAGGGCTCCGGACTCGGAAACTACTCAGCCGCTTCGACCAGCGCGCTGCTCGGCACCACACTGGCTGAGAAGAACAACCTCACGATCGGTTCCACCTTCACCATCAATGACCAGGCCTACACAGTGGCGGGACTGTTCGATGCAGGCACCGCGTTCGGCAACAACGCCGTATACGTGACACTGCCTACTGCCCAGACCCTGGCCGGGACGCAAAATGAGCTGTCCAGCATGATTGTCACGGTCAACTCGATGGACAATGTGGCCTCCACCAAGACAGCGCTGCAATCGGCTCTCGGCACCGACAAGGCTGACGTCACCCAAGGCCAGAACCTGCAGACGGCGGTCAGCTCCCTGGACAGCGTCAAGAACATTTCCTTGATCGCATTCATCGCCGCCCTTGGCACGGCAGGCCTGATCATCCTGCTCATTATGGTCATGCTGGTCCGCGAGCGCCGCCGCGAGATCGGCGTACTGAAGGCTATCGGGGCACCCAACCGCACCATCGGACTGCAGTTCGTGCTGGAAGCACTGGTCCTCGCCGCACTGGGCAGCGCGGTGGGAGCCGGCATCGCATCATTCGCCAGCGGCGGCATTGCCTCTGCCCTGATCAGCAGCAACACCACCACGACGGCGGCCACAACCACCGGCCGCGGATTCCCGGGCGGGGCCGGTGGCTTCCCCGGTGGCCAGGGCGGTCCCCTGGGTGGCGCCTCCCAGCTGTTGAACTCCGTGACCGCGAGCGCATCGCCGGGAGTCATCGCCGGTGGTATTGCGGCCGTCTTCGGCGTCGCCATCGTCGGCGCCCTGGTTCCCGCGCTGCTCACGGCGCGTATCCGTCCCATCGAAGTCCTGCGAGGAGAATAGCCATGATTGAAGTCAAGAACCTGATCCGTACTTTCAACTCCGGTGACCGCACCATCAAGCCGGTCAACGATGTCAGCTTCGCCTTGGAGCAAGGAACCCTTGCCTCGATTGTTGGCAAGAGCGGCAGTGGCAAGAGCACCCTCTTGTCCCTCCTGGGCGCGCTTGACAAGCCCACCAGCGGTGACGTGCTGGTCAACGGGGTCAGCCTCGCCGGGATGCCCGACGCAAAGCTGACCGAGTACCGCCGGCGCGATATCGGTTTCGTTTTCCAGCAGTTCAACCTGATCCCCAACTTATCGGCCGTGGACAACGTCATGCTGCCCATGGAGTTCGCCGGCATGCGCAAGGCAGCCCGGCTGCAGCGGGCAAAGGAGTTGCTGGAGCAGGTCCAGCTGGACCCTTCCAAGCATGAGCGGCGCATCAACCGGCTCTCCGGTGGCGAGCAGCAGCGCGTGGCCATTGCCCGGGCACTGGCCAACGAACCCAAGCTCATCCTGGCCGACGAGCCCACCGGGAACCTGGACGAGCAAACCGGCGACCACATCATCGAGCTCCTCAGTTCGCTGAGCCGGGACCACAACACCACCATCCTGGTGGTGACGCACGACCGCGCCTTGGCCAACAAGACCGACCGCCGTTTCCGGCTCCAGCAGGGCAAGTTGACGGAGGAACCCGTCCGCGGCCGGGCCGCCGTCGCCGCTTCTGCCTGAGGCGTCCGGGGCTCGAGGCGGGGCACCGCGCCCCCGCCTTGAGCCCGTTGTGCTGGTGCCGTCCTCCCTCGTGGGGCGCACTCCCCCACCCCGCAGCGCGCTGTGACAGGATGGCAGTTATGACTGCTCCCATCGCCACGCCATGGCTGGCCGGCCAGCCTGACCAGGACCCCCGCTCCGCCACCGGAACGCCCCTGCGCTGGGGAATCATCGCAACAGGCAGCATTGCCCGCGCCGTCTCACAAGATCTTGCGTTGCTCCAGGACGCCCGGCTGTACGCGGTCAGTTCCCGGGCCCAGGACTCTGCGGACGCGTTCGCTGTCGCCTACGACTTTGAGAAAGCCTACGGGGACGACGACAGCGTGCCGGGCTACCAACGGCTCCTCGCCGATGACGCCGTGGACATCGTCTACGTCGCAACGCCCCATGCGCAGCACCACGAGATTGTCCTCGCCGCCCTCAACGCCGGCAAGCACGTGCTGTGCGAAAAAGCCTTCACCATCAACGCCCGGGAAGCGGCCGAACTCATCGACGTCGCCCGCAAACACAAGCTCTTCCTGATGGAGGCGGTCTGGAGCCGGTTCCTGCCGTCAATGCAGCGGGCTTTCGAAATTGCCGCATCGGGTGAACTGGGCGACATCCACTGGATCAGCGCCGACCTCGGCTTTCCTGCACCGTACTCCCCCACCGCCCGGCTCTGGGCGCGCGAAGACGGCGGGGGTGCGCTGCTGGATCTGTCGGTTTATCCGCTTCTCTGGGCCTTGGGGACCCTCGGTTTTCCGCAGACCGTGAGCGCCACCGGATTCGTGAACGACGACGGCGTGGACGCCCAGAACGCGATGACCCTCGGCTACAGCCACGCGGCCCAGGTCCAGCTCACCTCATCGCTGCTGGCGCATGGGCCCCGTACCGCCACCGTTGCCGGAAGCCTGGGGTTCCTGCAGAGCGTTGGGTCGATCAACAGTCCGCGCGAACTCATCATCGCCAACGGGTGGGAGAACCGCCGGACGGAAACGTTCGACGTCGTCGGAAAGGGCTACACCTACGAGCTGCGCGAAGTGATGAGGTGCGTCCAACAGGGGCTCACGGAGAGCCCGGTGATGCCGCTGGAGGATTCACTGAACACCATGCGGCTGTTCGACGGTGTTCGCGCGCAGCTGGGCGTCACCTACCCGAACGACAACCGCTAGGGCTTGGGGCGGAGTTCCCAGATTGTTTGCGCCAACCCCTAGACTTCCCGGAATGCCCGGTCCTACCCTGTAGGCAGCATCGATTGCGCCGGTCACTGGGGGGTGGTACGCATGGCTCGAAGGAGTTCGCCATGGTGTGCCCTGCGCCCTGCGCTCCTCGCCGGAGCGGCCGCAGTCTTGTGGCTGACGCTGTCATCAGCCACAGCGTCGGCGGATTCCGGTCCTGGCTCCCCGCCCGTGCTCGGCGACGTGACCGGCTCGGTTTCAGCAATGACCCACGATCTTGCGAATCCGGCTTCCCCAGTGGCCCCTCCGGCCGGACCTGCTCCAGCACCCGGACTGGTGCAGACGGTGGCACCGCCGGTATCCGAGGCTGGGTACACCACCATTTCCACGGTTCCCGTGGTGGACCAGCTTGTTCCGGCGGGAAGCGTTTCCGCTGTCTCCGCTGCAGTTGGTGGCATGGCCGACCAGATAGCGGCCGGGGCGACGGAGGTTGTTGCGGTCCCTGCGGCCGAGGCCGTCCCGGCACTCGAACCGGTTGCTGATCTTCTGACCCGTGCCACCGCAACACCGCTTCCGCTTCCCGCTCCAACCGTCGACGCTGTGCTGGCAGATCTGCCTTCCGTGGTTGCTCCTGTTCCCGCAGCTGGGCCCGAGGCCTTGGAAGCGCTTCCGGATGTACCTGGAATGCTCCCGGAAGCGAATCAGGGAGCAGGGGCGTTGCCCACGGCGCCGGCCGGCAGCAGCAGCGCTGGCTTTGCGACGGTACGCAGCGCAGCCTTGGCGAACACGTCTGCCCCGCAGGCTGGCATGTCTGTCCCTGCTGGGCCCGCTTCAGGACAGCCCCTTCCCGTCGATCCGGCACCGCTGCCTGCCCAGGTTCCTGCCGCACCGGCATCCGGCACGGGCAGCGGTGCATCATCCGGCGGTGCAGCCGGTGCCGCAGCATGGCTGAGCCCTGCCTACTTTGGCTTTGAACGTCCCGGCGCTGTTCCCGCCGGTGAGACCTTCGAGCACGCCCCTGCGCCGGTGTCATTCGACCCCGGTTCTTCCCCTGACTAGTTGAGGCCGCCTGCCCTCTAACGGGCAGCACGTGGCTTTACGGGCAGCTGATCAGCGCCCGAACAACATCAACCATTCAGGAGTCACCATCATGAACTGCACCCTTCGCAGGGGGCTGCTTAGCACCCTCTTTGCCGGCGGCCTTCTGGCCTTTGGCTGCGCTGCCGCCAACGCGGCGGACACAACCAGCGGAACGGATCTTTCCGCGTCCGCCCTGATCTCGGCGGCGCCCGCTGACTCGACGTCGTTGGGCCTGCTGGGTGGCCCAACGCCGTCCAGCTCAACGGGCGTCGCCGCTGCAGTGGATGTCAACCTCGGCCTCGGCACCAACGGCACCGGGACCACAGACGGCACAACCGCCGACCTCGGCACAACGGTAGACCTGGGACTCGCCAGCGCCCCCGCAACCGGCACCACCGACCTCGCAGCCGCAGCCGACGTCAACCTCGGCCTCGGCACCAACGGCACCGGGACCACAGACGGCACAACCGCCGACCTCGGCACAGCCGTAAACCTCGACACCGCCACCACCCCCGCAACCAGCACCATCGACCTCGCAGCCGCAGCCGACGTCAACCTCGGCCTCGGCACCAACGGCACCGGGACTACAGACGGCACAACCGCCGACCTCGGCGCAACCGTAAACCTCGGCACCGCCACCACCCCCGCAACCGGCACCACCGACCTCGCAGCCGCAGCCGACGTCAACCTCGGCCTGGGCACCAACGGCACCGGGACTACAGACGGCACCGCCGGAGACGCCGGAACAGCTGATCCGGGAACAAGCACCCCCGGCGTAAGCAATGCTGCCTCCGGCGACGTCCCGGCGGCCTCCGCAGGCTCCAGGGCCGTCAGCGGAGCCATCGCACCTGTCACTGTCCCGCTCAGCAACCCCGCGCAGGGCCGTCCCGGCCTCGCCACCACGGGAACCGCGAACACCGGCCTCGCCAAGACCGGCTGGGATGGATCCGTGGCGCCTCTGGCACTGCTGCTCCTGGTGGCAGGACTTCTGGTGCTCCGGAAACGCAAGGTCTCCTAGGGGTTCGTCTTTCAATAGGCAGCGCCCGCGCGGAGGCGCCTGAAAGGGCTGCCTCGCGCGGGCCGGCGAGAGGAGGACATCCACCCGGAACAAACCTGAGCACAACACAAAACGTGTCATCAGCACACATGTCCTTGTAGCCAATGGTCCGGCGGAAATGCTTCAACACACCGCCGGACCGTTGGCATGCGCACCGCCAAATCTGTGGTTTAACCGCGCCCCTCGTATAATTTGGGGTACGACAGTGCCGCAGCGCACCGGGAGGAACGGTCATGGTGGCGGAATCGCCTAGCTCCATCAAGAATGAAGTGGTCGGCGGACGTTACCGTTTGAGCGAAGTAATCGGCCGCGGCGGAATGTCATCGGTGTACTGTGCCCGCGACGAAAACCTTGGCCGCGACGTCGCCTTGAAACTCTTCGCTCCGCAGGCCCCGGACGCGGACGAACTCAAGCGCCAGGAAGCCGAGATCCAGCTCCTTGCCACGCTCAACCATCCCGGCCTGGTCACGCTCTTCGACGCCGGGATTGATGACCGGATCCCGGACGAACCACGGCCCTTCCTGACCATGGAGCTCGTCGACGGACAAGACCTCCGCAGCCGCATCCGGCACAGCCGGGTGCCCCTGGAAGAATTGTCCGTCATCGGTGCCGGCATCGCCGATGCCCTGGCCTACGTCCACGGCCTGGGCATCATCCACCGCGACATCAAACCCGGCAACATCCTGCTGGTCCAGATCCGTCCCGGCGAGCCGCTGCGCCCGAAACTCACGGACTTCGGCATCGCCAGGATCGTGGATTCCACCAGGCTCACTGCCACCGGGACCATGGTGGGCACCGCCGCCTACCTCAGCCCCGAGCAGGCACTCGGCAAGCCCCTGTCCCCCGCAACCGACATTTACTCGCTGGGGCTGGTGTTGCTCGAGTGCATTAAGGGCACCGTGGAGTATCCCGGCAGTGCGGTGGAATCGGCTGTGGCGCGGCTGCACCGCGCCCCTGAAATTCCCGACGACGTGCCCTCCGAATGGGCTGAGCTCATCCGCTCCATGACGTCCATCGAGCCGCTTGAACGGCCAACGGCTGCCGACATCGAGACCTCGTTGCGCCAGGCCCTCGTCTCGCCCGCCTCCACCCCCGGGGAACTGGCTGCGGAGACCACCCGGGTGCTGCCCGCCATGCCCTTCCACCCGCCGTCCATCACTGCCGAAGAATCGATGGATGAGCTGCGGGAAGCGGCTGCCCCTGGGAGCGCGCGACGCCCAGTAAAGAAGAGCGCCTCTTCGCTGCGCCGGTTCCTGTGGAGCAAGCGAATCTGGCTGGCCGTGGTCCTCGGCGTACTGGTGGTTGCCGCTGCTGCGGCAGCGGTGATGATCAGCGTCTCCGCCCGGCCCGCCGACGTCGTCCCTTATCCCGCGGTCACAGGCACCTTGGGTGACCATCTGAAGGAACTCCAAAAGAGCGTGGCCCCGTGACGTTGCACCCGACCACAGTGGCGCGGTTTGCCCTGGCCGGCACCGCGGCGCTGCTTGTGTCCGGTTTCCTGGGCGCGTGTGCCTCGCCCGGTTCCGGCCTGCAGCGGGAGGCCGCCACACAGTTCCAGGCGCGGGTACTTGAGGTTACCCAGGCGGCCTCGCAGGACGATCCTGCCTCGGCCCTGAAGGCGCTGGACGGGCTTGAATCCGACCTCTCGGCGGCAACGGCGAAGGGCCAGGTCTCCGAGGAGCGGAGCCGCAGCATCACCACGGTCGCCAGCGCCGTCAGGGCAGACCTCAACGAGGCCGTTGCCGCCCAGCAGGCTGCCGCCAAGGCCGCCGAGGACGCGCGGACAGCAGCACAGCAAGCGGCGCAGAGCGCGTCCCCCACGGCGGATGCGCCCGTGCCCCAGCCTGCCCCCGCCCAAGGTGGTTCCGGCAGCGGCGGCGCAAAGAACAGCGGCGGCGACAAGGGCAAGGGCAAGAACTGACCTGCACCCATCCGCCGACATGCAAAGGGGCGGTGCCCCGGAATCATCCGGAGCACCGCCCCTGTCATTGCTGCCGACGCCGCGGCGGCTAGGCCAGGCTGGCGATGACCTTGTTGAGGGTGGCGGAAGGACGCATCACGGCGGAGGCCTTGGCGTCATCCGGGCGGTAGTATCCTCCGATGTCTACGGGCGAGCCCTGGACGGCAGCCAGCTCGCCAACGATCGTTTCCTCGTTGGAAGAAAGCTCGTTGGCGACCGAGCTGAACGCGGCGGCAAGGTCGGCGTCGGACGTCTGCTTGGCCAGCTCCTCAGCCCAGTAACGGGCCAGGAAGTAGTGGCTGCCGCGGTTGTCCAACTCGCCGGCGCGGCGGCTGGGCGACTTGTTCTCGAGCAGGAACGTGCCGGTGGCGCGGTCCAGGGTGTCTGCGAGGACCTGGGCGCGGGCGTTGCCGGTGGTGGTGGCCAGGTGCTCGAAGCTGACGGCAAGGGCCAGGAACTCACCCAGGCTGTCCCAGCGAAGGTGGTTTTCCTTGAGCAGCTGCTGGACGTGCTTGGGGGCGGAACCGCCGGCGCCGGTCTCGAAGAGGCCGCCACCATTCATCAGCGGCACAACTGAGAGCATCTTGGCGCTGGTGCCCAGTTCCAGGATGGGGAACAGGTCCGTGAGGTAGTCGCGGAGCACGTTGCCGGTGACGGAGATGGTGTCCTCGCCCTTGCGGATCCGCTCCAGGGTGAAGGCGATTGCCTTGACCGGGGACATGATCTGGATGTCCAGGCCCTCGGTGTCGTGGTCCTTCAGGTATTCGTTGACCTTGGCGATGAGGTTGGCGTCGTGGGCACGCTCCTCATCCAGCCAGAACACGGCGGGGGTCTGCGAGGCGCGGGCGCGGGTGACAGCCAGCTTGACCCAGTCGCGGATGGGGGCGTCCTTGGTCTGGCAGGCGCGCCAGATGTCACCGGGGACGACGTCGTGTTCGATCAGGACGTTGCCGTTGCCGTCAACGATCTGCACCGTACCGGCTTCCTGGATTTCGAACGTCTTGTCATGGCTGCCGTATTCTTCGGCGGCCTGGGCCATCAGGCCAACGTTCGGGACGGTGCCCATGGTGGTGGGGTCGTAGGCGCCGTTGGCGCGGCAGTCATCGATGACCACCTGGTAGATGCCGGCGTAGGAGCTGTCCGGCAGGACGGCCAGGGTGTCGGCTTCCTTGCCGTCCGGGCCCCACATGTGGCCGGAGGTGCGGATCATGGCCGGCATGGAGGCGTCGACAATGATGTCTGAGGGCACGTTGAGGCTGGTGATGCCCTTGTCGGAGTCCACCATGGCCAGCGCGGGGCCATCGTCCAGGCCCTTCTTGATCAGGTTCTGGACGCCGTCGCGGACATCCGCCGGCAGGTCCTCGAGGCTGCTCAGGATGGCGGCGAGGCCGTTGTTGGGGCTGATGCCGGCGGCGGAAAGCTGCTTGCCGTAGGTCTCGAAAAGTTCGGAGAAGTAGGCCTTGACCACGTGGCCGAAGATGATGGGGTCCGAGACCTTCATCATGGTGGCCTTCAGGTGCGCGGAGAACAGCACGCCCTCTTCCTTGGCACGGGCCACCTGGGCCTTGAGGAACTCGTCAAGGGCGGCGGCGCGCATCACGGTGCCGTCGATGACCTCGCCGGCCAGGACGGGGAAGGCCTTTTTCAGGACCTTGACCGAGCCGTCCTCACGGACCAACTGGATGGCGATGGTGCCGTCGGCCTCGATGACCACGGACTTCTCGTTGGAGCGGAAGTCGTCCTGGCCCATGGTGGCCACGTTGGTCTTGGAGTCTGCGGTCCAGGCGCCCATGGAGTGCGGGTTCTGCCGGGCGTAGTTCTTGACGGACAGCGGTGCACGGCGGTCCGAGTTGCCTTCGCGCAGGACGGGGTTCACGGCGGAGCCCTTGATCTTGTCATAGCGGGAGCGGATGGCGGTCTCTTCGTCCGAGGTGGGGTTGTCCGGGTAATCCGGCAGTGCATAGCCCTGGCCCTGCAGCTCGGCGATGGCCGCCTTCAGCTGCGGGATGGAGGCGCTGATGTTGGGCAGCTTGATGATGTTGGCTTCCGGCGTCTTCGCCAGCTCACCAAGTTCAGCAAGGGCGTCACCGATCTGCTGTTCCGGGGTGAGGTAGTCACCGAACACGGCAATGATGCGGCCGGCGAGCGAGATGTCGCGGGTCTCCACCTCCACACCTGCAGTCGAAGCGAAGGCCTCGATGATGGGCAGGAACGAATAGGTAGCCAGCATCGGCGCTTCGTCGGTGTGGGTGTAGATAATCTTGGACATGCGCGGGCGTCTCCCTGAAGGTCGGCTTGGTTGTGAAATCTTTGTCTATTTCACCAAGTACAACTTACCCGAGGACGCCGGTTTGAACCTTAACGGGCCTCCCGGATTACCCCGGTGAGAGCAGCATTACAGCGATGGAGAACGCCCGGCGACGGCACGCTTCCGGGTGCACCGCCGCCGTTGCCAGAGGTGGGGCGGTACCGGGCGGCCGCCCGGCTCGTGCCGCCTGATGATTGGTCACGAGTGTGTACAAACGCCGCGCGCGGCGATAAGTTCGCTAAGTCACTCCCGATCCCGGGCCCAACCCCGTTCAGACAGGACAACAATGACACGTACCAGGTCCCTGGCATCCGGCTTCCTGACCTTCTCCGCAGCCGCGGTGCTGGCACTCACGTCCGCCGGCGGGGCTTCCGCCACCCCCGCACCGTCCGACGGTACGTCGAATCCCTCGGTTGCCAGCATCTCTGTCGACGCCGGCGGAGCAGCCGACTACTGGACGCCCGAACGGATGCAAAGCGCCCTTCCGGGTGACACCCTGGCAGGGAAGGCGCTCGAGCGCGGCAACCGCTCCAGCCTTGCCGTGGTGGAGAAGGGCAAGCCCTCCACCACCAAGGGAACCAAGGGAAAGCCCACCATCGCCAAGAGTGAAAACCCCGTCGCCCACATCGGCAAGGTCTTCTTCACCATGGGCACAACCAACTACGTGTGCTCGGGCAACGCCGTCTCCTCCGCGAACGGCAGCACTGTGGCAACGGCCGGACACTGCGTTAACGAAAGTGGCGCCTACGCCACCAACTTCGTCTTCGTGCCCGCCTACGACAACGGCGCAGCCCCCTACGGCAAGTGGACCGCCAAGGCCCTCTACGCCCCCACCCAGTGGGTTTCAACCGGGGACATGACCTATGACACCGGCTTCGCGGTCATGAACCCCTTGAACGGCCAGAAGCTGACAGACGTCGTTGGCGGCTCGGGCACTGCCTTTAACCAGGCCCGCGGCCTGACCTACACGGCCTACGGCTACCCGCAGGCCTCACCGTTCGACGGCACGTCCCTGTGGAGCTGCACCGGCACGGCCAGCAACGATCCCAACAACCCGCAGTTCGGCACCCAGGGCATTCCGTGCGACATGACCGGCGGTTCCTCGGGCGGTCCGTGGTTCATCGGCATCGGGTCCGACGGGCTGCAGAACTCGATCAACAGTTACGGCTACAACGGCTCCGCCGTCATGTACGGCCCTTACTGGGGCTCGGTTATCGAGGCCACGTACACAAATGCAGCGAAATCCTAAAGAACCCGCACCGGACCAGGACCCCGTCAGCCACGTCGACCTTGAACAGTCCAGCGAGGAAGTCCTCGAATACTGGACCGAGGAGCGGATGGCTGAAGCCCGGCCCCGGGAGGTAAAGCTTCCGGAACCCGGCCCCGGCCCGGCGGCCCAGGACTAACCGCACAACAGACGACGGCGCCCGTCCCCTTCTCAGGGGACGGGCGCCGTCGTCGGTTCAATCCGCCATCGATTGCTCCGTACCCGTGGGGAGCAATCGATGCAGCCGATCAGTGGAAGAAGTGCCGGGCCCCGGTGAAATACATGGTGATGCCGGCCGCGTTGGCTGCCGCGATGACTTCCTCGTCGCGGACCGAGCCACCGGGCTGGACAACGGCGCGGACACCGGCGTCGATCAGGATCTGCAGGCCATCTGCGAATGGAAAGAACGCGTCCGAAGCCGCCACGGCACCGCGGGCCCGCTCAGGTGCGCCGCTCGCGTCCGCATTCGAGGCACCGCCGGCGCCATCGACGTCGGAGGCAACCTCCACGCCCAGCGTGTTGGCCCGCTCAACGGCCAGGCGGCAGGAATCGAGCCGGTTCACCTGGCCCATGCCGATGCCCACGGCTGCGCCGTTGTCGGCAATCAGGATGGCGTTCGACTTCGCGGCCCGGCACGCGGTCCAGGCGAAGGCGAGGTCTGCGAGGGTCTTCTCATCCGCGGCCTCACCGGCGGCGAGGGTCCAGTTGGCGGGGTTGTCGCCGTCGGCGTCCACCTTGTCGCTGACCTGAACCAGCATGCCACCGGATACCTGGCGGAACTCCGTCGGATACCGGCCGTAGCCTTCGGGGAGGGCAAGCAGGCGGATGTTCTTCTTTTTGGACAGGATCTCCACGGCCTCGGGTTCAAAGCCGGGGGCGATGACGACCTCGGTGAAGATGTCCTTGACGGTGTTGGCCATGCCGGCGGTGACGGTGCGGTTGGCCGCGATGACGCCGCCGAATGCGGAGACGGGGTCGCAGGCGTGGGCCTTGGCGTGTGCGTCGGCGATGGGGTCGGCGGCGTCCGCGGAGCCGACGGCAACACCGCAGGGGTTGGCGTGCTTAATGATGGCGACGGCGGGTTCGCTGAAGTCGTAGGCGGCGCGCAGGGCGGCGTCGGCGTCCACGAAGTTGTTGTAACTCATGGCTTTGCCGTGCAGCTGGTCCGCCTGGGCGATGCCCACCGGCGCAGCCTTGTCCACGTAGAGTGCCGCCTGCTGGTGCGGGTTCTCGCCGTAGCGCAGGACCTCCGAGCGTTCCAGGGAGAGGCCCGCGTAGGCGGGCCAGTCGATGACGCCGTCGCCGTCTTCATCCAGGAACTGGCTGGCGGTCCAGGTGGCCACTGCGTTGTCGTACGCGGCGGTGTGGGCGAACGCCTTGGCAGCGAGGCGGCGGCGGGTCTTCAGGTCGAAGCCGCCGGCGGCGGCCGCAGCCACCACCTGGCCGTAGAAGGTCGGGTCCACCACAATGGCGACGGCGGCATGGTTCTTCGCGGCAGAACGGACCATGGCGGGGCCCCCGATGTCGATCTGCTCGACGACATCGTCCTGCGCGGCACCGGACTTCACCGTCTCGACGAACGGGTAGAGGTTCACCACCACCAGGTCAAAAGCCTCAATGTCCATGCTTTCGAGCGTCTCCATGTGGGCGGGGACGCGGCGGTCGGCCAGGATGCCGCCGTGGACGCGGGGGTGCAGCGTCTTGACGCGTCCATCCAGCATTTCCGGGGAACCGGTGACTTCCTCAACCTCTTGCACGGGGATGCCGGCGGCGGCGATCTTCTTGGCCGTGGAACCGGTGGAGACGAGCTTCACGCCGGCCGCGTGCAGGCCCGTAGCGAGTTCCTCCAGACCGGTTTTGTCGTACACCGAGATGAGGGCCCGGCGGATGGGTACACGGTCAATGGATACGCGCTCATGCTGCGTGAAGCTCACAAATGTCTCCGTCTTATCTCGCGGAACAGGGCCGCGGTTGGTGGGGATACGGCCAGTTTATCGCGAAGGCAGCGGTTACCCCCTGTGTGCTCCGGAGTGTGAACGTCCGCGGGCCCGGATAGAGTCTTCAGCAGGAGGCGGCGATGAATACTTACACCACTGTGCCCAGCGGCGAACAGGTGGTCCAGGAACTGCCCTGGCGATGGAAAGTCCAGGGCAGGATATTCCTGATCGGGGGCCTCGGCTTCATGTTCGACGCCTGGGACGTGACCCTTAACGGCATCCTCATCCCGCTGCTGTCCACGCACTGGGCCCTGACACCGGGCGAGGCCGCATGGGTGGGTACGGCCAACCTGATCGGGATGGCCCTCGGGGCGTTCGCCTGGGGAACCATTGCGGACACCGTGGGCCGCAAAAAGGCGTTCACGGCCACGCTGCTCCTGTTTTCCATCTTCACCGTACTGGGCGCTTTCTCACCCGACTTCATGTGGTTCTGCATCTTCAGGTTCCTGGCTGGTTTCGGACTGGGCGGCTGCATTCCGGTGGACTACGCCCTGGTGGGTGAGTTCACGCCGCGGAAGCAGCGCGGCAAGGTCCTGACGGCCATGGACGGCTGGTGGCCCATTGGCGCGGCCCTGGCCGGGTTCGTCTCGGCCGGCCTGGTGGCCCTGAACGGTGACTGGCGACTGACCATGCTGGTGATGGTGCTCCCGGCCCTGCTGGTGTTCTGGGTCCGGCGGAGCGTCCCCGAGTCCCCCTTGTTCCTGATCCGAAAGGGCCGGCGGGAAGAAGCGGCCAGGATTATTGACGGGCTGGTGGTGGCCACAGGCGCCGAAGCCCGGGCCTACAGCCTGCCCGATGCCAAGGATGCCCCGAGGCTTTCGGCCGGCAGCGCCTGGACCCAGCTGCGCTCTGTCTGGCAGTTCAACTGGAAAATCACCACCGCCGCCTGGGCCCTGTTCTTCAGCATCCTGCTGGTCTATTACCTGTCCCTGACCTGGATGCCCAGGATCCTGATCGGCGCCGGATTCGCCGAGTACAAGGCGTTCGTCACCACGGCGTCCATGGCCGCCGTCGGCTTCCTCGGCGTGGTGGCGGCAGCGCTGCTCGTGGAACGTGTGGGGCGCAAGTGGATCCTGGCCATCACCGGACCGCTGTCCGCCCTGACCCTGGTGATCGTGGCGTTCGTGGTGGACATTCCCACGGCCGCGGTGTTCTGGCTGCTGGTCTTCGGGTTCGTGGTGCAGGTGGCCATCCCGGTGCTCTATGCGTACGTCTCCGAGCTCTACCCCACGGAACTGCGGGGCAGCGGCTTTGGCTGGGCATCAACGTTTTCCCGCCTGGGCGCCGGCTTTGGGCCGCTGATCTTCGCCAACTACTTTTGGCCGGAACTGGGCCTCGCCACGTCCTTTGCGCTGGCGGGTGCCCTGGTGCTGCTGTCGGTGCTGTGGATGGCTTTCTTCTCCCCGGAAACCCGCCAGCGCCGCCTCCAGTAGGGTTGACCGCTACGCGTACGAGGGGTCTGCGGCGAGGGCGGCCAGGGTGGACACCAGCAGCCGGCGCTCCACGACCTTGATGCGCTCGTGCAGCGTCTCCTCGGTGTCCGAGTCCTCGATGGTCACAGCCTCCTGGGCAATGATGGGCCCGGTGTCAACGCCGGCGTCGGCCCAGTGCACGGTGCAGCCGGTCACCTTCACGCCGTAGGCCATGGCATCCCGTACGCCGTGGGCCCCGGGAAAGGCCGGCAGCAGGGCGGGGTGGGTGTTCAGGTACCTGCCCTTGAATGCGTCAATGAACTCGGGGCTGACGATCCGCATGAAGCCGGAGGACACCACCACGTCCGGCTTGAAGGCGGCCACGGCCTCGGTCAGGGCGGCGTTCCAGTCTGCGCGGTCCCGGTACGACCTGAAGTCCACCACAAACGTGGGGATGCCTGCCGCGGCGGAACGTTCGACGCCGAAGGTCCCCTCCCTGTCGGCCCCCACCGCGGCGATTTCCACGCCGAGTTCCCCCGCCTTGACGGCGTCGATGACTGCTTGGAGATTGGACCCGGTGCCAGAGACGAGGACGACGATACGCATTGGTCCAGCTTAGGTGCACGCTCGCGTACGCTGGAAAACATGAACAGCCAACCGGGCCGGGGCGTCCAGCAAGAGGCCAAACCCCCGCTCAGCGAGGCAGCAAAGGCCTCCCGCACCAAGACCTTTGCCCTGTTCCGGATGTTCCTGGTTTCGGTCCTCGGCGCTCTGTTCGTCTACCAGTTGGACGTCAACTACCTGTGGTTGGCAACTGTCCTCACGGCAGCCGGCCTGGCCCTGGGGATCTCCCTGCTGGTCAGGGCTATCCGGTTGAAGGAATCCAAACTGGTCCTGGTTGGCACCATCTCGGGCCTGGTGATGGCCGTGGTCATGGTGCCGCTGCTCGTGACCGCCATGGTCTTCTTCAACCAGGTGCGCGACTACCAAGGATGCATGGGACGGGCGCTGACGGACCGGGCGACTAATGCGTGCGTGACGCAGTTCCAAAATGTCTTACCCACCAAAGTGGGTTAGCGCGCCGGCGAAGCGCCTAGCTGACGAGTTCGGCGTCCCGTTCCGCGGCCCCGCTTTCCTCACGTTCCAGCCACGGCCCGGCCGCGTAGCCAATGACGACGCCGATGCCGACCTCGGCCGCCACCCACAGGCCGGTCCAGAGCGGGTCGGGTCCGATATCCGTTAGTCGGCCGATTCCCGCGGACCCCCTCGCCACCCAGGAAAGGCACATCGTCAACACCCCGGCGGCCAGCCCGGTGAGTGCCCCGAGCACCAGGGTGGAAACGGTGGCGGTGAACCAGCGTGCATGGATCTTGATGGCGAGCCATTCGTCGAAGTGGTTCTCCCCTTCCCGGAGGAACCACCACCCGGCCACGACGCCGGCCAGCACCGGTACGAGCAACGCCACGAAAGCGTAGTCCATGGGGCCGGACGGGATGGCCGCCAGGACCGGAACGGATGGCATGGGCCCCACCGCGGTGCCCAGCGGCCCCGCCTGGGACCCCACGCCCATGGCGAAACCGGCGCCTGAGGTCCAGGCGAGGGCGAAAACCACCAGGTTCGGCAGGAATCCGAGCTGCGCGATGGTGAGGGCGGCGCCTCCTACCGGACCGGCGTCGAGCGCCTCATAGACAGAAACCACGAGGTTCCAGTGGATGAACAGGTCCACGGCCAGCAGCACTGCGGCCAAGGTAAGGGCCGACACCACGGCCACGAAGCCGGCCTTCGCGGCAGAGCCAAAGTATGAGCCCGCCCAGCGGGAGTGCTGGCTGGTGCGCGAAATCCAGTCCACCGCGTCGACGCCGATGAGCCGGCTCCAGGAGCCTGCTTCCCTGCGGGCGCCGATCACCATGCCGAGTCCGTAGGGAATGAGCGGCACCAGCATGGCATACCAGAGATTGATGACGACGTCGGTGCTGCGGCACACGAAACCGGTGGCTGCACCGAAGGCGGCGTAAACCAGCCATGAGCCCAGCAGGGCCTGCCATAGCTGGTCGGTGTAGGAGGCCAGGGCCAGGCGGCGGCCGGCGCGCCAGGCCAGCAGGAAGGGGATCAGGGTCAGGCCGAGGGGAATCAGGTTCAGGATGTCCGAGCCGGCATGAGCTGCCGGGGCCGGCCCCGCTCCCGTGAGTTCCAGTGGCACGCCATGGACCAGGAGCCAGGACTGGCCGGCCAAGCGGGCCAATACCTCGAACTGCCCGTTCTGGAAACCCGCAGTGGCCCAGACGGCGACAATGGGGGCTATCACCACCAGCGCGGAAATGACGGCCGCCTGTGCTGTTTCAAGGGCGCCCTGCAGCCACAACGGCATGGGGAGGCCACGGTTTCCGGTCTGATCAGCACGCAGTTTCATCGTCTTCCATGGTGTCACGCCGGGTGCCTCCTGCCCGCGAACGACAGGCTCCGCGGCGGCACTGGGTGAACAATCAAGTGGGGATGCGACCGGTGCTTTTCCAAGGGCCTCGCCGTAAAATTGGTATCTAAACCAACACCCGCCCACCCGGGCGCAGTGCGATGTGTTTCGGCGCCGGACATTTGCCGCGCCGGCCAATGACCCGGATCCGTAAACCGGGAAACAGGAGCCGCGAATGAGAGATGAACCGTAAGTTCTGACGATATTCGTCCTACTGGCTGGTGCACCCATGGCATACAGCGTGGTTGCACCAGCGCTTAACGGTGCGGCGCCGGGAACCCCCAAGGTTCCCGGCGCCGTTCACTGCCAAAGGGGCCAGGTCAGTGGCCGTACTTCCGAAGCCGGGGTGCGGTGTCCCGTTCGGAGCTGATTCCGGCGGTGGGGGTGCCGGCGTTCAGGTCGGCGTCGCCCTGCAGGTCCACGTCTCCGGCGTCGGAGTCCATGCCGGTCCGGGCTTCCGAATACGTCCGTGCGCCGCGGTCGTAGTACGTGTACAGCCGGTCCTCTTCTTCAGGGGTGAGGTGGCCGTCAGCGTCCACCCGGGGAGCGTCCTTCACGTGCTCCTTGGTGAACGGGATCACCAGGTCCTCTCCCTCGCTGCGGGCCCCTTCGACCGGGACGAAGGTCTCGGACGTGCCAAAGAGGCCGGTTTTGACGGTGACCCAAGTGGGCTCGCCCGTGTCGTCGTCAGCGTACAGCTGGCCGATCGAGCCGATCTTCGCCCCATCGGTACCCACGACGTTGCCGCCCTTGGCAAGCAGGCTTTCGAGGTTTTCCCTGTTGAGCATGACGTCTCCTTGGTTGTGTCTTTGTACCGGGTTTGCCAGCCCGGAGCCCGGGCACCGGGTCACCCCGGTGTCCGGCCCCTGCCCCGGCTGCTTGAGGCTAGTGCTGGCTACCCGTTTAACGTAAGCATGCTTAGCATCAAATGCCAAGCTTACTTAGTAGTTTTCCTGGTTGAGGGGGCAGCTGTTCACCCAACCTTTCCCTGCGGGTCATGCCCCCTCCCCCGCCATTTCAAGGCGGCCACCCACGGTTGAAGGGTGAGGATCGCAATCGTTGCCGAATCATTTTTGCCGCTGATGAATGGCGTCACCCATTCAATCCTGCGGGTCCTGGACCACCTCCAGGACCGGGGCGACGACGTCCTGGTCATCGCCCCGTCCGCCCATGACGGACAGGCGCCGGGACGGGTCAAGGGCGCTGCGGTCCACCGGCTTCCCGCGGTTCCGCTGGCGGGATACACGAACGTGCGGGTGGCACTGGGAGGTGTGTACCGGGTCAAGCGAATCCTTGCCGAGTACGCCCCTGACGTGGTGCACCTTGCCTCGCCGTTCGTGCTGGGCTGGCGGGCCGCCCAGGCTGCCCATCAGCTCGGCATTCCGTCGGTGGCCATCTACCAGACCGAGGTTCCCAGTTACGCCGCCCGGTACGGAGTGCCGTTCCTGGAGAACTGGGCCTGGAACCGGGTCGAGAACATCCACCTGCTGGCCACCCGCACCCTGGTGCCGTCCACGTTCGCGCTGAACCAGTTGCGCGGGCGGGGGATCCCCCGGGTGCGGATGTGGCGCCGCGGGGTGGACACCGCGCGGTTCTCGCCGGGAAAGCGCGACGACGGGTGGCGGGCTTCGGTTGCCCCCGGCGGCGAGCGGATCATCGGCTACGTCGGCCGGCTCGCGGTGGAAAAGCAGGTGGAAGACCTTGCCGCGCTGGCCGGGCTCCCCAACTCGAAGCTGGTGGTGGTGGGCGACGGGCCGCAGCGGGCCGCATTGGAAGCCGCGCTTCCCGGTGCAGCCTTCACGGGATTCCTGGGCGGTGATGAGTTGGCACGCGCCGTGGCGTCGTTCGACTTGTTCGTCCATCCGGGCGAGTTCGAAACCTTCTGCCAAACCATCCAGGAGGCCATGGCATCGGGCGTGCCGGTGGTGGCCACGGGCCGGGGCGGCCCCCTGGATCTGGTCGAGAATTCACGGACGGGTTGGCTGTACGAGCCGGGCGACTTGTCCGCCATGCGTGCCCGTGTGCAGGACCTGATGGGCGACGATGCCAAGCGCCGCGCGTTCGCCGCCGCCGCACACGCCTCCGTACAGGACCGAACCTGGCCCGCCCTCTGCACCGAACTGGTGCAGCACTACGCCGACGTCATCGCGGACGTCCAGATGGCAACGGCGGTCAACAGCAAGGGAGCAACCCTGTGAAAATCTCCGTGATCGGCTGCGGTTACCTCGGAGCAGTCCACGCTGCAACGCTGGCTTCCATGGGCCATACCGTGGTGGGCATCGACGTCGATCCCCGCAAGGTGGCGCAACTGTCCAGCGGCGCGGCACCGTTCCACGAGCCCGGACTCGATGAGCTCCTCCGGGACGGCCTCGCCACCGGCCGGCTGCGCTTCTCCACCGACCCCGCCGGGGCCAAGGCAGCGCAGGTGCACTTCCTGTGCGTGGGGACGCCGCAGGAGAAGACGTCCGACGCCGCCGACCTCACCTTCCTCGTCTCCGCTTCGGAAGCCTTGCTGCCGCACCTGGCCGCGGGCGCCGTCGTCGTTGGCAAATCAACCGTGCCCGTGGGCACCGTGGACATGCTCCGCGGTGTGCTGGCGCCGCGGCCTGACGTACTGGTGGGTTGGAATCCCGAGTTCCTGCGGCAGGGAACCGCCGTCAAGGATTCCCTGGTGCCGGACCGGCTGGTGTACGGCGTGGAAGGGGGCCGGGCCACCGCCTTCAACCGCGACACCGGCGCGCCGCTGGGCGTGACGGCGGCACTGGACGCCGTCTACGAACCGCTGCTTCGCGCCGGAATCCCCCGGCTGGTCTGCAACTTTGCCACGGCGGAACTCATCAAGTCGGCCGCGAACGCATACCTTGCCACCAAGGTCAGCTTCATCAATGCCGTCGCCGAATTGTGCGACGCCGCGGGAGCCGATGTCAGCGAACTCGGCGAAGCGATGGGGCTGGATCCGAGGATCGGCAGCCGCTACCTGCACGCGGGCCTGGGCTTCGGCGGAGGCTGCCTTCCCAAGGACATCCGCAGTTTCCGGACCCAGGCCGCGGCGCTGGGCGTCCCTGCCGTGGAGGATTGGATGGGCCTGGTCGACTCGGTGAACCTGGACCAACGGGCGCGCACGGTGGGCCTGGCAGCGGCTATGTGCGGAGGCTCGCTGGCAGGGCGTTCCATCACAGTGCTCGGAGCCTCCTTCAAGCCGGACACGGATGACATCCGCGACTCCCCCGCCCTGGACGTGGCGGACCGGCTGGCCGCCGCCGGCGCGCACGTTACCGTGACGGACCCCAAGGCGGTGAACCACGCGTGGCGCCGCTACCCCGGGCTCCGGTTCGAGGTGTCCACCAGGCGGGCACTCCAGGACGCCGAACTGGTGCTGCTGCTGACCGAATGGGACGAGTACCGGCAGCTTTGCCCTGCCGCCACCGGCAGGCTGGTCCGACGCCGGGCGGTCCTGGACGCGCGGAACGTGCTGGACGCCGCGGCATGGCAGGCAGACGGCTGGACCGTGCGGGGGCTTGGAACGTCCGCCGCGGTCATGGCCGCAGCTGCGGCCGGCTGAGGTTCAGCCCAGGAGCCCCAGATCGGCGAACGCCAACGCGACACCTGCCCCTGCCGGTCCGGCGGTGGTCCTGTCGGCCACGGCGAGGACTGCCGGGTGGCCGCCTTCGACGGCAATGCCCACCCCGGCGTATTCGAGCATTTCAATATCGTTGGCACTGTCACCGATGGCAACAATGTCCGCCCGGTGGAGGCCAAGCCGGGCCTCCACCACCTGGATGCCCACCGCTTTGTGCGTGCCCGCCATGAAGATCTCCCCCGCGCGGTCTCCCAGAGCCGAGAGCGAACTGGGGATCAGCCCGACGCCGGGACCGAGCTTATCCATCAGCCGCCTCAGCGGGACCGTCGAATCGAAGACCGAGATCTTGGCATAGGAGGTGCTGCGGAGGTCGTCGCTGTACTGCATCGGCCCCAGGATGTCCTCCAGCGGATCAACGTCGGTGCTGAGGATTCCATCGTGCCGGGGGCGGCCGGCGAAGATGGGCCCCAGGACCTCCCTCAGCCGCCGGTCCACGCCGGTGCGGCCGTGCAGGGCCTCGGGTGCTTCCAGGATGTAGGCGGACCCGTGGGCATCGAGGGTTTCCACGATGAGCGCCGCCAGGTCCGGCTCAAAGCGCTGGTCCCGAAGGACCTCACCGTTGACTTCCACCCTGGCACCGGCCCCGGTGATGGTCCCGTCGAAGCCGGCGTCCAGGATGTGGCCGGGCACCATGGACAGCGGGCGCCCGGTGCAGACGAACACCAGATGGCCCAGCCCGCGGGCGGTCCGGACCGCGTCCACATGGGCATCCGGGGCCAGGCCGTGGTCCGCATACGTACCGTCGATGTCGAGGAACACGGCACGCGGCCTGGCGGTCTGGCTTGGCATGCCTGGGCTCCTTCGTCAGTTGCGGGACATCCAAATCCTATCCCCGGCCCCTGGTTCACCAGGGTGGACTACGGTGGCCAGTTCCGCCTTAAGTGACAGCCATCCTGTGATATTCAAAGCCTTGCCTAACAAATAAGCCTGCTGATTGAATAAGGGAACCGGAAATGGGGGCCCGGCACAACTTACTGACAAGGAGTGACAACATGGGCATTCTCGGATTTCTCATTTTGGGCCTGATCGCCGGCGCTATTGCCAAGGCCATCCTTCCGGGCCGCCAAGGCGGCGGCTGGGTGGTAACCCTGGTTCTCGGAGTTGTGGGGGCCATCCTGGGCGGCTGGATCGGATCGCTGATTTTCGGCGGCGGACTGGCCGAATTCTTCGACCTGCGGACATGGCTGCTGGCGATCCTCGGCTCGATCATCGTGCTGCTGGTCTACGGAGCAATCACCAACCGCAGCGGCCGCAGGGCATAGCCGCACCACCGTCTTTACCATCAGTAAAAAGGCGCCGGACTCTGCGCAGGAGACCGGCGCCTTTTCACGTTCCCGAAGAACGCATCCGCAAAAAGGAAACCCGCCCAACAGCTTTGCCGGTGAGCCGCCCAATTTGGGGATCTGCCCTTTATGATGGCCAAGGGGTGGTGTTATGACCGGTATTTCGGGCCGTGGCAATGATGTGGCATTACAAATTTTTGGCGCGGCCATGAATGCCAGTCCGGACGCCCTCCTGGCACTGGACGCCGACGGCATGGTTCTCTGCGCCAACGCCGCTGCGGCCCGGCTCTTTGGGTTGCCCCAGGACGCGTTTGCCGGCCTGGACCACCGGCCCCTGATCGCCGAAGGATTCCGCGGTGAGGTGGCGAACCTGTTCCGGCAGCTCCTGGCCCACCCCGACCAACCGCAGCCGCCGCGTGAGATCGCGGGCCTCCGCAGCGATGGATCCGAGTTCCCCCTGGAGGTTGCCGCTGCGGTCCTCCCCGCCGGGCCGCGGTCCGATCCCGCCCTCATTCCTGCCGGGGACACCGGCCCTGCCGGAGCACGCCTCCTGCTCTCCGCCCGGGGCACAGCACACCGCCAAGCCACCAACGAAAGCCTTCGCGAAGCCATGTCACTGCTCACGGCCACCCTGGAATCCACGGCGGACGGAATCCTGGTGATGGGCGTTGATGGCAGTGTGGCCGGATTCAACGAGCAGTTCCTCACCATGTGGGGCATCCCGCCCGCCTTGTTGGAAGCGGACAGCGAGGAGCCTGCGGTCCGGGTGGTGATGGCCCAGGTGGCCGACCCTGTTTCCTTCACGGCCCGGCTGAACGAGGTCCAGAAGGACCCGTCTGCCGAAAGCCACGACGTCGTCGAGTTGCTCGACGGGCGGACCTTTGAACGGTACTCACGCCCGCAACGGGTGGGTGAGAAGATCGTAGGCCGGGTGTGGAGTTTCCGGGATGCGACGCCCCGGCGGAAGGCACAGGAACAGGTGCACCAGGCGTTGAAGGACCTCGCGGAACAGGCCGAGAAGCTACGGGCCATGGCTTTCCAGGACCCGCTGACCGGGCTCGCCAACCGGGCGGTGTTCAACGAGGCCTTGGCCAACTCGCTGGCGGAGCCACGGCTGAAGACGGTCGACGTCCTGCTCCTTGACCTGGACGACTTCAAGGAGGTCAATGACATCCTTGGCCACCAGGCCGGCGACGACATGCTGGTGGAGGTGGCGCGCCGGCTCCGCGGCTGTACACCCACGGCGGACGTGGTGGCACGCCTTGGCGGCGACGAATTCGTGGTGCTCCTGACGGCCTGCCCCGACCCCGACGAGATCGCGGCGTGCATTGTGCGCTGCCTGCATGTGCCGGTGACCATCGGTGGCACCGTCCTGCGTCCGAGCCTGAGCCTGGGGCTTGCCTCCCTGGGGCAGGACAGCGTGGGTCCCTCCGAACTGCTCAGGCACGCGGACATCGCCATGTACGCGGCCAAGGCTGCGGGCAAGAACCGTTTCCTGCGCTTCCACCCGGACATGATGCAGGCGCTGGTGCAGCGGACGCACATGGAAAGCGGCCTGCAATTGGCGGTTCCGCGCGGCGAGATCACGGTCGATTTCCAACCGATCGTTTCGCACCGCATGGGGCAGGTAGTCCAGCTGGAGGCGCTGGCCCGGTGGGACCGCGGCGGTGAACGGGTGCCGCCGTCGATCTTCATTCCGCTCGCCGAGCGCACCGGCCTGATCAACGAGATCGGAGCAGAGGTGATGGCCAGCGGCATGGTGCAGCTGGCGCGCTGGCTGAGCGAGGATCCGTCCCGGTCGCTCGCCGTGAACGTCTCCGGGGTCCAACTGCAGGAGCGGGACTTTGCCGGGACGGTCCTCAGGCTCGCGGAAGCCAGCGGGGTGGCCCCCTACCAGCTTGTCCTGGAAGTCACCGAAAGTGTCTTCTTCGACGCGGACGGCGACCTGATCGACCAGCTGGGAACCCTGCGCGCCGCCGGCGCCCGGGTGGCGCTGGACGACTTCGGCACTGGGTATTCCTCGCTTGGCCGGCTGCAGGACCTGCCCGTGGACACGGTCAAGATCGACAAAACCTTTGTCTCAATGGTGCGCACCGGAAACGAGCGGCTGCCGATCCTCAGCTCCATGATCAACATGGCCCACAGCCTGGGCCTGACCGTCACCGCGGAAGGGATCGAGACGGCGGCGCAAGCAGACTATCTGACCGCCCTGGACTGCGACTCCCTTCAGGGCTACCTGTTCTCATTGCCGGAGCCGGGCGACCGGCTGATACCGGCCCTGCATCACGCCGAAGAGGCGCTCAATGCTTTGAAAGGACGTTAGGGCGGGAAGGCCTAGGCCGCTTCCCGGCCGGATTGCCGCGGCTTCTTCGCGGGCAGAGGAGGGCGTGAGGCTTGCGCCGCAGCGGGAGAAGGCGTCACGGCATCTGCCTCCGCTGGGCCCGCAGGCACGGCGGAGGGCGCAGTAGTGGATTCCGACGGTGCCTCACCGCTGAAGGTCTCCGCCTCGAATTCCGTGCGGGCTTCAGGAGCGGCGGCGCGGTTGCGGCGCCAGCGGCGGACCAGGTCGATGCCGGCCACCAGTCCGGCGACGGGGCTGAGGACTGCAGCGGAGTAGACGAACAGCAGCCAGGTCAGGGTGGTCAGCGGCGGCTGGTTGTTGTTCAGCAGCGACAGCCCGCCGAGCAATCCCACCACCCAGAAGAGCAGCACGGCCGCCAGCACGGATCCGGCAGGAAAATACTGGTTGGTCACGATTTTCTTCAGGGTTTCCATGCACTTCCTCCTGCCTGGCCCGGGGACGGCAAAGGCCGTTCAAGACAAGTATGGGGCCCGGCCCGTGCGAAACTGCGCAAGACGCCACGGCGAGTGACCAAACTAACCCGGCCGCCCGGCGTCGTACGGATTTCCGGGCCGAAGAAGCCCTGCAGAACCCTTCCGCCCGGCGCCTCCGGACACATAGCGTAGGGCTGACCACTCGATCAATGGAGGACCCATGCGCAAAGTCACTGCCGGCCTGTTCCACTCAGTCGACGGGGTGGTGTCAGAACCATTCAAGTTCCAGTTCGACAGCTTCGATGAGGAACTCGGCCACGGGCTGACCCGGATGATGAACACCGTGGACACGGTGGTGCTGGGCCGTGTCAGCTACCAGGAGTGGGCGGGCTACTGGCCCAACGCCTCCGCCGACCAGGACTTTGCCGCCTTCATCAACCCCGTGGAGAAGTACGTGGCGTCGCGGACACTGGCGGGGCCGCTGGAGTGGGAGAACTCCCGGCTGATGGATGCACCGCTCGAGAACTTCGTGGCGGCCCTGAAGGAGCGCGAAGGCGGTGAGATCGCCGTGTGCGGCAGCATCTCCGTGGTGCGGCAGCTGCTGTTTGCCGGGCTGCTGGATTCGCTTCAACTGATGACCCACCCGGTCATTGCGGGCACCGGCCGCCGCCTGTTTGAGGACGGCGACCCGTTGACCCGCCTGGAGCTGCAGGAGCAGTCCCGGACCAGCAAGGGGAACGTGCTCAGCACGTACGGAGTCCGCGCCGGCTAGGTCATGCCGCCAGCCGTGCCCCGAACAGCTCCTCCGCGAGCCGGGGCAGGTGTTCCGGTACGTCCGCTTCGGTTCCGTGTTCGCCGCGGCCGAGGAAGACGGCGGTGCCGCGGATCCCGTCCAGGTCCAGGCCGCATTCGTGCATGAGCTGGCCTGCACGGAAATTCACCGGCAGCAGCATGGCCACGCTTTCGGCGTTCAGGTACACGTGCCAGTCGCCGCGGATCACGGATTCAAGGGGCCCGTCCACCAGGGATTCCAGGGCCTGCGGCTCCGCTCCCACCTGCTCCATGCGGATGGGCTCGGCGTTGTTGGCCGGTACAACGAGTGCTTGGTACGTTCTGCTGTCCATGATTGGTCTCTCCACAGGGTTTAACATGCGGGGAGGGTGTGGTGTTCCCCGGCCGGGCGCGGGCGAGTGGACCGTGCCCGGCCGACTACAAAGCGGCGACGGCGGCGATGTCACCCGGAGTTGTCCGGCAACAACCCCCGATGATCCGGGCACCCTCTTCGCGCCAGGCAGGGACTCCGCCGGCGAGGTCCTGTGGTGCCCCGTCCGGCGTCCCGCCGATTCCGGGCGCACCCCACGTCTTGGTGTCCGCGTGGTACGTTTCGCCGGAATTCGGGTAAGCCAGCAGGGGCTTGTCCGTGTACTGCCGCAAGGCTGCGAGTGCCGGAGCCACCAGGTGCAGGGGCACGCAATTGACCCCGAGTGCGGCAACGTGAGGGTGCATATCGAGAAGCCTGGCCACGTCCGTCAGGGGTGTGCCGTCGCTGATACTGGCGCCGTCGCGCAGCGTAAAGGAAAACCAGGACTCGACGCCGGCTTCCGCAGTGAGCGCCAGCAAGGCCTCCGCCTCGGCGAAGGAGGGCAGCGTTTCACAGGCCAGGACGTCGACGCCGGACTGAACCAGGGCGTTGATGCGGGGTCCGTGGAACGCACGGAATTCCGCAGGGCTGAGGACGTAATCTCCGCGGTACTCAGACCCATCTGCGAGGTAGGCGCTGTACGGACCCACCGATCCAGCGATGAGCAGCGGACGGGCGTCAGGGTGGTCCGCCAGGTGCTCCCGCCGGGCCTCCTCCGCGAGCCGGACCGACAAACCAACAAGGTCCAAGGCCTCCTGCCGGCCGATCCCCCGGGCAGCAAATCCTTGCGGCGTGGCCTGGTAGCTGGCGGTGGTTGCGATGTTCGCCCCGGCGGCGAAGTAGTCCCGGTGCACGTCCCTGATGAGTTCGGGTTGCTCCAGGAGGACCTTGGCGGACCACAGCGGATCGTTCAGGTCGCAGCCGCGCGCTTCAAGTTCGGTGGCGAGGGCGCCATCGGAGACTAGGGTCCTGCCTTCAAGCGAGGTGGCAAGGGAAAGACGGTGAGGCATCGCAACTCCGGTCGATTTATGCGGTTTTACTCATTATAGACAAGTTTACATGCTTGTAATGAATATCACTCTGTGTCACCATGACTGCATTGATGACCACCCCAGAGGAGAATTTCGTGAGTGTGCACCTGAACAGCGTCCGTAAGCTGCGGGTCCATTGGCCCATCAGCGCCGAAACCTTCAGCCGCATCGCAGCCGGAAACGCTGACGCGGTCCAGCAGGATCCAGGGCTGGCAAAACTCCTGAAGGCCGTTGAACAGTTTCCCGACCTTGGTGATTTCGGAAACTACAAGCACGTCTTCGAATCCGGAATCGGGTTCGAGGGATTCTCCTGCGGCGAGGGGGCGACGCCCACCCTCGGCCGGGTAGGCGAGCAAACGCTTTCGCCTACGTTCGTCTTCACCACCTATTTTGATTCCGCCTTGGACGATTCCGTCCTGGAGCGTGCCATGCAGGAACTTGTGGCCATCCACCCGTGGGAACTGCCCGTCATCGAGGTGACCGGCCCACTCAGCGTTGCCGGAGGACTGCACCGCAAAACTCCTTCAAAGGCGGCATCATGACCCTCACCACCACCGCCGCTTGGCCGGCACTGCAGTCCGCGCTGGCAGGCAGGACGTTTACGGACCTCACCCACGCCTTCCACCCGGGCCAGCCCCGTTTCGCCGCTTTTCCGGACGAAAGCCGGGAAGCGCTTTTCGATCTTGAAAAAGGCGACGGATTCACGGCCCACCGGTATTCGATCGTGGGGCAATGGGGAACGCATGTGGACCCCCCGTCCCACTTCATCCGCGGGGGCCGCACCCTCGACCGGATTCCGGTCCAGGACATGATCCTGCCCCTTGTGGTGCTGGACATCACCCGGCGCGTTGAGGAAGATCCTGACGCCACCCCTGCCTTGGAGGATGTGCGGGCGTGGGAGGACCGGAACGGAACCATACCCGCAGAATCCTTCGTCGCCCTGAGGACCGGCTGGAGCCGGCGGTGGCCGGACGGGGAGGCCATGGCCAACAGGGATGCAGACGGCGTGAGCCATACACCGGGCTGGTCCCGGGAGGTGCTTTCCTTCCTGATCGAGGAACGTTCGGTCTCGGCTGTCGGGCACGAGCAGACGGATACGGACCCGGGGTTGGCAACGTCCCGGGGAGACTTCGCCCTGGAAACCTATATCCTCGCCCAGGACCGCTGGCAGATAGAGCTGTTGGCGGACCTGGCCGGGCTCCCGGAGTCCGGGGCCGTGGTGGTGGCCAGCTGGGCAAAGCCACGCGAAGGCAGCGGCTTTCCCGCCCGCGTCTTCGCCATCTCCTGACCGCCACAAAGGGTCATCTAGACTCGGACCATGTTGAGGACAACAAGCATGGGGCGGGGAATCATGGCAGTCCTGGCGGCCGGGGAGCGCCACGCGCGCGGCCTCCCCGGCGGCACGGTGGCCGAGATCGCCGCAGACCTCGGCAAGGACCGCAGCCAGGTCTCCAGGAGCCTGCGGACAGCGGAGCAGGAGGGTTTCCTGCAGCGGACGCCACAGCGCACTTTTGCCTTGGACTGGAGTGTCTTGACGGACGCCCATCTGCTGACCCGCCGTCGGCTGCATTCGGACGGGGCGGCCGCGCTGGACCACCTTGCGGGCCAGACCGACGAGGGGTGTTTCCTGGGGGTTCTCAGCGGCAACAGCACTGTGACTGTGGGGGAAAGCATCCCCGCCAGCAGCAGAATGGTGGGGTCCTGGCTGGGCCGGCCCTACCCTGCCTACTGCAGTGACGCCGGGCAGGCGCTCTTTTGGGAAACCTCCGATGACGCAGTCCGTACGATCTTCGCGGGCGTAACTTTCCAACAGCACGGCCCCAACACTCCGGCCAACGTTGAGGAATTCCTGGAGCGCCTAAGGATGGCACGTCTGCGCGGTTATTCAGTCGTCGACGAGGAAGCCGAACCGGGTCTCTACTCCCTGGCCGTGCCCGTGAGGGATTTCAGGGGTGGAGTCGTGGCCGCGCTCCAGGTGGTTGGGCTGAAAAGCCGCATCGAACCCAGGCAAGCCGAACATGCAAAGGCGCTCCGAAGCGAAGGTGAATGGCTTGAAGCCATGCTCGGAGGGCATTCGCCGAACGACCATCCGTAGGCCCTGCGGACGGCATTACCGGGGCACGGGGAGACGGCCGGATCCGAGCCTGTCTGCGGCCCCGGCGAGGATATCCGCCACTTCCCCGGCCCGGCCGTCAACATCGGCACGGCCACCCAGCACACTGAGCGACGCCAGGATGCCGCCCTCCGGATCGCGGATGGGTACGGCCACTTCAGTGATGCCGTGCTCGAACTCTTCGGCCGCTACGACGTAACCCTTGGGCTTGTCCCTGGCCATCAGCTCCCAGGCCTCCGCGCTGGAATGCGGGGCTCCGGGGCCTCCGACCCCTACGAAGTTCACGTCGGCAAGCAACGCCTCAAAACCTCGCCGCCTATGGTCCCACAGCAGGGCCCGCCCCGCTCCCGTGCACCAGACGGGGGTGACCATGCCGGGCTGGACGAAGCTGCCGGCCTGCGAATCGTTGCTGGACGCCAGCAGCAGGATGGCCCGGTAACCGTCACGGACGGATACCCGGGCACGCAGCCCCGTGGAGGCCACCAGGGTCTCGAGTTCCGCTCCCGCGTCCCGTACCCAACCGGTGTTAAGTGTGGCGGCAAGGCTGAAGAAGCCGCTTCCCACCCGGAACGGGCCCCGCTCGCGCCGCTCCAGCAGGCCAAGGTCGCAGAGCTCCTGAGTCAGGCGGGAGACGCGGCTCTGGTCCATATCCAGTTCGGCGGCCAGTTGCGAGACGCCTAAGAGCTGCTTGCCGGCCTTTTCCCGGTCAACCACCAGGCGCACGATCCGCAGCCCCTGCGCCAGGGATGACGCCTCAGGGGAGTTATCCACGCTTACTGCTCCTTCCGACCGGCAACCACCCTATCCTCACACGGGCTTGGCTTTCACGGCCCCAAAGCGCACCGGGCCCCGCCCAACAGGCGGGGCCCGGTGCTGGTGGTTCAGCTGTCCTCATCAGGCCCCAATACGACCTTTTGCGCTAGTCTGCCCTGTCAGCCCGGGACTTCCGTCCGTACCTGAAGTGGAAATAGCCGTAGCAGACGGCCACGAAAGGAACACCAAAGTACAGCGCCGCGACTTGGGCCGGGTCCAAAGCGATGCCGACGAGGGAAAGTACGCAGAGGGAAAACGCCAGGACCGGTACCACCGGGAAGAGCGGGGCACGGTATGGCAACGTGGAAACGTCGCCGCCGTTCCGGACGAAAGACCGTCGATGGAAGAAATGCGAGGCTGTGATGGACATCCACACCCCCACCACGGCGAAGCCCGCAACCGAGACGAGCGCCAGGTAAACCGACTCCGGGGCGACCACGCTGCTGATGAGTGAGGCCAGGCCGCCGAGCATGCTCACCGAGAGTGCGATCATGGGAATGCCGCGCCCCGTCAACCGCTTCAGTGCCTGCGGTGCGTGGCCTTCGTCGGCGAGGGAATAGAGCATCCTGGCGCATGAGAACAAGCCGCTGTTGCCGGCAGACAACAGCGCCGTAATGATGACGAAGTTCATCAGGTCTGCGGCGAACGGGACACCGGTCGCCGTGAACACGGTAACGAAGGGGCTCTCGTCGAGCCCAACTTCCTGGTACGGAATGGTGGCCGCAATGACAGCGATGGCACCCACGAAGAACACCAGGAGGCGGATAACCGTACTCCGCATCGCCTTGGGGATGCTGGTGGCGGGGTCCTTCGTCTCGCCCGCCGCCACACCAATCAGCTCGGAGCCGGAGAAGGCGTAAAAGACTGCGAGCGCGGTCACGAGGACGCCGGTAAACCCGTTGGGAAACAGCCCGCCGTCGGTGTTGAAATTCTCGAACAGGAAAGGATGGGCGCCGGATGCGCTCAGCGGATGGAAGCCCAGAAGGGCCGCCCCGCCAAGGACGATGAGCGCAATGATGGCGCCTACCTTGATGATGGCAAACCAGAATTCCGACTCACCGAAGAACTTGGACGACACCGCGTTGAGTCCGAACAGCGTAGCGGCGAACACGAGGCACCAAACCCACACGTCAACGCCGGGGAACCACCGCTGCATCAGCAAGCCCGAGGCGGTGAACTCGGATCCGATGGCAACGGCCCAGCACAACCAGTAGAGCCAGGCTGTGGCGAATCCGGTGGCGGGACCGATGGACCGCGCAGCATAGATATGGAAAGCGCCGGACACCGGGTACGCAATGGCGAGCTCACCCAGGCAGGCCATCACCAAATAGACCACGAAGGCGCCCACGAGGTAGGCAAGCACGGCGCCCAGGGGGCCGGCCTGGGAAATGGTGTATCCCGAGCTGAGGAACAGGCCGGAACCGATCACGCCGCCCATGGCGATCATGACCAGGTGCCGGGGTCCCATGGAGCGGCGCAGGCCCGACTCTGTGGCCGGCGGTGCACCCGGCTCCGGCTTGAGGGTTAGGGGGGTCGAAGATTCCAAGAGATGCCTCCAGTGGGGAACGGTAGGAAGGAAGGACGGCCGCGGTCGGATGGCCCGTCCGAGAGGAGCTGTTAGCGCGTCGACAGTGACGAAAGTAACACGAAAAGGAAGTTTTAGTCATCAAAATCATATGAAATTGCGAATGTTGCACGCATCCGCAATTACGCCGGATGTCGATGTGGTTCTCCAATGGTCGATATGGCCGCCCGATAGTGCGTTTGGACATGTCCCGACGGACAGCGGCCTGGGCCACGATGGGAACACCAAACCACCACATCAAAGGAGCACCATGACCACCTACGACATCGCATTGATCGGGTTCGGCGGCGTCAACCGAACGCTGGCCGAACTGATCGCAAACCGGGGCGATGACCTCAACCGTGAATTGGGCTTCGGCCTGCGGGTTGTGGCCATCACGGACCTTCGGCTCGGTTCCCTGGTCCGGGACGGCGGAATCGACATGGACATGGCCCTGCGGATAAACCCGGCGGAGGAGACCTTCGCAGCGCACGGAGGATCCGCGGACCCGGACAACGAGCGCGTCATCAGGACGTGTTCCGCCGACATCATTTGCGAGGCGACCTTCACCAACCCCGCAACCGGGGAGCCGGCCGCTTCGCATGTGCGGTGGGCCCTCGAATCGGGGAAGAGTGTCTGCACCACCAACAAGGGCCCTGTCGCCCTGCACGGTGCCGAACTCACCGGACTTGCACAGCGGAACGGGTTGCATTTCGAATTCGAAGGCGCGGTCATGAGCGGGACCCCCGTCATCCGCTTCGCCAAACAACTGTTTCCCGGTCTGGCCCTTAACGGGTTCGAGGGCATCCTCAACGGCACCAGCAACTATGTCCTGGGCCGGATGGAAGAAGGCCTCGGGTTCGAGGAGTCGGTCCGGGAAGCCCAGGAGCGCGGGTATGCCGAGGCGGATCCCACGGCCGACATCGACGGCTATGACGTCCAGCTCAAGGTCCTGATCCTGGCCAACGAACTGCTCGGCGCGGACCTTCGGCTGGCGGACGTTGAGCGCCAAGGTATCTCGTCCCTGACCCCGGAGGACCTCAGCAACGCAAGGAACGAGGGCCGCCGCTGGAAACTCGTGGGCTCAGCACGGAGGAACCCGGACGGAACCGTCAGCGCCTCGGTATCCCCCGCGGCCCTCCCCCTGGACCACGGCCTCGCGGGAGTGTCCGGCGCAAATAACGCCGTCTCGTTCAATACCAACCTCCTCGGTCCAGTGACCGTTTCAGGGCCAGGAGCCGGACGGGTGGAGACTGCGTTCGCCCTCCTGTCGGACATCATCGCCATGCACGGTGCACGGAACCAGGTGGCTGCAGATGCGTGAATCGGTGATTGCACCCCTTGGCGCCGAATCAGCCGTCTTCCGCGACGTTGTGAGCCCCTACGATGGCCGGGTGGTGGGGACAGTCGCCATGGCCCAACCGGAATCCGTGGACGCGATCGTCGCGTCGGCCCGGGCCGGAGCGAGGCAGGCGCGGGCGATGTCCCGCCATGCCCGGGGAAGAATCCTGGACAGCGCCGCCTCGAAGATCGAGGAACGGCGCACGCAATTTGCCCGCACCATCACAGCCGAAAGCGGAAAAACCATCCGCCAGGCACGCAAGGAGGTGTTGCGCGCAGTCAACACCCTGCGCCTCTCCGCGGCTGAGGCCCGCCGCAACGCCGGCGAGACCATACCTTTCGATTCCTATGAGGGCTCGGAGGACCGCACGGGTTGGTTCTCCCGCGAACCCCTGGGGATCATCGCGGCCATAACGCCCTACAACGATCCCCTGAACCTGGTAGTGCACAAAGTAGGGCCCGCCATCGCGGGAGGAAACGCCGTCATCCTCAAGCCATCCGCCCTGACGCCTTTGTGCGCGGAACTGCTGGCGGAGGTCCTTTCCGAAGCCGGCCTGCCGCCCGGGGTGCTTACGGTGGTCCACGGGGACAGGGGCGTTGCGGAGGCGATCGTGGCAAACCGCGGGATCCGCATGGTGTCCTTCACCGGCGGTTTTTCCACCGGCGAAGCCATCGCCAGGACCGCAGGCCTGAAGAAGCTCTCCATGGATCTTGGTGGGAATGCCCCGGTGATCATCATGGATGACGCGGACATCGACGCTGCCGTGGAGGCCTGCGTCTCGGGCGCTTTTTGGGCGGCAGGCCAGAACTGCGTGGGTGTGCAGCGCATCCTTGTCGCCGAATCCCGCTACC
Source organism: Arthrobacter sp. AG258 (assembly GCF_004364695.1). Classification (NCBI taxonomy): domain Bacteria; kingdom Bacillati; phylum Actinomycetota; class Actinomycetes; order Micrococcales; family Micrococcaceae; genus Arthrobacter; species Arthrobacter sp. AG258. The sequence goes on along the minus strand of NZ_SOBI01000006.1, from coordinate 134,420 downwards.
AGGATTTCCGCCGCGACTTCCTGCATGCGACGGCGCACCTCGTATCCGGTGACCCGGACGACGAAGCAACCGACATGGGGCCGATGATCACTGGCGCAGCCGTGGATCAGCTCACGGCAAAGATAGGAACGGCCGTCGCCGCCGGGGCTGCCGTCCTCGCGGGAAACACCAGGATTGGCAACGTCTTCCAGCCCACGGTCCTGGAGAAAGTCAGCCCGTCCAGCCGGCTGTGGATGGAGGAGGTTTTCGGGCCGGTGGCCATGCTCCAGCCGTTTTCAACCCTTGACGAGGCGCTGGAGATGGCCAACGCCGTGGACTTCAGCCTCCACGCCGGAATCTTCACGCGGTCGCTGGAAACAGCGCTGCAGGCGGCGTCCCGCCTCGAGGCGGGCGGCGTCATGGTCAACGACTCGTCCGACTACCGCTTCGACGGCATGCCGTTCGGGGGATCCAAGTACGGCAGCGTGGGCCGCGAAGGCGTGCGTTTCGCCTACGAGGAGATGACCCAGCCCAAGGTTGTCTGCATCAAGCGCCCATGACGGAGTGCACCCGCCGTTCCCAACAACCACAAGATTCTTCCCTGCGAAAGAAACCATGGAATATCGCATCGAGACGGACACACTAGGGCCCATCGCCGTTCCGGCGTCCGCCTATTGGGGAGCCCACACCGCGCGGGCCCTGCAAAACTTCGCCATCAGCGGCATCCCCGTATCCGCCCATCCGCACCTTGTCCGGGCACTGGCGATGGTCAAGAGCGCTGATGCCCGCGCCAACGGAGAACTCGGCGTGCTCTCACAGGACAAGGTCCGTGCAATCCGGCAGGCGTGCCAGGAGATCCTGGCCGGAAAGCATCACGGGCAGTTCTGCGTGGACGTCATCCAAGGTGGGGCCGGCACCAGCACCAATATGGATGCGAACGAGGTCATCGCCAACCTGGCGCTGGAGAAGTTGGGCCACGGCCGCGGTGACTACGGGCACCTGCATCCGATTGACCACGTCAACAAGTGCCAGTCAACCAATGACACCTATCCCACGGCCCTCCGGCTGGCGCTGGCCGCCGGTGCGCTGGAACTGGCCGAGGAACTGGAACAGCTTGCGTCCGCGGCCATGGCCAAGGGAACCCAGTTCAGCGGCGTGGTGAAGATTGGGCGCACCCAACTGCAGGACGCCGTCCCCATGACGCTGGGGCAGGAGTTCCGAGCCTTCGGCAACACTGTCCGGGAAGACTGCGCCCGCATCCTGGAAGCCGTTGACCTGATGCTCGAATGCAACCTCGGCGGGACGGCTGTGGGGACCGGCATCACGGCCGAAGACGGATTCCAGCGGCGGGCTTTGGCCGCCCTCGCGGAGATCTCCGGCCTTCCGGTCCGTGCCGCCGACGATCTGTTCCAGGCCACATGGGACGTGGGCGCCTTCATGCACTTATCCGGAATGCTGAAACGCGCCGCGATACGACTCTCAAAGATCTGCAGCGATCTGCGGTTGCTGGCGAGCGGGCCGCAAAACGGGCTCGGCGAAATATCCCTGCCGGCGCGCCAGGCCGGTTCTTCCATCATGCCCGGCAAGGTGAATCCGGTCATTCCGGAGGCCGTCAACCAGATCGCCTTTGCCGTGGCCGGAGCGGACACCACGGTGACAATGGCCGCGGACAACGGGCAGTTGCAACTCAACGCCTTCGAGCCCGTGATGGCCCATGTCCTGCTGCAGTCCATTGGCTGGCTGGGAGCGGGTGCTGCGAGCCTCCGCACCCTCTGCATCGATGGAATCGAAGCCAACAGCCAGATGCTTCGGACTCGCACCGAGGCATCTGCCGGCGTCGCGACAGCCTTGGTACCGAGCATCGGATACGCGGCCGCTGCGGCGGTGGCAAAGGAGGCCCTCCGGAGCGGGGAAGCCGTGGTGGACATCGTGGCCGGGAAGCAACTGATGGACCTTGTGTCAGCCAAGTCCGTGGTGGATGCGGCCATGGCGGGAGGTGGCACCCGGATGCCCGGTTCCGTTGGCTAGGCCGGCAGCACTCCTGCGCCGCGCCGGACATAATTGGACAGGGTCATTGCCGTTACCGTGTCCGTTACGCCGGGTGTGGCCGCAATCTGCTCCCAGATCTCCTGGATCCGTTCAAGCGAACGCGCTTCAACGCGCACCAGGAGGTCAAAGTCGCCACTGACTACATCGCACAGAACCACCTCCGGGATCGACTGCAGCACCGCAATAACGTCGGCCCCGCGAACCCTGTCCTTCCGGTAGACCATCAGGAAGGCCGAAACTGTGCCCTGTCCCGGAGCGCCGGCCACCACGGTATAGCCCTGGATGTAGCCCTGCCGTTCCATTCGGTCGATCCGTTGCCGGACGGCATTGCGGGAGAGCATGACCTTCGCTGCAAGTTCCGCATGACTGATGCGGGCGTTGCGCGTCAGTTCCGCCAGGATGCTCTGATCGATCCGGTCAAGACTAGCCCGATCCATGTCCACCCTTCACCGTATGAACTCCCAACAGCAGACACGAGTCGGCCCGGCTCCAGAATGAAAGCACAAAGAGATGATACTTCGGCACCAGAGCCTCCAACGCACGGCAGCCTTCGGTTGCGTGCTGTTCGACATGGACGGGACGCTGCTCGATTCGGCACCGGGTGTCACGGCCAGTGCCGCCCTCGCCTTGGCTGCCGTCGGGGCGCCGGTTCCAGCGCCTGCAGGGCTGCTCCGCTTGGTGGGGCCGCCCATGCTCGAATCCCTTAGGGAGATACTGGGACACGATGAAGTCCTCGCCCGCCGGGCCCTCACCCATTACCGGCAGGCCTATGCGGACGTCGGCGCGCACCAGTCGGTTCCGTACCCGGGCGTCCGGGAAATGCTGGAACAACTGCGCCTTGCCGGCATACCGATGGCGGTGGCGACGTCCAAAGCCGAAGACCAGGCCGTCCGGATGGCACGCCGTTTTGGGCTGGACCACTACTTCACCACCATTTGTGGTGCGTCGGACCTGGACGCGAGGTGGAGCAAGGCGGATGTTATTGCCGAAGCGCTGGTCAGGCTGGAGGCTGCAAAGGTGGACCTCCGCGCCCCGCTCATGGTGGGCGACCGCAGCTACGACGTTGCCGGAGCCACAATCCATGGCATTCCCGCAGTGTTCGCAAGCTGGGGCTACGGCTGCTCGGGAGAAGAAGAAGGAGCCAGCCTCGTGGCTGCCTCCCCGGCCGCAGTGCTCGCTGCGGTCATAGGCCCCGACGGAAGCACCGGACAGATGGCACGGCGCACACCGCGTCACCACGCATAAAGGTACGACGGCGGCGCTGAGCCAAGTGCCGCCGTCGTCCGTGCACTTCGAGGCTGCCAAAGGCAGCGGGTAAACTTGTCCGGTCATGGACTGCTCCTATTTCGATGCCGGCGCCTGCCGTTCCTGCACCCACATGGGCATGCCCTACGGCGAGCAGCTGGCCGGCAAGCAACGCCACTGCCAGGGCCTCCTGTCGGGCCACACCGGACTGGAATGGCTGCCGCCGGTGGCCAGCCGGGAGTCAGGCTTCCGCAACAAGGCCAAGATGGTGATCGGCGGGACGGCCCAGAACCCCACCATCGGAATCCTCGACGCCGACGGCCACGGCGTGGACCTGCGCCGGTGCGGCGTCTGCTCCCCAGGCCTGTTGGCCTGCTTCCCGGTCCTGGCGAACTTCATCCGCCGGATCCGCCTGACGCCCTACGATGTGCCGGGCCGGACCGGCGAACTCAAGCACGTCATTATCACCGAATCCCCCGACGGCGAGGTCATGCTCCGCCTGGTCCTGCGCTCCGAACAGGTGCTGCCGCGTATCCGCAAACACCTGCCGGAACTGCTGGCGGCGCTTCCCCAGGTGAAAGTGGTCTCGGTCAACCTGCATCCGGAGCACAAGGCCGTCCTGGAAGGTGACCGGGAGATCCTGTTGACCAGCCGGGAAACCTTAGCCATGCGCGTCAACGACGTCACCCTGCACCTGCGCCCGCAGAGCTTCTTCCAGACCAACAGCGAGATGGCCGCGGCGTTGTACCGGCAGGGCCGCGAGTGGGTCAACGAGCTCGCGCCCGCATCCGTCTGGGACCTGTACTGCGGGGTGGGCGGTTTCGCCCTGCACTGCGCCGCCCCGGCCCGCACCGTCACCGGCATTGAAACCAGCAGCGAGGCAATCGTGTCCGCCCGGCTCAGCAGCGGGGAGGCAGGCCTGGAGGGAATGGAGTTCCAGGCCGGCGACGCCACCGCCTTCGCCCTGGCTGCTGATGAGTCGCCGGACCTGGTGATTGTGAACCCGCCCCGCCGCGGCATCGGCACGGAACTGTGCGGCTGGCTGGAAGCCTCGGACGTGCAGCACGTGGTGTACTCCAGCTGCAATGCACAGTCACTGGCCCGCGACCTGGCGAACCTTCCGTCCTTCACGGCGCGCCGGGCCCGCGTCCTGGACATGTTCCCGCAGACCACGCACTACGAGGTGATGGTGCTCCTGGAACGGGCAGCATAGGGCCCTCAGGCGTCAGTTTCGGCGGGCGCGTTCGACGGCGGCCGCCCCGGCTTCGCGCCCCTCGGCCCGAAGACCCGCTGCCACTCCTTCAGCGTCGGCGTCGGACCGGTTTTGGCTCATCTTTTCCTTCGCCTCGATCCGGCTGACCAGCAATTCCACGCCGACAACCGCCCGCAGCTGGCCGGCGACGAACTTCTCCGGGGCGTCGTCCACGGCCCAGGGATGCTCCCGGCCGTCCTCGTGCAGGCCGGTCAGGTGCCGGACGTGCCGTGCCAGCCAGCCGGCGTCGTCATGGATCACTAATTCGCCGTAGACATGCAGCGTGGCGTAGTTCCAGGTGGGCACCACCCGGCCGTGCTCGGCCTTGGCGGCGTACCACGACGGCGAGATGTAGTCGTCGGGGCCCTGGATGATGGCCAGCGCTTCGCCGGTGGGCAGGGCGGTCCACTGCGGGTTGTTCCGCGCCATGTGCGCCTGCAGGGAACCGTGCGCCCCCACGCCGGGGTTGAAGGCGAAGGGCAGCAGCGTGGCCAGTGGGCCCTGGTCCGTCATGGTGATGAGGTTGGCTGCGCCGGGCTTTGCCAGCAGGCTGTGGACGGTTTCGGGGGCGGCAGCGAAGTGGGCGGGAATGTACATGGGCGCTCCTTTTCGGGCTAGCGGGCGGGACGGTTGAGGCGGACGCGGACGGCCGCGGCGGCGCAGAGGATGACGGCAAGGGCGCCCAGAAGGGTGGTCCAGGTGAGCGCCTCCCCCAGCAGCAGCGCCGCCCAGCCAATGCTGAGGACCGGCTGCAGCAGCTGGATCTGGCTGACCTGCGCCATTGGCCCGATGGCCAGCCCGCGGTACCAGGCGACGAATCCCAGGAACATGCTGACCACTGCCAGGTAGCCGAAGGCCGCCCACTGGACGGGCGTGGCCGACGGCGGCTGGCTGAGGACGGAGGCAACCGCCAGGACCAGCATGGCCGGGGCGGCGAGGACCAGTGCCCAGGCGATGGTTTGCCACGATCCGAGTTCGCGGGCCAGCAGTCCCCCTTCGGCGTATCCGACGGCGGCGCAGGCCACCGCACCCAGCAGCAGCAGGTCTGCCCACTGCAGGTGCCCCGCTCCCCCGGACTGCAGGAAGGCGAAGGCGATCGCCGCCAGCGAGCCAAGCGCCATGACCACCCAGAAGGCGGCGGCCGGCCGCTCGCCGGTGCGGAGCACGGCTGCCGTCGCCGTCGCCGCCGGCAGGAGGGCGATGACCACGGCACCGTGCCCTGCGGGAACCGCGGTGAGGGCGTAGGACGTCAGTAGCGGGAAGCCGGCGACGACGCCCCCGGCCACGAGGGCAAGGCGCAGCCAGGTGCCGCGCCGGGGCAGCCGCTGCCGGGTCACGGCAAGCGCTGCGGCGGCGAGGAGTGCGGCGACGACGGCACGGCCTGAGCCGATGAACAGTGGCGGGATCCCGGCAACGGCCACACGGGTGAAGGGCACGGTGAAGGAAAACGCTGCCACGCCGAGGAGTCCCCACCACACTCCGGCCGACATTCCCAGCGGTATCGCTGGGCGCTCAAGGACAGTAGCGCTACTATGTTCTTTCATGAACAACGATAGCAGTTCGCGCATCACTGCGGCACTCCGTCAGTGGATCAGCAGTGCGGCTCCCGGTGCGCGGCTGCCGTCCACCCGGCAACTGGTGGCCGAACACCAGGCAAGCCCCGTGACGGTGCAGAAAGCCCTGCAGGCCCTGGCCGCCCAGGAACTGATTGAAAGCCGCCCCGGTGTGGGAACCTTCGTCCGCGCGGTCAGGACGGCCCGGCCGTCCGACTATGCCTGGCAGACCGCAGCGCTGCGGTCCCCGTCCTCGCCGCTGCCGTCGCCGTCGAGCACCATGCGCAACGTTCCCGGCGATGCCATCTGGCTGCATTCGGGGTACCCGGACCGGGAGCTGCTGCCCGAACGGCTGGTGCGGGCAGCCCTGGCCCGTGCTGCCCGCGGGGATGCCGCGTTGTCGCGCCCGCCCGCCGCGGGCATGCCGGAGCTGCAGCAATGGTTCGCCCGCGAGCTGGGGCAGGCCACACCGGTAGGGGTCACCCCGCCTACGCCCAATGACGTCATCGTGCTGCCGGGCAGCCAGAGCGGCCTCAGCTCCATCTTCCGCGCCCTCGTGGGCGCCGGTCAGCCGCTGCTTATCGAATCGCCGTCCTACTGGGGCGCCATCCTGGCCGCCGCGCAGACCGGGGTGCGCCTGGTGCCGGTTCCCGCCGGGCCGGACGGACCCGACCCCGCGGACGTGGACCGCGCCTTCGCCGAGACCGGGGCACGGGCCTTCTATGTGCAACCCAACTACGCCAACCCCACCGGCACGCAGTGGGCGGCGGGACGCGGCGGCGAAATCCTGGACGCGGCCCGCCGGCACGGCGCGTTCCTGGTGGAGGACGATTGGGCGCACGACTTCGGCATCACCTCCGATCCCGTGCCACTGGCCACCCGGGATGATTCCGGGCATGTGGTGTACATCCGGTCGCTGACCAAAAGCGTCTCCACTGCCATCCGCATCGCGGCAGTTATTGCCCGGGGTCCGGCGCGGGAACGCATCCTCGGCCAGCGTGCGGCGGAATCCATGTACGTCAGCGGGTTCCTCCAGGCCGCAGCCCTGGATGTGGTCACGCAGCCCGGCTGGCACACACACCTGCGCAGCCTCCGCCAGCAGCTCCAGTCGCGCCGGGACCTGCTGGCCACCAGCATCGGCGAACACGTCCCGCAAGCACACATCGACAACCTGCCCCGCGGCGGATTGAACCTGTGGGTGCGCCTGCCCCATGGCACGGACCTCCCGCGGCTGGCGCGCGACTGCGAAGATGCCGGCGTCATCATCGCCGCCGGCACCGAGTGGTTCCCCGCGGAGCCCGCCGGGGCCTTCATCAGGCTGAACTTTTCCGGCCCCAACCCGGGCGCGTATCCGGACGGTGCACGAGTCATCGGCGAGGCGCTGGCCCGGCAGGACCGCTGAGGCATTCCGTGGCCTCCTGACGGCAACGCGCCAACCGGACAGTCGGGCGCCAACGGCAGTTCACCGGGGCGCCATGCCCGGTTCATTACCCATTAGTAACTTGAGAGCTCCTGTTGAGACCCCAACCTTAAGAGGCCCCATGAGCTCCACTCCCACGCGGCGCGCCCTCACCGTTGCCGCGTCCCTGATCGTTGCAGCCTGTGCGGCCGCCGGTACAGCGGCCGCACAAGCGGACACCCCGGACAACGGCAGCCCCGCTTCCGGGACCCGCCACGAAACAAACACCGATCTGGCGGACGCCTTCGACTCAATCAGCCGGACCACAGCCTGGCAGCAAACGTCCAAGCTGAAACTGAACTTCCCCACGTACCACACCGAGGGAATCGCCTACAGCCAGGACCACATCTTCCTCTCCGCCGTCCAGATCCTCGAACCCACGGTCAAGTACCCCGCCCCGCAGGACGGCTACGACCGCACACCGGGCAAGGGCATCGGCCACCTGTTCGTCATGGACAAGGCAGGCAACCTGCAAAAGGACATCATCCTGGGCGAAGGCGACATGTACCACCCCGGCGGCATCGATTTCGATGGCACCAACGTCTGGGTGCCGGTAGCTCAATACCGGCCGGACAGCAGCGCCATCATCTACAGGGTTGATGCGGAAACCCTGGACGTCCACAAGCAGTTCGAGGTCAAGGACCACTTCGGCGGCATCGTGCTGGACAAACAGACCGGCCACCTGCTCGGGAACACCTGGGGCTCCCGGCGGTTCGCGGAGTGGGACCTGCAGGGCAAGGAATTGTCCACCTGGGAAAACCCGAACTACTTCATCGATTACCAGGACTGCCAGTACGTCCCCAACGCCAAAATGCTCTGCGCAGGAGTCACCAACCTCCCGCAAACCCCGCCGGCCGGCGGGACCGCAGCCACCTACGAACTCGGCGGCATGGCAATGATCGACCTGAAGTCCCATGAGGTCACCCGCGAGGTCCCGTTCCAGCAGTGGTCCACCGCCGGGCACGTGGCCACCCGCAACCCATTCAAGATGACCGCCAACGGCGGGCACCTGACCATGACGGTGGCCCCGGACAACGGCGATGAGGGCAACGGCACCGAAATCCTCACCTACGAAGCCGACGCCGCCCCCGCAAAGTAGCACTCCCCCGCACCCGCCGCAGGCCGCGGCGGTGCACCCACCAGGAATGATTGGATACCCCATGCCTTATCCGGCACCCAGATTCACCAGGAAGAGCGTCACCGCCGCCACCGGTGCGGCCGCCCTGGCGGCCACCGCCCTGACGGCCGGACTGGCCGGCTTCGGCGCCGCCCCGGCGAGCGCCGGCACCCACAACGACACGGCGACGCCGATCAAGCACGTCGTGGTGCTCTTCCAGGAGAACGTTTCGTTCGACCACTACTTCGCCACCTACCCCAACGCGGCCAACACCCCCGGCGAAACCCAGCAGGGCTCCGGTGCCCCGGCGGCCAAATTCACCGCGTCCACGGACACGCCCAAGGACATCAACACCCTGGCCAATGCAGGACTGCTGGCACCGAAGAACCCCAATTCGGTCCAGCCCTCGCGGCTGTCCCCGATGCAGGCCGTCACGTGCGACCAGGACCACGGCTACAAAGCCGAACAGAACGCCTACAACGGCGGCGCGATGGACAAGTTCGTCCAGTTCACCAGCCGTGACGCGTGCGGGACCAACCAGTACGGACGCCCCGGCCTGACCATGGACTACTACGACGGGAACACCGTCACCGGAATGTGGAACTACGCCCAGAACTACGCGATGAGCGACAACCACTTCAGCACCGTCTTCGGCCCCTCGACTCCGGGCGCGCTCAACCTGATCTCGGGCCAAACCCACGGCGTCAAGGAATACAACGCCGCCGGGGCACCCGTGGCCACACCGGCCGCCGGGAGCAGCGCCGTCCGCCAGCCGGACGCCAACGGCGTGGGCACCGTGATCAACGACCCCGACCCTGTCTACGACGACTGCTCCAACAGCAGCCACACCAAGGCCAACAACCTTGCCGGCATGACCGGCCGGAACATCGGCGACCTGCTCAACGCCCAGGGAACATCCTGGGGCTGGTTCCAGGGCGGCTTCGCCCCCACCACCGCGGCCACCGGCAGCGCTCCCGCATCCTGCCTGGCCGCGCACACCAACGCCGCCGGCGCCTCCGTGGTGGACTACTCCCCGCACCACCAGCCGTTCCAGTACTACGCCTCCACCGCCAACCCGCACCACCTTCCGCCCGCTTCGGACGCGGAAATCGGGCACAACGGCCAGGCCAACCACCAGTACGACCTCGCCGACTTCAGCAAGGTGGTGGACAGCGACAATATGCCTGCCGTGTCCTTCCTGAAGGCCTCCGAGTTCCAGGACGGCCACGCCGCGTACTCGGATCCGGTGGACGAACAGAACTTCATCACCAAGACCGTCAACCAGATCCAGCAGTCCAAGAACTGGGACAACACCGCCGTCGTGCTCGCGTATGACGACTCCGACGGCTGGTACGACCACGTCGCCGCCCAGCCGAAGAACGCCTCCACCGGGTCCGACGACGCCGCATGGTGCTTGAATGCCGCAGCGAACGGTGTGCCGGTGGCAGGGGGCTACGCCGACCGGTGCGGCCCCGGCCCCCGCCAGCCGCTGGTGGTCATCTCCCCGTACGCGAAGAAGAACTTCGTGGACCACACCGAGACGGACCAGGCCTCCATCCTGCGGTTCATCGAGGACAACTGGCACACCGGCCAGATCGGTGACTCCTCGGCCGACGCGACGGCAGGATCCGTGGACGCGATGTTCAACTTCCACCACGAGCGCAACGACAAGGTGCTGCTGGACGAACAGTCCGGCGCCGTGGCCTCCATCAGCCACAACGGCAACGTCCAGGGCGGCGGAGCGGACAACTCCGGCCACTGACCGTCCCGCGAGGCCTAAGGTCCGCGGCGCCGGCAATGCGTCACTTATCAGCCAAGGTCAGGACATGGCACCCGTCTTCGTGGGGCCATGACCTGCCAGGGCGCTGATAAGTGGCGCATTTCTGCGTCAGCCGACATCTCCGGTTCCGCAGTGGGCCGGTCACAGAATCCGCCACTGCAACCCCCAGGGCAACACCCATTGCCGGTACGGCGTACATTTCTGTCCCCGGGCTCGAAGCCACCCAGTCCAAGCGCTTAACCGAGAAGCCTGCCGCCGCGGCGGCGGCAATGGACCGGCCCACGTCCGGGTCCCGGTGCAGGTTATCGGCCGCGAAATCTATGGACTGGACGCGGACCACGACGGCGTGGGATGCGAGTAGGCCCCACGGCCCGAGCCGCGGGTCAGGCGGCGGCTTTGACCAGCTCCTCGCTCTTCTCCCACAGCCCTCGTGCCAGGTCAGCGTCATACGCCTGGCGGTTGGCTTTGGCCAGGGCCCGCTTGGCGTAGTAGGCCCCGGAAATCCAGTCGGTGCCGGCCGTCTCGTTGATCAGCCACAGCATAGTGTCGGCACCCTGGTCCGGGCTGAGCATGAAGCGGTTGGCCACGCTCTTGTACAAGTGCCGGAACGGGCTGCTGGAACCCGCCGCGAAGTTGGTGCGGACCACGCCCGGGTGGAAGGCCGCCGTCGTGATTCCCTGGTCGTGGAAGCGGCGGTGCAGCTCGGACGTGAAGAGGATGTTGGCCAGCTTGCCGGTGCCGTAGGCACGGAAGGTGCGGTACCCGTGCTCGGCGTTGAGGTCGAACAAATCCACCTTGCCGGAGAAGTTCGCGGCGCTGGCGGTGTTGATGATCTTCGCGTGGCTGGCGGTCAGCGTGTCCATCAGGGAGGTGGTGAGCAGGAACGGCGCCAGGTGGTTGACCTGGAACGTCAGCTCGTGGCCGTCCACGGTGAGCGTGCGCTTGCCCATCATGCCGCCGGCGTTGTTCGCCAGGACGTCGATGTGCGGATAGGTGGAGCGCAGGGTGTCGGCCAGCGCGCGGACCTGGGCCAGGTCGGCGAAGTCGGCGAGGTGGTGGTCCGCGCCGATCTCAGCAGCCAGGGCGCGGGTCTTCTCCGCAGACCGGCCGACGACGACCACCCGCTCCCCTGCCTTGGCCAGCGTCCTGGCGGCTGCCGCGCCGATGCCGTCGCTGGCGCCGGTGATCACGATGGTGCGAGGAGTCAAGGGGTGTCCTTTGGTCGGCGGGCGGCGCACCGGGAGGGCACACCAAGGGAAACAACGACGGCGGGGCGCCAGGTGTTCCCCGGACTGCAGGTGGCGGGACTTCCCACACGGCCTGAAACGCGGCTGGCCCGGCCGAAGCCTCCGCTTCGGCCGGGCCAGCGCATCCGTCAGTTGATGTCAGTCAATGGTGTCAGTCGACCACCCGCACCTGGCCCACCATGCCCATGAAGTCATGGAGTGCGCAGATGTACTTGAACGTGCCTGCCGTCTTGAAGGTCACCGAGAACTCCCCGCCCGGCGGAATGATGCCGGAGTTGAGGTCGCCACCGGTGAAGTTGGACGGCGTACCCGACGGCGCAAAGACATTCGCCGGTTCGGTGCCGAAGGTGACCGTGTGGGGTGCTCCCATGCCGGTGTTGGCGAACACCACTGTTTCGCCGACATGCACCGTCACGCTGGGCCGGACGAAGCGCATGACCATTGCAACGCCGTCGTCACCGCCTGCCAGGACCCTGTGGTTGCTGGCTTGTTCGGCCAGCGAGGCGTCAAGCTGGTGCCCGTCCCGAAGGATGGCCCGCGCCTGGGCCCGTGATGCCTTGTTGTAGTCCGCTTGGCTGTAAGGATAATCCGTGCCCTGCTCGCGGACGTGGACGGTCCCCTTCATCATCTCGCCGTGGACCAGGCAGTAGTAGGTGAAGTCGCCCTCCCGCGGGAAGGTCAGGCTGTAGCTCGTCGTGACAGGGAACCCGGGCACCTCCACGTTCGAAAGGAGGCCTGAGTTGTAGTACGAGTGCCCGTCGTAGCTGTCCCCTCCGCGCTTGAGAAGTTCATCCTCGTTGAACGGATTGAACGGCTGCAGCGACTGGCCGGCCGCCAGGAATGTCACCGTGTGGATCTCGGCGGCGTTTGCCGCCCAGTCGATGGTGTCATGCTCATTGATGAAGATCTCCGAAGGGAGGAACGACATTCCCTGGATTTCCTGGTCACGGGACTCGGAGCCCACTTGGACCTGCCAGGTCCGATGGCCCCAGCCGCTGGCCGATGCCGGACCGGCAGCGGCCAGTGAGGCCAGCAGCGCAACGGCGAAGGCGACAATTAGTGCGAGTTTGTTGAATCTTGTGGTGTTTCCCCGGTTTTGCTTCATGGCAACGCTCTCTTGAACGGTATTCGGCCGAAAAGCCGATGCAGCGGTGGCCGGTTCAACTCAACCCACGGGCCAAACAGGCCACTGATTTCGGAGTAAAAGGTGCCGGACGCCCGGGCTGGGGAGCACGGGACCCGGTTCCGGCGCATCAACACGCCGGACATGCACCACCCCAACTGGTGTCGCAGAGGTTGAATATGGTTTGTCCGCGCGCCGCCGCCGTGGCTTGCCACGCGGCAGAGGCCCGCACCTTTTAGATTGCTCCTTCAACCGAACTTTGTCGAGAAGGAAAACCTTCGGCGGATGGGGGTTCCAGCAGGGACTCCCACCGCTGCCGCATTAGCTGGTTGGGTTGTAGGCGTGGCAGTCCCCAAGGAAGACAACGAGTTGCAGACCGAATCGTCCGCAGGCCCGGCATCGGAACCGGCCACCGGGCCGGCGGCTGTCCCCGTTCCGGGGCGCCCCGCGAGGATCCCCCGCGCGGGGCTTCTTGTGCTGTCCGCGGCAGGCTTCACCGCGGTCACCACCGAGCTGCTGCCCTCGGGCCTCTTGCCGGAAATCAGCCGTGACCTTGGCGTCCAGGAATCAGCCGTGGGCGCACTGACAGCGGTTTACGCTGCGGTCATCGTGTTCACGGCGCTCCCGCTCTCGCGGCTGCTCGCCGGTCGCATCCCCCGGAAGACGCTGCTGATCGCCACGATCCTGGCGTTTGGCCTGAGCAACGTGCTGCTCGCGGCCAGCCCCACGCTGCCGCTGGCCATTGCTGCCAGGCTCCTGGGCGGGGTGGCCCACGGGCTCCTGTGGTCCAGCATGGCGCCCTATGTAGCGAGAATCGTGCCGGCGCATTCCGTGGGCAAGGCCATGGCCATCGTGTTCAGCGGCAACAGCATTGCCTTGGCCGTCGGTGCGCCGCTGGGCACCATGATGGGTGCCGTGCTGTCATGGCGCAGCTCATTCCTGGCCCTGGCCGGAGTCGCGGCACTCCTCGCGTTGCTCGCCATGTACCTGCTGCCGGCGGCCACGGATTCCGGGCGGGAAGCACGGCCGTCGCTGCGTGCGGCCCTTGCCGTGCGCGGAGTGGTTGCCGTTGCCGTTGCATGGCCGCTCCTGGTCCTGGCGCACTTCACGCTGTTCACCTACATCGCGCCGTTCCTGCTGGCCTCCGGACTGCCGGCCGGCGCGGTCAGCATTTCGCTGTCCGTCATCGGAGTGGCCAGCCTGGTGGGAATCTGGATCGCGGGCGTCACCACCGATTCCAGGCCACGGCGCTCCCTTCTCGTCACGGTGGCCGGACTGCTGGCGGTCTTCGGCCTGCTCCCGTTGCTGGGCGCCACCTGGCCCGGAGCCATGGTCCTGCTGTCACTGTGGGGAATAGCGTTTGGCGCCATCGGCATCTACAACCAGGCAGCGATCCTCCGCGCGGGAGGCGAGCACCGGGACGCCGCCAACAGCCTGACGGTGGTCACCATCCAGCTGGGCATCGCCGTCGGCGCCTCCTACGGCGGCCTTGCGTTCACTGCGTTTGGTGCCGGCCTGGTGCCGTACGCCGCCGCCATCCCGGTGGCCGCGGCCCTGGCCATCATTGCAGCGAGCCGCGAGGGCGGCTACCCGGCAGGTCCACGGGAATCGTCGCGTCGCGGGGGAGCACCGTAAGCCGCATGGCCGGGTGCCGGCCCGGCGGCTCCCAATTCTTGAAAAGCGTGGATATTGATGGCCATGGCGGCGTGCTCCATGCTGAACTTGGTTCCAGCAGCATTCCCTGCCCGCAAGCCTGACAGGAGCCAGCCATGAAGTTCACGACCATCCTCCAGCTCGACGGCGCCACCGCCACCGGAATCCGCGTCCCCGACGACGTCGTCGCCGCCCTCGGCGGAGGCAAGCGTTTCCCTGTCCAGGTCACGATCAACGGGGTTACTTACCCGAGCACGGTGGCCACCATGAAGGGCGAGCCCAAGGTCCCGGTGAGCTCGGAGATCCGCAAGCTCGCCGGCATCAAGGCCGGCGATGAAGTCACAGTGGAGCTCTCTGCGGACGACAAGCCGCGCTCGGTGGATGTTCCTGAGGACCTTGCCGCCGCCCTCGCTGCGGATTCAGCCGCGGCGGAACGCTTCCAGTCCCTCTCCTACAGCAACCAGCGGCGCCATGTGCTCGCGGTGACCGGCGCGCGCACCGAGGAAACGCGCTCCCGCAGGATCGCCGCGGTCCTCGCCGAACTCGGATAGCCCACCGCTGCCCGGCCACGGAACGGCGGACCGGGCGCATCCGCCAGCCTGGGCGGCACTGACGGCGGGGCTGGCGGGACCGCACTGGCGGCCGGTGAGCCGCAGAAGGCAAGGGAGTTCGCACACCCGGGTTAACAAAAAGCAGGGCTTGCCTGTGACGGCAAGCCCTGCTTGGAAACCTAACGGTCCCGGAACCCTAAGAAATTAGAGAGCCTGGATGTTGGTGGCCTGGGGACCCTTGGGGCCCTGCTCGGTGTCGAAGGAAACCTTCTGGTTCTCTTCGAGGGAGCGGAAGCCGTTGGAGTTGATCGCGGAGTAGTGCGCGAAAACATCCTGCGAGGAGTCGTCCGGGGAGATGAAGCCGAAGCCCTTTTCAGCGTTAAACCATTTGACGGTACCAGTAGCCATTATTTTTGTCCTTCGTGAAGGTGGAGGGAAAATCCCGACTTTCGGGCCCTCCGGTGTGGGGTGTTCAAAAACCGCTACTTCAGAAGAACACGGACTTTCGACCGCGCGTACTGCCTGAACTACCAACTGCATAAACACAACAACAGGATCAACACTACAGGAGATTCGGCCCACGCCTAATTAAGCCGGGGCCACCGCCGTACGCCGTCATCCGGGACCGGACTCTTGCCGGAGTGTCCCCCGACGAATGGGCCGCCGAAACGGAGGGCAGCCGCCCCTCGACCAGTGTTCCAAACAGGCATATCCTGCATCCATATCCGCGGACAACCACGCTGCCACCGGGAGGTCACGCCATGGAAATGCCCAAAGCGACGGAGGAAGAAAAGGAACGCTTCCGGCGCCTTGTGCCGGACAATCCGGGCGTGGTGGTGAAGCCGATGTTCGGCAACCTTGGCGCGTTCGTCAACGGCAACATGTTCGCGGGCTTGTTCGGCTCCACCATCGGGCTGAAACTCTCCCGCGAGGACAAGGAACTGTTGGAGTCCTCCGAGCGGACTGTTCCGTTCGGGCCCGCGGAGCGGCCCATGGGCGGCTACACCGGGCTGCCTGAAGCCTGGAACGAAGAGGGCGACGGCGACGACACGCGGGCGCGTGCCTGGGCCGGGAAAGCCCTGGACTACGTGGCCACCCTGCCGCCTAAGGAACCCAAAACCCGGGCGCCCCGGACCAGCGTCCGCGGGACAGCGGCGCGGTAGCCGTGTCCGCCTCCGCAGTTCCCCGGCAGGACACCAACACCCTGGTGGTGGGTGCGGGCCAGGCGGGCCTGGCCACCAGCTACTGGCTGGCGCAGCGCGGCGTGGAACACCGCATCCTGGAGCAGCGGCCCGCCCTCGGCGGCGCCTGGCAGGACCGGTGGGATTCCTTCTACCTGAACACGCCGAACTTCTCCGTCGCCCTGCCGGGGTCCCCCTATGCAGGGCCTGACCCGGACGGGTTCCTGACCAAGGACGCCACCATCGGGTTCTTCCGCGGCTACGCCATGGACATCCAGGCCCCGGTGGAACTGGACACCGGGGTTACCCGGATCACCCCGACGGAAGGCGGCTTCGACGTCCTGACAAGCCAGGGCACCTGGACGGCCCGGAATGTGGTGCTCGCCAGCGGCGCGTTCCAGCGCCCGCGGATCCCTGCCGCCGCCGTCGGCATCTCCCCGGAGGTCCTGCAACTGCACAGCCATGACTACCGCAACCCGGACCAACTGCCGCCCGGGGCCGTCCTGGTGGTGGGGACGGGGCAGTCCGGCGGCCAGATCACGGAGGACCTGCTCGCCGCCGGCCGGACCGTGCACCTGTCCGTGTCGTCCTGCCCGGAGGCACCGCGCCGTTACCGCGGCCAGGACATCTTCCACTGGATCTGGGAGGTAAACGTCCATGGCCCCGACTTCGGCATCAACGCGCTGCTGGTGGACCAGTTGCCCTCCCCCGCCGGGCGGTTCCTGTGCAACCCGCTGCTGTCCGGCACCGGGGGCGGGCACAGCGTCCGGCTGCGCGGACTGGGCCGGCGCGGGGTCCGGCTGCACGGCCGGTTTGAGGGGGTCGACGACGGTGTCCCCGTCTTCACTGACGACCTCGCCCAGCGCCTGGCTGCCGCGGAGGCGGGGTTCGGCCAGCGGTTCAAGAAGCTCTTTGACGCCTACATCGACGCCGCGGGGATCGACGCCCCCGAGGCCGAGGCGGCGCAACCGGACAGCTGGCAGCCGGACGGGCCGGGTTCCCGGCTGGACCTGCGGGAGGAAGGAATCACCTCCATCATCTGGTCCACCGGGTATGGCCTGGACTTCAGCATGCTGGACCTTCCGCTCCTGGACGAGTGGAACTACCCGCGCCACAGCAAAGGCGTGACGGAGCACCCGGGCCTGTACGCCGTCGGGCTTCCCTGGCTTACCCGGCATATTTCCGCCACGTTGGTGGGGGTGGGCCCGGACGCCGAATACGTGACTGAACACTTGGCAGCGCGGGGCTGACCGGATCCACGACCTTGCTTGAACTGGCCACCGCTCCGGATGGAGCGGCCGGCTGATCCTTACCCTGCCGTGGGGCCGGGACCGTGCGCCTTCTGCCGTCCGTCGCGGTGGGCGAGGTAGGCGTAGACCATCAAGGCGAGCCCTGCCAGGATCATGACCGCCGGGAACGCGAAGTCCAACGGGATGAGCACCGCCGCGGACTGGAGGATGAAGATTGCGCCCATGGCCGCGAGCATTCCGGCCGGGACCAGCGGCCACTTCATCCGCTCCGCCTGGTTGCCGGCAGGGCCCGCTGCATGGACCGGAACCAGGGACAGCAAACCAAACGTGGCTGCCAGGCCGAGGAAGAGCACGGCGGCGGTGGGGGTGCCCTGCATCGCCTGCGGAAGGGCCACGATGGCCGCCAGGGTGAACATGACTCCGGACGGGATCAGGGCCCACCAGTTGGCGCGCTCCCGCAGGTAAACGGCCGCGAATCCACCGCCCATGAAGACGAACAGGAAGGCCGCGCCCCAGGCACCGTCCGTCAGTTGGGTCGCGACGATGACGGCCGCCAGCCCAAGGAAGACCGAGCCCGGGATGGCCGCCCACCAGTTTTCCCGGCGTCGCACGAACAGGGAAGCGAACAGGCCCCCCACCGCCGCGAATATCAGTGGTGCCACAAAGGCCCCGCTGTCCGTGACGCCAAGCCGGTCCAGCAGCAGCAACCCACCCAACGCGATGAGGACGATGCCTGCGATGATGCTTGCATTTGTCGATTTCACCGTGCGCCTCCCGGATCAGGCAGGCGGCGTGGCACCGCGCTGCTCATCTCAGGCTAGGGCGGCCGCATTGGCCGAAACAGGGCACAAAGCCCTCCGCTTCCCGCCCTCTTAATCGGTGAAGAAACTGGCTACGGACTTTGGACCCTGCCAGCTGGGGACGATGCTGCGGGATGATAATTGAGGTTCCTTCCACCAGGGGCGGCTGAGTCAGACCGGCGGCCGGGAAGGGCCACGACCCGACGAGAGCATACAGATGGAATCACCCGCAGCACCCCGGGATGTGTTCCGGTCCCCCGGGTCCGCCCGGATCTTCATCCTCAACGACCACGAACCGGTGCGCCGGGGCCTTCGGGACCTGCTCGAAAACGATGGCTTCGCCGTGGCAGGAGAAAGTGGTTCAGCCGCGGAGGCATGCCGCCTCATCCCCAGCCTGAGCCCGGACCTGGCCGTCTTGGACGACCGGTTGCCGGACGGTACCGGGATAGAGGTCTGCCGGGACCTCCGCGTGACAGCCCCGGCGGTGAAATCCCTGATCCTGACCGGCTGGGACGAACAGCATGCGGCGCGCGCCACGGTTCTGGCAGGCGCCTCCGGGTACCTCCTCAAACAGGTAAAGGACCACAAGGAACTGCTGAGCCGCATCCGGCGGGCCACCGAAGGCGACACCTTGTTCACCACCGAAAACAGGGACCGGGTAGCCGAGAGCCTCTACGCCGCGTCCCACGCATCGTGGCTGAAGAGTCTCACTGACGTGGAACGGAACGTGCTCGCCTTCATGGCGAGGGGGTTGACCAATGGGCAGATCGGGCAAGAGCTGCGGCTGCCCGACGATGCCGTCATCGGCAGCGTGTCCTCTGTCCTGCAGAAGCTGGGTTTCCGGCGCCGGAGCCCATTGATCCCGGCCCCTATCCCCAGGGCCTGGGAGGTGGTGTCCTGACGTCCGCACACCCGCACACGGCGGCCTTCACACCACCACGGGCACCGTCCAGACCACGCTGGTTCCCTTTCCGGGGGCGCTGTCAACGACGCAGGTACCGCCAAGGCGTGAGGCACGGGTCTTCATGTTCTCCAACCCGCTGACCCTCTCAGGATGGTCGAACCCGTTCCCATGGTCGCGCACGGTGAGGACGACTTCGCCGTCCTGCGCCGCCAGCAGCACATGGATATCCTCGGAGCCGGAATGGCGCACCGCGTTGCTGACGCTTTCGGTCAGCACGGGCAGGAGTTGCTCGGCAACCTCATCCCCCACCAGGTCGATGGGTCCGGAGAGCTGGACTCTCGGCAGGAATCCGGCGGCGTTGGCGGCTTCCAGGACGGCGCGCAGGACCCGCCCGCTGAGCAGTTCCCGGTCGGGTTGCCTGGCCTGGAGCGAGTAAATGGTGTCGCGGAGCTGGTGGACGCAGTCGTCAAGCTCTGCGGTGATGCCGGCAATACGGCGTTCATGGGCATCCGGGTCAGAGGTGTAGCGGCGCAGGCTTTGGATGCTGAGTCCGGCCGCGAACAGCCGCTGGATGACGAGGTCGTGCAGGTCCGCCGCAATCCGCTCACGGTCGATGAACAATGCGTGTTCTTCCCGCAGCTGATTGGCCTTCAACAGTTCAAGCGTCAGCCCGATCCGGGAAGCGAACACTGCGCTTTGTTCAAGATCCAGGTCTGTGTAGCGTGCTCCGCCGGCAGCCCTGGCCAGGATGAGCACCGTGTCACGCTGGCCGTCCGTGTCGCTGCCCAGGGCCGCCACCAGGACAGGGCCGAGTTTTTCTGCCGATTCCGGGTCGAATACCTTCCGGGGATCGGTGAAGGACTTCGATTGCCTGGACGAGAGGACCTGGCTGAAGACTGCTGCGGGCGGGAGTTCCTGCCCTGCGGGTATCGATTGCACCCCCAGGGAGGTCCGGCATCTGAGGCTTCCGTCGCCCGCAACCGATGCAATAAGGGCCAACGCGGAGGCGGACGCGTGCATTGACCCTTCCGCGATCATCTCCAAATTCTCGGTGTCGGAGCGCGGGCTGGCCTTCAGCCGGTCGCTGACCTCGATCCCTGCTTCGAGCCAGCGCTGGCGGCTGCTGCTGTCCTCGTACAACCGCGCGTTCTGGATCGCCACACCTGCGGCTGAGGCGAGGGCAACGGCCAGGTCCTCGTCCTCTGCGGTGAAGTCCTGGCCGTCGATTTTCTCGGTCAGGTAGAGGTTTCCGAAGACGGTGTCCCGGACGCGCACCGGAACGCCAAGGAAGGTCTTCATGGGCGGGTGGTTGGCCGGGAAGCCGACAGCCATCGGGTGCTCGCCCAGGTCATGGAGCCGCAAGGGCTTGGGTTCGCGGATCAGCTGCCCAAGAACGCCGTGGCCGGTGGGGAGGTCACCAATGACGCGGATGCCGTCGTCGTCGATGCCGACGGTGATGAAGTGGCTGAGCTGCTGGTCGTCGCCGATGACGCCCAGCGCTCCGTAGCGCGCGCCGACGAGTTCGCAGGCGGATTGCACCACCCGGTCAAGGACCGCTTCGAGGCTGAGGTCTTCCGCGAGGGACACCACCGCACCGAGGAGGCCCTCCACATGCTCCTGTGTCCGCACCAGCTCGTCTGCCCGGTCCACGAACTCGCGGAGGAGTTCGCGGGTCCGCCGCCTGATAGGTTCACGCCACACGATAAGACACCTCGGTCGGTTGACCAGCATGATCCACGGCGGGCTTCATCGCCTGAATCCATATGAGACAGCTTAAAATCCCTCTTCCAGCCATGTTAGCCCCCGGAGCGCCGCATCGTTCCCTGTTCTGGCGAGGCGGATCGGATCCGCTCCGTCCGCCGCCTCCCGGGACGCCGGAGTCCCCCGGGACCGGGAGTGAAGGGGGGCATTTTGACAGGGATGCTGAAGCGGAAGGCGCGGCGGGCGATGTGGTGGGTGTCCGCGCGGCGCCGGACCGGGACAGTTGGCACCTGCTGGGCGGCGCGGGCGAAGAACCACGCCTTGGCGATCTCCACCAGCACCAGGTACAGCACGATCATGCCCAGCAGTGCAAGGAAGAACGGGACGGGAAGGGGATCGAACCCGAGCACGCCCTGCAGCGGCGAGAGGGGCAGGAGGATGCCCAACGCCACCACGCCCAGGGACGCCGTGATCAGCCCGGCGGACGGCCGGCTCCGCACGAACGGCACGCGCCGGGTGCGGATGGCGAAGATGATCAGTGTCTGGGTGGCGATGGACTCGATGAACCAGCCGGCCCGGAACTCCCCCGGTACGGCATCGAACACGAACAGCATCAGGGCAAACGTGGCGAAGTCGAACAGCGAACTGATGGGCCCGAAGAGGAACATGAACCGGCGGATGAAGGCGATGTTCCAGTGCGAGGGGGCGCGGAGCTGTTCTTTGTCCACGCGGTCGCCCGGGATGGCCAGCTGGCCGCTGTCATACAGCAGGTTGTTGAGCAGGATCTGGCCGGGGAGCATGGGCAGGAAGCTCAGCACCACGGACGCGACGGCGGCGCTGAACATGTTGCCGAAGTTGCTGGAGGTGCCCATCAGGACGTACTTGATGGTGTTCGCGAAGATCCGCCGTCCCTCCATCACCCCTTCGGCCAGGACGCCGAGGTCCTTGTCCAGGAGGACGACGTCGGCCGCGTCCTTGGCGACGTCCGTGGCACTGTCCACGGAGATGCCGATGTCCGCCTTGTGCAGGGCGAGGGCGTCGTTGACGCCGTCGCCCATGAACCCGACGGAGCCGCCGCTTTGGCGCAGCAAGGCGATGATGCGGGCTTTTTGTTCGGGCGATACCCGGGCGAAGATGGTGGCCGTCCGGGCGGAGGCGGCAAGGTCGGCGTCGGACAGGGCGTCGATATCCGCCCCGGTGAGTGTGCCACCCGAGATGACGTCCAAGTCGGCGCAGACTTTCTCGGCCACCTTGGCGTTGTCACCCGTGGCGATCTTGACCGAGATGCCCAGTTCCTCCAGCCGGTCCAGCGATTGCCGGGCATTGGCCTTGGGCCGGTCCAGGAATACCAGGAAACCCGCCAGGGTGAGGCCGCGTTCATCGGCCGCGGTCAGCGTGCCCGGTCCGTCGGCCGGGCGGGTGGCGACGGCCACCACCCTGGATCCGGCGTCGAACTGTTCATCCAGCAGGGCCTGCACGGCCGGGGCGACAGGGCCGCACAGGGCGAGGACGTCCTCGGGGGCGCCCTTGGTGACCAGTTGCGGCGGCCCGCCGGCTTCCCGCACCAGCACGGTGGTGCGGCGGCGCTGGTGGTCGAAGCCGATCATGTCCAGCCGCTCGTAACGGCCGGGGTCGAACCCGGAGGCGCCCGGGCTGTCCCAGAGGGCGGCGTCCAGCGGGTTTTGCCCGGCGGAGGTGAGCTTCGCGTCGGTGTAGTCCGCCTCGGTGGCCAGCAGGCCCAGGGTGAGCAGGGCGTCGCCGGGCAGCTCCGCCGTGGCGGGGAGGGCAGCGGTGAAGCTGATCTTCCCTTCGGTGAGGGTGCCGGTTTTGTCCGTGACCAGGATGTCCATGTCCCCCAGGTCCTCGATGCACACCAGCCGCTTGACCAGGACCTTCCGCTTCGCGAGCTGGCGGGTTCCGGTGGCCAGGGAGGTACTGACGACGGCGGGGAGTAGCTGCGGAGTGATGCCCACCGCGATGGCCAGGGAGAACAGCAGCGATTCGATCAGCGGCCGCTGCAGCAGCAGGTTGGCGATGAAGATGAGCGTGGTGAGTCCGATGGCCACCTGGAGCAGCAGGAAGGAGAACCGTTTGAGGCCCAGCTGGAATTCAGTTTGCGGCTGCCGTTCGCCCAGGCCCAGGGCGATCCGGCCGAATTCGGCCCGGCCGCCGGTGGCCACCACCACGCCGGTGCAGTTGCCGGACTGGATGACGGTGCACATGAACGCGCATGAAGAGAGGTCCGCCAGCGCCGCGCCGGCCTGCACGGCGGCGGGGTCCTTGGCGGCGGGCAGGGACTCCCCCGTCAGGATGCTTTCGTCGCAGAGGAGGTTGCCGGTGGCCAGGAGGCGGATGTCCGCCGGGATGATGGCACCCAGGGAGAGATGGACGACGTCGCCGGGCACCAGCGCGGTGACGTCCACTTCCGTGGTGGCTCCGTCGCGGAGCACCACGGCACGGTGGGTGACGCGGTCGTGCAGGGCCTCGGACGCGTGCTCGGCCCGGAACTCGTTGGTGAATCCGAGTCCCACGCTGACCAGAAGGATCACGCCGATGACGATCGAGTTGGTGGCGTCCCCCAGGAAGAGGGACAGCCCGGCGGTGATGAGCAGCAGGATCAGGATGGGGCTGGCGAACTGGCGGCCCAGCACGGCCCACCCGTTGGCCCGGTGGGTGCGGACGGCGTTGGGCCCGATCTCCGCCAGGCGCCGTTCCGCTTCCTCGCCGGTGAGCCCACCCGGACCGGATCCCAGCCGTGCGAGTGCCTGGTCCGTCGTCAGGCCCGCTGCCTCGGTAATGGGCAGCAGGAGGGATGTCCGCTCCTGCACGTTCAGCTCTGGCATCTGGGTCCGTTCGCACACTTAGGTAGTGGATGGATCCAAGAGTACGACGCCGGGCCGACAGTGGCGCTGCACGTGCTCCTATGCCTTTAAGCGGTCGGGGCTGACGGCGCTACTTAAGGCTGAGGACCTCATCAATGGGGCGGCCGTTGACGAACACTTGCGCGCTGGTGGCACCGGAGGCGGCCATGGCGGTGTACTCCAGTTGGGCCTTTGCCCGCGGGATGTCGCACACGCCGCCCAGCATGAACTGCCCGGTCAGCCAGATGGTGATGGTGCTGCCGTCCAGCTCACCGGCCACGTACGTCAGGTTCGACTGGTACAGCGCGTTGATCAGTCCGGACATGCCCACGTCCCGGCTCTTGTTCGCGAGCAGGGTCCCGACGCTGGGGCCCACCTGGTCCGTGAAGCGGACCGGCCCGGTGGTGGTGGCCACCAGGCTGTCGCCGCAGCCGATCTTGGGACCGGACACACCGTTGTCATCGACGGCCACGTAGTAGATGGTCAGCGGGCCCACCTGCTCCGGGAGGCCGGTTGGGCTGGGTTCCTGCGTAGCCGTCGGGCTGGCAGGGGCGGACGACGGCGGCGCGGCGGCGGTGGTGCCCGGCGCGGCTGCCGTCGTGGCGGGCGCTGTGGTGGCGGCTGTAGAGGTTGGCGCGGCGGAAGGGCTTGCCGTGGCACTCGGGGTGGGGGCCGTCGTCGTACTTGGTGCCGCGGAACTGGTGCTGGGGGACGGGGCCGGCGGGCCAAAGCACCCGGTCAGCATGATCGTGGCGCTAAGCCCCAAAACACTGAGAACCGAAAGCCCGGCCTTGGCCATGATGCCCCCTACTAACGCGGTTCCCGCAGGCGCGGGATCCACTGTCGACGGTACTCCCGGGGGTTACTCCAGAACAGGGACTAAAGTCCGGCGGCTCCTTCCGGGATCCGCCCGAACTAGCAGTCATTTCTTGTCATGCCGTTAACCAGCCATTCATACGCTCCTAAAATCCTGTACAAGGGCTGGAAATACGGTGGGAGTCATGGACAACATTTCCCGCAGATCCCTTATCTCCGCCGGCCTCGGGGCCGGCCTGGTCGCCGCATTGCCGGGTGCCGCCGTCGCCGTTTCCACCGTGGACGACGCCGGACTCCGCACCGACCCCTTCATGCTCGGCATCGCGTCGGGCGAGCCCTGGCCGGACGGCTTCGTCCTGTGGACCCGGCTGGCCGTCAACCCGGTAGCGGAGGACGGGCTGGGCGGCATGCCGTCCCGGCCGGTGGCCGTGCAATGGGAAGTTGCCGAGGACGCAGGCATGCGCAGCGTGGTGGCCCGCGGCGTGGAGCAGGCCAGGATCGAGACCGCACACTCGGTGCACGTGGAGCTGCGGGGCCTGAAGCCGGGCCGCGAATACTTCTACCGGTTCCGCACCGGCAAGCACGTCAGCCCGGTGGGACGGACCCTCACCAGCCCCGCCCTGCACGAGACCCCCGCGGCGCTGGCCATGGCGTTCGCCAGCTGCGCGCAGTACGAGCACGGCTACTTCACCGCGTACCGGCGCCTGGCGGAGGACCACCCGGACCTGGTGCTGCACCTGGGCGACTACCTGTACGAGTACAAAAAGGACAGCTACGTGATCGGCGGCGGCAATCCGCGCGACCACGAGGGCCCGGAGACGGTCTCGCTGGCAAGCTACCGCCAGCGGCACGCGCAGTACAAGGTCGACGGCGACCTCCAGGCTGCGCATGCCGCCGCGCCGTGGCTGGTGGTCTGGGATGACCACGAGGTGGACAACAACTGGGCGGACGACGTTCCGGAGAACAAGGACGCCGGCCAGCTCAATGACAGCGTGGAGCATTTCCGCCAGCGCCGCGCCGCCGCGTTCCAGGCGTACTACGAGAACATGCCGCTGCGCCCGTCCTCGCTGCCGGCCGGACCGGATATGAAGATCTACCGCAGGGTCCAGTGGGGCCAGCTCGCCAACTTCCACATGATGGACACCAGGCAGTACCGGGACAACCAGCTGGCAGGCGACGGCTGGCAGAAGAATGTGGCCGAACGGCTTGCCGAGGACCGGACCATCACCGGCGCCGAGCAGGAAAAGTGGCTGCTGGACGGGTTCCGCAGCTCCACCCAGCGCTGGGACATCCTGGGCCAGCAGGTCTTCTTCGCGGAGCGCGACCGGAACAAGGCCCCGGACATCGACGACGTTTCCATGGACGGCTGGGACGGGTACGCCGCCTCCCGCCGCCGCATCACCCAGGGGTGGGTGGACGCGAACGTCCGCAACGCCGTGGTGCTGACGGGCGATGTGCACCGCAACTGGGCCAACGACGTCAAAGTGGACTACAAGGACCCCGCCTCCCCCGTGGTGGGCTCGGAACTGGTGTGCACCTCGATCACCTCCACCGGTGACGGCACCGGCTCCACCACGGATGCCACCATGGCCTGGAACCCGCACCTGAAGTTCTACAACGACAACCGCGGCTACGTGGCCACCCGCATCACCAGGGACGCGATCACCGCGGACTTCCGGGTGCTGGACCACGTGACCACGCCCGGCGCACCGGTGTCCACGAAAGCCTCCTTCGAAATCCGCGACGGCGTTCCCGGGTTGCAGGCGCGGGCCTGACGGGTCCCAAACTACGCCGTCGCCGCCTGGAGCCCGTTGCGGTGCGCATTGTGTGCGCCGGGGCGCAGGACTAGGATGCTCGCGGGGAGAGGTCCTTAGTCTCGCGAGACTGGAAAGGGCCACGCTCATGACCGACTTCTTCACCATGCAGCCCGGTGAGACCGCAGCTCCGCTGCCGCCCGGACCGGTGCTGTGCACCGGAACCGCTGCCATGCGCCGCATCCACCGCTTCTTCCTCTGGGCCTACGGCGAGGCACCGGGACTGGTGCGCTCCGCCGCCCCCGGCGACACTGCGCGGGCAGCCTACGTGGGCGAAGTGCTGGGCAACTTCGACAAGGTGCTGCATATCCACCACGAAGGCGAAGACCTCCTGATGTACCCGCAACTGAAGGAGCGGGCACCGGCATGCGCACTTCATGTGGGGCAGATGCTCGAGCAGCACAGGCAGGTCACGCAGAGGCTGCAGGCCATAGAGCCGGTCCGGCTGCGCTGGATGCAGACGGCGGATGAGGAGTCCGGCGCGGAACTCGCGGCCCGCTATGAAGACCTGTCCGGCGTCCTCAATGTCCATCTGCGCCGCGAGGTCACGGAGATGATGCCGGTTGCGGACAGGGTGATGACAGAGAAGGAAGCTGCCGCGGTCGGCCAGCACGGGATCCAGGAACTCGACAAGAAATTCCTGGTGGGGTACCTCGGCATGGTGCTTGCGACGAATCCGCGGGAAGACCAGGTTGAACTGTTCAAGGAGATCCCCGCACCCGTCCGGCTTGCCTACAAGCTGGTTGGGCGGCGGATGTACCGGAAACAGTATGCCGCGCTCTTTCCGGGACGGCCCATTCCCCCAACGCTCTAGGCCTCTTGGCCGGGTACGACGGCGGGCGGCCGGCGTGGGTGCCGGCCGCCCGCCGTCGTTATTGCTGTCAGGGGTTAGGCGTTGTTTCAGGGGCTAGAGGCAGACGGGCTGGAACGCCGGGTCCGCCGGGCCGGACGGCTGGCCCAGGGCGTTGCCCACGAGCTGGTGGACCACGGGATCATTGGGCGTTTGATCGTGTTCGAAGACGTCCGCCGGGCACTTGTCCTGGATGGTGATGTTGGTGACCTGCCGCGCACTCCCATTCAGGAATTGGCTGTTGTACGGGATGACCACCTCGTCGTGGGTGGTGGAGATGACCGTGTAGGCGGGACCGGCCATGGTGTCGCCGATGGAGTTGAGTTCCTGCATGAACGGCGAGCCTGCCTGCTGGTCGGCGCAGGCGGCGCAGCCGGCGGCCGTGTAGTCGGGAGTGGGAACCAGGTCCGGCGGCGGCAGGATCACGCCTTTGGTGCCGTGGTTGGACGGGGCGATGCCGACGAGCTGGTGGACGTACTTGGCGCCGCCGAGGAAGCCCATGTAGTACCGGGGCATCATGCCGCCCTGGCTGTGGCCCACCAGGTCCACCTGCTTGGCGCCGGTGGCCGAGCGGACAGAGTCCACGAACGGGGCGAGCTCCTTCGCGGATTCGGTGACCGGAGCCGTGGCGTACACACCGTTGGTGGCGCCGTAGTTGAGGGCGAAGACACAGTAGCCCTGGCTCTTGAGGTACGGCGCCATGGTGGACCAGTTTTTCTCCATGCTCTCGAACGTGCCGGGAACAAGGATGACCGGATATGGGTGTTGCGCAGATGGCTTGCAGGTCCAGTCGTTGGCGCCCGGCGGAGAGACATCAACGGCCTGGGCAGGGACTGCCATCAGGGAGGAGGAAAGGACGGCGGCTGCCGCAACGGACAGGGCCCGGGTTAGGAGTGACATGAAAACCTCTTTGTTCATCAGTCTGCGGGGCGCCGGGCCTCATGGTTTTGGGGGATCCATGAGGCCCGGCCGAGGTTTTCCATGCTTGCAGCGATGCCTTCCCTGCGCAGCGGAACTGCACGGACGTGCGGCCAAAATCCCTTCCCTGCAGCGCGGCCATGTACACCTGATGTGACCCACGGCACAGGCATTGTTACTGGTGAGTAGCTATTTTGGGTCTTATCGCGGCGTGGACGGGCTCCCAGCGGCGTTTGCACAAATGTGCAGTTTTGCGGCTCGCGCCGAGATCGCCGGAGGGGTGTCCGGGTCGCCGGAGCGGTGCGAACTCGCCGGAACGTTCCGGCGGGCTCGCACCGCTCCGGCGATCTCGAGGGCTGGCGGATTCAGGGCGGCCGGGATCCAGGCGGGGCTGAAACTGCGTCAGGCCAACAGCCAGCGTTTCCAGCGTGGCTGCTCGGGTGCCGGCGTCGGTTCCGGTTCCGGCTCCTCGCCCAACGCCATCGCGGCCTGGACGAGGTCGTCAGCGGTGAGCGTCATGACGGCCTCCCGGTCGAGCGCGTCGAGGCTTTGGTCCTCGTCGAGGGAGAGCCGCAGCGCCTGCCTGTTGAGCGCTTGCTCGAACAGCGTGCGGGCGAACCGTGCGTTGCCGGAGTCTTCGCCGGCGTGGAGCCCGGTGAAGATGCGGCGCAGCATCTGGTCCGCGTCCGGCTCCAGGATGTACTCGTGCTGGGCCAGCATCTGGCTGAAGATGGCCAGGAGTGCGTCCACGGAGTAGTCCGGGAACGTGATCTCGCGGGCGAACCGGGAGCGGAGTCCGGGGTTGGAGAGCAGGAAAGCCTCCATCAGCCGCGGGTACCCGGCCACGATCACCACCAGGCGGTGGCGGTGGTCCTCCATGCGTTTGAGCAGGACCTCGATGGCTTCCGGGCCGAAGTCCATTCGGCCGTCCTCCGGGGCCAGCGCATAGGCCTCGTCGATGAACAGGACGCCGTCCAGTGCGCGCCGGATCACCCGGTCCGTCTTGATCGCGGTCTGGCCGACGTATTGCCCCACCAGGCCCGAACGGTCCACCTCGACCAGGTGGCCCTTCTGCAGCAGGCCAACCGCCCGGTACATCTCGGCCAGGAGCCGCGCCACGGTGGTTTTGCCCGTACCCGGGTTTCCGAGGAACACCAGGTGCTGAGAGGTGGCCACTTCCGGCAGGCCGTGCGCCTTGCGGCGTGCCTGGACCTGGAGCAGCGCGACCAGGGCACGCACCTGTTCCTTGACGGTCTCCAGTCCCACCAACGCATCGAGCTCGGCTTGCAGCTCGGACAGCGGCCGCGCCGGCCCGGGCCTGGCACCCATAAGATCGCCGACGAGGTCGTCGACGCGTTCCGAACCGGGCAGCTTGAGTTGATCGGCGAGGTGGCCGATGGTTTCACGCAGGTCATCGAGCGGATTGCGGCTGAGAGCCATGCCTCCACTGTAGACCTCGATTCGCCACCGGGGCGGATGGGTCATGGGTGCGCTGGAGGATGGGGAGCACGCGCGGGGTTCTGCCTGGCGGACAGATCAGGGTGCCGACCGCGAACCTGTGTCCGTGCTCTGCCCTGTGGTCGGGACGAAGTTCCAGTCGAACGAACCGTCACCATGCAGCGTCAGCCGGAGAAACCCGTGGGTGTCGCTGAACCGCTTGGCGATGTATTTTGGGCTGCTGGTGAACGGGCGGAGGGTGCGGCCTCCCGTTGAAACCTGGAAGGCTGTCATGCCGTCATCGACGCACGTATCCGCATTATCCACGGGGCAGGACCGCTCGTAGTTGTGTTGTGAGGCGGACAGGGTCAGCCGGACCCGGTGCTTCCACATCACGTTGATCCAGGGCTTATGGTTTGCGGCCCGCTCATGTTCGTCCGTGTCCGACGTGAAGTAGGGCTCGTGGTATACCACCGCAAGGTGTTTGCCTGCTGCCCTGGCGGCACCGAGGTCAGTGTCCAGCCATGTTGTCGCGGCGGAAGCCGCTGCCTTGTCGTACCGCCACAGCCCGGAAGGCAGGAATGCGAAGTGCCAGTTCCCAAAGTCCTTTGAATACGGTTTTTCGTTGGGAATGAAGCCCCTTTCCTCGTTGATGGCCGCTTTCGCGTCCGAGCCCGGGCACTGGCCGTTCATGAAATCATCAAGGTCTTCGTTGCGGCCCGGTTGCCAGTCGTGGTTGGGGGCGGACACCCAGTACAGCTTGGGCATCGTGCCGCCCCACAGCTGCGTCCAGTAGTCCACGTAGTCCCGGCAGTAGGCGGTGTCGTACTGGAAGTCGCCGAGCCCGAGGAACGCATCGATCTCATTGTCCTTAACCAGCCGGGAGATGGCCGCACCGTTCCGGCCAGACCTGCTGTCCGGGTCCGCGTTCCCCTCGGGGTTCATGTCCCCGACGGCGGCGATCCGGACATCCGCCGCGGGGCCCGCGGTGCCGCCGGGCGGGCCAGGAGGTTCCGGGGCACCGGTGCAGCCCGCGGCGGCGGCCACCAGGAGGGCCGCAGCGATTGCGGCCACACCTCGAACGCGCTTGAGGCGACGGAGCGCTGACTGCATCCGGTAACCCCCTGGAGAAGTCGAACCGATGGCCGGCCCGCGACGGACAAGCCGAACCCCACCGGAACTCTGATGGTCCTAAGGGCGGCCCCGGGTGTCAAGGCCTGGCGCTTCCAAGCGGCGGCGTGGGCCGCCAAGGTGCGCCGGATCTTCGGGCCAGGCAAGTGCCGGCTTGACGCGATCAGCATCTCCGGCGCCGCGTTCGTGGAACGCGCCCAAACCCCTTTACCGGCAGCTGGGCTTCCGTCGAGCGCCGCAACAGGACCGGCACTTTCGGAGAGCGCTCTTCGGATTAGGGGCACAGACGCGGGTAACCCCTAACTTCCATATGCGCGTATCAATTACTCGTGATGGCGTTTGGCCGCCCTCTTAGACTCCAAGTCCTTGCAGTCAGGGACTTGTCCCGTTCCCGGGGAATCATTCAACCGCTACAACGGAGTACTTCAATGAGGAACTGGCTCACCCGCATCGCCATTCCGATCACAATCGCAGCAACCGCAACGCTCGCCGGAGTCGCCGGCCCTGCCGCCGCCGCACCATCCACACCAAACCCCACGGACCCCTTCTCGCTCCAGGACGTCTTCGGAAACGACTGTCCCGGCTTCAACGTGACCGCCCAGCTGACAGGCAAATCGAAGGAGATATCCCACGGAAACGAGGGAGTCATTTCGATCTCGCCGGGCATGACAATTACGTTGACCGCGAATGGAAAGACCGTGAAGTACCTGATCACGGGTACGACCCATGCGCAGACCTTGCCCGACGGGAGCAAAGAGGTCGTCTCGGTCGGGGAGAATCTCCTCATCGTTCCCGCAGTCGACGGACAGCATGCAGAAGGGCTCTTCTATACGACAGGAAATGTCAATTATGCCCTCACCCCAACCGGAGGAGAAGGAAGGCTGTTCTCGGGCCCGGGCCAGGTGGTAGATGTCTGCGCATTGCTCGCACCCTAGGATTGCTCTCCCGGCAGGCTGCTCCCAGAGAACCGGGAGCGGCCTGCCGCCTGAAAGCAGGAACCCAAAACGCAGCGGTCAGAGCTCTCCTTGGTGCGCCGTTCCGGCGGGCATCGGGGTCAGCCTGGTGACGTCCACCGGCTCCTGCAGGAGGCCCTCAAGAGAGGCGTTAAGCCGCGCGACGGCTTCTCCCGCGCCGTGTGCGTCCAGCAGTTCGGCCGAGTCCCATTTTTCGATCATGACGATCTGGCCGTTGGGGGCCTCATGGATGGCGTAGAGCTCGCAGCCCGGCTCCTTATGCACCTCGGCGATGGCAGGGGCAAGGGCTGAGGCAACGGCGTCGAAGGCTCCGTCCTTGGGCGTGAAGACGGCGGTGACGATGACGGTCATGGTGGGTATTCCTTATCTGGTTGGGGTGAGCACGACTGGTGAGCAGCTGTTGCGCGGAACAAAGTCCGCTTTGACCTCGATGGTCCGCTGGCCGTCGGGCAACTTGCCCTGCATCCGCCCCAGCACCAATTCCAGGGAGTGAAGCGCGAGCATGCCGATGGGCTGCCGGATGATGCTGAGCGGCGGGCTGGTCAGTTCGGTCCAGGGACTGTCGTCAAAGACGATGACCGAAAGGTCGTTGGGGATGCGGGTGCCTGTCTGGACCAGGCGCCGGACGGCGCTCTGGACCTGGGCGGTGTTGGCCACGATGATCCCGGTGGGACGGTCCGGCAGCGCCAGCAGGGACCCCACGGCGTCGCCCCCTCCGTCACCGCGGAACGGCACGTCCCGGATCAGCTGCGGGTCCACCGTGACGGAGCAGCTGTCGTGGGCGGCTTGGTACCCCTGGATCCTGGACCGTCCCGTGGACGTGCTGACAGGCCCGGTAATCAGACCGATCCGGGTGTGCCCCAGTCCGAGCATGTATTCGGTGGCACGGCGGGCCGAGTCCACGTTTTCGATGCTCACAACGTCAACGTCCGCCAGCTCCGGAATGGTGCGGTCGACGAAGACGACGTTGACGCCCAGGGACTGCAGGCGCGCCCACTTTTCCACGTTCGCTCCGGTGGGCGTGGCAATTACGCCGCCGACGGACCGGTCAAGGAGCGTGTCCAGGGAGTCCGCTTCAAGGTGCGGATCTTCCTGCGTGGTCATGACCACCACCTGGACTCCATGGCTGCGCGCCTCCCAGACAATCCTGTCCGCCAGCTGGGCGAAGAAAGGGTTGGCCAGGTCGGCCACCACCAGCCCCACGGTGGGGGCATGGCCCACGCTCAGTTCACGGGCGGCGGCACGCGGCCGGTAACCGAGATCCTCGATGACCCTGAGCACCATGTCCCGCTTGGCCGGTGCAACCGGGCCGGACTCAGGGTTAAGGACCCGGGACACCACGGAAACCGACACTCCCGCGGCGGACGCGACGTCGCGGATTGTTGGAGCCTTCTTCACTTCTCCTCCTCATTGAAGGTTCTACCCGATCGCCGGCATCGATAGTTGCGCCGTCATGAAAGGCGCCCAAAAAAGCGTTTTCGTTGTGACCGTTGACACAGCCTAGCACCCGCTGGTACAAAAGTGGAACCGGTTCCACTCCGGCCCTCGAATTCACATCCCGCGACAAAGAAGTTGCCCCACCCGTGCGGTGGAGGTGCTTCCCGGACGCGGAAACGCCAATCAGAGAGATCCCCCATGAACCTTCACAAGCTCCTCAGCGACCGCGAGCAGCAGGGCCGTCCCATTCGAGTGGGACTCATCGGCGCCGGCAGGTACGGCACCATGTACCTCGCCCAGGCGAACAACATCCCCGGGATCCATGTGGTGGCCATCGCCGACATCAACGTCAAGCGCGCCGAAGGAGCCTTCGAACTGGTCGGCTGGCCCAGGAACCAGATCGCACCGGACATCGCCACCGCCCTCCGCGACCGAAGCACAGCGATCATTGCGAACGCGGACGAGCTGTTCGACGTCGACATCGACGTCATCGTCGAAGCCACCGGCAACCCGATCGTGGGGGTGAAGCACGCGCTGCGGGCCATCGAGACGAAGAAGCACATCATCATGGTGACCGTTGAAGCCGATGCCCTGGCGGGGCCGGCACTGGCCCGCCGTGCGGAGGCCGCCGGCGTGGTGTACTCCATGGCCTACGGTGACCAGCCGGCCCTGATCATGGAACTCGTGGACTGGGCGAGGACCAGCGGCTTCGACGTTGTCTGCGCCGGCAAGGGCGCCAAGTACCTTGAGCACTATCACGAGATGAACCCGGACAACGTCTGGGAAAACTGGGAATTCTCGAAGGAACTCACCGACTCCGGCCAGCTGAACCCGTACATGCACACCTCGTTCCGGGACGGCACCAAGGCATCCATCGAGATGGCCGCCGTCGCCAACGGCGCCGGGCTGGTCCCCTCCGATAACGGGCTGAGCTTCACCCCGGGCGACGTCGAGCAGATCGCCACGGTCTGCCGGCCAAGCGATGTGGGCGGGGCCCTCGTCCACGAAGGCAGCGTCGACGTCATGTCCAGCGTCAACCGCGACGGCACCTGGATCCCCCACAACACGCAGGAAGGCGTCTTCGTGGTGGTGAAGGCGACGAACGGATATGTTTCCGGCTGCTTCACCGAATACCCCTGGCACCCGGACCCCACCGGGCAGTACGCGGCACTGTACCGTCCGTACCACTATGTCGGCCTGGAACTCAACGTCTCCATCGCCAACGCCGCCCTCCGCGGCATTGCCACCGGCTCGCCTGTGGGATTCTTCGGCGACGTGGTGGCAACGGCCAAGAAGGACCTCAAGGCCGGCGAGTTCCTCGACGGCGAAGGCGGCTACACCGTCTGGGGCAAGCTCGTTTCGGCCCGGCACTCCGTGGAAACCGGGGCACTGCCGGTGGCCCTGGCCCACCACGTGGAACTGCGCAATGACATCGCCAAGGGCGCAACCGTGGGCTGGGACGACGTCATCATGGACGGCTCCCTGGCCCAGGCCCTGGAACTGCGCCGGGAAACCGAAGCGCTCGTCACCGCATCTGCCCTCACCGCCTGACCGGCCCGTTT
This sequence comes from Arthrobacter sp. AG258, assembly GCF_004364695.1. Lineage (NCBI taxonomy): Bacteria > Bacillati > Actinomycetota > Actinomycetes > Micrococcales > Micrococcaceae > Arthrobacter > Arthrobacter sp. AG258. The sequence goes on along the minus strand of NZ_SOBI01000006.1, from coordinate 99,776 downwards.
TGCACTGACTCCTTCCAACGAAGAAAGGCTTCACATGAATTCGAAATTCCGCGCCCTCACCGGAGCGCTGGCCTGCACCCTCGCCGCGTCCCTCCTGGCCGGTTGCGCCTCCGGCGCTGCCGGCGGGACCGGCGGCGCAGCCCCGGCGAAGATCCAGCTCTCCATCCCGGACCCCATCGACTCGTCCGTTGGCGTTTCGGCCCAGCACTTTGCGGACCAGGTCAAGAAGACCTCCAACGGGTCCGTCCAGGTCACCGTGGTTCCCAACGGAACAAGCTTCAGCGGCGACCAGAACGCGGCCGTGACCCGCCTGCAGGGTGGTTCCCTGGACGCCCTGATCCTGTCAACATCGGTTTATGCCTCCGTGGTGCCGGAGATGAACGGCATCAGCATCCCGTACCTGTTCAAGGACACCACCCAGGAGGCGGCCTTCCTTAACGGCAAGCCGGGCCAGGTCCTGAAGGACAAGCTGGCCCAGAAGGACACCGTGGCGCTCAGCTTCATGACCAGGACGGGCCGCGTGATCACCAACTCGGTGCGCCCCATCCAGCAGCCGGCTGACCTGAAGGGCATGAAGATCCGCGTTCCGGGCAACCCGCTCTGGACGGACTACTTCGGCTCCCTCGGTGCGAGTCCCACCACCATGGCCTTCTCCGAGGTGTTCACCGGCCTGCAGACCGGGACCATCAACGGGCAGGAAAACCCGATCGAGGTGCCGTGGACCAACAAGTTCTCCGAGGTGCAGAAGTACGTCTCCCTGACCAACCACATCAATGACGCGTGGGTCCTGGCCCTGTCATCGAAGAAGTGGGGCACGCTCTCGGACGACCAAAAGAAGGCCCTCACCGACGCTTCCACCGAAACGGCCACGTTCAAGACCGGCTACGACCAGGAGCAGTCCAAGAAGCAGCTGGACGACCTCAAGGCCAAAGGCATGCAGGCCAACGAGCTCAGCGCCTCCGCCATCGAGGAATTCAAGACCGCGTCCAAGGGCCTGTACCCGAAGTTCTCCGAGCTGATCGGCAAGGACTTCTTCGACCAGGCGATTGCCTTCACCGCCTCCAACTAACCGTAAGCGGGTGCCGGGGCGTACTGCCCCGGCACCCGTGCGCCACATCCGCTCTCAACGTCGACAGTCTGGAAGAACATGAAACGCACCCTCCCTCCCGAGGAACTTGAGGAGGTCCTCCCCTCTGACGCGGAGGAGATCCTGCACCACGGCCACGTCCCGCCGCGCTGGAGCGGTGCCGTGTGGTTCGACAAGGTCCTCGAAGGCACCGTCGGCGCGGCGATTATCGCCGAGCTCCTGGTCATCCTGCTGAACATCATGGTCCGGCTGGTCACCGGCGATTCCGTGCTCTGGACCCAGGAAGTGTCGGAGATCGCGCTCCTGACCATCGCCTTCATCGGCGGCGCGATCGCCTATCCCAAGGGTGCACACATGTCAGTCCAGGCGCTCATCATGCGGCTGCCGGCCACCTGGAAGCCATACCTTGCGGCCCTGGTCGACTGCCTGGTCTTCGTCATGAGCGCGGGATCGTTTGCCCTCTACGTCCCCACCCTGGTCCAGCAGATCGAAGAGAAGACCCCTATTCTCCAGCTGCCCGTGTTTTGGGTGTCCCTTCCCTTCTCGGCAGGGATGGTCCTCATAGCCTGGTTCGCCCTGGTCAAGATGAAGCGGCAGGAGCGACGCCCTGTGTTCGTGGCGGCCGGCATCACCGCGGCACTCAGTGCCTTGGTGGTCCTCAGCCAGCCGCTCTTCTACTACGCGTCTCCCAACCTTCTCCTCGGCGTCGTCCTTGCGGTGCTGTTCATCCTGCTCTTCCTGGGCCTTCCCATCGCCTTCGTCCTGGCCCTGGCCTCCGGCATCTACCTTTACCTCGGCGGCATCTCGGACGTCAGCGCCATCCCTATCGGCATGGCTTCCGGCGCCAAGGGCTTCGTGCTCCTCGCCATCCCGTTCTTCATTCTCGCCGGGACGGTGATGAACTCCGCCGGGCTGACGCTCCCCTTGGCCAAACTCGTCGACGCCCTCATCGGGCACCTGCGCGGCGGCCTGCTTCAGGTGGTGGTCGTGACGATGTACATTTTCTCCGGCATCTCGGGTTCCAAGGTGGCTGACGTTGCCGCCGTCGGCACCACCATGCGGAACATGCTCGAAGAGCGCAAGTACCCACGCGGCGAGGTGGTGGCGGTCCTGTCGGCCTCCGCCATCATGGGCGAAACGATCCCGCCGAGCATCGTCCTGCTCGTCCTTGGATCCATCACCACCATCTCCACCACCACCCTGTTCCTGGCCGGATTCCTGCCGGCGGCCTTCCTGGCCCTGGTGGTGATGGCGCTCGTGTTCGTCCGCGCCCGTAAACAGGGCGGCGTCGCCAGCACGAAGGCAACGTGGCGGACCCGCGGCTCTGCCACCTTCTTCGCGATTCCCACGCTGCTGCTTCCGGTGGGCATGGTGGCCGGGATCCTGAGCGGCTTCGCGACCCCCACCGAGGTGTCCTCCGTCGCCGTCGCGTACGCCTTCATCCTGGCCGCCGCCTACCGCCGCGGCAGCAAGCGGCTGCTGGGGGACACGTTGCGGGAAACCACCACGACGGCGGGCATGGTGCTGTTCATCATCGCCGCCGCCTCGCCCCTGGCGCAGACGCTCGCCCTTGCCGGCGTCTCCCAGCAGATCCACGACCTGATGTCCAGCCTCGGTGACTCGCCGGTCCTCTTCATGCTCTTCACGGTGGTGCTGCTGATCATCATGGGCCAGCTGCTCGAGGGCCTGCCGGCCGTCCTGATCTTCGCGCCCCTGCTGCTGCCCATCGCCACCAGCTTCGGCGTCAACCCGGTGCAGTACGCCATGGTGCTGATCATCTCGATGGGCATCGGGTCCTTCGCGCCACCGGCCGGCGTCGGATTCTATGTAGCCTGCGCCACCGGACACGAAACCGTCGAGAAGAGCCTCAAGCACTTCTGGCCCTACCTCATCGCGGTGTTCATCGGCCTGCTCGTCCTCGCGGCCGTGCCCTGGTTCAGCACATTCCTCCCCGCCCTCGCCGGCCTCATCCCCTTCTAGAGAACATGACCATATTGACAGTTGAGCAACAGCAGCGGCCCGCCATCCACGGGTCCGTGGCCCTCCTGGGCACCGGACCGATGGGGGCACCCATCGCACGGAACATCCTGGCCGGCGGGGTCCCGCTGGCACTGTGGAACAGGACACCGGACAAGGCCCGAGCCATTGCCGGTGCCAGCCTCGCGGCCTCCCCCGCCGGCGCCGCCCGGGACATTGTCCTGACGGTCCTGCCGGACCTGCCGCAGGTCGAGGCCCTGCTGGCGGGCGACGACGGGCTGCTGGCGGGGTGGCAGCGCGCCGGCACCGAGCAGCCCATCCTCGTGATCCACGGGACGGTCTCGCCCGTGGCCGTCGCTGCGTTCGGTGAGAAGTGCCGGACGAACTGGGGCGTCACGGTGGTTGACGCGCCCCTGAGCGGCGGAACCATCGGTGCGGCGGAGGGCCGGCTCAGCATCATGGCCGGCGGGCCGCGGGAGGCCTACGAACGCTGCGTACCGCTGTTTGGGTTGTACGGCACCAAAGTGGCGTGGTTCGGGGAAACCGGAGCCGGATCAACCGTCAAGGCGTGCAACCAGATTGTGGTTGCCGCCACCGTGACAGCGTTGGCCGAGGCCATGGCCCTGGCTGCGGCGTCAGGCCTGGACCTGGCGGGCGTGCAGTCTGTCTTGGCCGGCGGCCTGGCCAACTCGGAGGTGCTGGTCCAGAAGGGACAGCGCCTCATCGACCAGGATTTCGACGGCGGCGGCTCGGCAAAGAACCAGCTGAAAGACCTTAACTTCATCGCAGAGACTGCCGGGGCTTCGGGCGTGAAACTCCCGTTGGCAGGCTGCTTGCGGGGCGTCTTCGAAAAGATGATCGCGGCAGGCGACGGCGACCTGGACCACACGGGGATCTACCGGACCATCCAGGGTTAGGTCCTTCGATTCAGCGGAGCCGCCTCGAGGACCTGCTGCAGCCCGGTGACCGGGATGTCAGGAAACTCGGCCCGCGCTGGCGCATACTCAAAAGAAGCAGCCCCCGATTCCTCCCAGGCCGCAGCGTCCGCCACCCGGGCCAGGAACGGCGAAAAGGGCTTTGCAGCCACGGAGAGAGCCCGCGCGGCGGCCGCCGGGATCCGTTGGACCGACCCACGGCCGGCCCGGGCGAACACGGCCTCCGCCATCTCGTTGGCAGTGAGCGTCTGCGAGCCCCAGTCGATGACGCGGTTCCGCAGCGCAGGGTCCCGGAGGGCACGGACCACGACGGCGGCCGCGTCCCGGACCGAGGTATAGGTCACCGGGACTGACCCCGAGCCGAACACGGGCACCTTGCCCTTCGATTCAAGCGGGGCCGCCATGATCTCCAATCGCTGTTCCAGGAGCGCCCCCATCCTGATGACCGTCCAGTCCATGCCGGATGAACGGACCGCATCCTCGGCGGCCGCTTTGCAGCGCAGGTAGTCAATCGGTCCGTCCGGGGCAGCGCCGTGCATGGACATCATCACCAGGTGCCGGACTCCGGCTGCGGCGGCCGCACGGATCAGCCGGATGGCGCCGTCGCGGTCAACCGCGCGCGGGTTTGTGTCCTTGGCCCCAAATCCGGAGGCCGCGAACACCACCCCGGTGCAGCCCGCCACCGCTTGCCGGCAGTCCTCGTCCGAGGCGAGGTCCGCACGGAAGAGTTCGACGCCGTCGCCCATCTTTTGGGGGAAAGGCTGGGACGTGCCGCGGGCCATGACACGGACCTGCTGGCCCGCCTGCAGCAGGAGGGGAACCACGGCGCGGCCAAGGCGGCCCGTGCCGCCGACCACCAGGATCATGGCCGGCCACCTCCCGCAGCGCCCTGGATTGCTTCCCGGACGGCCTGGTTCACGTCGCCGGAGTCCTGGTCCACGGGCTCAAGGTAGAACTGGGCCGCGGCGATCTTGTCGTGCCGAAGGGTGAAAATGGCCACCCCCGCGGCGCGCTGTACGGATCCGTCCGGCCGGGTGCCGCGGTTGCTCCATTCCAGCCAGAGTTTGCCGTCCGGTCCGGTGGCAGCGTCATGGACGGTGAGGGTGAGGTCCGGCAGGCCGGCAAAGAGTGCCGTCCAGTTCTTCCGGACCTGGGCGGAGCCGGAGAAGCTGCGGGCCGGGTGGACGGGGGTGGTGTTGCGGTAGTCATCCGCGAACTGGGACACCATGTCCTCGACGTCGTGGCGGCCGGCCGCGGCCAGCATGCGCCGGACCGGGCCTTCGGGGACGCGGTCGATTCCTGAAGCGTCCATGATCTGCTCCTTAGGTTCCGTCGCGGGAGGCGGAGAGGCTGGTACGCTGAATTTGATACAGTCAGCTGTATCTAACTGATACAAGGAGCTTAAGCCCGATGGGACCCGCGGTCAATGGTGCGCCACCCCGCTCCCGCGGCTACGACGCCCGCCGCCGGCAGGAGGCGGCCGAGGAGTCCAGGAAACGGGTGCTCGCCGAGTCTCGCGCGCTGTTCCTCGCGAAGGGATACGGCCGGACCACCATCGCCGCCATCGCCCATGCCGCCGGCGTGTCCAAGGAGTCGGTGTACAAGGGGTTCGGCGGGAAGCCCGGGCTGGTCCGGGCCATCTACGAGCAAAGCCTCCTGGGATCCGGCGGCCCTCCCGCTGAAGAGCGGTCGGACCGTGCGAAGGCCACCGCCGTCGATGCCCGCGAGCTTCTGGAGCAGTTCGGCCGGTTCATTTCCGAAGTGAGCCCGCTGGGCTCGCCCGTCTACCTGCTCATCCGGGACGCCGCGTCGAGCGGAGACCAGGACATGGCCGCACTCCTGCGCCACGTGGATGACGAGCGGTACCAGCGGATGCTGCACAACGCGCACCAGGTGCTCGGACGGGGATTCCTGCGCCCGGGCCTGACGGCGGAGGAGGTGGCCGACGTCTTCTTCATGAGCACCTCGGCCGAGCTGTACGAGACCCTGGTCCTCAAGCGCGGCTGGAGCGCCGAGCGCTTCGGGACGTTCATGGCCAGGACCCTGGCCGCCAACCTCCTGCCGCCGGGCGGCGGTTGAGCCTGCCGAAACCCAGCCTGTCGAAACCCCGCGTAGGCTACTGCTACACCTCGCCAAAGCCCTGACCGGAACGGAGACCCGCATGCACGCCGTGCTCGAATACACCTACGCTGACGACTATCTTGAGAGCCGCGAACAGTACCGCGCCGACCACCTCCGCGCAGGGTGGGAAGCCGTGGAACGCGGCGAGCTTCTGCTGGGCGGAGCAGCCGGCGAAGGCCCCTTCAAGGGATTGCTGATTTTCACCGGCGAGAACCCACTGGAGGCCGCCAAAGCGTTTGCTGAAGCGGACCCCTACGTCATCAACGGCGTCGTGACGTCGTGGGCCGCCAGCCCGTGGACCACGGTGCTCGGAAACGAAGCGGCCACTCCCGTTCGGCCTTGAGGTTCAACACCGTGTGACCTCAGCAGCTGGCGATCCGACGCACGTTGCGGATTCGCGCCGCGGTCTACCGTGCCGGCCTGAAGCCCATCTCCCCCGAAATGGCTGCAGCAACGCCCTGCACCGGAAGCAGGAGTTCCCGCATGCGGTTCGCCGGCATGTAAGGCGCCGTTGCCGAGACACTGATGGCACCCACGATTGACCCTGAACCGTCGCGGATGGGGGCGGCGACGCAGCGGATTCCCGGTTCGTTTTCCTCCATGTCGTACGAGTAACCGCCCTTGCGGTAGTGATGCATCCGCGCCACGAAGTCATCCTCAGCCTTTGCGCCCGCAGTGCTGGCCGCAGGTGCCGCGGCCGTCTCGTCAGCCGGCGTCTCCGCGCGCCAACGCTCCACCCATGCCGCGGCATCGTCGTCCAGCAGCAACGCCTTGCCGATACCCGTACGTGTCAGGGGCATGCGCAGGCCGACCCGCGAGCGCATCTCCGCTCCCCGCTGTCCCGAAATTTTGACGAGATAGAGGACCGAGCCGTGATCGCGGACGGCCAGGTGCACGGTGTCCAACACCTGGGCTGCCAAGTTGTCCAGATGCGGTCCGGCGACGGCGGCGAGCGGGTTGGATGAGAGGGCGCTGAACCCCAGCTCAATCAAGGTGGCACCAAGGCCCAAGCCCGCGGGGGTATCCCGCAGGTAGCCCTCGCTTTTGAGTGCCTGCAGGAGCCGATGCACCGTGCTGCGTGGCAGCCCGGTGACGCGCTGAAGCTCCGGGGCGTCCTTGGCACCGCCAGCAACGAGGCGCACAAGGGACAGTCCGTTCAGCAGCGTTTGGGCGCCTTTCGGGGCCATGTCGTTCTTTTGCACTCCATCCATGATCCCACTATATGGGTTGCTGTTGAACAGTGTGGGACGTGCCGCATACTTTCGTTCCATGCCTCACCCCTCATCACCCGGAGAGCCAGCCCTCGTGGCCCTCGACTGGGGTACGTCCTCCCTTCGCGCCTGGGCGCTCGACGGCGGCGGCGCCGTGTTGTCGGCGACCACGTCTCGTGACGGTCTGCGCGCCGTAGGCGAGCGCGCCGCCGCGGACGGGACTGACCCCGGGCACGCGTTCACCCAAACCCTTGCCGCGCTCTGTGACCGCCTGGGGGCAGCGGGCGTACCCGCGCTGGCCTGCGGAATGGTCGGCGCCGACGGCGGCTGGACAACGGCCGGGCGCCTCGATCTCCCGGTTCCCGCCGAGGCCCGGGCCTTCCAACCGACCGCTGTTCCGGGCGCCTCCCCCGTGGTCAGTATCGTTCCCGGACTCAAGACGGCTCCGGATATGACGGGCGCCTGCGATGTGATTCGCGGGGAGGAGACCCAAGTCCTTGGAGCCTTGGCCCGTCTCGGCAACCCGTCCGAAGCGAGCCTCATCCTTCCCGGTACGCACACCAAGTGGCTTCGAGTAGCCGGCGGCGAAATTGTTGACTTCACCACAGCCATGACCGGAGAGTTGCACGCCGCGCTGCTGGAGGCGACGATTCTGGGCGACCCGGTCCGGCGCGGCGGGGCGGAGGGGGCTGCGTCAGCGCAGGGGGATGCCGACGCCTTCGATTCCGGCGTGATGCACTCGCTTTCACACCCCGGCCACCCGTTCGCAGCGCGTCTCTTCAGCGCCCGTACGCGGTACCTTTCCGGGGAGCTGGCAGCCGCTGGCGTCTCGTCCTACTTGTCCGGCCTGCTGATCGGCGACGAGACAGCTGCGATGCTTCCTGCAGCCCTGGCATCAGGCGCCCCCCTGGCCTTGTGTGCAGACGGCCCGCTGGGTGGCCTATACCAGCGAGCTCTATCAGCTCAAGGCACGCAAGTGCAGCTGCTGCAGTACACCGCCCTCGATGGGTTGCGCGCTGTAGCCCGGGCATGGGGCCTCCTGCCCATCGCCGTTACCACTCCCGCGAACCCCTTCTCCTAAAGGATCCCCGTGACTTCCACTCCCACCGGACTCATCGCCATCCTGCGCGGACTCACCCCCCAGGAGGCGCCCGCCGTCGGCCGCGCTCTCTACCGCGCCGGTATCCGCACCCTCGAGGTCCCGCTCAATTCCCCTGACCCGCTTGAGTCCATCCGCCGGCTGCGGGAAGATTTGCCCCACGACGCCCGCGTGGGCGCCGGCACCGTCCTCACCCGGACGCACGCGACGGATGTGGCAGAAGCCGGCGGCCAGCTGATCGTGTCTCCCAACGCCAACGCCGAGGTTATCGCTGCCACGGTATCCCTGGGCCTGGCCAGCTACCCGGGCGTGGCCACGCCCAGCGAAGCATTTGCCGCACTCGAGGCCGGTGCCACCGCCCTGAAGATCTTCCCCTCAGAGACTGTCGGCATCGCCGGCATGAGGGCCTGGACTTCCGTTCTTCCCGAGGAAACCCAGCTGCTGCCCGTAGGCGGCATCGACGACCAGACGCTCACTCCCTGGCTGGAGGCGGGAGCCGCCGGGGCGGGTATTGGCTCCTGGCTGTACAAGCCGGGCCGCTCTGTCGAGGAGGTCGCGGCGCGCGCGGGTTCCCTCGTGGCTCTCTGGAACACCCACGCCGCCTCCTAAAACACCTATACCCTGCATCCGAAAGGCGACGCTTCGATGAAGATCGAGTCCATTACCACCTACACCGTTCCGCCACGGTGGCTCTTCGTAAAGGTTGAGACCGATACCGGCGTAATCGGCTGGGGCGAGCCCGTCCTGGAAGGTCGAGCGGCTACCGTCGCAGCGGCGGTGGAGGAACTGGGCGACTACCTGATCGGCAAGGATCCACGCCGTATCGAGGACCATTGGACGGTGATGTACCGCTCCGGTTTCTATCGGGGCGGCGGCATCCACATGTCCGCTCTGGCCGGACTCGACCAAGCCCTGTGGGACATCAAGGGCAAAGCCCTGGGCGTACCCGTGCACGAGTTGCTCGGCGGGCAACTGCGCGATTCCATCAAGGTGTACTCGTGGATCGGCGGTGACCGGCCGGGCGAGACCGCCGCGCAGGCCCGGGACGCCGTAGACCGGGGATTCAGTGCCGTGAAGATGAACGGGCCTGAGGAACTCCAGTACATCGACACTTGGGACAAGGTGGAGCGGGTGGTGCACAACGTCTCCGAGATCCGCGACGCCGTGGGACCGAACATAGGCATTGGGGTGGACTTCCATGGGCGGGTGCACCGTCCGATGGCCCGCGTGCTGCTCCGGGAACTGGAGCCTTACCATCTCATGTTCATTGAGGAACCTGTGCTCTCGGAGCACGTGAACGGCATCGCGGACGTTCTCCGGGAGTCTTCCACGCCCATCGCGCTTGGCGAGCGCCTGTTTTCGCGCTGGGACTTCCGTCAAGTGCTGGAGTCCGGTGTCGTGGACATCATCCAGCCGGACCTCTCCCATGCAGGAGGAATTACCGAAGTCCGCAAGATCGCTGCCATGGCCGAGACCTACGACGTCGCGTTGGCACCGCACTGCCCCTTGGGGCCAATCGCTTTGGCGGCGTGCCTGGCTGTGGACGCCGTCAGCTACAACGCGGTGATCCAGGAACAAAGCCTGGGCATCCACTACAACAAGTCCAACGACCTGCTGGACTACGTCACCGATCCGAGCGTCTTTGACTACGCAGACGGCATGGTCAAGATCCCGTCCGGGCCGGGCCTGGGTGTGGAGATCAACGAGGACTATGTCATCGAGCGGGCCAGGGAAGGCCATCGCTGGCGCAACCCCGTGTGGCGCCACGCGGACGGTTCCTTCGCCGAATGGTGACCTTACAAAGCAATTTCTTTCTGTCCTAAGACACCGTTATCCAGCTTCTCACAACGAGGTGACCCGCATGAGTACAACCCTCGCGCCGTCGACACTGCGCAAACTGAACTTGAAGATCATCCCCCTGGTGATCATCTGCTATTTCATCGCCAACCTGGACAAGACGAACATCTCCATCGCGGCGCTCGACATGAACGCCGATCTGGGCATGACGGCCACCATGTTTGGCGTCGGCGTCTCCGTCTTCTACATCACATACCTGATTTTCGAGGTGCCCTCCAACCTGCTGATGACGAAGGTAGGACCCCGCATCTGGATCGCCCGCATCATGATCTCCTGGGGGCTGGTCAGTTCGCTGATGTGCCTGGTCCAGGCGCCATGGCAGCTCTATACTTTGCGGCTGCTTCTCGGTGCGGCCGAGGCCGGCTTCGCCCCGGGCATCATCTACTACCTCTCGCAGTGGTTCCCGCAAGCCAACCGTGCCCGTGCCATGTCCTTCTTCTACATGGGTTCGGTGGGCGCCTCCGTGGTGGGCCTGCCCCTGGGCGGCGCGATCCTCAACCTCCAAGGTTTCCTGGGGGTGAGCGGCTGGCGCTGGCTGTTCCTGATCGAAGGCATCCCTGCCGTGGCGCTGGGCATCATCGTCCTCTTTGTCATGCGTGACACCCCGCACAAGGCGCCTTGGCTTTCCCGGAGTGAGGCAGACGATCTGGTGGCAGTCCTCGACGCTGAACGCGGCACCGCCACCATCGGGGCCCACGTGCCGTGGTACAAAGCCATCGCCAACCGGACGGTTCTCGGGCTTTCCCTGGTGTGGCTGTTCCAGGCGTTCTGCACCATCGGCGTCACCTTGTTCATGCCGCTGATCCTCAAGGGCCTGGTCCCGGACTCCGGCAGCGTCCTTGTCGGAGTGCTGTCCGCGGTACCGTTCCTGGCCGCCATCTTCTTCATGCACTTCAACGGCCGCAGCTCCGACCGGACCGGCGAGCGTTCCAAGCACCTCGCGCTGCCGCTCATCGCGGCCGGCGTCTGCATGGCCTTGGCTCCCTACAGCCCGGCTGCGGTTGCTTACGTCCTGCTGATTCTTGCCGTCGGGCTGACCTTCGCCCTGACCCCGGTGTTCTGGGCCGTAACCACCGAGAAGATCGTAGGTGTCGCAGCCGCAGCGTCCATTGCCGTGATCAACACCGTGGCCCAGTTCGCCGGACTTGGCCTGCCACCCGTCCTCGGCGCCATCAAAGACAGCACCGGCAACTACAACGGCGGCCTGCTCCTCATCGCTGCGGCGTTGATTTTGGGCGGAGTGCTGGGACTCCTGATCACCCGCAACCACCGGTCGCACAACCAGCCAACGGTCCTGGTAGGCCCGGACGGGACGGAACTACTGGGCGAACCCGCCACGGACGAAGCCTCCAAGCCATGACTACACATTCCGGCGCCAGACCGGACACGACAGTGCGCAGGACTCCCCTCCTACAACACGCACCACTCCCGGACATGCTGCTCGAGGCGCTCAGCCAGGACCACGAGATCGTGGACTTCAATACCCTTACCGCCGCAGCCTTCAGGGAACGGGCGCCGGAATTCGAGATCCTGCTGACCAACGGTGAAGACACCGTGGCACGTGAGCGGATGCAGTCACTGCCCGCCCTTGGGCTGATCGCCAACTTCGGCGTGGGCTATGACGGGATTGATATGCAGGCAGCAGCGGACCACGGCGTCCGGGTCAGCAACACTCCCGATGTACTGACGGATGACGTTGCCGACCTTGCCATGGGCCTGCTGCTCGCGGCGTCACGCCAATTCCCGGCGGCCCAGCGCTTCCTGGAGTCCGGGGGGTGGGCGGCCGGCGGCTTCACCTGGACGCGCAGGGTGTCCGGGTCCCGGCTGGGCATCGTCGGAATGGGCAGGATCGGTGAGGCAGTTGCACGGCGGGCGTGGGCCTTTGACATGCCGGTCCGCTACTTCTCCCGCCGACAAAAACCGGGCATGGGCTACGAGTGTGAACCATTGTTGATGGGTCTGGCCACGTGGGCGGACGCCTTGGTCGTTTGCCTTCCCGGGGGCAAAGAAACCAAGGGCCTCATCGACGCCAAGATACTGCAAGCACTCGGCCCGCAGGGCATTCTGGTCAATGTCGGACGCGGCTCGGTCGTCGAGGAGGACGCGCTGATTCGCACGCTGCACGCGGGTGAACTCGGCGGGGCCGGATTGGACGTTTTCGCGACCGAGCCGCGTGTGCCAAACGAGTTGCAAGGACTGCCCAACGTCGTGCTTACTCCGCACATCGGCAGCGCAACGTGGCAGACGCGGCAGGCCATGTCCGCGCTTGTCGTGGAGAACATCAGGGCCTATCAGCAGGGCCTGCCGCTGGTGACACCAGTCGGCTAAGTCCGTCCCTTGATTGAGGATGGGCCCGAGACCCGGTGGAGCGTTCGCTCCGGGCTGGCGACGACAGCCGTTTGCCAACCCGGCATCGACAACTACGCTCACCCTTGAAAGGGAAAACGCGGTTTACTGCAGAGCAGGGCGCTTCCGGCAATGCCGGGAGCGCCCTGCTCATTTTGTACGCACCTACTCGGCGATGTCCTCGGCCCACAGCTCCGGCTTGTCGGACTGGAACGAGCGCATCATGTCCACGCAGCGCTGATCGTCCAGGACCACCACCTCAACCCCACGTGCGCGCAGGAGGTCCAGTTCGCCGTCGAACGTGCGCGCCTCCCCCACCACCACGCGGGGGATCTTGAACTGGATGATGGTCCCGGCGCACATGGCACAAGGGGCCAGCGTGGTGTAGAGCGTGGTGTCCCGGTAGCTCTTCTGCCGGCCGGCGGCGCGGAGAGCTGACATCTCGCCGTGCGCGATCGGATCGGCGTTCTGGACCCGTTCGTTGTGCCCGCTGGCGAACACCACGCCGTCTCGGGCGATCGCAGCCCCGATGGGGATGCCGCCCTCGGCCAGGCTCTTCCGGGCGGCCTGGTAGGCGGCCTCGAATGCCGAAAGATCGTTGCTGTCCAGTGCCGCCGCGGCGGTTTCGTGCTGTTCGTGGGTCATCGCGGGGACCTTACGTCGTCGTGTGCGGCGATGGACTCGGCGATCCGTTTGATTGCCTCGAGTGTTTTCGGGATTCCGTCCAGCGCTTGCTGGGTGCGCTCGGCGATCTGCGCGTCGGCGTCGGCGCCGTACTTTTCTCCGAACATGGCGATCCCTTCGGGCAGGAATTCCCAGGACTCGGTCAGGACGGTTCCGGCGCCTGCCGGGGTGAGGGTGAAGCCCCAGCGGACGTATTTGCCGCCCACCACCCAGGCGAACTCGCGCCCCCGGTCGGCTGCCACCACCTGCGAGCGGGTCTCCCAGGTCCGGTGCGGGAGCTCGTTCCGCCCGGTGAACCAGGCGCCAACGTGGCCGGCGCTGGTCTCGTCGTCCCACCAGCACGCTTTGCAGACCGGGCTCCACTCACCGGTGCGGGTGACGTCGGAGACCAGGCTGTAGAGCGTCTCGGCTGATGCGTTGACCGTGACGGAATCCTGGTGTTGGCGGGGGCTGCTCTGGTTCATGGCTCCATCCTTGCAGACGGGCACTTCTCGCGACGGCTTCACACCGGCAACTGCTCCCGGGAAGGAAGAGAGCCCGGCGCGGAAGCTCGGCAAAAACTGAGCCAACCCTGAGGCATCGGAGTGCACCCGGCTTATACGCTTTCCTGGACACCCGGGACCATGGGACCCGGGCGACCACACTTGGGGGAATTTATGCCGGAATTGGGCCGGATTTATTGGACGCGGCAGGGGCTTCGCCTGGGGTACACGGCGGTACTGCTGTGGCTCGCCTTCTCCGTGCTGACGGGCTTGATGGCAAAGGCAGCGCCAGTTGGCGGGGTGGGAGTGGCCGTCGCCGCTGACGTGTTTCAGGGCATTCTCGGCCGTGTTGGCTCCGCAGCAGTGCTTCCGGGCGCAGCCGCAGCGGTCCTGGCTATCGTTGCGGCCGTCACGACGAGCCAAGATGTCCGACGCCGGGATCCGGTACGCCGTTTCACCCGCCAGCAGCGCCGCGAAGGGATGGCCCGGGCCGGTAGCCTGTGCGAGCTGGAAGCAGGCTTCGGGCGCCGCTGTGGCCGCCCCGCCGAGCATGGCGACCACTTTTACCCCTGGTCCAAGGGCGGCTCCACGAGTCTCCAGAACTTTGTTGCCGCGTGCGCCAGGTGCAACCGCGCCAAGCGGGCGAGGATCCCTTCTCCGGGCCAGCAGCGCCGGATGGAACGACGACGGCGTGACTACCTTCCGGCGTCGGCCTCAGTCAGCGTGGGCGAGCGTCAGCCGCTGCCCTGAACCCAGGGCCGGAGCGGGCGCTTCCGGTCAGTCAGCTTCGGCTGAGGTGTTTGGCCCGGTTTCCGGCCCCCTCTCCCCAGCCTTGGTGAGCGTGAAGATCCCGTAGCGCATGGCACCGGTGCGGTAGGCCAGGATCAGGCGCGGGATGCTGAGGACGAAGACGCGGTTGCGGGCGCGAAGGGCCATCCGGCGCATCTCGGGATCCACGAGCAGGGCCTTCACCAGCCGGCGAGCGCAGATCGGCCAGGTGCGGGCGACGCGGCGGCTGACATCCTCATAGCCGGTGACCTCAAAGCCGGCCGCCATAGCCATCGCCTCATACTCTTCGCGCGTGCCCATCGAGGGCAGGCGACCCTCGCGGCAGATCGGCTCCAGCAGGTGGCGGATTTTCCAACGGCCCGCATCGGTCTCGGCGAGCCACGCGCAGATGACGAACTGTCCGCCTGGTACCAGCACGCGGTGCGCCTCGGCGAAAAACCGGGACTTGCCCACCATGTGCTCGCTCGATTCGATGGCCCACGCGGCGTCGGCCGAGGAGTTGGCCAGCCCGTTGGCGAGCCAGTCGCGGACCTGGATGTCCACACCGGCCACGGGATGCGCGGCGGCATACTGGGCCTGCTCAGCGGACAGGGTGAAGCCGGTGACGCTAACCCCGCGCGTCACAGCGAGCCGCCGTGCCGTGGAGCCGTAGCCACAGCCGATGTCAACGCATTCTTGGCCCGGCATGAGGCCCAGCCGGTCGCCAACAGTGTCCACCAGCGCCTCGACGGCCTCGGCGGGTGACTCGCGGCCCGTCGTCCACAGCCCGTGGTGGACATGCTCGCCCCACACCCGGCGGTAGACGGGATCAAGCTCGTCGTAGTGATCCGCCACGGCCACGGCGTCCTGGGAGATATCGGGGACGATCACGCCCCGACCCTACAACGGCGCTCCGCAGCGAAGGAAGGGGAAGGACGACGGCGGCACTTGCGTCCCGCCGTCGTCCGTCCTCCCATGCCAAGTGGCTGCCTACCAGAACCTACGGATGCACCAGCACCTTCACCGCCGTGTCCTTGTGGTTGATCAGGGTATCGAAGCCCTGCTCCACCAGGTCCTCCAGCGCGATCCGGCCGGTGATGAACGGCTTGAGGTCCACCTTGCCCTCCTGCACCATCTTGATCACCGCGGGGTGGTCGCGGACGTAGGCGATGGTGCCGCGCAGGTCGATCTCCTTGAGCACAATCTTCTGCATGTCCACGGTAGCGGGCGCGCCCCAGATGGACACGTTGACCACCACGGCGCCGGGCCGGACGGCGTCGAGCATGGTGTCCAGCACCGCGTTCACGCCGGCGCATTCGAAGGCGACGTCGGCCCCGGTGCCGCCGGTGAGTTCCCGCACCCGCTCCGGCACGTCCTCCTTGCTCGGGTCCAGGACGTGGTCCGCCGCACCGCTTGAGGTGGCCTTCTCCTTCCGCGCCTGGGTGAGCTCGCTGATGATCGTGGTCACGCCCATGCCCTTCAGGACCGCGGCGGTGAGCAGCCCGATGGGCCCGGAGCCGCCCACCAGCGCCGTGTCGCCGGCCTTCACGCCGCTGCGCGCCACCGCGTGGTGCGCCACGGACAGCGGCTCGATCAGCGCCGCCTCATCGAGCGGGATGTCCCCGATGGGGTGCACCCACTGCTGGTCCACCACGATCTTCTCGCTCAGCCCTCCCCCGCCGCCGGACAGCCCGATGAAGCCCATCTGCCGGCACAGGTGGTAGCTGCCCGCCTGGCACATGTCGCAGGTTCCGTCCACAAAATAGGGTTCGACGACGACGTTGTCCCCCTTCGCCAGGCCCGTCACCCCTTCGCCCACCTCGGAGACAGTCCCGGAGAATTCGTGCCCCAGCGTCACCGGGGATTCCTCGTGCGAGAGCGGGTGCGGGTGGCCCGGCGCCGGGCAGAAGATGGGCCCTTCCAGGTACTCGTGCAGGTCAGTGCCGCAGATGCCGCACCACGCGACGTCGATCTTCACCGCCCCGGCGCGGAGTTCGGGTTCCGGGATGTCCTCGATGCGGATGTCCTTGCGGGCGTGGAATCGTGCTGCCTTCATGGTGGGCTGTTCCTTTCAGCGGGTGTGGTGGCTGGGCTGCAGTTCGTACACCGGCGTCTCCAGCCGTTCCATCCGGGCCTTGAGCTGCAGGGCCAGGTAGGAGGAGTAGTGCCGGCTCTGGTGCAGGTTGCCGCCGTGGATCCAGAGGTTGGGGACGTTGGTTGGTTTCCACATATTGCGCAGCTCTCCCTCCCACGGGCCAGGGTCTTTCGGCGTGTCCGAGCCGTAGCCCCAGCATTTGCCCACTTTGTCGGCGATCTGGGGCGAGACCAGGTCCGCCAGCCAGCCGTTCATGGAGCCGTAGCCGGTGGCGTAGACGATGAGGTCGGCCTCCAGCTCGGTGCCGTCGTCCATCACCACGGCGTTGCCGGTGATCTTAGCAACCTGGCCTGACTTCAGCTTCACCCTGCCGTCGATGATCAGCTGGGAGGCGCCGACGTCGATGTAGTAGCCGGAGCCGCGCCGCAGGTACTTCAGGAACAGGCCGGACCCGTCCACGCCGAAGTCCAGGTCGAACCCGGCGGCCTCCAGCTGGGAGTAGAACTCCGCGTCCCGCTTGGCCATCTCCTGGTACACGGGCACCTGTGCCTCGGGCAGGATCCGGTACGGCAGGGACGCGAACAGCAGGTCGGCCTTCTCGGTGGTGACGCCGTTGGCCAGCGCCTTTTCCGAGTACAGGTCCCCCAGCGCCAGGTCCATCAGCGATTCGCTGCGGGCGATGTGGGTGGAGGAACGCTGCACCATGGTGACGTCGGCGCCGTGCTCCCAGAGGTCGGCGCAGATATCGTGCGCTGAGTTGTTGGAGCCGATCACCACGGCCTTCTTCCCCGTCCAGTCCCCGCCGCCGGGGTGCTGGGAGGAGTGCCGCTGCTCCCCAAGGAAGGACTGCGCGCCGTCGAACGCGGGGATGTTCGGGTAGCCGGAGACGCCAAGGGCGAAGACCAGCTGCTTGGGCCGCAACGTCACAGGCGACCCGTTGCGGAGGACGCTGACCGCCCATTCCTGCGTGCCGTCGTCGTACTCCGCGCCCACGCACTCGGTGCCGGACCAGTAGTTCAGCTCCATGATGCGGGTGTAGTGCTCCAGCCAGTCGCCGATCTTGTCCTTGGCGGCGAAGACCGGCCAGTCGTCCGGGAACTTCAGGTACGGCAGGTGGTCGTACCAGACGGGGTCGTGCAGGTGCAGGGACTTGTAGCGGTTGCGCCAGGAGTCGCCCGGGTTCTCGTTCTTCTCGATCACGATGGTGGGCACTCCCAGCCGCCGCAGCCGCGCCGCGAGGCCGATGCCGCCCTGCCCGCCGCCGATGATCACGCAGTAGGGCTGCTCCTCGTAGCCCAGCCGCGCCTCCTGCTCCTCCTTGAGCTCCTTCCAGGAGCGGCGGCCGCGGATGATCTCGTGCGCCACGCCCTGCTCGCGGCGCGGGCCCTTCTTCTCCTCGAAGCCCTTCAGCTCCTGCATGGTGGTGAGCAGCGTCCAGCATTTGCCGTTGCGCAGCCGGAGGTGGCCGTAGCCGCGGGCGGCACCGGTCTCGAACGTCATCCAGGCTTCAACGGTTCCGTCAGGGTCGGCGCTGCCGGTGGCGTCCTCCGCGAGCGCCCAGTTGGCGGGCTGCACGTGGTCCAGCGTGGCTTGGAGCATCCGGCGGATGTCCGCCTTGCCTTCGAGGGTCTTCAGGTTCCAGGTGAATGCCACGAAGTCGCGCCAATAGCTTTCCTCCTCGAAGAGGTCCAGCGCGGCGTCCACGTCGCGGCGCTGGAGCGCGCCGTCCAGGCTGCTCAGCCAGGCCTGCGCGGCGGCGGTGGGTGTTTCAGTCATCTCCACTCCTTTGTGTGCGGTCCCTCCGGTGGTCCGGGCGGCTCCCGCCGGGGTCCCTGCGGTATGCTGGGGCGGGCGTGAGCTGCATCACTATTGGAACGCGGCGGGGGTAACAAGCGCGTTACACGGGCACTGCCGGCAAGGACGCCGGCGGTGAGGAGGAGACGGTGGACTACGGCCTGAGGTTTTCGGACCCGGCAAAGTACGCGCGTGCCCTGTGCCGCGCCCATGAACTGGTGATCTCCGGTGTCCCGCGCCCGGAGATCCCCGTGCCGCTGGCGGAGTCGTGGCGGCGGTCCATGGCGCTGGGCATCAGCCCGGACCAGCACAGCCCCCGGCACCTGCACGATCCGTCCGAGGTGCTGCAGCTGCGGCGCGAGCACCGGCTGCAGCGGGTGATGCCGGCGCTGCAGGACCTGCTGGCCGACGATTCCAGTTCCGGCCGGCACCTGCTGGTACTCACCGACGCGACCGGCGAGATCCTGTGGAGGGTGGGCAGCCGGGAGGCGCTGCGGCGGGCGGACCGGCTGGAGTTCTCCGAGGGGGCAGACTGGTCCGAGGCGGGGATAGGCACCAACGCCATCAGCGAGGCGTTGGTCACCGGCGGGCCGGTGCAGCTGTTCTCCGCCGAACACCTGGTCCGAACCCACCACGACTGGGCCTGCACCGCGGCGCCCATCACTGACCCTTTGACTGGCGCATTGCTGGGCGTGCTGGACGTCTCCGGTCCGCTGGACACCATCAGCGCGGATACCCTGCGGATGGTGCGGTGCGCGGTCCGGGTGGCGGAAACGATGTTGGTAACGTCCGACGGCGGCGCCTCCTTGGGTGCGTCGTCTTCCGCGCGTGCCTCCCGGCAGGGTGTGCGGCCGGCTGGTGCTGCTGTTTCGTCGCTGGAACTGCTCGGCGACCGGCCCGCGGCGGTGTTTACCGACGGGAGAAGGGTGCCTCTGACGCTACGCCGGGCGGAGATCCTGGCGCTGCTGGACTCGCGGTCGCAAGGGTGGAGCGCCGAGGAACTGGCCTATGAACTGCATGGCGATGCAGGGACGCCGCAGGCAATCCGGACCGAAATGTTCCGGGTCCGCTCGCTGCTGGGCGATGCTGTGGCGTCAAACCCGTACCGGCTTGCTGCCGGCGTGGCCGGGTGTTCTGACTCGGGCCGGGTGCTGGGGCTGCTCCGCGAGGGACGGGTGGCGGAGGCGCTGGATGCGTACACCGCTCCCCTGCTCAGCCGGTCGGGAGTACTTGCCGTTCAGCTGTTGCGGGACCAGCTGGACTTGGCCGTTGGCGCGGCGGTGAGGGCCAGCAGAGATGCAGGGCTGCTGGTCCGGTGGCTGTCCACGGATATGGGGGCCGGGGATCCGCGCGCAGTGGAAGCCTTCAGCCAGGTTGTCGGACGCGCCGATGCCCGGTACCTCGCGTTTCGCGCATCCTTCGGTAGTTGAACTGACGGCCCCTGGGGTCAGTAGAAGACTGTTGATGGAAGGAGCCGGTGGCGGCCCAGCCCGGCTCACCGCTGCGGTTGATGTTCTACTCGCGGATTGCGTTGGCACAACTGGGCCACTACGTGAAGCGCACTGCAGCTGAGTACCTCCACTGGGACAGTGGAGATTACATATTTGGCATGTCCGGATTCACCAAGAGACCACACCTGATATATCCCGCCGATAGCTAGCGAGCATGCCTGGTCCGTATGATGAGCGGACGGTTGAACATTTCCGGGCTTCCTCGTAGGCGTATCGCCGCTTGAGTCTATTTGCTTGCCGGTTCGCCGGGCTCGAACTCCGCCCCGTCATGGCCCTGCGATGCCGACCTAGCCGGCCGAGCCTTCGCTCTTGCCTGCTTTTCCTTCTTCGGAGTCTTTACGAAGTTCAAGGACATACCCATCCTCTTCGCTGCGCGGTCGAGTTGAGACTTGAGGCCGCCCTTGTGGTCAATGTTGTCGCACAGCTTCATAGAAATAATGAGCATCGAGACGGCAGTGCCGAGCCATGCTTCATGATTTTCGAGCCTGGCATCCGGTATTCGCTCCAACCCTGGGTCTTCTTCGATTTCCCCGAGATAGAAATCTCCTAATGCCATCCCCGCATGGGAATAGGAGCTCATCACGCGGTAGGCAACGTATATGGCCTTTCCGCCTTCTATGTCTGCACACCTCTGCTCGAAGGGCGGGAGCGTTGTGCTGTCCAGGGACTCCAGTATTTGATCGATCTCATCGAGATCGGAGTTATCGAACCCTTCGCCCTCGATCTCAATCACACCCTTGATTGCAGCTCTTCTCTTCTGGAAACCTTCGGTGAGGATGGCCCAAGTATTGCTGGGCTCCAAGTAGAGCCACATGCCGGTCATAGTGTTCTCGACCATGAGCCGGATGAGCGGGACGGCGATGATGCCGCGGTCTTTTTCGGATAAATCCAAGACCGTGCGCATCAGGTTTACGACGTGATTAGTGAAGCTCCAAAGGATCGGGCCGCCTACCTCGTACTCACCCTTCATGTGGAAGGGTTTCATCTGCCATCTGTCCCAATGCTCGATGAGCTTACGGGCGAAAGCCCGCAGATCTGCAAGGTCATGAAAGCCTTGATGAACCGCTGCCCCGTTGTACAACTCCTCAGCCATCTGGTCCTCTCTTTACGCGGATCGGTTAGATCAATATTGAGCGCTATGGGCTTCGCGGGATGCGTCGCGGGTTGGAGCGCGTTCGAGGGCAGTCCCTTTCTTCGTCTCCTAGGATGCAGTTAGTGCCACGATTATTGGGAAAGCCCTGATGACAGCGGACATTACGTCGTAGCTATTCTTTGCCCACAAGTTCCAGTCAGGGTGCGGAACTCTAAGCAGGTTTCAAGCACATCACGGATCTGTCTGGTTGACGTATGGAGCGGTGTCGAGGATGACCTGAGCCACCTGGTTCGCGCCCCCGATGGGGTTGCCTGGACTCGCAGTTATCGGGAGATCCACGCGGAATTTCACAGAACTGACATCCACGTGATGGCGAACCGCGACGTCGCCCCTGCGCAACACCTCGACAGCGCTGTCAGACATGTCATACGCACGAAAGAAGTTCGTGAGGAAGGGTGCTGTGTAAGAGGGGTCGGGCACCTGGTTGCCGTGCTGGTATCCGCCGCCCACGCTCGCGCCATATTCCGCGACGTGAGCGAGGAACATGTCAACCACTGCCTGACTAGCCCCTGCTCCCTCGATCCGCGCAATGATCCGATCCACCAGCCGCGGAATTGTGAAGGCGTTGCCCCCCGGCTCCGCAGACCGCAGACCGATGCTCACCAAGAACAGCCGGTCCTCCCGCGCGCCTCCATCGAAGCCGTCCCTCCGCTCGACTTGATGGATCCCCTCAACGAGATGCGAGGAATGGCTCCGGGTTGTAGTCTTCACCTCCACGCCGGTGGAGCACCAGGAGAAGTCCCTCGACGACCTCTTCCAACCGTCCCACGATCCGATGATCGGGGCTATTTGCTGATCATCGGCCTGGTGACACAGGGCGTCAAGCAAGAGAAGTTCGCCAGCTAGACCGAGGATGGCCTCGTTGGATAGGCGGAGTCTCTCAATAGCCAGCTCGATGATCGGCTCGGTCTGAGCGAACGCCTGCCTCAGGGATACATCAGCACCGCCCCGCAGCAACTCGGTGCAGATGAACGCGGCCACCTGATCGAAGTACCCGAGCGAAGGGAGCAGAAGTCGGTTCGCTTCGAACGGCGGGGCCTGATCGCGGTGCCAGGCGCGGAACTCGATCGCGTCGCCGACCACCTTCGACAAAGGTTTCAGTTCGGCGCCACTGAGAAACACCTCGACATGGCCCAGGTGGTCTCTCGATACACCGACCACATGAGCCCCGGTCACCCACTTGATATCGCGGACACCGACTGATAACGCGCTCGGTACGCGTGTGATGAGATCGAGAACTGTCTCGTAAGTTGTCATCTTGGCTCCTCGTCAGGCTACGCTCAGCGTCCCCGTGCGTGTCGCAGCGAACTGCTCGGGGCCGCCCGATGGAATGCAGATACCGACCGCCACGGCAGGATGTGCCTGGCCCGGCAGTTGGTTCACGTAGAAGAGAATCTGACCGTGTGACCCCGGGGGCCGCCACGGAGCACCATTGGTCACCACCGGGATTTGCTCGCCGCGGTGATAGTAGTCAAAGAACTCGTCGCCGCGGTATTCACGCGGGCCTGCACTCGGGTCGTTCGCGCCCCACGTCGTCTCGAGTTCTCCGTTGGCTCCGACGCGCTTTGTCGTCGCAGGAATTTGGAAACCCAGGTCTGCGAGACGGCCGCTACTGATTGGCGCGCCAGCGCCGAAACGGATACCCACCGAGAATCTCGGCTGCTGCAGGCGCTTTTCGTGTAGGTTCGCCATCGACCAAAGGTCGGCCGGTGAGCCCGTCACAAAAAGACCACGGACGGGCCGAGTTAAGCATGCCTCCCACAAACGCAGGTAAGCCGGGATCGTATAGGGGCAGTCTTGCCGCCCCTGCGATGGCGCGCCAGAAGTCGGTGCGGGTGGTTTGTATAACTGCGCGCCACTTGGTAGTGGGTGGATCGCCGAAACGCGGGCCTGCAACTGCGACCAGAGGTACCCCAACTGGTTATCAGCACCGGGGTGGTAGAAGTCGTACGTGAGGTCATCCAGGAGGTTCGCGGCCTCCGCTAGTGACAGAGTCTCGCGGAGCGCGCGCCCTCTCGTTCTCTGTCCCACAGTCAGTTCGGTAGAGTCGCGGGTTGAAAAGAGGTCAGCGATGAGTTGCGCATTCGGGTCGGGCGTGCAGCCGTCGTTGATCAGCGTTACGAAGGGCTTAGAACTCGGACACAGCGGCTTCCGACCGAGGTTCGCGATCTTCCCTGTAGCTAGAAACTGCAAGCCGTGCAGTACGACCGGGTCGGGGGCGTCGCCCTCCATCGCTTCACATATGGCAACGCGGACCGATTCATCGATGTCGTGATAGGCCCTGAACAGATCAATCTGAGAGCGCGTCGCGAACAGGCGGCACAACTCAATGTGTGGCCCTCGGTACCCGAACCAGCGCTGCATCTGCATCTGAGTATCCGCAAGTGGATTCGCAGATCCTCGCTGGAACAGCGCCGTTGTCATCCCCTCCAGGGTCAGCCCACGAGCCATCACATTGCCGGAAACGAAGATGGTGGACAGGTCGCGCGCCGCGCGCCACCTCCCGGTGGTCTCGTCCAAGGACGGCGTGTATTCGGGGCGGTCGTCGGCAGTCGGGTCACTATTGACCACTGAGACTCGCGTGCCCGGAATTATCTCGGTTACCAATAAGTCCCTGACCGTGGGCCAGTCCGGCACCTCGCGCGCGTTCAGGACATTGAACTCGGTGGTGATCTGGCTCAGAGAGCGGCTGTATCTGTCCACCCACACAGACCACAGAGCCTGCTCGTTAAGCATCTTCTTGACGAGGCTGGCCGGGAGGCGCGCGTCTCCCGATTCCAGGAGTTCTCGGGCGGCTGTGCGGTCGCTGATGCCTGCCCATAGCAGCACGTCCTCGGCGCCTCTGAAATGCCCGTCAATGTCAGCAGACGGATGAAAGAGCATGGAGTGGGGCGCCGATGAGGCGGTCAGCGCATCCTCGCGGCAGTCGAAGTCGACCCGTGCCGCGGAGTGCGGTCCCAGCTTCCCGGAGGCTGCCCGGTTGAGCCTGATGGCGCCTGCTACTAGGTAAGCGCGCAACGACTCTCCTAGGTCATCATCAGGCTGACCGATGAGTTCCACGCACAGTTCCGCCGATGCGCCCCGCCGGTAGTACACCTCGCCGCCCGTATAGAAGCTGTCGAGCCCAGCCGGTTCGGGGTAGGTCGACGACCTTGGCGCTCGGTCATTGCTGAGGTCGACAGGGTACCCGCTGTCGAGCGGCGTCCGCAGAGAGATAACGAAGTCACGCGGTGCTAAGGGGTTGTGGTCTTCCTGCAACAAGTTCGCCTGCGGCGTCGCGGTGTAGCCGACATAGGTAGCGAACAGGTTGGATGGTGGGCTCATCGCGCGGGGATCCCAGAGATCGGCAATGGCGCGAGGGATCTGCTTGAGATTCCCAGAGATTGGGTCCTGGCCCGCCTCCACAACGGCGTCCAGGACCGAGCCGTCGTCCGCCTCGTCATCGAGCACGAGCATGTGTACCGGGCGCGGGAGCCCCCTCACCGCACTGAAGACGCTGGTGCGGAGGGAACTGCCGAGCGCGTAGAGGTGGTTGGTCTGTTTCATTGCGACAACGATCAGCGGCTGCTTAGCGTTAAGGTTCCGCCGAATCTGCGCGGACGTGATCCGGTACGTTTCCGTCAGTGATGCTGCGGCCCCGGACAGCACGATTCCGGGGCGGGGGCACAGAATACGCCGTGCAGCTCGCTCGGCATCGTCCGCTCCTGCATCGAGTTGCGCGGTCAGACGCTCATATGTCTGGCGCCAGAGTGATAGGCGTGTGCCCGCGAGGATAACAACAATGTCGATGCCGTGGTCGAGAGCGAGTGCTGTCACACCCAACATCGACGCGGTCTTGCCCGATTGGACTGAGCCCATGACCAAGCCGGTCCGAACTCTATCCGCAGGCCATGTGGCAAAATTGGGTTCACCAACGCCGAAGATGCCGCGATTCAAGATGTACTTGCAGTCGGCTTCTAGCGCTTCGCCGGACGTCACCGTGAGCCCGTTCAGTTCCGCAGCGTACCGTTGCCACCACGAACGGCTTGTGTCTGCGGGCGAAGGCGGTGGATTGAGGTAAACCCGCTCTGTTACGTCTTCTGTCATGCCGCCACTACTGCGCTTTTGACGGGAGGATCGAATTGAGGAGCGACTCGACACCGGATGAGCCGAACCGTGCCCTGATCGCCTCCGACGCCATGGAGATATCGACGCCTAGCTCTTCAACGACGCCCTGAGCGATCCTCGCGATGTAGTCCCACTGGGTACGCGTCTGAGTTTTTTCAATCCGTTGCCACGCCTTTGTGGTTGTCGCTTCGCGGATCTTATTCGCGGAGGCCGTGATACGGTCCTCGATGTCGTCCGGTGCGCCGGCTGCGGCGATCGCGACGCCGACCAATGAGCCGACGAGTTGCAACTCCTGCCACTTATTTCCTTTGCCGCCATCCTTGAACTTGTCCGACCAGAGTTCGTCGTGCGCCGCGTGGAGCTCTGCCGCTCGGGCTATCCAGCCGAACAGGTCGGCGAGCTTTGCCTCGTTGCGCAGTATATGCGAATTGCTGTCCTGGACACGGGCGAGGAGGAGGTCGATGTGCCGTGCTGTTGACGGCAGGTCTTTCTTTTTGGTGTCGTTCAGGAGCACGGACACCACCCAGCCAAGAACCTTGGTCCGGCGATAGCGCGAGTCTCCGAAGCCGTATTCCTTAAGAGTCGTTCTCAGTTCCTGGATGCCTGCGACGTTTACCAGAGAGGGGGCGACATCTGCGGTGTTGCTCCGCGAACTGGCATCTCCTGCGGCGACGAGGATTGCGCGTGTGAGTTCGATATCGTGGTAGATCGCGTTGCGGATTTCCTCGGCATTCAGGTGCATGCCCTGTTTGTTATAGAGCTTGAACACCTCGTGGATTTGGCGTTGGCTCGCCTTGGTGTACTCGATGACCGGTACCTTGTACCGGGGAACCGCTCCAAAGAGGTTCTTGACCGTCACTTCCTGATCTGCGACGTTGACGATGTTGTTCTTGATCTGTGTGAAGTACTTTCCGCGTAGGGGTTGCAGGGTGGGGCCCACCAGTCCGCCCCGTCCATCAGCCCGAAGCTTAAAGGGAAAATAATACTCATCCTCGAGTTTCCCCGTCAGCGGCTCTCCCACGACCTGCTTCCAAGCCCTGCGGAATTTGGGGTAATCAGAGTCGAAAAGCGTACTCAACCCAGCCGTCGGGTACTTCTTGTCCGCCTCGGCGATCTTCTCGAGGGCGACGGGGTGTTTTCCGATGAATCGCAGTATCGCCGTCAGACGCTGCTTTCCGTCGACGACTTCATGCGGTGTAGCCGCCCCCGTGTTGAGCAAGATGATCGAGGGCAATGGTATACCTCGCAGGACGGACTCGATCAGGGCCTGACGGTCGCCCGTGCGCCACACATCGCCTCGTTGGTAGGAAGGAGCCAGGTTCAAGTCCGTGCCACTCAGCACGGAGATAGCCCAGACATCGGCGCTAGCAGTCACGGGCTCCGGAGCTACCGCTTCGGCACTATCCTCCTCGGTCGACCAGGCCTGTGCCCATGCCGTAGTTGCAGACGCTCGGTTGGCGCCTTCAACGTCCAGTTCGGCGAGGAACGCTTGCTGCTGCCGGGCGGCCAGTTCAGCGCGTTCACTCAGCCGTTCCAACGCGACGTCCGTCAGCCAAGGCGCGATCCCCGTGGTGTCGATGCCTTCCGACTCCTCCTCGAAGCCCAAAGCAGCGGCAAGGCTTGCGACGAATGCCTCACCGTCGGACGTTGGCAGGTCATCGCTGAAGTGAAGCCAGCCCTGGACGTCGGCAAGCCTGGACATCCATGCGTCCGATTGGAAGTCGACGTCGCTCGCGGTGAACTGGGGGCAGAGCTGGAGGCCGGATGGCGCATCCGTCGCCTCTGAAAGTTCTGCCAGCGACTCCGCTATCTTGCCCTGGAGCTGCGTGCGCCAATCTTCGTCAGGAAGATCGTCTTCGGTCTCTTCGGTGCTGTAAGGCTCCATCAGGAACTCCCTAATCTCCGTGTTGCAGCGGGTTACGCTGCTTGCGGGCGCTTCGCAATCTGTGTGGACATTTCAAGATCTATGAGCAAAGGTTCGGCAATGGCTTTGACTACGCTTGCATTCACGGCGTTGCCGAGAGCTTTATACGCGTGGATGTCGCTCTCCGGCAGGTCAATACCGCCCAGACTCTGCAACTCAGCGCACTCGCCCGGCGTCATATATCGACGGTTACCCGTCGGAGAGATTCTTGCCCCGAGGATCGGCACCTGCGTGTTCGTCATCGCGATCAAACTGGGTGCCGTAGTCGGCCGCTTCGCCCGAATTCCGGAGGCCCGCACTTGCAAGACATACTCGTCGATGTCGCGCACTCCGCCCTGAGCGTTCCACTCGAACTTCTGGAAGCTGGACGGGAATTCCCACGGCTGCCATTCGTACAGCCATGGCTCGATCCACTTCCGGTTGGTGAGAAAGAATTCGCGATTCTGACGGATAAATGACTGCTTCCATGCCGGAAATTCCATATCGCCATCACGGCGTGAGTGACTCGGGATAAGTTCGCGCTGCCCTTCGCTGCTGAGCCGCTCGAGCGGAAAACCGAAAGAACCAGTGAAGCCGTCAAGTTCACGTGGACGACTCCTAGCCCACGAGTTCGGTGGGGTCGTGGTCTCGTACGGATACGTGGCCCTAAACTCCATTGACCAGATCGGGAACCACGGCAGCTTGACATCAGCGGGTGAGCGGCGCAGGAAGTCGCCCCACATGTCGATTGCCCGCAAAGTCTGCTTATGAATGTCGCGGGAGGGCGCGGCATCGGAGTGTAGAACCGAAGCAATGCTGGTCGTACCTTCGAACTCGGTGGGCCACGTGAAAGTGTCGAGGCCGTCTAGAGATCCGACAAAGTAGGCCCGCTCCCGAACCTGCGGGATCCCGAACTGGTGCGGAGAGAGGCGGTGGACCTGAACCTCATAACCGAGTTCTTCGAGCTTGGCCACAATAGTTGCGGCAGTCCTTCCGCCATCGTGCCGGAGTATATTCGGGACATTCTCCAGGATGAGGCGCCGGGGACGCTTCACGCTGAGAACGTCGAACACCTTGAAGAACAGCCGGCCCTGCAACGTGTGCTCGAAACCAAGTTGTACCCCTGCCTTTGAAAACGGCTGACAGGGGAACCCTGCCGTGAGGACATCGTGGTCCGGCACCTTTTGAGAGATTATTTCGTCGGAGCCCAGTTCATTCACATCAGACCACGGCGTGATGCCGAAGTTGTGGTCGTAGAGCTTATTCAGGGTGGGTTCCCATTCGGCCGCGAATACGCCTTTGCCGCCGAGGTCGCTGAGTGCGACGTGGAACCCACCGAGCCCCGCAAAAAGGTCGACAAAACGGAATCTGGCGTGGGGCTGGTCCACCGATCCCCCTTTCAAATTTGAAGTTCCAAGGCGTGAGTCTGCACAACGCATGTCCCGCTCCCCTCCGGGACTCCGTTGAGTTCCTGCAAATCTCCGAAATTTAGCCGGTCTCGTCCCGATACAGCCAGCGTGGGGCCACGCGAAGTGACCAGGCGCTTGCATTCTCCCGTTGTACTCTAGCGGGGGCCCACGACATCGAAGGAATGCCGCGCCGAACACGGTTAGCCCCGGATGCCCGGCCTCTTCCTGCTTCTACCCTTCCGCGTGGTCCAGTCGCTTCAACGTGCCTGTGATGAGTGGAACTCGGCCCAGGGCTAAGTGTCGGCAAAGGAAGTAGAATTTATGTCGGCCCCGATGCGAAGCAGATTCAAAGTCCCACTGGCCCACACGTTTCAGACTATGCAACACCCAAATGTTGCTTTGGCGCAGCTTCAAAAGAAACGGCGTCCAGGTTACACGATTTCGCCAGGTCTCCTGCGAGCCGATACAGGCCCGGTCCTTTGGGCGAACCGAATTGGTAAAGCCGGTAAAGGTGGTAGAACTCTGGAGCGGCACCAGAGACCCGAACTTCCCCTCGCGTTACGAAGAACGGCACGTCAATAGCGTACTTGGTGGTTTTGACTTCGATCCACTTTTCGCGGCCTGCTGGGTCAAAAGAAAGTACGTCATAGCCAAGGCCATCGCCCCTTGTTTGGGCAACGTGCTCAACGCGATCTGCAAGCTTCGTTCGTCCGATGCTGTGAAGAAAGGACTGCTCCCTCCTTGCTACGGCCAACTCGCCCGCCAAGCCGAGCGCTCGGTTAGCAGCTTCCAATTGGAGATAGTCGCGCCTATACGGCCGCGCCATTCCCCGCCCATGCAAGATATCCGTGATCACCTCGAGCGGCGCATCAGCTTCCCGCGTAATGTCAGTGGGCCCTAACGGCGAATCATCCATGAGCCTAGATTCCAATATCACATCAAGTGATTTTCTATGTCCTAGTTCGCTAAGGACGGCCTCTACTAGACTGCCCTGATAATTAGCCAACGGCGACAGGCCAGGCAGGTGTGGGTAGCCGAGACCAACGAGAACGGCGCTGATGTTGCTCATTTTGAATGATATCGATTTCAAGCTTCGCGAACGGAATTGTTCCGACAGTTCGCGATAGACATTGGCCTTGACGAATTTCTGCCCGCGTAAGTCCATCAAAAGCAGGTCAAAGTACTTTGTCACAGTGGCCCTAACTTCATAGTCGGTCCACGGTTTTCCAGTCTCCCCCATAATCATGCTGCCAGGCTATAGCACTACGCGACATTGCGCGCAGCGCAATCCGCCGACCAGTTCCACACGCAGTTCTCTTCCTGATGGTTACGGCAGCCCTTTATCTTTCCGAGGACCGCCTCGGGCACGAGAGAACCGCGACCTATAACAAGCTCAAAGCTCTCCCTTATGATCCTCCCCGGAAGGCTTGTTTTGATTTGCCTGACTTGATCGGTGTGGCGGAACCCATTTTCCCGCTGCTGTCTGTCCATAGTGGAAAGATTGCTGTTATCGCCGCCGCCGGAGGCGCACCAGTTACATCGAGGAGAGATTTTGGCGGATGAAGTTGGGGGGCACTTCACCCTGCTCGAAGTTGGTTCCCGAAGGGGAAACTTTGGGGTAGTTCGCAAGGGGATTGATCGACGCGACGGATCATTCGTGGCTGTTAAGTTTGTAAACAGCCAGTCCGATGATCTGAGTCTTAAGGTTTTTCGACGTGAAACGAGGACACTCGGAGAGCTCACTCACCCCAACATCGTCCGCTACCGCGGTTCCGGAATTGACGAGACAGGCACCTACTACATCGTTTTGGACTGGGTCGAACGCAACCTCGACGACGTTCTCAAGGAGACGGGCCCTTGGACCTCATGGGACCGCCTTTACACGGAGTTCGCCCTGCCCCTCGTGGAGGCTCTGGCCTATACGCACCTTAAGCAGGTCGAGCATCGGGACATCAAGCCGAAGAACGTGCTTATGTCCTCCAGTGGTGTACCCATGTTGGCCGATTTCGGCATCGCCAAAATCCGTGGCGACGAGGAGGAAACCACCAATACCGTGGCGGACTGGCACTCCCGTCCCTACGCCCCGCCGGAGCTGAACGCCGACGCTCGGTATGTCCGCGACGTCTACTCTATTGGTGTTTTGTTACTTCAGTGCTTGAGCAAGAACCAGCTAACCTCCTTGGCGGACGTTGAGCATGCAGTGCAGGGCGTTGATGTACCACCTGCGATTCGTAAAATCCTAGACGCTTGTATCGCCACTGATCCGAGCGAGCGTCCAAAGAATGCCAGTGATTTATTGGGCCTTCTCGCAACTGCGCAGAAGCGCCGCGTCACCACAGCGGCTTCCAGCAAGGCCATCTGGTTAAGGATGCAAGGCAGCGCCGCCGCTGCACTCGCCGGGGATAGGGACAACCGACAGGAGGCGCAAGCGATCGCTCAGGCTGACCTAGCCGGGGAGGTCTATTCGGCTTTCTTCTTCGACCGAGACACAGGTGAACCACAGCGTGACTCCCTCTTTATTGTGGGGGAGACCTGGCGCTTCCATATCAAGCCAGATGGCGAAGGCGCGGTGCTCGTCTCCGCGAAAAAGCTTGAGTTCGATGAGCTGGAGCGTTTTCGACGCCGAGCACTCCTGCTCTCTCGCCGGTATCAATGGGCTTTCTACCGGCCCACTAACCTCACTGCTGCAAGGGAGGCCGTAGGGGAGCTGATCGACGCACTTGATGATTTTTACAATGAGCAAGCCGAGAGCATCGCTGCCGGAGCAGTGGACCGTGAGGGCGATGACCTGTTCGATACCTGGCTTCGGGTACTCACTGCCCGCGAAGAGCTTGCCCGGGGCGAAAAAAAGCCGATTGCTTACACCAAGTGCACAACTAAGGGCCGCGAGGCGACTTTCACTCTCGTTGATCCTGTGGAACAAGATCTCGTCAACACGGAATGGCGAGTCAAGGACCAGTACAGCGAACGACGCTTCGGCTGGGGTGAGGTCGTTGACCATGACGGGGACAAAGTCGTCATCCTAGGCAACCGTTGGGGCAGCTTGCCCGATCGCGGGCATCTCATCCCGCATATCGGCCCGGACGAGATTGCTATCGGAAGGCAACGCGAGGCAGTTATTGCAGTCAAGAACGGCGCAGCTGCTCGTCCAGAGTTGCGAGAACTGTTGCTGCGCCCAGAGGGCGCCAAGGAGCCTTGCCCGGCAGCCATCACCAACTGGAGCCGCAACCTTGATAGCAGCAAGAAGGAAGCTGTCAGTAAGGCGATTGGAGCCTCGGACCTATTCTTAGTCCAAGGTCCCCCAGGCACTGGCAAGACAAGTTTTATTGCCGAACTTGTTGAGCAAACGCTTCTTGCCAAACCGGATGCCCGGATATTGATAGCGTCACAAACTAATGTCGCGGTGGACAACGCTTTGGAGAAGCTTGATGCAGGCGGCTTCTCCAATCTTGTCCGACTCACTAGTGCAGACGTAACTCGCGTCAGCAATTCCGTACGCCACCTATTACTAGAAGCCCAGATGAAGCGCTGGGCGCAGCTGGTTCGCAAGCGGGCTGAAGCGCAACTGGGGGCTCGCGCGGAAGCTGCTGGCATTCCTAGCGCCCACCTTCGTGCCGCACTCGCCCTGCAGCAGTTTGTAGGGACCGTTAACGAGATCACCATGCTGCAGTCGCGGGCACTGATTGAAGACCAGAAGGAGACCGAGGAGACGGAGCTTACCACCGCCCTGGGACCAAGTGAGTCGACGTCGTCCGTCCAAGAGCGGGTCGATGCGCTCATCGACTTGCGGGATGAGCTAGTCGAGGAGGCTCAGTCTCTGCTAGCGAGCGACCTCACTCTTTCCCGCAACATGACAAGTCAGGACGCGCTCAACGCCGTCGAGTTGCTTGTCGGTGACGGCGACGCCGAGCGCGCGCTACTGGCCCGCCTACGGCTTCAAGGCCAGTGGCTGCAGCGCATCGCTTCTGACGAACGCCTAGCCACGACCTTTCTTGACCAGACCAGCGTTATTGCGGGTACTTGCACAGGTTTTCTGCGTCATCCTGCCGTTCGCCATCTCGATATTGACCTATGCATTGTCGACGAAGCCTCGCGCGCAACCTTGACCGAGGCCCTGGTGCCTGTGTCTCGCGCCAACCGTTGGGTCTTCGTTGGAGATACGAAACAGTTGCCTCCTACAGATGAAGAATTGCTCCGAAGCCGCGAGCTCCTGACTGAGCAACAACTCTCGGAGGAGGACATCAAGGAGACACTCTTTCAGCGCCTGGCCGACAAGCTGCCTCCTCATTCCCAGATGATGCTTAGTCAGCAGTACCGCATGATTCGCCCCATTGGAGACCTCATCTCATCCTGCTTCTACGATGAAAAACTCAGCTCAAACCGTGAGAATGGGTTGGATGGTTACGAAGTCGGCTATGGCAAGCCGGTGATGTGGGTAGACACCTCTGCCCTCGGCGATATCCGAAGGGAGTCCGCACCCCAGGGTCAGGCGACCAGCTATGCCAACCGCGCGGAGGTCCGAGTACTGATGGATCGCTTGAGAATTCTCAACAATGCCATCGACCATAAGGTCATCAAGCTTCCTAAGGAAAGCAAAGCCTTGGAGGTGCTCGTTATTGCGCCTTACGTAAGCCAGGTCACCGAATTAAAGGTGCAAGTCGCTCCCTTATTGAGCCGCCTCCCTCACTTGAACGTCACCATCATGTCCGTCGATGCCGTGCAAGGACGGGAATCGGATGTTGCCTTGCTTTCAGTCACCCGCAGTAATGCGGGCGGACACCTGGGTTTCCTGGGTCCCGAGTATTGGCGACGTATCAATGTAGCCTTGTCACGCGCAAAATTCGGCTTGACGATT
The DNA here is from genome assembly GCF_004364695.1 of Arthrobacter sp. AG258. Classification (NCBI taxonomy): domain Bacteria; kingdom Bacillati; phylum Actinomycetota; class Actinomycetes; order Micrococcales; family Micrococcaceae; genus Arthrobacter; species Arthrobacter sp. AG258. The sequence goes on along the minus strand of NZ_SOBI01000006.1, from coordinate 66,382 downwards.
GTCGGCGACGCTGGATTCATCAAGGGAACGACGGGGGCACTGCGCCAAGTCCTCACATATATAGAAATGCACCACGAGGATTGCGAAATCAGAATGGCTGAACGATGACCGTCACTGCTTCTGAACAGATCCGGCGTCGCTTTGGTAATCAGCGTCCTGGTCTTGAGCTACTTGGACTCGTCGAGGCTGCCCTGCCAATAACGGTACTTCGGCTCGATGTGCTCGCCCAGGAGCGCAAGCAACTTCCATTGTTAGACGAATTCATCATTCGCTTCATCCATGAAGGCGTCGAGCATATCGACGAGTTGACGGAACTGCTCGGACTTGAACGGGAACAGGTGCTCAATGCCACCGCTGAGCAGGTTAGCGAAGGCAACGTTAGGCGCTTGGGTGGCGGACTGGCGCTGACTGCCCAAGGTTTGGAAACTGCACGAAGCTTAGCTGCCATTCAGCCGGTGCTTAGGCAGTTGCCGGTCCCATTTGATCGCTTGACTTGGAGCATCGAGAACTATCCGCAGATCACCTTGGTGCGTAAGAAAGAAGCCGAGGACCTCGGTTACCTCCTGCTGCCGGCCAAGAAACACTCTCGAGTGACCTTGGAGGATCTGACGGTCGAACGTTTCAACCAGATCTTTCGTAGTCGCGATGACCGAAATCGGCTCATTGAGATCATCAGAATCCGAAAAATTGCCTCCCAAAACCAGTTTCTCTACCTTCCAGCGAAACTGCTCATCTACGGCAACCCTGACTCAGGGGAAGTAGAACTCGCCCTTTGTATCGATGGCGAGCTTCAGACAACGCATGGGCTGGAGTTGGCAGCAATGGATGCGGTGTCTAAGCTCGGTATCCAAGTCGGCCAGCCCGAGCCGCGCCCCAGACTTGAACCAGCGTTGGAAAAGCTGCGTGTGTCAGCCGAACAGGTCGAAGTCTTGGCCCAAGGGATTAAGACCTCGCTCCCTGATGTCGAGAGCGTCGAACCGTCTAGCACCGAAGCGCCTCCGAAAGTGTCCGAAATGCCTGTCCGCAGTGTCAGCGTTTTCGAGCACCCGGATCATTTGACCGCGGCCCTAGAGTCAGCCAAAAAACGGCTTCTGATCATCTCGCCGTGGGTAAAAGGTGGCGTTGTAAACACTGACTTTGCCGCCAAACTTGAGCGGCGCCTTCGAGCCGACGTTGAAGTCTACATCGGTCATGGAATCGGTCCGGACGATCGTGATTCAGACGATTGGGCACTGAGGAAACTGCACAATCTGTCGAAACGCTACCCAAGCAAGTTCCATTTCATACGGCTAAAGAACACGCATGCCAAAATCCTTATCTACGACGGCATATGGATCAATACCAGCTTCAACTGGCTGTCCTTCAAGGGCGATCCGGACAGAACCTTTCGAATGGAAGAAGGCACACTGGTTCAAATTCCTAGTGAGGTCGAGAAGGCATACAAACAATACGTGACGATCCTTCAGCAAGACGCCAAGTAATCGAACTCTTCCGTGCGACGCCCCCGAAGGTCTGTTTTCGTAACCGGTGTGCGTCAAGCCGATTGGGCTACTACCGGCCAGGTCAGCGGCCTCCCAAGGAGAGTGACATCAACAGGGATTCCGATGTCAGTAGAAGGACTTGTGCGGCGACATAGTCAGCTGCTATAGAATGTTTGGCTTTTTGTGCTTCCTTCATTAGCGCTGTCAGGGACGCCGCCTGGGCCTTGACCAAGGGTGCAGGAAGGCCCGTCAGTGATGCTATGTGCTGATAACGGAGACCTCGCGTGGGCCGCTTTTCATGCAACTCCTCCGCTGGCCGGCCTGATTCGTGATGCCAATTCAGCACCTCTCGCTCTGGAGCCGCAGATCGAAGAGAGCGGTCGAGCATTTCCACTACGGCGTTGGCGATTTTGATTGTCGCCGCGGGACCCTTCAGCGATAGGTCGTGCCAGGCGCCGTCGATAAATATAGGGACTGCCGGATTTAGAAGCTCGAGCTTGCTGTAGAGATGCTCACCCGCGTATACGTGAGATGTCTCACCGGCAGAAAACCCCGCCGTACAGCGAGACAACTTTCCAAGACAACGAGATGCTCTTCCCGACGCCGCTCCAGTTGGGCTTCTCCAGAGAGGATGCAATGTCTTGAAAAGCTTGAACAGCCACTGGATCCAGCCAACCTAGAATTCGGCGGAACGGGAAGCAATCTCACCTGTGATCAATTACCAGAATTTCTGTGAAATAGATCATCCAGGATCTGTTCCTTCAAAGCAGCTGCCCCCACATCGCCGATGAGGATCAAATTCACCTCGTCCTCATAACGCTTATCTGCAGGCGAAAGCGGCCATTTGATGTGATCCGCCGCGAAACGAAGTAGGTCGCAGGCGTAGATTGTAAATTTTCCCTTGTCATCCTTGGGCTGGTAGACAAAATTGCGCCGTACGATGTGATCGGCAAACTCATCATGATGGGGATGGATAATTTTGAATCGCAAAGACTTGGTCGGATAGTTCTTGACAGAGGAATTCATCAGAACGCGCTTGTCCGACTTGTGAATGTTGCAATCCGGGCAACTGATCGCCCAATTCTCGGGAAGGAAGGAGAACTCGCTTTTCTCATTGCGCGGAACTATGTGATCAAGAGTCCATGAATTTCCGTTGGAGGTGCGGTTTTCCTGGTCGCAGTAACAGCACCTGTAGCCCTGGCCCGTAATGTAGTACTTTTTCGCCCGTGACCGGATTGGCTTGAACTTCTCATGATTCCATGGGTCGTCACCAGTGACCGCGCACTCATCCAAAGCGTGCTGAATATTTTCATGGTCGGATTCCTTCAGAGAAAATGCTTCAAGAGGCATAAGAGCCTCCAATTTGGATTTCTGCAAGATCCACCACAAGGCTCCTCATCGGACTTTCGACGTCGAGGCGCTCAACGGCCGATCTGAGAAGTGTGATGATTGACCCAAATCTCTCCCCTTTAGTTTCCCCGTCCGCAGCAAGTCTGAGCGCCTCGATCAGTTTCTGCTTGATATAGAGGTTGTTCTCGGTCGTCACACCAAATGTGGTAACGAGTAGTTCGTCGATCGATTCGCCAGAGGCCTCGTCTGGATTGCTTGTGTCAAGTGAGACCACGTTGGCCGCCCCTTCTGGAACACTGGAGACGATGAGGGGCGAATGAGTTGCGATTACGAAATGCCCCCCTCTGAACTCAGAGAACATGTCGGCAATCAAGCTGATATAGCGCGACTGCCATTCGGGGTGAAGACTGACCTCTGGCTCATCTATCAGCACCAGGGAGTCATCATCCATGTTCGCCGCTAGAGCGAGGAATGATGTGGCCAGAGCTAGTTCTCCTGAGCTTGTCTCCTGAAGGTCCACCCTGACTCCCGAGTCGACTCGCTTCAATTCCACAGACTTGAGGCGCAACAATCCATGCCGCTTTAGGAATTGAATGTCTTCGAAAGATTCACGCGAACTTCCGCCGGATTGACTCAGATCAATAGTCAAGAGCGTGCTCGACTTCGAGTCTTGGTTGATCTCGAATGCCTTTATTCCGCGAATCAATCGCTCCGCTAGGTCGGACTCAAGTAAAAGTCGATTTCTAAGCCGCGAGAGGTGTCCAGAGAATGCTCGTGACGTTTGTGCCCAGTTTGTGAACTCACCGGGATCGCGGGGAGCGTTGGCGATCGCGTAGTGCCACCTGTAGCGATGACGTAGCCTCGGTTCGTAACCAAGGAAAGAGAAAATTCGGACAATTCTCGCACGCTGGAACGCGCCGTACTCTGAGGCGGCAGTTAATGACTCAATTGCCTGAATTGCAACAGCAGTAGAGGATGCGCGACCCGATCTATCTCGGAGACCGAGGTAGGAATAGGAGGATCGGGATATTTCCTCCTCACGATGGTCTCCAAGTGGGAACTTGTCGGCCACCGTAGTGGTGAGCGCAATGACTCGGCGCGGACGAGGAAGCTCCGATGGATCAACTGCTACTCCGTCGCGGGACCCAAAGATGTAACCACGTTCACCCGACCAAAGCTCACACAAGCTTCCGTTTGCCCAATACCTCACCTTCCACTTCCATGCATCCGATTTCTGCAGTCTAGGCGTGGCCATATCAAGAGTCGCGAAAAGTCTTGCCGCACCCCCGAGCGCCCTGCTCTTTCCTAAACCATTTCGCCCTACAATCACGGACGTCCAAGAGCCTTGGCCATCAGGGCGCATTTCCATAGGAGAAACGGGTATCTTCCGGGCCTCTAGCCTTTCACTGGAGGCATAAGGGCCTGGATCTTCTTCGATACTAAGAAGTCGAAATGACATCTCTCCCTTTCTTTCGTACACATATCCCCCGAGACTAACCCACTATGTTCGACCACGAGGGGCCTGGCGGCGGTACGAGCCTTGGATGTCGAAGATCATGGATTTGGACACCGGTTGCGCGAGGTGGCAACCTAACTCAACGACCGCTGCGCAAGACCCGCGGCGGCACCATTCCCGCACACGCCCTCCCTTTCGTTTGAACAATGCACGAGATGGCGCGGGCGAGGCGACGGGCTCAACGGCCAATCGGGCTTCACCGGCCTCCGCTAAGCCTCTGGCAAATCAGCTGTTCCAACGACAGAACAACGGTACTTTCGGCAGAAAGGTCGCGGCCGCTGCTCAAATTCTCCTGTGCGAACTTGCGACGGAAGACTGCGTTCTCTCGACGAAAACGTTCTGGTCGAGATCTGCTTGGCCGGGCCTCGACACAAGGAAAGGGTAATGAACAGCAGACTGCCACCGATAGTCAAGGGAGGTTGCACCAGGTCTTGACGTTTACCCCGAACCCTGCCATGAACCGGGCCTGCATCCTCGAAATGGTGGACCACGCGCGCACAAAATGTCGAGAAACTGGAATTCGATCTAACGCCTGGCGGGGAGCGGTTCTATGACTACCAAAGCATGCCATTCTTCGCCGCAGCCAAGAACACGGGCAACAGTCAATGTGGGGCCTTTACCTGGATTACCTCGGGCTGGATGAATACATCCTCACGCACACTGCACCCATCCAGTTCGACGGGGCCTTCATCGGAGTAGCTGGCTACGACATCCGAATACGGAAACAGGAAGAGCTCTTCCAGGGCGGCGCCCGGAACGGCCACCAGGTTTCAGGCGGTAAGCCTCGACGATGCCCTGGAGGCCCGGCGGGATCTTGCTGAACGTCGGAACAAGGCGTGGTCTGCACTGGCGCCAGCCGCTGACCAGTGGTTGGGTCCCCACACGGGGAACCCGCCAACCACCGCAAGGTCCTACAGCCGCCGCTGCCGGAACATCGGGAACGACCCCCGCACCCGGTCCACCGTCTCCAGCGAAACCTCCACCGCCCGGACACCAGCGGCAAGACCAAGGTCAGCCTCAACAACCCCCATCGGGTCCACCAGGACGCTCCGTCCCACGGACACCGGCGGCGCTTGGCACACCCCGGCCACGTACACGCTGTTCTCGATCGCCCGCGCCGCGTTCAGCGCCAGCCACTGCTCGGTCTTGTGCTCACCCGGAACCCAGGACGAGCAGACCAGCAGGACCTGCGCGCCGGCGTCGGCCAGTGACCTGGCCAGCTCCGGGAACCGCAGGTCGTAGCAGGTCATCAGCCCGAACCGCACTCCCCCGTGCTCGAACACCACCGGGGCGGTTGACGGGCCCGGCTTGATGAACTCCGACTCCCCGAAGCCCTGCGCGTCGAAAAGGTGGATCTTCCGGTAGAAAGCCAGCCGGCCGCCGTCGGGCCCGAAGGCCACCAGCGTGTTGTACGCCCTGCCCGGCTCCTCCGAGGTTTCCACCACGCCCGCCACCACCGCGATCCGGTGACGGCGGGCGGTAGCGGCAAGCTCCCCGCAGACGGGCCCGTCCAGCGGCTCCGCCACCGCGGGGAACGTCGCGTCCACTTTCTTCTTCTCGTAGGTGGCGTACTCCGGGAAGGCGACCAGCGCGGCGCCGTCGCGCGCTGCCTCGGCGGCAAACCGGTCGATCGCGGCCAGGTTGGCCCAGATGTCGGCGCCCGACTCCAGCTGCCCCAGCGCTATCCTCATGAACGTTCCTTCCATCGGCCCAGCAGCCGAAACCAAGCTAACCAAAACTCAGGCGGCCGCTTCGACCGTCGCCTTCTCCGTGGCCGCCATCTCCGGCGGCGAGGCCATGAACCCGCGGGTGATCAGGGCCAGAACCAGGACGCCCAGCACCAGCCAGGACAGTCCCAGCGTAATGGCGTTGCTGTCCAGCTGGGAGAGCAGGTAGGCGCAGATGATGGCGCCGATCACCGGGACCACCACGTAGGACACCGGGTTCAGCTGCTGCCCGGCCCGGCGCTGGCGCACATAGTGGAACACCACGGAGGCGTTCACCAGTGTGAAGGCGGTGAAGGCACCAAAGTTGATGAACGACGTCGACGTGGCCACGTCCAGGAAGATCGCGATCAAGCCCACGATGCCGGTGATCACCAGGTTCGCTACGGGGGTGTGGAACTTCTCGCTGAGCCGCCCGAAGACCGCTTTGGGAATGACTGAGTCGCGGCCCATCGCGTACAGCAGGCGGGAGGCGCTGGCCTGCGCAGCAAGGCCGGAGGCGAACTGCGCCACCACCAAGCCGGCCAGGAACACGGCACCGAACAGCTGCCCGCCGATCTGCAGGGCGATGGCGCTGGCCGCGGAGGCCGAGTCTTCGAACACGCCGCCGGGGTGGACCAGCTGGGTCACGTAGGAGACCGCCACGAAGATGCCGCCGCCGATCAGGGCCACGAGCATGATGGCGCGCGGCACGGTGCGGCGCGGGTTAATGGTTTCCTCGGTGAGGGTGGTGACGGCGTCGAACCCCAGGAACGAGTACGCGGCGATGGCGGCGCCGGCGGAGATGGTGGTGAAGCTGGCGGTGTCGTTGAAGAACGGCTGGCTACTCACCAGTCCCCCGGCACCAGAGGTGGACACCACGTTGCCGACGGCCAGCGCCACGAAGAACACGATGACCAGCAGCTGGAACGCCATCAGCACGTAGTTGGCCTTGTCTGCCACCTTGATGCCCAGGATGTTCAGCAGCGTGGTGACCACGATGAAGCCCACCACCCAGACGCCGATGGGGATGCCGGGGAACTGGGCGGTCAGGTAGGAGCCGCCGATGAGCCAGATGACCATGGGCAGGAAGAGGTAGTCCAGCAGTACGGCCCAGCCCACCAGGAACCCGACGCGGGAATCGATGGAGCGGCGGACGTAGGTGTAGGCGGAGCCGGCCACGGGGTAGGCGACGGCCATCCGGCCGTAGCTGTGCGCGGTGAACAGCATGGCCACGAGCGCCACGAGGTACGCGGCGGGCGCGGCGCCGCCGGTGGTTTCGGCGATGATGCCGAAGATCCCCAGGACGATGATCGGGGTCAGGTACGCCAGGCCGAACAGGACCAGCGAGGGCAGCTTCAGCGTGCGGGTGAGGGTTGTTGTCACGGTGTTTCCTTAGGGCTTGTAGGACGGCGGTGTCCAGGTGGCCGGGTTGATGCGGCCTTGGTAGACGGAAAGTTCGACGGCGGGCTCCCCCTCGCGGAACTGGGACCAGGGGCGGTTGAGGTTCTCCGTGCCGTGCGTGCGGACGCGGTCGACGGCGGCCAGGTCCAGTTCCGCGGTGAGCAGCTGCGGTTTATCGTCGGTTGCCTCGGCGAGGGTGTTGCCCTCCGGGTCCACGATGATGCTCTTGCCCTGGCCGGTGGGGCCGGCGCAGTTGACGCTGACCATAAAGACCTGGTTGACGATGGCGTTGGCCTTGGCGAGGATCAGTTCCTGTTTGCGGTCCGGCGTGGTGGTCTTGACGACGTTGAGGATCACGTCGGCGCCCATCCAGGCGAGCTGGCGGGAGACCTCCGGGTACCAGGCGTCGTAGCAGATGTTCAGGCCCACCCTGCCGATGCCGGGCAGGTCCACGGTGGTGAACCTGTCGCCGGGGTCGTAGGGCTCGAACGGGCGCCAGGGGAAGATCTTCCGGTAGTAGCCGGCGAGCTCCCCTTCCGGGGACAGGACCAGCTGGGTGTTAAACAGCTGCCCTTCGGGGCCGCGTTCGCAGACGCTGCCGGGGACGAGCCAGATGTTGAGGTCTTTGGCGAGCTGCTTGAGCTCTTGGACTCTTGGTCCGTCGAGCGGTTCTGCGGATGCCTGCAGCATTTCGGTTCTTTGCAGGTCCGGGTTTTCGTCGCCGAACAGGTGCAGTTCGGGGAAGACGACCAGCTTGCTGTGCGGCTGGGCTTCAAGGGCTGCTTTGACCTTATCGGCGAAGGCCGAGACGGGTTCGCCAATGAGCCGCGGCCGGGCCTGGGCAGCGATGAGGGGAAGGATGCGTTGCATGGGTTTTTCTCCGCGTTGGGGTGTGATCCGGGTTATATTAGATCAGAATGATCTAATAAAGGGAAGGGGGCCGGTGTGGGCCGTAAAGTAGCGGATATGAGCCAGCAGCTGGAGGACACCGCCGAGCCCCCGCGCCTTAGTGCCGGCAGGATGCCCGGGATGGAGCGCCGCAGTGCAATGGACGCGGTGAGGATGCGGATCGGGATGGCAATTTCCCTCGGGCTACTGAAGCCGGGCGAGCGACTGCCTGACCAGGAGGACGTGGCCCTGGGCCTTTCAGTCAGCCCGATCACCGCCCGCCGTGCGTTGGCCAGCCTGGCTGAGCAGGGCGTGGTGGTGCGCCGGCGCGGCCGGGCCGGCGGAACATTTGTTGCGGATTCGCCGCCAACGGATGTTTTGGCGGAACTCTCGGCGTCACCGGCGGAGTCCCAGGCCGTGAACCGGCTGGTGGACCGTCGGCTGCTGTTCGAGTGTGCGGTCACGCACTATGCCGCCGTTAACGCCACCGTTGAGCAGCTGGATGAACTGGAGCGGCTGACCCGGGAAATGGCTGACGCGACCGATTGGTCCTACTACCACCGCATGGACGAGCAGTTCCATCAACTGGTGGGCACTGCGTCATGCCTGGACTCCGCCGTCGAGGTCTATCACGAGACCCTCGCCGAGCTGTACGACTACTTCATCCCTTACCCCATCGAAAAGCTGCACAAATCCAACCAGGACCACATCGCCTTAGTGGCAGCCCTCCGAGCCGGCGAGGTTGAGGCAGCGGTGGAGGTTTCCCGGAAGCACGTGGACATCCTGCACAGGACGATGTTTATGGGGCTGGCGCAGGGCGCGACCTAAACACATCGACTCATGACTAACGTGCCGCCTCTGGCTACAGCTGCGTCCGAAGCCAACGGCAATCATTGGGAGCCTGGATCAAGTCGGCTATCAAAGACACTTCCGACAGCCGCCGTTGTACTGGAGGCGATCATCCAGGCGATGACTCTGCTACTGGCTTTTCTCGCAGTGCGCATAGCCGGCAGGCAGGGCTCCGTGCAATCGAAGTCCAAGTCGCCCTGCCACTGACGTCGAAGTGGCCGTTCGATTCGCGCCGCGACCATTAGCTCAGAAGGACCCCACCGTCGCCGGCCTGTAAGTTCTAACGCCGCTGCCAGTCGAAACAGTCTTTTCGTGTAGGCTCCCCCATTGAAGGACGGAGAGCTGCATGAGTGATTTCCTTAGCATCGTTGGAACGGTGGTAACGCTAGCGGGCTTCGCCATAACCATTAGGCAGCTAGTTAAGACCAGGGATGCAACAGACGCCGCGCGCCTGGCATTTGAGCGAGCGGAAGCCCGCCTAGGCGCCAACCACCTCTTGATCCTGCTCCCGCAATTGAGAGCCATTGAAATGGACCTAGACACAGCAACATCCAACGATGATCTGAACCTAGCGATTCGAACGCTTCTCGCTTACAGCCACGCTGCTAACCAAATTGCTGAGTGGCTCGAACAGGACCAAGCTGATGAACACGCAGACATGATTTTGGAGCTTCGAAGCAGCGCAACCACCGCAAGCACCGCCAAGGCAGCCCTAGTTTCTGGCACAAGAAAGTCATTGGCCACCGTTCTAAAACCCGCCGCCGAGCGTATCAGCGCGCTGTCTAGCCAAGCGGCAGGTTTGACTACTAGATATCAAGCGAAAGTGAGCTGAGATGAACCTACTTACTCCAGATCAGCAGATGGAACTGCTCCGCAAAGTGCTCGCCCTTACAACGAGCGGCAAGCTCGAATGGGGCGAAAGCGATGACCCGAAGATCTACGCCGCGGATGTTGGAGAAAAGTACCTTTACAACGTGATGAGCAGGGACGGCGACGACGTCGCTCCCTTCGCTTTCCACATCTACGACAAGACGAAAGGGGAAGATGCTAGCGCTGTAGCTTCCGTGGAAACCGTTCGTTACGGAAGCGCAAACGAACTCCTTGAAGAGTTGTATACCGCAGCAAAGCGAGATGCCATAAACGCTGATGCACTCGTCGAAGACATCTTCAGCCAGCTCAAAACACTGGAGGACACCTAGGCTACTCTGCCCTGCGCCGAATCGGCCCTCTTGACGGGATCTTCTACAAGGGTCCTTGTGCTCGACCCCTAGGTATGTGGCCCTGTATATGCCCGCAGCTTTGAGGTTCCTCTCAGGGGCTGTTGCTTTCGTGACGATGGCCGAAGATACGCGACTGCGCAAGTACCATTGTCGCGCTCTCTCTTGCTTACTCCGTTATCAGGACACCATCCAGGATGGCTGCAAACACCATCGATTGCCCACGAGCTAGATATTGGTGGTCCACGCTTCCCTGCCGCCACCGCCGGCAAAAGTGTTTCCGGTGTTGCAAAGCGAAAGTTTCACAACCCATGTGTGGCGAGATCATTGCCAACTCAGGCAGCCGGGGATGTGTCTCGCTTTTTAACGACCGGCAGCTAAATCGAAAAGCGCGACCTGCCAAAGCGAGTCGCGCCCTCCGTGTGAAGCGAGCCCTATGAAGCAGTTCGCAGCATCTCTGTCAGTCGACAAGCACCCGTTGTTTGGCAGTGTCCGATTCGACCCCCGCCGGAACGTCCCGGTTCCGGTGGTTCAGCCAGTTCGCCACCGCCAAGAGCGCCACGAGTCCGAAGGTGCTCAGGAGTTGGGGACGGGAATCCTCGCCAATGAAGCCCACCGTGAAGATCGCCGCGAGGATGACCAGGCCAAAGCCCGTGAGCCACGGGAAGCCGGGCATCCGAAGGGGAAGGTCTGCCCCCTCACGGTCGGCACGGAGGCGCAACGCGAGCTGGGCCAGGAGCGCGGACGTCCACACCAGCAGGCACGTCGAGCCCACGATGTTCAGCAGCACGCCGAGGACCATCTCGGGGAACGCCAGCTCCAGCACCACCGTGACAACACCGAAGGCAACGCTCGCCAGCACTGCGACCACCGGAACCCGCGCCTTGGACACCGCAGCCAGCAGCCGTGGCGCTTCACCCCGCTCCGCGAGGGAGTACGCCATCCGGGAGGCACCGTAGAGGTTGGCATTGAGCGCGGACAGCAGTGCCGCCACGGCCACCAACGTTATGGCGGTGGCCGCACCGGGCATCCCGGCGGCCTCAAGCACTGCGGCGAAGGGGCTCTTCAATCCTTCAGAACCCACGGGAACTACGGCCGCGATGATGAAGATGGCACCGATGTAGAACACCAGGATGCGCCACAGCACCGTCCGGACTGCTTTCTTTACGCTCCGGGCCGGCTCGGCGGTCTCAGCTGCGGCCACGGACACAATCTCGGTGCCGCCGAACGCGAACGCCACCACAAAGAGAGCTGTGGCGATACCGGCGAAACCGCTCGGGGCAAAGCCCTCGCCCATGAAGTTGGACAGGCCCGGCGACTGGACGCCCGGCACCAAGCCGAAGAGCAGTGCGAAGCCCACCAGCAGGAACGCCACGATTGCCGCCACCTTCAGCAGGGCAAACCAGAACTCGAACTCACCGAAGTTCTTCACGCTGGTCAGGTTCACGGCGGTGAGCACCACGATGAATACGAACGCCATCAACCACACCGGCAAGGCCGGGAAGATCGTCGCCAGCAAGCCAGCCGCACCCAGCGCCTCGGCCGCGATGACCACCACCAGCTGCAGCCACCACAACCAGCCCACCGTGGCGCCCGCCACCGGCCCGTACGCCTTCGCGGTGTAGACGGAGAAGGCGCCGCTGTCCGGGTTGGCGGCGGCCATCTCGCCGAGCGCCCACATCACCAGGATGATGAGCGTGCCGGCCACGAGGTAGGAGATCAGCACCGCCGGGCCGGCGGCCTGGATGCCGGCGCCGGAGCCGATGAACAGGCCCGCACCGATGGCGCTGCCCAGGCCCATCATGGTCAGCTGACGGGGTTTGAGGGCCGCGCCGAGTGCGCGGGCAGACGTCGTTGTCTGGTGTTCCATAAAGGGATTCCTCTTACTTGGTAGGTGGAACGGAAGGAGAAAAGAGATTAGGAAGTCGCTAGGGGCGCGTGGGTTTCGAGGAGCCGGAGCACGCGGTCGTTGGAAGCGGGATCGGCCACGGTAATGCGGACGCCGTCGCCCTGGTATGCGCGGACCATGATGCCGGCGGCCTCGAACGCCTCCATCAGCGTCGCCAGAAGCTGGCCGTCGGCGCGGATCCACAGGAAGTTCCCTTGGCTCGGCTGCAGCGCCCAGCCCTGGGCTTCCAACTCGGCTGCCATCCGGGCACGCTCCTGCTTCACCAGGGAAACCCGCGCCGCCATCTCCTCCCCCGCATCCAGCGACGCGGTCGCCGCCTTCTGGGCCAGCGCGCTCACGCCGAAGGGCAGGGCGGTGCGGCGCAAACCTTCGGCGATCGCCGCCGTCGTAATGGCATACCCGACGCGCAGGCCGGCGAGTCCGTACGCCTTGGAAAAGGTGCGCAGGATGCAGACGTTCGGGTACCGGCGGTAGAGCGCAAGGGAATCGGGGCCGCTGCCGGCGTCGGCGTACTCCACGTAGGCCTCGTCGATCACCACCAGGACGTCGGAGCGGACGGACTGCAGGAAGGCCTCGAGCCGGCCGTGGCTGATCGGCACGCCGGTGGGGTTGTTGGGCGTGCAGAGAAGGATCACCTTGGTGCGGCCGGTGACGGCGGCGGCCATGGCCTCAAGGTCGTGGCCCTCGGAGCCGTCCAGCGGCACGCGGACCGGCCGGGCGCCCGCCAGCTCCACCAGGATGGGGTACGCCTCGAAGGAGCGCCACGCGAACACCACCTCATCCCCGGCGTCGCACAGTCCGGTGATGATCTGCTGGAGGACGCCCACGCTGCCGGGTCCCACCGCAACCTCTCCGGCGGTGACGCCGACGTGGAGGGCAAGCCGTTCACGGAGTTCGACGGCGGCGCAGTCCGGGTAGCGGTTCATGGTGCCTGCCGCCGCGGCCACCGCAGCGGCGGCAGCGGGCAGCGGTTCGTAATGGCTTTCGTTGCTGGCAAGGGCGGCGATGTCCATGCCGGCGCTGCGCCGGCCCGGGACGTAGGCCGGAAGTCCGGCCACGGCGCCACGCAGGGAGGGCAACGCAGTTTCGGGAGCGGCAACAAGCTGATCACTGGTCATGAAGTCCGATCTTGGAAGTGACCCGGACCACAATGCAAGGTAGGCTCCGGTGCTTGGGACTTCTGCTCAACTTCTAGTACCTCTGGTGAAAATATGACCATCGCAAACTCTCGCACCCTCGATTCGCTCGACGGCCGCATCATCCTTGCCCTGGACAAGGACCCCGAAGCCAGCGCCTTGGCACTCTCCCGGACCCTCGGCGTCGCCCGCAACACCGTCCACGCCCGGCTGGCGCGGCTGGAGCGCAGCGGCGCGCTCCGCTCCTTCAGCCGCAGGCTGGACCCCGCCGCGCTCGGCTACGAACTCATGGCCTTCCTCTCGCTGTCCATCAGCCAGACCCGGACCGGGTCGGTGGAGAACGGGCTGGCCGCGATCCCTGAGGTCATCGAGGTGCACGCCACCACCGGCGACGCGGACCTCATGGCCAAGGTGGTGGCCCGCGGCACCACCGACCTCTACCGCATCACCAACCAGATCCTGGAGATCGACGGCATCCAGCGGACCAGCACGGCCATCTCCATCCTGGAACTCATGCCGCCCCGCTACGACGGCCTCATCAGCCGGCTGTCCGAGCAGGAATCGCGGCCTGCGGACTGACTGCATCGGGCGGAGTACGTCCCTGCGGCCTCCCCGGCGGGAAGGGCAAGCCGCTACCCTCGCCTCCGCATGCCGGTGGGAGCATACTGAACGTATGCCAACCTTCCGGCTGTCCACGTTTGCAGCAGCGCCGCCGGAGCGTGTCTTCGCCATGTGGACGGACGCCGACAGGTTCCCTGAGTGGATTGGCGGAGTCACCGGCGTCATCGACCGCGTTGGCCCGGCCAGTGCGGCCGGCAGCCGCTACACGGTGCAGTTCGGGCGGATGGCGAGCCCCACCGAGGTCCTCGAGGCCGAGCGGCCCCGCCACATCCGCACCCGCTTCGGCAACGCCATCCTGAAGGGCGAGTCGGACGTGACCTTCACCCCCGATGGTGCGGGCACCCGCATCGACCAGGTGATCACCACCCGCGGGTTCGTGTCCGCGGTTTTCGGTTGGATCTTCTCCACGGGCTCGTATCAAGGCAGCTTTCAGGGCGAGCTGGAGACGTTCCGGAAGCTCGTTGAGCGGGAGGCGTGATACGCACCACAACTGGGCATTTTGTCAGTTAGCCCGCTCCTCCGCCGCCAAAAGTACCAACTGAATTTCCGTGTGTTGCCTGTTTCCGCGCCAGGCCACACGATGCCTGCATGACTTCACTTACCGTCTCCGGCCGCGTGGCGCAGGTTCTCAGCAGCTATGTCAGCGACGTCTTCGGCGTCATGGGCAACGGCAACGTCTACTTCCTGGACGCCGCGGAGAAGCAGGGCCTGCGCTTCACCGCCGTCCGGCACGAGGGCGCCGCCATCGCCGCGGCCGACGCCTACTACCGGACCTCGGGACGGCTCGCCGCGGGCACCACCACTTACGGCCCCGGCTACACCAACGCGCTCACCGCCCTCGCCGAGTCCGTCCAGGCGCAGATCCCGGTGGTGCTGGTCACCGGCGACGCCCCCACCACCGGCGCCCGGCCCTGGGACGTGGACCAGGCCGCCATCGCCACCGGCCTCGGCGCGGCCACCTTCACCGTCACCCGCGGCGCCGCGGGCGCCATCACCCGGCAGGCGGTGGAGTATGCACTCACCCGGCGTACCGCCGTCGTGATTGCCATTCCGTACGACCTCGCCGCGCTCGAGGCTCCGGACGAGGACCTTCCGGAAGCAGCGGCACCAAAGGTGACGGACGACGTCGACGGCGGCCTTGGGCAGGTTGCCCGCCTCCTCGCCGGTGCCAGGCGGCCGCTGATCCTCGCCGGCCGCGGCGCGCACCTGGCCGGAGCCGGCCCGGAGCTCCGCGAGCTCGCCGACCGGCTCGGCGCGCTGACCGCCGGGACCGCCCTGGCGCTCAACCTCCTCAATGGCGAGGGGTACCTGGGCGTGGCCGGCGGTTTCGGCACCGACACCGCGGCCGGGCTCATGGGCGAGGCCGACGTGGTCCTGGTGGCCGGCGCCAGCCTGAGCCCGTTCACCATGCGGTTCGGGCACCTGCTGGGCCCGGACAGCACCGTCATCCAGATCGACACCGCGCTGCAGCCGACCAACCGGCGGGTGGACCTGTTCGTCAGCGCGGACGCGAAGGCTGCTGCTACGCGGCTGTTGTCGCTGCTTGACGGCGAGGCTGCTGTGGCCGGCTGGCGGGCGGAAGCTTCCCGGCGACTGGCTGCGGGGCCGGGGCATGACTTGGGTTCGGTCGAGACTGAGGACGGCCGGCTGGACCCGCGCGCCCTCGCCACCGCCCTCGACGCCGTGCTGCCGGAGCGCCGCACGGTGGTCCAGGACGGCGGGCACTTCATCGGCTGGGCACCCATGTACTGGAACATCCCGCGGCCGCAGGACCTGGTGATGGTGGGCA
The DNA here is from genome assembly GCF_004364695.1 of Arthrobacter sp. AG258. Taxonomy (NCBI): domain Bacteria; kingdom Bacillati; phylum Actinomycetota; class Actinomycetes; order Micrococcales; family Micrococcaceae; genus Arthrobacter; species Arthrobacter sp. AG258. Next base: position 50,519 of record NZ_SOBI01000006.1, on the reverse strand, counting down.
CCGCTTTCCAGTCGATCGGGCTGGGCCTGGCCAGCGCCGTCGGGGCCGCCCGTGCGCTGGAAGACGGCCGCACCCTGGTGCTGGCCTCCGGTGATGGAGGGTTCCTGATGGGCCTGTCGGATCTTGAATCGCTGATCGGTGCGGCGCGTAGCGCGATCGTGGTGATCTACAACGACGCCGCCTACGGGGCCGAGATCCACCAGTACGGCTCGCAGGGCCTCACCGAGAAGCCCATGCTGATCCCCGAGGTGGACTTCAGCGGGGTTGCCCGGGCTTTGGGTGCCGAGTCGGCTGTCATTCGCTCCCTTGGCGACCTGTCCGCGCTGCAGGAGTGGATCGACGCCGGCGCTCATGGGACTTTTGTTGCGGACTGCCGGATCACGTCCAGCGTCCGGGCCCCATGGCTGACTGAGTGGATGAATGCAACGCGGGCGGCGAAGGCGGCGGTGGCGGGGTAGAGTCCGTCGGGACGCCGCGCGGCGGGCACCCGTTTTTGTCAGTCATCCCGCATAGGATTCCAACCATGAGGATTGCCGTTGCAGGGGGAACCGGGACAGTAGGACGCTACGTGGTGGCCATCGCCAGGGAGCGCGGGCACAACGTGGTCAGCCTAAGCCGCGCGGAAGGGGTGGACCTCATCACCGGGCGCGGCCTGGACCAGGCACTCCAGGGCGTCGACACCGTCATCGACGTCTCCGGCATCCAGGTCCTGTCCACCAAGAAGGCCGTGGATTTCTTCACCAACGCCACCCAGAACCTGGTGGCGGCCGGGAAGAAAGCAGGCGTAACGCACCACGTGGTGCTGTCCATTGTGGGCATCGATAAAGCCAACTCGGGACTGTACGCCGGGAAGCTGGTGCAGGAGGACGAAGTCAGGCACGGCGGCGTTCCCTGGACCATCCTCCGGTCCACACAGTTCCACGAGTTCGTGCCGATGTCCATCAAGGCCGCCTCCGTGGGCCCGCTGGCCTTCGTGCCCACCATGGTCACCCAGCCGGTGGCGGCGAAGGAGGTGGCCGCGGCCCTGGTTGACGCGGCCGAGGCCGGGCCGAAGGGACGGCTCCCGGACCTCGGCGGCCCGCGGACCGAACAGCTCAAGGACCTGGTCTCGGCCTATCTGGCCAAGACCAGGCAGAAGAAACGGATCATTCCGCTCCGCGTCCCAGGCGCCATGGGCAAGGCCATGCGCACAGGCGCGCTGATCCCGGCACCGGGCTCCGCCGTCGGACGCCAAACGTTCCAGGAGTGGCTCGACGCCATCGATGCCGCGTAAAAGCCAACCCTAAATGGGGCACTTGCCCCATGCCCCTGCCGCGGCCCGCTCCTAGTCTCAGGTCATAGAGACAAGGAGGCGGCCATGACCATCTACCAGCCGCAGTCATCAGCACAGGCAACACCCAAACTTGCCGACCTTCCCGAGGACCCCGCCGAACACTTCGCCGGCAGCGCCGTCTTCGGGCTGCCCTTCGCCAGCGGCCACTACCTGGCGTTCCGGGATTTCCCGGTAAGCTCCGTCGGCCCCGGCTACCGCTCCGTCTGGCACCGCACGCCCGGCGGCGAATGGACCCTCTACGCCAACGTCCCGCCGCAATTCAGCTGCGCCCGCTACTTCGGACTGGCGTTCCACCGCACGGTGGAAACCGACGTCGACATCACCTGGAGCGGCCCGTCCAGCGCCGTGATCACGGTCCCCGGAGTCCTGGACTGGGACCTGCAGCTGGGCACCTCCGCGGCCACGAAGATGCTGACCGCCATGGCCGTGCAGATGCCCGAAAGGTTGTGGCGCAGCGAGCCCGTCCTCAGGGCCATGGGGGCGTTCGCCGGGCCGCTGCTCGGCGCCGGCCGGATGAAAATGTCCGGCCGCGTGCCCAACGGCCAGACGTTCCAGGCCCAGCCCCGGCAGCTGTGGCTCGTCACCGATTCCAGGGCAACGGTCCTGGGCGAGGGCGCCGGACGGCCCGGCCCGCTCAAGGTCCAGGACCACCTGGCGGACTTCTGGCTTCCGCAGCGTGGACTGTTCGGAGCGCAGGTGGGCGTCAGGTTCCCCTCCACCGCCCATCCCGCCGGACCAGGCGCTGCCCAGGGACGGACCGGGAGAAGCCAGGCGGCATAACGGCCGACGGCGCGCGGTCCCTACTGCCCAGGCTGGCGGCTTCCTAGAATGGCAGGTGTGATGCAGTCACCGGCTGCGCCCCGCCGCAGCGAAGTCCTGGCCGCACTGTCGCTCGCCATCGACCTGGGGCTGGGGCAGCCGATGGAGCACATGCTGCGTGCGTCCCTGCTGGCGCTGCGGATCGCCGGGGCGGCGGGCGTTGACGCCGCAGGCCAGGGCAGGATCTACTACGCCAACCAGCTGGCCTGGATCGGCTGCCACGCGGATTCCTTTGAACTGGCCGCGCTGTTCACGGACGATATCGGCTTCCGCGCCGACTACTACCGCCGGGACCAGCATGGCCTGCCCATGTACGCCGGCATGTTCAGCCACGCCGGCGCCGGCCTCCCGCCACTCCCCCGCCTCGCCCGCTGGACGCGTTTCGCCGCGACAGGCAGCGGAGCGGTACGCACCATGATTGCCTCGCACTGCGTCTCCGCCGGGGTGCTGGCCAGCAGTGTAGGGCTCGACGACGGCGTGGCAGGACTGCTCACCCACACCTTTGAGCGGTGGGACGGCAAAGGGCTGCCGGAGGGAGTGGCGGGGCCGGACATTCCATTAGAGATGCGGATTATGCATTTGGCCGATACCGCCGAGGTGTTCCTGCGGACGGAGGGCGTGGCCGGCGCGGTGGCCATGGTGCGGGCGCGCCGCGGGAGCCAGTTCGATCCGGCACTGGCCGGGCTGTTCATCGACCACGCCGAGGTTCTCACCGATGGACTTCTCGACGTCGACTGCTGGCAGGCGGCCCTGGACCTCGCCCCCAACGACGCTCCCTTGTCCGGCAGCCAGCTCGATACGGTGCTGCGCGCCATCGGCGACTTCGCAGACCTCAAGTCCCCCTACACTGCCGGACACTCCCGCGCGGTGGCGGCGCTGGCGGCCGCCGCCGGCGAGGAGCATGGGCTGCCGGCGGAGGACGTCAGGGAGCTCCGCCGCGCGGGATGGGTGCACGACCTGGGCCGGTTGGGGGTGTCCAACCAGGTGTGGGACAAGAAAGAGCCACTCTCCGCCCTGGAGCAGGAACGCATCCGCATGCACCCGTATCTGGGCGAACGGATCCTCAGCCGCGTGCCCGGGCTGAAGGGCGAGGCGGCTTTGACCGGCTCACACCACGAGCGGCTCGACGGATCCGGTTATCCGCGTGGGATTGGCGGAGCCGAGCTGGGGATCAAACAGCGAATCCTGGCGGCTGCTGACTCGTACCATGCCTCCGCGGAGCCACGCCCGCACCGGCCCGCACTGACGCCAGCTGATGCGGCGGCAAGGCTGCGGCAGGAAGTTTCGGCCGGGAGGCTCGCCGCCGGCGCTGTGGAGGCCGTGCTCGTGGCGGCCGGCCAGCAGCCCCGCCGACCGCATTCGGCCGCGGGCGGACTCACCCCCCGCGAAGTCGAAATCCTCGGGATGCTGTGCCGCGGCCTGACGCCGGCCCAGATCGCGGAGAGCCTCTTCCTTTCCCGGAAGACCGTCCGCAACCACGTGGAGCACATCTACACCAAGATCGGCGCCACCAACCGGGTGGGGGCCACGTTGTTCGCGATCAGGAATGGGCTGACCGAATAGGAGAGCCCAATTGGACCATTCCGCGCTGGCCCGGGACACATCCCTTATGACTACCGGCCCACCAGCCGCCACAATGACGTGACCTCGGCCGAGCGCGCCGCGAACAAGGGATCGTCGCGGTCCGAGGCCTTCGGATGCGTTGGCTTGGTGTCCAGCCGCTCCGTCACCGTCAGCCCGGCCGCTTCGATGGCGGCCAGCAGGTCCGCACGCGAGCGCAGGCCCAGGTGCTCGGCGAGGTCGGACAGAACCAACCAGCCCTCACCGCCCGGCTCCAGATGGCCGGGGAGCTCTGCCAGGAAGCGGAACAGCATCCTGCTTCCGGGGTCGTAGACGGCGCTGTCCAGGCTGGAATGCGGCGTGGCCGGGATCCAGGGCGGGTTGCACACGATCAGCGGTGCCCGTCCGGGCGGGAACATGTCGGTCAGCACTGCCTCGGCCCGGTCGTCGACTCCGAGGTTACGGAAGTTCTCCGCGGCGCAGGCAATGGCACGCGGTTCATTGTCCGTCGCCACCACGCGGCGGACGCCGCGGCGGGCGAGGACGGCGGCGAGCACTCCGGTGCCCGTTCCGACGTCGAACGCGAGCGTGTCCGCGGGCAGCGCGGCCGCTGCCACGAGATCCACATACTCGCTGCGGGTGGGAAAGAACGTACCGTAATGCGGGTGGATGCGGTCCTGCAGGGCATCGACGTAGACGCCGGTCCGCCGCCACTCGTGGGCGCCGATGGCCCCGACGAGCTCATGCAGGGACACCACGGACGCTTCGCCGATGTCTCCGTACGCTTCGGCTGCTGCTTCCCGAATATCCGGTGCACGGCGCAGCGGGACCACCGGGCCCGGATCGAGGGGAATCAGCACCAGGCCGAGAATGCGTGCGCGGTGCGAGGCGGACTGCCGGTGCCGGTAGAACTGCTCGGCAGGGGTTCCTGCGGTCTTCTTTCCGGCGCCTATCCGGCGGTCCAGGGCGTTGAGGATCTGCCGCGCGTTGTGGAAGTCTCCGTGCCAGAGCATCGCGATGCCCTGGGATGCCATGCGGTACGCCTCGTCGGCCGTGAGGGCGTCGTCCACCACCTCCACCCGCCCGGGCGCCGGCCTGCCGTTGGCCGACCGCCACCGCGCGGACATCCCGGTGCCGGCGTCCTGCCAGGTCACGTGCCCGGCCGCCGCGGCTGTGTTCAAAGGGGTGGGGTCAAAGGGCGGGACTTCCGCCGGAGCTGGGGTGCCAGTAGGGATGAAGTTCCATTCCAAGATGTTGGGTGCGATCGGATTCGGGCTGATTACAGCGGGGGTTCGACGACGTCGAAGGGGACGGTGCCAAGAGACCAGACCATCCGCCGGCAACAAACGCGGGATGAGTGAATGGAGGGCGCTGAAGCCCGGAACCTACTGTGTCAGGGTACAGGTAAAACATGCGGTTTCCCTCTGGACAAGAAATAGTCCGCGCACAGATAATCTTTGTATAGACCATCTTCCGAGGAGAACACCATGTGGGAATACGAGCACGGCATCGACACCAACGCCACGCCAGAGGCCATCTGGCGGCTCTGGTCCGACGTCGAGAACTGGGGCGCCTGGAACGGGGAGATCGAGAAGATCGAGATCAACGGCCCCTTCGCTGAAGGCACCCAGATCCTGATGGCGCCTCCGGGGGACGATCCGATCCCCTTGGTCATCGTCGAGGCGGTCGAAAACGAACGCTTCGTGGACGAGGCCCGCTTCGGCGGCCTGCTCCTGCACACCACCCACCGCATCGATCCAGCCGGCGAGGGCCGGAACCGCCTGGTGTACCGGATGGAGATCACGGGCGACGGCGCCGACGAGGCCGGCCCGCAGATCGGGCCCGGCATCACCGCCGACTGGCCGGAAACCATGGCCGCGCTGGTCAAGATGGCAGGCGGCTGATGCCACTCAACCCCGGCGAAAGCCCCGGATTCCTGCTCTGGCACGCCACGCTGCGCTGGCAGCGGGAGATCGCCGCAGCTCTCGCCCCGCTCGACCTCACCCATGTGCAGTTTGTGCTGCTCGCCTGCGCCTGGTGGCTCAACAACCAGGGCGAGCACCCGAACCAGCTGGCCCTCGCCCGGCAGGCGGGCACCGACGTCAAGATGGCCTCCCAGGTCCTGCGCGCCCTGGAAGCGAAGGGACTCATCGAGCGGGAAGTCGACCCGGCGGACACCCGGGCCAAACGGCTGCGCGTCACCGACGCCGGAGCCGAGCTGGCTCCCCGGGCCATCGCCGCCGTCGAACTCGCCGACGCCAAGTTCTTCGAACCGGTGTCCGTGGACGACGCCGTGTCCCTGCTCCGGCGCCTGGCCCGGCCCGGGCCGGGCACACCGCCAGCGGCCGGCGGTGACCGCACGGAACCCGAGGCACGGGCTACCTAAGGACGGCCGGCTCCGAATCTGCCGCGAGCAGCCCCAGGAGCGTGCCGGCGTCGGCCACGGATTCCAGGCCCAGCACCAGCTTGCTAATGGCTTTGACGCGGTCGCCAGGCAGCCTGGTGCCAGCCAGTCCCTCGAACTTGCCGATGGTCTCCTGGTCGCTGAGCCGGTTGGTGGCGGCCCCCTTTGCCTTGACCGCCTGCACCCCGAACGAGTCCGTATCCGTCTGCACGGTGAGGAAGGGTTCGGCCGATCCGCCGTGCTGCTCCGGGTCCACTTCCACGTGGATGCGGCCCATCAGCTCCCTCAGCCGGGGATCGTTCCGGCCCTGTTCCGCCACCTCGTCCAGTCCCACGGTGCCGTGCATCAGCGCGGCGGCGAGCGCGAACTGCATGCTCAGCTGGGTCGAGACGAGGGAACGGACATCGGCGGTGCCGCACATGTCCGCGATGAGGGCGCTGGTCCGCACCGTGATTTTCTGCGTTGCCTCCGCGGTGATCCCCCGGTCACGGAGCTCCAGGATCGCGTCGATGGCCGAGTGGGTGCTCCGGCAGGTGGCGTACGGCTTGATGGACGCGCGCTGGACCTGCCAGTCCTCCCCCAGGGTGTCAAAGAGCCGTGACTCCTGGACGTCGCCCGGCTGGCCGTAGAGCTTGAGGAAGCTGCCCCACGGAGCGGAGAACACATCCCGCGGCCCCGTGAATCCGGCCTTGGCCAGCAGCGCACTGTTCAGCCCGGCTTCGGCCGCGCGCCCCACATGCATGCGCTTGGACATGGCCCCGTCCCCGATGAACGCCCAGGTGCCGCCGGTGAAGGAGCCGGCCAGGCCGATGGCGGACACCAGTTGCGGCGCATCAAGCCCCAGGACCACGCCCGCCGCCACCGCGGCCGCGAACGTGCCGGTCACCCCCGTGGAGTGCCAGCCCTGGTTGTTCACCGGGTCGTAGCCGCCCAGGGCGTCCTGCACCCGGCGGCCCACCTCATACCCGCTGACGACGGCGTGAAGGAGCCTTCCGCCGTCAACTCCCGTGCCGCCGTCGTCCGCTCCGCCCGCGGAACCGCCGGCCCGGACGGCCAGGGCGGCGAGCGCAGCCGGAACCACCACGGCTCCGGAATGGTCGCACCCGCCGGAATCGTCCAGCTCAAACGCGTGGCACGCCACGCCGTTGACGAAGGCGGCCGCCAGCGGCGGCAGCCCGGCGGGCGTGCCCCACACCGGCGAGCCCGTTCCGGGCGACGGGGTTCCGTGCGCTGCGGCGAGCGCCGACCTGCTGAGGAGGACTTCCCGCGACGCCGCCCCGGCAATGCCTGCGCCCAGGGTGTCCAACAGGTGGAGTTTCGCCCGCTGCAGGACCTCGGGAGGGATGTCCTCCGGCCGCAATGCCGTGAGAAACTCCGCTATGCGTTCTGATGCTGTCCGCTCTGGGCTCATGCCGGGGTGCCTCCACGTGTGAGGGAATGGAAGATTTCTGCCGGGTGCGAAGGGCTGTTGGGCGCGGCGGTGTCCCGCCACCACCGGGCCACGTCCCCGCCGGTGGCGTGCCAGACGTCGCCGTACGAGTGGACGTGGTCCAGGAACGCCCGGAGCATCCCGATCCGCCCGGGAGTGGCGATGATCTCCGGATGCAGGGTCAGGACGAAGCAGAGTCCTTCGGCGCGGTAGGCCTCGAATTCCAGGATCCAGTTGCGCAGCACCTCCCGGCTGGACGCGATCCGCGGGCTGCCCTTGGGGATGGGCGGGTCCAGGTTGAAGACGAAATAGGGAAAGTCGTCCAGTTCATGGTGCCGTGGCACCTCCACCAGTCCTGCAGCGCGGCCGGCATGGAAATGGGGCAGGTCGTCGCCGTGCCACGAGGAGGACCAGGTGAACCCCAGGTCCAGCAGGTCACCGGGCAGGCCGTGCGCCATGGATCCGCGGCCCGCCCGGAAGCCCTGCGGCCGCACGCCAAGGAGCGCCTCGAAAGCGTCCTGGCCCCGGCCGATGCTGTCCAGTTGTTCCGGCAGCGGCTGCAGCCCCATGTCCTCCAGCGCCCAGCCCATGTTGGCAAGTTCGTGCCCGGCCGCCGCCACGGCTTCAACCTGGCGCGGGTAGGTGCCGAGGTTGGCCCCGGGAATGAACCAGCTCGCAGTGGTGCCCGTGCGCCCGAGCTCCGCCAGGAGCCGGTCCACGCCGCGGGTGGCGCCGTACTGGCCAACGGACAGGCTTTTGGTGCGGTCGACGGCGTCCGGTGCCGCCGCGAGCACCGACAGTTCCGCTTCAAATGCCACGGTGACCACGAAGGCGCACCGGTTCGCCCCGGGCCAGCGCCCCGCCGGCGGTTCCTGCGTGAACGTCATGCTGCCTGCTCCGTTCCGTGCTGTTGCTGCCACCAGGTGGCGATCTCCGCGCACGTGCCGAACCACACGCCGTCGGCCTCTTTCATGTGCTGGATCCAGCGGTCCAGGAGCGCTGCCCGGCCGGGCTTCCCCACCACCTTCGGATGGAAGATGGTGGAAAGGCACAGCCCCTCGGCGTGGTACCCGTCAAACTCCCTGGTCCAGTTGTCCAGGGTGGGCTCGTAGCCGGCGATCCGGTCACCGCCGGAGGGCCAGTCCGGGTTGGTGGTGTAGGCCAGGGAGGCGTAATCGTCCATGTCTGACCTGGCCGGGATCTCGATAAGCTTCCCGCCGGCATGGAGGTAGGGCCGGTCATCGCCCCGCATGGAGCTGGAGTAAAGGAAGCCCATCTCCGCGAGCAGGGCGGGGGTCTGGGGACGCCAGTCACCGGAGGGGGTGCGGAAACCGACGGCCGTAGTGCCCAGGACGTCCTGGAAGATCCGCTGGCTGGTCTCGACCACCTGGCGCTGTTCGTCAGTGCTGAGGTCCCAGTACTTTTCATGTTTATAGCCGTGGTGTGCTACTTCGTGGCCGTGCTCCACGATCCGCCGGCACTGTTCGGGCCAGGTTTCCACCACCCAGGCGGGAGTAAAAAAAGTTGCCGGGACCTGGTGGGCGTCCAGGAGCCGGAGGATCCGGTCCAGGGCCCGCCACGGTCCGTAGGCACCTTGGCTGAAATACTCCGGCCGGGTCCAGATGGTGCCTTTCAACATGGCATCGCCGGTGGGACCGTCAAGATCGAAGGCCAGGGCGACGGCGCTGCGGTTGCCTTCCGGCCACCGCACCGCCGCCCCCGCCTCCATGGACTGCTGGCTCACTTAACCCCGTTGATCTCGGGCTTCATGGCGCCGTAGCCGATGCCCCACTTGTCCAGGATCTTCTGGTAGTCACCGCTGTCCGTGACCTTGGTCAGGGCATCCTTGACCGCGTTGGCCAGCTGGGTGTTGTCCTTCTGCATCAGGATGCCGAAGGGCTTGGCCGGCAGCGGATCGAGCACGGCCGCGTACTTTCCGGGATCGGTCTTGTCGAAGTAGGCGAGGTTCTCGGCACCCTGGGCGGCCAGGTCCACGCGGCCCTGGTCGATCTGCAACCGCGCGGCCGCGCCGGAGTCCGTGGGCAGGATGCTCAGTTCCGGAAGGCCCTTGTCCGTGCAGATGGTCTTGCTCAGGGTTTTCACCTGTTCGAAGTAATCGGTCTTGCCGCTTACCGCGAGGGTCTTGCCGCAGAGATCGCTCTCCTGCTTGAACTCACCTGCCCGGGTGCCCGAAGTGTACAGGCGGCCCTGGGACTTGAAGTAGTCAACGAAGTCGGCCGTCTTCTGCCGTTCCACGGTGTCCGAGATGCCGGACATGACCAAGTCCACGCGGCCGGTCTGGACGGAGTTGATCAGCTGGTCAAAGGGAGATTCCACCACTTCGACCTGAACCCCGAGCGCCTCGCCCAGCTTTTGCTGCAGCTCGATGTCCACGCCTGCCAGCTTCTTGTCGGAGTCGCGGAATTCCATGGGCGGGAAGTCCGGGGACAGGCCGATCCTGATCTTCCCGGCGTCCTTGATGGCCTGGGGCAGGCCGGTGCTGCCGGCGCTGGTGTCCGCGGTGGTTTCGGCGCCGCCGACGCAGCCGGTGAGGCCGAACGCTGCAACTGCCGTGATGGCCGCAACGCGGGCGGCCGTGGTGAACTTCTTCATGGATGGCTCCAAAGGGGTTGGGGTGATGTTTAGAAGACGCGGGAAAGGAAGGCTTTGGTCCGCTCGTGCTGCGGGTTGCCCAGGACCTCGGCCGGAGGACCGATTTCGACGATTTCGCCGCCGTGCATGAACGCCACACGGTCGGCCACTTCCTTGGCAAAGCCAATCTCGTGGGTCACCACGATCATGGTGAGGCCGGACTTTGCCAGGTCCTTCATGACGTCCAGCACTTCGCCCACCAGTTCGGGGTCCAGTGCCGACGTCGGTTCGTCAAACAGGATCAGCTCGGGTTTCATGGCCAGGGCCCTGGCGATCGCCACGCGCTGCTGCTGGCCGCCGGAGAGCTGCCGCGGGTAGGACCCTTCGCGTCCTTCCAGGCCCACCCGGGCCAGCAGTTCGGAGGCGTGCCGTTTGGCCTCGGCCGGTTTGACCTTGTTGACGAGGACCGGGCCTTCGATGATGTTTTCCAGCACGGTCATGTGTGGGAAGAGGTTGAACCGCTGGAACACCATGCCGATGGACCGGCGCTGGCGGGCGGCTTCCTTGTCGGAGAGCTCAAAGAGGCGGTTGCCGTCCTGGCGGTAACCCACCACCTTGTCCCCCACCCAGATCCGCCCGTTGGACAGCGTTTCCAAGTGGTTGATGCAGCGCAGGAAGGTGCTCTTTCCGGACCCTGAAGCACCGAGCAGGCAGACCACCTCGCCGCTGTTGACCTCGAGGTTGATGCCCTTGAGGACCTCGTTGAGGCCAAAACTCTTGTGGACGTTTTCGGCGCGGACCAGAACGTTGGTGGTCATGACTGTGCCTTCCTTTTGGTACCGAAAATGCTCGACAGCCGCTGGAGGGGCGTCATGGGCAGCTGGCGGCTTGACGATCCCTTGGCGAAGAACCGTTCCAGGTAGAACTGCCCGATGCTCAGGATGGACACGGCGCCCAGGTACCAGACGGCGCAGACGATCAGGAGCTCCATGATCCGGTTGTTGACGTAGTAGATGTGCTGGGCCTCGGAAAGGATCTCGCTCACGCCGATCGCGGAAGCCAGCGATGTGGTCTTCAGCATCCCGATGACCTCGTTGCCCACGGGCGGGATGATGACCCGCATGGCCTGCGGCAGGACGATCCGCCGCATGGCCTGCAGCCGCGTCATCCCGACAGCCTGCGCGGCCTCCAATTGCCCCTCATCAACGGAGAGGATGCCGCCGCGGACCACCTCGGAGGTGTAGGCGCCCTGGTTCAGCCCCAGGCCGATGGAGGCGGCGACGAAGGGGGTCAGGATGTCGATCATGCGGCCCGAGTAGAGCCCCGGGATGCCGATCACCGGGAAAATGAGGGCCAGGTTGAACCACATCAACAGCTGCAGGTACACCGGGGTGCCTCGGAAGACCCAGATGTAGAGCCACGCAACGCCAGAGACCACCGGGTTCTTCGACAGGCGCATCACGGCGGTGACCACGCCAAGAACCAGTCCGATCGCCATGGCGACGGCGGTAAGGATTAGGGCTACTCCGATTCCCTGGATCAGGACGGGAACGGCCAGGTATTCCTGCACGGTGGGCCAGTTGATCTTGGCCCGTGAGAAGGAGACGGCCAGCCAGACCAGGAGCAGCACCACGGCCGCAGCACCAATCCACCTCCCGATATGCCGGCGCGGGACGATTTTCAGATCTGCCGCTGCAGTGCCTGTGATGCTGGGCGCTGGTTGAGTCTTCATGGCGTTTTCCTGATCGTGGAGGGTTTTAAGGTCGCCGCGGGGACCGGCGTTGGTGGGCGCCACGGGTCAGCCCGCTGCGCCGGACGGGACGCGAAGCCCCTGGTAGTCGGCCGCCCAGCTTCGTGCCTGGTCAAGCTTCGCCCGGAGACGCGTCAGTTGTTCGGCGACTCGTTCCGGGGCGGTACCGCCAAACCCGGAGTGGGCCGCGAGGGCAGCTTCAAGGGTGAGGACCTCCCTGATATCCGGCGTCAGCCGCGAATCCACGGCAGCGAGCTGTTCGTCAGTGAGGTCGTCGTACTCCAGGCCGTGTGACTCGCAGAACCGCACCAGCGCTCCGGAAATCTCGTGCGCCTCGCTGAACGGAATTCCCTGCCGCGCCAGCCAGTCGGCAACCTCGGTGGCCAGGGTGTAGCCGGCGGTTGCCTGCCGGCGGACCTCCTCGACGTTGACCGAGAACGTCCGTACCAGGCCGGACAGGGCGGGCAGGGCGACCTCGATGGTCTCGACCGCGTCGATGACCGCGTTCTTGTCCTCGGCAAGGTCGCGGTTGTAGGCGAGCGGCAGCGACTTGACCGAAGCCATCAGCCCCATGAGGTCCCCCAGGACCCGGCCGGCCTTGCCCCTGGCGAGTTCGGCGATGTCCGGATTCTTCTTCTGCGGCATGATCGAGCTGCCTGTGCAGTAGGCATCGTCCATGGTGATCCAACGGAACTGCTGGGACGCCCAGGAGATGATCTCCTCGCAGAGCCGGGAGATATCGATGAGCGTCAGGGAGCAGACGAACAGGAACTCGATGGCGGCATCGCGGCTTCCCACGGCATCGATCGAGTTTTCCGCGCTCGAATCGTAGCCCTGGTCCAGGGCTGCGAGTTCCGGAGACAGGGCGAAGGTGGATCCGGCCAGCGCTGCCGCGCCCAGGGGCGAGACGGCTGCCCTGCGGTCCCAGTCCCGGAACCGGTCCAGGTCCCGGACCAGGGGTTGGGCGTGGGCCAGCAGCTGGTGCGCGAACACAACGGGCTGCGCCGACTGCAGGTGGGTGAATCCCGGGACCGGAGTGTGGAGGTGCCGGTCTGCCTGGGAGGCCAGTGCCCCGGCCAGTTCCACCAGGAGGTCGGCGATCAGCCGGACCTTGTCCCGCATGTAGAGCCGGAGGTCGTTGGCGGCCTGGTCATTGCGGGAGCGGCCGGCGCGGATCTTTCCGCCCACCGGACCCATGCGTTCGATCAGCAGCCGCTCCAGAAACGTGTGGACGTCCTCGTCCGCTTCCTGCGGGTGGACCAGGTCCGCTTCAATGTCCCTGGCCAGGAGATCGATCGTGTCGAGGAACAGCGCGAGTTCGGCGTCATCGATGAGGCCCGACCGGTTGAGTTCGCGCACGTGGGCCCGGGAACCATGCAGGTCGTAGGGGGCCATCCGGAAGTAGCGCGGATCGGACCGTGAGAAGCGGGAGAGTTCGGGACTGGAGGCACCAGCAAACCGGCCGCCCCACAGCTTTGTCTGTTCTTGCATATGCGTCTAGCTCCTTGGGAAGACTGCCCGGGAAGTGATCCGTATCACTTCGTGCAACGAAAGTATTTCTGGGGTAAACCCTAACTGTCAATGATTTCCGCTTTGTTTCGCTGCTATTAATTTGATGACACCGATTTTGTGACACCGGTTTCAGAAGATAAATCATTGTGGCTGAGACACCGGTATCCTGACCACTCCTCCGCTCCAGGTGACCGGAAAACTTGGTGTTTGTTACGGGTCCGGAAGGCGCGTCGAAGCACCAGGGCACACTGAACGAACAGGACGCCACGCGGCGCAGAGCCCCCGGAGGAACTGCCCTGCCGTTACGCGCCTGCGGGAATTTTCGCCACGGAGCCACGCTCCGTGAACGTGGCCGGCAGCAGATGGTCCCTCTGGTCCGGACCCGAGTGCTCGATCCGGCCAACCAGGACCTCCGCCGCCTTCAGCCCCAACTCATAAGCGGGCAAGGCAAAAGCCGTCACCTCGGGGCTGCTGACGGTCATCCACTCAGCGTCGTCCAGGCATACCAGGGAGATGTCCCGGGGAACCTCCATGCCTGCCTCCCGGATGGCTTGGAACGCCGGCAGCGCCAGGCGGCTGTAGGAAGCAATGACGGCGCTGGGCCGGTCAGGGCGGCGGAGGAGGGAGGCAACAATCTCATGGGCCCGCTCCGGGGACATGGCGTCGGAGATGAACTCATACCGGATCCCCGCGGCCCGGGCCACCGTGCGGACGGCGCGCACCCTGTCCGCAATGGTGGAAATGGGGAGCGGATGCCCGGATTCCAGCTCCGCCGGCGTCTTTGTGGTGGCCGAAAGGAACACGATGTTCGTGTGGCCGCGGCCGATGAGGTACTCCATGACCGCAGTGGCGTCGGCATAGCAGTCAGTCCCCACCCAGTCGGCTTCCACGTTGTCCGGGCGCCGGTCAAAAAGGACCAGCGGCCGGCCCATCCGCACCACGTCCAGTAAATGCGCGGAGTCGCTTCGACTCGTGGAGGCTACGATCAGCCCATCCACCCGCTTGTCCAGGAACACCTGGACGGCTGCCCGTTCGGCGTCCAGGTTCTCATCCGTATTGGCCAGGATGACGTCGAACCCGGCTGCCTTCGCGGCATCGGTCATGCCCCGGACGGCTTTGGCGAAGTGGGGATTCTCAATGTCGCTGATGACCACCCCAATGGTGTGCGAACGTCCGGAGCTCACGCTCCGGGCCAAGGCGTTCCCCCGGTAACCCAACGCTTCGGCAGCAGCCGCCACCATCGACTGCAGCTCATGGCTTACCGAGCCGTAGCCGCCGAGCGCCCTGGCCGCGGTGGACCGGGAGACGCCGGCCATGCGCGCGACATCCAGCAAGGTAGCGCTGCCATACCGTCGAGATTCCATTCAAGAAATTTACCCCAGAATTTTCGACCGGATGGAAAAGGGGTCTATTGACACCGGTTTCATTGACATGTTTCGCAGCAGTTGTCAGCTCTTCTCCGGGAAGCGCTGGCCTCCCGCCGTGGCCCAGCTCCGGCCGCCCACGCTCCGGCCGGCCGAGGCCCGGCACGTACTGGGCGATCTCAAGATTCGCGCAATTAATCCCCGTCATGGATAAATCCCCTTCCCCGCCACAGCACAGGTCCCTATGGTGTTCAGACAAGCTCGCCCAAGGGGGTCCCTCTTGAAATTCACGGATGAATCTTCAGGCACAAGCTGCAACGCATCGGATGCGGCAGAGCACGCAGGCACAGCCAAACCAGCGGTGTCCAAGGAGCAGCGACCGGCGGCACCGGCAGCCCACCGGCGGCCTGTCCCTGCTCCCCCACGCACCAAGCTCACACCCATCCAAGGCCAGCCTTCCCGGGCAAGGAACCGGGAGCATGAGGTGCGGCGCCTGATCCACGATCTCGCCGCCCTCGCGTCAAGGCAGTGCCCGCAGTAGTTACCAGCCCGGCACCCCGGACTGGGAGCCGGGCCTAGTCCAGCGACCAGGCCGCGGGGGCCTCGGCCACGCCGGTTTTCCTGCGCCGCCTGAGCACCACCACAAGGAGCGCAGCACTGGCGAGGAGCCCAACACCCGCCACAGCGGCAACTGCCGCAACGGGCACGTTGAAGGACGCCTTGGCAACAATCGCACCGTCTGACGCGCCGCCGTCGGCCGCTGCTTCCGCTGGCTCGTCCCCACCCGTGGCGGGGGCCGCAACGGCGCCGGCCTGTCCGGCGTCGAGCACTGTCAGCGATCTGCTCCGCCTGTTGACCACCACCACGGACCCGTCAGCCCGCTGGGCCATGCGGCCCGGATCATCGCCGGCGGCAACCGTCTGCGCGGCGGCAGCACCGGCCGGGATGACGGACACAGTATCGTCCATGCTGTTGGTCACGTACACGGTCCCGTCCGCGGCGGCCAGGACCTCCTGCGGCGCCTGGCCTACGGGGATCCGCCGCGCCACCGTGGTCCCGCCCGGCTCGATCACCGCCACATCGGCGGTCATGATGTTGGCAACGTAGACGGTCCCGTCCGGCCCGACGGCAATCCCGTGCGGGTGGGCCTCGGCTTGCACGTCGATGGTGTGCGACGGCCACGGCGCACCGGCCGGAATCACGGTCACGGTGCCTGCGGCTTCGTTAACGGCGTAGGCTGTCCCGTCCTTGGCCACCGCCAGCCTCACCGGATGCGGGCCGGCCTGGATGGTCCGCTGGACCCACGCGTCGCCCGGCTTGACGACTGACACCGAGTGCTCGTCCGGATTCACCACATACAGCGATCCCTCCGGGCCCACGGTCAGCCAGTGGGTCCCGGAAGACACCTTCATCACCAGGGAAACCTCGCCGGCGCCCGGGGCAACGACGCCGATCTGGGACTGGGCGCCCTCGCTTTGGGACACGTACAGGGTCCCGTCGGCGGTCACCGCCAGCGAGGTAGGGCCGCGCCCGGTCTTGATGGTGCGGGACGGTGCGGTCTCCCCGGGCGCGTAGGCGTTGACAACCCCGGCATAGGCGTCGTCGCTGACGTACAGGGTGCCGTCCGGCCCGGTGGCGATGCCCAGGGGCTGGCCGACGGCGTCAAGCGACTTGGCGTCGTCGGCGGCGGCAGGCGGAGGCACGACGGCGGAGGCCAGGACCAGCGTGGCGCCGGCCAGCAGTGCCATCCCGGCAGAAGAGACCGCGCCGGCGGCACGGCGAAGCGGCTGATGGATCACGATATTCCCCCATATTCCTGCCGACCCCCGCGGCAGTCCTCCGATCCTACCTACGCGGCGCAGCAGACTCAGTGGCGGGCCGCACCCCCATCAGGAAGCCTTGCCACACGGACCGGCCGGGGCACGGCACCAGGCGGCACCAGGCCGCTCCTGGCACCCGGGTGGGGCCCGTCGTCGTACCCTCCGCCGCCGGCCCTAAACTGAAGTCCGAACCCTGCCGCCGACTTTCCCATGACAGGACCGCGCCCATGACCCTCGTCCTCCACAACGTCCGCCCCTGGGGCGGGGACGCCGCCGACGTGACGCTCGACGGCGGGGTGATCACCGCCGTCGGCCCCGTTGCCGTGGAAGGGGCTGCTCCAGGGGACCCGGGCTCCAATCCCGCCGCCACCGTCGACGGGCGCGGCCGGATCCTGCTGCCGTCTTTCTCCGACGTCCACGTCCACCTCGACTCCACCCGGCTGGGGCTGCCGTTCCGCCCGCACACCGGAACGCCCGGGGTGTGGAACATGATGCTCAACGACCGGAACAACTGGCACGACGCCGAAGCGTCCATCACCGAGCGGGCCACGCACACCCTGGGCGCGATGATCGGGCGCGGCACCACCCGGGTGCGCAGCTACGCGCAGGTGGACGCCGACGCCGGGCTGGAACGCTTTGAGGCGGTCCTCGCCACCCGGGAAACGCACCGCAGCCGGGCGGACGTCGCGGTGATCGCGTTCCCGCAGGCCGGGCTGCTTCGGGAGCCCGGAAGCGCCGAGGTACTGGAGGAGGCGCTGAAGCTCGGCGCGGACGTGGTGGGCGGGATCGACCCCTGCGCACTGGACCGCGACCCGGTCCGGCACCTGGACATCGTCTTTGGCCTGGCCGAAAAGTACGGCAAGCCCGTGGACATCCACCTGCACGAGCCGGGCCAGCTGGGCCTGTTCAGTACCCAGCTGATCCTGGAACGCACCAAGGCGCTGGGCATGCAGGGGCTGGTGACCATCTCGCATGCCTTCTGCCTCGGTGAGCTGCCGGACGCCCAACTCGACGAGCTCCTGGCGGACATGGCCGAGCTGGACGTCTCCGTGGCAACGGTTGCGCCCGCGTCCCCGCTGCCGCTGGAACGGCTCACCGCCGCCGGCATCCGGGTGGGCCTGGGCGAGGATGGCCAGCGCGACTACTGGTCCCCCTACGGCAACGCGGACATGCTGGACCGGACCTGGCAGCTGGCGTTCACCAACAAGTTCCGGGCGGATGGGCTGATCGAGCACTGTGCGGCTGTGGCCACCATTGGCGGGGCAAGCATCATCGACCCCGCGGCACAGCGGCTTGGTTCCGTGGCGGACCGGCCCGGCCTGGCAGTGGGCGACCCCGCGGAACTGGTGCTGCTGGAGGGCGACACCGTCACCGCCGCCGTGATGGACAAGCTCCCCGGCCGCACGGTGATCCACCGCGGCACCGTGGTGGCGGACGGGCTGCAGCTGGCCTGAGCTACTCCCCCATGCCAGGATGCACCGGAACGTAGTCCACGGTGTTGCCGGAGTTGGTCCGGCCGGCAGGGGCACGGTTGAACCCCCGCGCGTCGAGCCAGTTCTTGGCCCGGAATTCCGCGAGCGCAGCATCGTAGGCGTTGTTGAGGGTCCGGCCGGAGAATTCACCGGTGCTGCCATCGGCGAAAGCGATCCGGATGCGGATACCGGCCGGGTAGTGCCGGCTCATCCGGATAAAGCCTTCGGCGTCCTGGTGCAAGGTAATCAAGGGGGCTGCTTTCGGTCGTGGATCAGCCTCAAGTCTGCCACCCCTCCGCGACGCCCGACGGCGGCACCCCGGGTTCCGCGGGCGGCGACGGTCCGGCGCATACTGGAAGAGCCGCCCCACCACGCGCGCATCCCCTCCGGACCCGGACCCCGAAAGGCACCCGCATGCCCGCCAGCACCTCCCCCGCCAATCCGGCCAAGCTGCACCTGGTGCTCATGCTGGTCCTGACGTTCTCCACCGGGGTGCTCGACGCCGTCGGCTACCTGGGCCTGGACCGCGTGTTTACGGCGAACATGACCGGCAACGTGGTGATCCTGGGCATGGCCCTGCTGGGCGCGGACAACCTCCCCATCCTGGGCCCCATCGGTGCCCTGGCCGGGTTTATGACAGGTGCCCTCATCGCGGGACGGGCACTGCGGCCTACCAAGTCCGGCTGGAACCACCGCACCACCGTCCTGCTGGCGGGGGTCAGCACCGTCATGGCGGCCGTGGCCATCCTCCTGCTCAGCGGTGCGAACCCCAGGAGCAGCGAAACCGCCACCGTAGCCATCACCGGCACCCTGGCCGTTGCCATGGGCGTGCAGGCCGCCACCGCCCGGCACCTGAACGTCAAGGACGTCCCCACCGTGGTGGTCACCTCCACCATCACCGGCCTGGCGGCCGATTCCCACCTTGGCGCCCGCACGCACCCCTTCTGGGGCCGGCGCCTTGCCGCAGTGGGCCTGATCATGGCAGGAGCCGCGGTCGGCGCGGGCTGCGTGCATCTCCACCTGGGCCTCGGGGTCCTGCTGACAGCGCTGCTCACGCTCGGCGTGGCACTGTTCGGACGGACCACCGTCCCCCAACACGGGCACGAAGTGGCGACGCCGGCAGCCACCCGGGTCCCGCCGTCGTGAGCCGTGGCCGAACGAACCCCGCCTGACCTACCGCCGGTCTGGGGCGGGGGCAGCGACGGCCGGAGCCACGGCGCCGCCCTGGTCCCACCAATCCAGCACCCTCATTGCGGTGAATGTCAGCCACTTGGACGGCTGGCCGGGTGGAACGTCCGTTTCAAACCAGACCCGGCCGGGGTGGCGCCGCTCCTGGACCCACGTGCCGTCAGCTTGCCGGGCGGACCTGACCAACGAAACGGCCTCCGCCAGCCGCGGATCGGGCGCCGCGGCGTCGTGCAACGCGGCGGCGCGGAAGTAGTCCAGCGCATTCAACGCGCTGTAAAACCAGCGAAACGGATAGACGAACCGCGACGCCCAGGTCGCCACAGGCTCGCCCGTGGTTTTCCGGTACAGCAACCGCCGCTCCAGCAGATACTCCTGGCCACGATTCCTGGCGGCCCGGAGCTCCCTTGACCCGCCAATGGCTGCCTCGTAGGACAAGAGGCCTTTGAGGGAATTGATTGTTGAATGGAACGAGGACCGCGTTGACCCGTCCACCCACTCACAGTTCCAGCCGCCGTCGTCCTGCTGATGCTCCAGGAACCACTCGGCAAGCCCGGCCACGTCCGCACCCAGCCACGCACCGTTGGCCAGGGTGAATGCGTTGATGCAGCAATCCACTTCGCCCTCCCAGTACGGCAGGTTCTGGTATTCCCACCGGCTGTTGGCGGCAAGCTTTTCGGCGGTACCGCGGAGTGCGTCCGCCTCCAGCCCCCACTCACGCAGCATGTTCAAGGACCAGGTGGTGGCGGTGTACGGCTGGCCGGCGTCGGCCGACGCCTCCGGGCCTTCGAAGTCAAAGTCCGCCGGGAAGTATGCGCCGCCGGCCCACTGCCCGTCCGGGTCTTGCAGCGCCAAGAGCATGGCCCCGAACCCCTCCGTCCGAACTTTGGCCCGGGTGGCTTCCCAGCTGGACGGCGGGGCGCCTCCCAGATCCCTTTGCACCTGCCATCGCAGGGCGGGATCGGAGTCGAGCAGCCAGTCCAGCAATGCAGGGTCCACGGCCATAGCGGGGAGACTACCACGGCCCGGGACTGGGCTGTTTGAAGTCCAGCGCTGCGGCCGGGCGTGGACTATTTGAGGCTCAGCGCCACCACGAGGCCGATGACCACGGCGGCCACAACCCCCAGCGAAATGTAGAGTCCGGCCTTCATCGAACTCTTCTGCACCGTGGCTCCGGCGTTGGGGAGCGCTTCCTGCCATGCCTTGATGGCGTCCAGGCCCTGGTAGTAGGCGAACATCATGGCGGCTCCGCCGGCCGCGCCCGCCACAGCACCCAGGCCGCCCGCGCCGCTCATGGCGGCTCCGGCGGAACCGGCGCGGCTCAAGCCGGTAGCGTCCGTGCGGCCATCCGCACCGGCGGCCATCTCCGCGAGTTGCCAGGAGGACGGGCTGGGCGACAAGGACGCGCCCACGCCCACGATGTCGTACTTCCGGCCGTTCGCTGTGACCACCATCGTCCCCATGCTTGTGAACCGGACCGCCGCCTGGGCTGCCGGCACGGAAAATACCGGCACCCCGTCAGCATCATGCATGCTGAACGTTCCCGCGCTGTCCATGGCCACGATGGCAGGTACTGTCTTGGCTCCGTTGATCATGCTCTTGCGCCAGTAGAGCAAGGACTTCATTGGGGGCGCGGAAGCTGAGGGTGTTATCTCCATGACCACAGCTTAGGCGGCACCCTCCCCTGCCCACCCGCAGCCGGCATGGGGAGATCTTCCCTTGCCGGGCCGCCGGCCCTGTATATCGGCACCCGGGGCGCGCGCCGTCGTCGTACGTCCTTCCGGGGCGCTATTTAAGTTTTGGCACCAGCACCGGCGTGTTCTTCTTGTACGCCTCGTAGTCCGGCTGGCCGCCCCACTTCTTGTCCGCCTTCTTCTCCAGGGGCGGGACGCCACTGCCCTTGGTGAGCAGCAGGGCCACGAACACCGGGGAGATCAGCGCGGCCCACTGCCAGCCCTGCAGTACGGGCAGCGCGATGATGGCCACCCCCACCCACAGGGTGATTTCGCCGAAGTAGTTCGGGTGGCGGGACTTTGACCACAGCCCGGTATTGATGAAGCGTCCCTTGTTGGCGGGATCTGCCTTGAACCGGTTCTTCTCAATATCCGCCAGGGTTTCCACCGTGATGCCCGCGGCCCACACCAGCAGGCCCACCCAGAAGAACCCGTCCAGGCCAACCTTTTTGTCCGAGGTGATGGCCACCCATGCCAGCGCCGCCGTGAGCACCACCCACAAGCCCTGGATGGTCCAGGTGTTCAGGAAGCGGAGGAAGTCCGGCTTGAGCTCATCGAACCGGTCATCCTTGCCGTGCTTGCTGATCCGCAGGAACAGGAAGCTGCCCAGGCGCGCGGCCCACAGCACCACCATGGCCGCCAGGAGCAGGCCGCGTGCATCGACGCCGGGGGAAGCCAGCACCAGGAATACGGTGATGGAGATGTAGGTAAGGGCCCCGGTGAGGTCATAGAACTTCTCGGTCTGCGCCTTGAAGCTGGGGATGAACACCAGCCACTGGATCACGAACGCCGCGGCAACCCCCAGCGCAAACACCGGGAACCCGCCAATCCGGGAACCTCCCTGGCTTCCGGCGAGGGCGATGAGGACCGCCACCACCACGGCGATGACAGTACTGACGAGCGCCTTGCGGCTGCTTCCATTCACGGACAGGCTCCTTTCCCGGGGCCTCAGCGCGATCCTGCGCTGACGATACCCTCTTATCCTGCTAGTCTCTCATGTATTCAAATCTATTTGATCACTAGAGGACAATAACTACAATATGGGAAGGCCTAGGAGGAGGACCCGTGGACGCACAGCACCATCCGGCCGCCGCCGCGCTCCAGAACTTGTTCAACCTCGCCAATGAGACAGAGCGCGAGGTGGCCCGCCATCTTGAACTGAACCTCACGGACTACCGGGCACTTAGCGCCCTGGTCCAGTCCGGACCGCTCACCGCCGGCGCTCTCGGGGAAACTTTGGGCGCCACCGCGGCCACCACCACCGCCATTGTCGGCCGGCTCGAAGCCCGCGGCTACGCTGAACGCCTGCGCTCCGCCGAGGACAGGCGGCATGTCCATGTCAGCGCCACCCCCGCCGCCGCCGAGAGGATCCTGCACCTGATGCTCCCCCTCATGGATGCCACCAACCAACACATCCACACGCTCCCCGCGGACGAACAGGCAGCCATCGCCGGATTCCTGGACGTCGCCTTGACCCTCATGCAGGACCATCTGCATTCCCTTTCCGAGAAGGACACCCCTTGAGAGAGTTCACCTCGCCGCCCCTGGCCGACCTGTCCACCCACCGGAACGCCACCGATCTTCTAATGCACCGGTACCGCACCTCCCCGGAGCACGTCGCTTTCGAGGTGCGGGCCAACGGTGCCGACATCACCGCCCCCTGGCGCCAGGTGACCACCCGCCAGTTCGTTTCTGAGGTCCGGGCCCTTGCCAAGGGCCTGATCGCGGCCGGCCTGCAACCCGGCGAAACCATGGCCATCATGTCCCCCACCCGGTACGAATGGGCGGTGGCGGACATGGCGGCGTGGTTCGCGGCCGCCGTCGTGGTCCCCATCTACGAAACCTCCGCCCAGCCCCAAGTCACCGCCGTGCTGTCCGACGCCGACGTCCGCCTGGCAATTGCCGGCACCACAGCGCACGCCGCGCTGCTGGAGCAGGGGTACGCCCGGACGGGAACTCCAAACTTGGGCATTTGGACCATGGACGCCCGCCCCGGCGCTGACCTTCAGGCGCTGGTGGAACTGGGCACCGACGTTCCGGACCGCGACGTGGAGGAACGGCGCCTGCTGCCGGACCAGGAGTCCGTGGCCACGATCGTCTACACCTCGGGCACCACCGCAGACCCGAAGGGCGCGTTGATCACCCATGGCAACTTTGTGGGCCAGATCCTCAACGTCGGCGCCGCCTACACCAGCGTGGTCCGCGAGGGCGGCAACACCATCATCTTCCTTCCCATGGCGCACGTCCTGGCCCGCGGCCTGCAGCTCATCTGCCTGGCCAACGGCATGCGCATCGCACACCTCGCCGATCCCCGTGAAGTAGTGCCGGCCCTGGGCGCCCTCAAGCCCACGTTCCTGGTGGTGGTGCCCCGCGTCCTGCAGAAGATCCAGGCGTCCGCGGCGGCCGCCGCGGCGCAAAAGCATCTGGGCCGGGTCTGGGCGCTGGCGCAACGCACCGCGGTGGAATGGGGCAGGTTCGCGGAAGCGCACGACGCCGACCCCGCAGTGCGTGCCCCGCTGGGCCTGCGGGCCCGCCGGGCCGTGTTCGACCGTGTTTTTTACGCGCGTCTCCGCGCGCTGGTGGGCGGACGCCTTGACTACCTGCTGTCCGGCGCCGGCGCACTGGACACAGAATTGTCCCTGTTCTTCCGGGGCCTCGGGCTGCCCGTCATCGAAGGCTACGGACTCACCGAAACCACAGCCCCGCTCACCGGCAATCTTCCAGGCGCCATCCATTCCGGGTCCGTGGGCGTCCCCATGCCCGGCACCACCGTAAGGATCTCCGATCAAGGCGAAGTGCTGGCCAGCGGGGTGGGCGTGTTTGCCGGGTACCGCCGCGTTTCCGACAACGACGAAGCGTTCGTGGACGGATTTTTCCGTACCGGGGACCTGGGCGAACTGGACTCCCACGGCCGGCTCACCCTCAAAGGCCGCATCAAGGACGTGATTGTGACCGCCGGCGGCAAGACCGTCACACCCGCCATCTGGGAAGGTTATGTGGAGGGCGATCCCCTGGTGGCCCACGCCATCATGGTGGGCGAAGGCAAGCCCTACCTTGGCGGCCTGGTGCTGCTGGACCCGGAGTCCGTGACGGCGTGGGCCGAGCGCGAAGGCATTGCAGACCTTAGCGGGCTCAAGATTCCGGATGACGGCGGCGCCGTCCGGATCGAGGACGCCCGGCTGCTCAGCGTGGTGGGCAAGGCGGTCAGTGCCGCAAACGCCCGGCTGGCCCGGTCCGAACAGGTGCGCAAATTTGTCCTGCTGCTGGCGGACCTCAACGAGGCGCACGGCAATGTCACGCCCACGATGAAACTCAAACGCACCGTGTTTGCCGAACGCGCCCGGCATTTCGTGGACCACCTGTACACCGATTCAAGGAGCCAAGCATGAACCCCCGCACCAAGAACTGGCTGACCGCCTACGTTGTCAGTGCCGTTATTTTCGCCGTCCTGGACGTGGCGTGGATCCTGCTGGTGGCCAACCCGCTGTACCAGAACCAGATCGGCGGCCTGCTCGCTCCCAAGGCCAACCTGGCCGGGGCCGTGCTGTTCTATGTCATCTTCGTCGCCGGAATGGTGCACTACGGTGTCCGCCCCAACACCCCCGACGCCACGGTACGCCAGCGCGTCACGGGAGCAGCCTTGTTCGGGTTCTTCACCTACGCCACGTGGGCGCTGACCGGGTTCGCCGTGCTGAAGGATTTCCCTGCCCTGGTGGCCGTCACGGACATCCTTTGGGGAGCCGCGGCCTGCAGCATCGTCACCTGGGCCACCGCCGCCTTGCTGCGGCGCCGGCTCGCCCGCCCCGCCAAAGCCTGAGTCTTCGTGGCGCCCGCGTCACGGACAGCACGCTTTAGACCCAGGAACGGCGGCGGAACCCCGTAAAGCCGGGACCCGCCGTCGTCCGCCCCTGCTAAAGCCTGCCCTGCGTGACGCGGGACGGCGCGCAGGGCTCATCCGAACAGCGCCGCCACCTGGGTCAGCGTCTGGAACACCCCGTACGCCAGCGGGATCCCCACCAGGATCCAGCCCAGGACCAGCCTGCCGGTGGACCTTTGGACCGGTTCCTGCCCGCTGTGGGTATGTGCTGTGGTCATCTCAGGCCTCCATGGCTGGTTCGTGCCGCGCGGGGCGGGGTTCGTGGAATCGGGCGTCGACGGGGGTGACCAGCAGGTTGGCCACGAAGCCCACAACCAGCAGGGCCACCATGGTCAGCAAGGCCGGCTGGTAGGACGCGCCGGTCAGCTGGCCCGGTTTCCCCTGCGCGTCCAGGATGCCGTTGACGATCAGCGGACCGGCCACCCCGGCCGCTGACCAGGCCGTCAGCAGCCGGCCGTGGATGGCACCCACCTGGAACGTCCCGAACAGGTCCCGCAGGTACGCCGGGGCGGTGGCGAAACCGCCGCCGTAGAACGAAATGATCAGGAACGCCAGCACCACATAGAGGAACGTGGCCGTGGCACCGGCCAGCGCCAGCACGGTGTACAGGACCGCGCCGACGCCCAGGTACACCATGTAGATCCGCTTGCGGCCGGTGATGTCCGAGGTGGCGGACCAGGCGAACCGCCCTGCCATGTTGCCGATGGACAGCAGCCCCACGAAGCCCGCGGCGACGCCGGCGCTGACCAAGGAGCCGCCGTCGGCCTTCCGGAAGAAGTCCTGGATCATGGGCGCCGCCTGCTCCAGGATGCCGATGCCGGCGGTGACGTTGCAGAACAAGGCCACCCATACCAGCCAGAACTGCCGGGTCTTGATGGCGTTCTTGGCGGAGACGTTCTCCGTGGTGACCAGCTTGGCGGCCTTGACCTTGGCGGGGTCGAACCCGGCCGGGCGCCAGCCGTCTGCGGGGACCTTGATGGTGAAGGCGCCGAACAGCATGTAGGCGAGATAGACGACGGCGAGCGTCAGGAAGAGCCTCCCCACGGCATCGCCGCTGGCCACCCAGCCCTGCGCACCGGAGTTGGGATCGTAGGCCTTGAGCAGGGCCTGGGACACGGGGCTGGCGATCAGCGCGCCGCCGCCGAAGCCCATGATCGCCATGCCGGTGGCCAGGCCGGGGCGGTCCGGGAACCATTTTATGAGCGTGGACACGGGCGAGATGTAGCCAATGCCAAGCCCGATGCCGCCCACCACGCCGTAACCCAGGTAGACCAGCCAAAGCTGGTGCGTGAAGATGCCCAGGGAGCCGACCAGGAAGCCGCCCACCCAGAACATGGCCGAGGTGAACATCGCCTTCCGCGGACCGTTCCGGTCCACCCACGTGCCCATGACCGCCGCGGAGAGGCCCAGCATCACGATGGCGATGGAGAAGATCACCCCGATCTCGGTCAAGCTGGCGCCGAAATGCTTGACCAGCGCGGTTTTGTACACGCTGGTGGCATAGGCCTGGCCAATACAGAGGTGGACAGCGAGCGCTGCCGGCGGGACAAGCCAGCGGTTGAAGCCCGGTGGGGCGATGGTTCGGTCACGGTCCAGGAAGCCCATGATGATGATTCCCTTGCTCGGTGGAAGACGACGGTGTCCAGCGGCGAAGGGCCCGGCCCGTTGCCTCCGGCAATCATCATGCAAATCATCAGCAAACGTACTGTTGGCGCGCCGACCGGTAGTGAATATACGGCGAGCGGCACCACGGGACCCTCCACAGGCCGACCCTGGACGGACGGCGCCCAGCTGCAGCCCACGGTTTGCCGGGTCCATTGCTGTTCCGCGGCCGATGCGTTATGGCGACGTTAGGAAAGGGTGGCGGCGAGGCGCATAGTTAGGAGATGACAAGCCCTTACACCCGCGGCGACTCCTTCAGCAGCGAGGCTTCCCGGAAGCACATCAGGCAGGCGCTCACGGACTACGGGGCGACGGACATCCTGTTCACCCAGCGAGGGGACCGGAGCGCTGTGGCTTTCAGGGGCACCGGACGGCAATTCCGGATTGTCATGCCATTGCTGCAGTCCGACGGCGCCCTGGCCATTCGTGGCGACATCGCGGACAGCCGGGTTCACGAAGCCAACGCGAAAATCCTCGAACGCGCCAACCGCAAATCATGGCATGCCCTGGCCCTGGCCATTGACGCCAAACTCGGAGCCGTGGCCGCGGGAATCGCCTCCCTCGAATCGGAATTCCTGGCCCACGTGGTGCTCCCCGGAAACCACACCGTGCTGGACGAACTCGCATCCGTGATTGATTCCGCCTACCGTTCCGGCCGGCGTCCGACCTTCGGCGGGCCGGTTCCGCATCCCGGCCCGGAAGAGTCGCTGATGAGCGTAGACTCAAAGTATCTCGGGACATCGTGACAGGACATCCGTTGCCCCGAAAATGAGCCCGATTCCCGGTTGCCTTCCACGGCCGCCGGCGCGCCGTACCGAGTAGCCTCGACGCCGGCGCAGCAGGGAATCGGTACGACGAGGGGCCGCACCACAACACCGGCCGGAACGGGTTAACACCGTTCACCTCCACTGCAGCCGATCCGGCCCCGGATCCCCTGCCCCAGCCACTCCGCCCCGCGTCCCGGGATCCGGCAGTGCACCCTTCAGAACGCTGGTAGACACCATGACCACCATCCAAGACTCTGTTATACGCGCCGACTCGGCGCTATCGGTCAGCGGAGTCCTCGCATCCGCGTTGCCACCGAACCTGGGCACCGCCCAAGGCCCCACGCGGTACACCGTCCCGGCTGTATTTTCCCGCCGGCCGCAGCCCCGCGAAATCGAGCTGCTGCACGGCGAAGCGACGAAACAGCGCCTGGCCGACGCCGGGTACAGCGATGTGGAACTCCGCGTCTCAGACCGCCGCCTCCTGATCACCAACACCAACCTGGTGGACCTCAAAGCAGGCCTGGCCCATCTTGTAGGCGTGATCCTGCGCGACATTTCAGCCCAAGCCGCCCAGGAACGGACCCACCGAACCGACGAACTCGAAGCGTTGGGCCTGGTGGAAGAAGAGCGCCTTGAGTCGCTGCGCAAGGCGGCCGCAGACATCCACTTCGATTAAGCCTTTCCTCCTCGTGTGCCGGCTGCGCAAACCGCGACCGGCACCGGCGCATCCCGGGCCTGGGGGCGTCCTTGACACCATTACGAAAGGCACACCCCATGACTGACATCAGTATTCGCGAGCAGTGGAACCTGCTTCCCGCTCCAGTCACCCAATGGCTGCTGGCGAACCCAGGCTGCATGATTCTGCCACGGACAATTTCCGCCCAGATCAGTACAGCCGCCGGCGAGGGAGCCAACGGAGATCCCCACGGTGAGACCACGCTGTCCCGGGAGGACGTGGACTTTATCAGGATGAAATCCCATGAGGCCGGGCCGAATCCGGAATACACGTTCTTCGACTCCGTACAGCCGTAGCTGGTCCCGGGGTACTGCCGCCCGGCGGCGGTACCCCGGCCCGCGCGTCACTCCGACCTAAGACGTCAGACGGTGGCCAGGGCTCCCTTGGCGCTTTCCACCAGGACATGGGTTCCCGCCTCGACGTAGACCACCTCACCATCAATCTGGCAGGGCACCGTATCGCTGGTGGAGAAGGCATAGCGGCTGACGCTCGGTTGATGCCCCAGCCCCAGGGTGACCGCGCGGAGCGTCATCAGGGCCATCTTCATCAACCCGGCGTGGGGCAGCGTCACCACTTCGAACCGCCCATCGTCCGGGTAATGCGACTCGCTGACGGTGCCGTACTTGGCCATGCGCGAGACGTTGGCCAGGATCAGGCTGTCGAACCGGGCGGTGGCCCCGTCATCCCGGACAAGCTCGAAGGGCTTCAATCTCGAGAGGGTGCGGGCCACGGAGACGAGCTCCAGGACCTTACCCTTGCCGCCCTGTTCAATGCCGATGGCCATCAGCGAGGTCAGCCCGAACCCCACGTAGGAATGCGCGTACAGGACCCGTTCCTGCGTTCCGGTGCGGAGCGTGATCCGCAGCAGGTCAATGCGCCGGCCCACACCGGCTGACACTGCTTCCGCGAAGGTTCGCACCGGCAGGCTCCGGTAGTGGTCGTTGGCATTACCGGCGGGAATGACAGTGCATACGGCCTTGCTGCCAAGCACGTCCATCACGCCGTTGACCACCTCGTTGTACCCGCCGTCGCCGCTGACGGACAGGATGAGGGGCGTGCCGCGGCCCGCCTCCCCCCGCGCAAGTTCACGGGCATGTCCGGCAAATTCCGTAGGCAACAGCTCAACGGGCAGGCCCGGCAGGTCGGTGGCCAGTTCCCGCTGCAACGCCTCGATCCGCTGGCCCATTCCAGGCCGGCCGGGATTGAAGATCAGGACGGCACGGTCGAAAGGTGCGGCAGGTGCTCCGTCATCAGCCATGGCGTACGTGTTCTCCGGGTTCCTGGTGCGGGTGCCTCCAGCCTAACCCGCGGCCTTGGTTTCCGAAGGCCCGTTCGGATGGCAGAGTGGGACGATGAGTGGACAACCCGCCGGGCAGGCACGCATGGATGCGGACGTGATCATCATTGGTGGCGGGTTGGCCGGGCTGGTGGCCTGCAACGAGCTGGTCCGTGCGGGAAAGCGCGTCGCCATCCTGGACCAGGAGAACCAGGCCAACCTGGGCGGCCAGGCATTCTGGTCGCTGGGCGGCTTGTTTCTGGTGGACACCCCCATGCAGCGCCGGCTGGGCGTTAAGGATTCCTTCGAGCTGGCGTGGCAGGACTGGCAGGGCTCAGCGCAATGGGACCGGCTTTCCGGACCGCACCCGGAGGACGAATGGGCCGCGCAGTGGGGCCGCGCCTACGTGGAGTTCGCCGCCGGCGACAAGCGCGCCTGGCTGCAGGAGCAGGGCATCCGGTTCACGCCGCTGGTGGGCTGGGCCGAGCGCGGAGACGGCAGGGCCGGCGGCCACGGCAACTCGGTCCCCCGCTTCCACGTCCCGTGGGGCACCGGCACCGGGGTGTCCGAACCGTTCGCGGACAAGGCGCGGGAGGCGGCCGCGGCGGGCAGCGTCACGTTCTTCTTCCGGCACCGGGTGGACGGTTTAACGTACGACGACGGTACGGTCACCGGGGTGCGTGGCGCAGTGCTGGCACCTGATGCGTCGCCGCGTGGGGTGTCCTCCAACCGGGACATTGTTGGGGACTTTGAATTGCGGGCGCAGGCTGTGGTGATCGCTTCCGGCGGGATCGGCGGCAACCATGAGCAGGTGCGGCGCTGGTGGCCGGACCGGCTGGGGACACCGCCGCGCAGGATGGTCACCGGGGTGCCGCAGCATGTGGACGGGCGGATGCTGGACATCGCCGACGGGTCCGGAGTCCGGCTGGTGAACCGGGACCGAATGTGGCATTACACCGAGGGGATCCAGAACTGGAATCCCATCTGGCCGGACCACGCCATCCGGATCCTGCCCGGCCCCTCCTCATTGTGGTTCGATGCTCTGGGCCGGCGGCTCCCCTCCCCCGGCCTGCCCGGTTACGACACGCTGGGCACCCTCCGCTTGCTGCGGACCACCCCGGACATCCAGCAATACGACCATTCCTGGTTCATCCTCAACCAGCGGATCATCGAAAAGGAGTTCGCCCTTTCCGGCTCCGAACAGAACCCGGACATTACCAACCGGGACCTCAAGCTGCTGCTGAAGACCCGGCTGGGCCGGGGCGCGTCCGGTCCCATCGAGGCGTTCAAGGAGCACGGCGCGGACTTTGTGGTGGCGGACAACCTGCCGGACCTGGTCCGCGGCATGAACGGGCTCACCGCGGAACCGCTGCTGGACGGTGCGCTGCTTCGGCGCCAGATCGGGGAACGCGACGCCGAGATCCGTAATGCCTATTCCAAGGACGCCCAGGTGGCGGGCATCCGCAACAGCCGCCGCTATCTGGGTGACCGGCTCTTCCGGACGGTGAAGCCGCACCGGATCCTGGATCCGAAGGCGGGCCCGCTGATCGCGGTGCGGCTCCACGTCGTCACCCGGAAAACGCTCGGCGGCATCCAGACGAATTTGTCCGGGCAGGCCCTCGGACAGGAAGGCGCCCCCATTCCCGGGCTGTACGCCGCCGGGGAGGCCGCCGGGTTCGGCGGCGGCGGCGCCCACGGATACAACGCCCTCGAGGGCACCTTCCTGGGCGGCTGCATCTTCACCGGCAGGACGGTGGGGCGTTCCCTGGCCCGGGCGTTGTAGCCGCGCATCCTTTCCGGCTTGCTAGGGTCGGCGTATGGCCATCCTCCCCCGTTCCATGGACGACGTGATTTCCGAGCCGCTGCGTGCCCAGTTCGAGTTCTTCCTGGACGAGCACCGGGCTGCGCTCGACGACTGCCTGGACGGCTTGACCGAAGAGCAGGCCCGGCGCCGGCTGGTTCCGTCCCGCACCACGCTGCTGGGCCTGGTGAAGCACGCCACCTTCGTGGAGAAGGTCTGGTTCGACGAAGCCGTCACGGGCCGCGCGCGCAGTGAGATCGGCATCCCGGCCACCCCGGACGAATCGTTCATGCTTGACGACGCCGACACGGTGGCGTCCGTCCGGTCAGCCCACCGGGAGGCGTGCGCCGCTTCCCGGGCGGCCGCGGCCGGGCTGGGCCTGGACGATGTGCTCACCGGCAACCGGCGGGGCCCGCTTCCGCTGCGCTGGGTGTACCTTCATATGCTGCGGGAACTGGCCCAGCACTGCGGCCACGCGGACATCCTGCGCGAGCAGGTGCTGGCGGTCCCGTCCCGGCGATGACACCGCGGCGGGACCGCCCATGCACCTTCCGGCGCTCTGGTCAGGCTGCGCCGGCCGCGGCAGCCACTGCCCCGGCGGACGAGTCTTCCGCCGCGCCCGCGAGCCGCAGCCAGGTGTCCACCACCGTGTCCGGGTTCAGGGAGACGGAGTTGACGCCTTCCTTCACCAGCCATTCAGCGAAGTCCGGGTGGTCGCTGGGGCCCTGGCCGCAGATGCCCACGTACTTGCCGTGCGCCCGGCAGGCCTTGATGGCCATGCTGAGCAGCTTTTTCACTGCCGCGTCCCGTTCGTCGAAACTGTTGGCCACGATGGCCGAGTCACGGTCAAGGCCCAGGGTCAGCTGGGTCATGTCGTTCGAGCCGATGGAAAAGCCGTCGAAGTACTCCAGGAAGTCGTCGGCGAGCAGCGCGTTGGAAGGCAGTTCGCACATCATGATGACCTCAAGGCCGTTTTCGCCGCGGCGCAGGCCGTTCTCGGCGAGCAGGTCGATGACGCCGCGTGCCTCGTCCAGTGTCCGCACGAACGGGATCATCAACTTGACGTTGGTCAGGCCCATCTCGTTGCGGACGAAGGACAGGGCCTCGCATTCAAGGTCGAAGCAGTCCCGGAAGGATGGTTCCAGGTAGCGGGACGCGCCGCGGAACCCAATCATCGGGTTCTCCTCGTGCGGTTCGTACGCCGGGCCGCCGATCAGGTTGGCGTACTCGTTGGACTTGAAGTCGGACATGCGGACGATCACCGGTTCGGGCGCAAAGGCGGCGGCAATGGTGGCCACGCCCTCGGCCAGTCGCTTGATGTAGTAGTCGCGGGGGCTGTCGTACGCGGCAATCCGCCCGCGGATCTCGGCGGCCACCTCCTCCGGCTGGCTGTCCAGGTTCAGGAGCGCCTTGGGGTGGATGCCGATCTGCCGGTTGATGATGAACTCCAGCCGGGCCAGCCCCACACCGTGGTTGGGCAATTGCGCAAAAGTGAACGCCTGTTCCGGCGTGCCGACGTTCATCATGACCTTCACCGGCGCCTCGGGCAGATCGGTGACCCCGGTCTCCTCGACGCTGAAGTCCAGCAGGCCTTCGTAGATGGTGCCGGTCTCGCCGTCGGCGCAGGAGACGGTCACCTCCTGGCCGTCGGCCAGCGCGTCAGTGGCGTTGCCGGTGCCCACGACGGCGGGAATCCCCAGCTCGCGGGCGATGATGGCCGCGTGGCAGGTGCGTCCGCCGCGGTTGGTGACGATCGCGGAGGCACGCTTCATGATCGGTTCCCAGTCAGGGTCGGTCATGTCCGCCACCAGGACGTCGCCGGTCTGGAACGAGGCCATCTGGTCGATCGCGGTGAGGATCCGGACCTTGCCGGCGCCGATCCGCTGGCCGATGGCGCGGCCCTCCACCAGCACCGGGCCGGTCGCGTTCAGGCGGAACCGGCTCATGCTGCCCGGGGCCCGGCGGGACTGCACGGTTTCCGGGCGGGCCTGCAGGATGTACAGTCCACCGTCGATGCCGTCCTTGCCCCACTCAATGTCCATCGGGCGGCCGTAATGCTTCTCAATGGCGACGGCGTGGCGCGCCAGCTGCTCGACGTCGTCGTCCGTGAGGCTGAAGCGCGAGCGCTGGGACTCCTCCACCGGCACGAAGTCGATGGTGCGGCCGATCTCGTTGTTGGTGGTGTAGGTCATCTGGAGGGCCTTCTCGCCCAGGCCCCGCTTGAGGATGGCCGGCCGGCCGGCTTCCAGGGCGGGCTTGTACACATAGAACTCATCGGGGTTCACGGCGCCCTGGACCACTGCTTCGCCCAGCCCGTAGGAGGAGGTGACGAACACGGCGTCCTGGAAGCCGGACTCGGTGTCCATGGTGAACATGACGCCGGAAGCGCCGACGTCGGAACGCACCATGCGCTGGATGCCCGCCGAGAGTGCCACCTCGGCGTGCTCGAACTTGTGGTGCACGCGGTAGGCGATGGCGCGGTCGTTGTAGAGCGAGGCAAAGACGTCCTTGATGGCCTGCAGGATGTTCTCGATGCCGCGGACGTTTAGGAAGGTCTCCTGCTGCCCGGCGAACGAGGCGTCGGGAAGGTCTTCTGCCGTGGCGCTGGAGCGCACCGCCCAAGAAAGATCCTGCGAGCCGGCGTGCTTGTCCACCAGCTGCTGGTACGCCTCGCGGACCTGCGCCTCGAAATCCGCCAGGAACGGCGTGTCGCGGACCAGGGACCGGATCTCCTGGCCGGCAGCCGCCAGCGCCGTCACGTCATCGGTGTCCAGGCCAACGAGCCGGTCGGCGATCTTCTGGTCCAGGCCGGAATCGGACAGGAACCGGCGGTACGCGTCCGCCGTGGTGGCGAATCCGTCCGGGACCTGGACGCCGGCGGACGTCAGGTTCTGCACCATCTCGCCCAGGGAGGCGTTTTTGCCGCCCACCTTGTCCAAGTCCTCAAGCCCGAGTTCGGAGAACCAAAGAACGTCTGTGGTCATGTTTACTGCTCCTTTGCAGAGGTGGCTTAGGCATTGCTGGCCGCCACGGTAGTGCCGGCCGGAAGAAAAACCTTGTCAACAGTGGCAGGTCTGCCGCGCACTTTCCACATCATGTGCGCCACGCCACGTTTGTGAATTGTTGCTAATGCTTGAGATTCATCCGCTGCAGGATGGTGGCCGCCATCTCCTCCACGGACACGGTGGCGGAGTTCAGGTACGGGATCCGGTGGGATACGTACAGCTGCTCGGCGCTGCGCAACTCAAAGCCGCACTGACGCAAGGATGCGTAGGGCGAGCTGGGCCGCCGTTCGGTGCGGATCTGGCTCAGGCGCAGCGGGTTGGACGACAGGCCGAAACACTTGGACACGAAGGGCTGCAGCGGCTTCGGCAGGCCGTCCCGCTGGAAGTCCTCGTCAACGAGCGGAAAGTTGGCGGCGAAGATCCCGTGCTGGAGTGCCAAATACATGGTGGTGGGCGTCTTGCCGCACCGGGACGGGGCTACCAGGATCACCTGCGCCTTCTCCAGGGCACGCAGGCTCTGGCCGTCGTCGTGCTCCATCGCGTACTCCACAGCCGCCATCCGGGACTGGTAGCGCGCGGCGTTGCCCAGGCCGTGCGCCCTGCCGGGTTCGCCACTGGCAGGCGCGCCGAGCGCCTGTTCCAGCACGCCCACGTGCGTGCCGATCAGGTCCACGATCACGCCTTTGCAGCCGGCCAGGATCTGCCGGATTTCGCTGCTGACGGCGGTGGAGAAGACCAGCGGCCGGGGCCCGGTGGCGGCAAGGCCGTCGATGGTGCGCACCACCGCCCGTGCCTGCTCGGCCGTGGTGATGAAGGGGATGGTGACACGGTCAAAGTCGGCCACCGGGAACTGGGTCAGCAGCGTATTGCCCAACGTTTCCGCGGTGATGCCCGTACTGTCCGAGAGGAAGTAGACAGGGCGTAGAGCAGCAGTGGTCATGGCACGACTTTAGCGGCCGCTGTGGTGCGGACCCGAAGTCTGGACCGGCGCGGGCCCGGCCGACGCGTTGATTGTACGCGGGCCGGTTCGCCGGTCAGGCCGCTTTCACAGGGGACGGCCCGGCGGCGGACGCTGCCTTGTTCTCGCGGGCCAGGAAGGCGGAGAGTTCACCGATGGTGCTCATCAGCGGGGCGGGGAACACCACCGTGGAGTTCTTGTCGACGGCGATTTCCACCAGGGACTGCAGGTTGCGGAGCTGCAACGCGAGTGGGTGCGCCATCATGGTGTCGGACGCATCGCCGAGCGCTGAAGCGGCGATGGCCTCGCCTTCGGCGGCAATGATCTTCGCTCGCTTCTCGCGTTCGGCTTCTGCCTGGCGGGCCATGGCACGCTTCATGCTTTCGGGCAGCTGGATGTCCTTGAGCTCCACCAGGGTGACTTCCACGCCCCATTCGACGGTGAGCACGTCGAGGATTTCGCGGATGTCGCCGTTGATCCGTTCGGTTTCGGACAAGGTCTGGTCCAAGGTATGGCGGCCAACCACCTTCCGCAACGTGGTCTGGGCGATCTGGTCGATGGCCGCGGCCACGTTCTCGATGGCGATGACGGATTTCACGGCGTCCACCACCCGGTAGTAGGCCACCGCTGACACGTCCACGCTGACGTTGTCCTGGGTAATGATGCCCTGCGACTGGATGGGCATGGTCACGATCCTGAGGCTTACCAGCGGCAGCCGGTCGATAACAGGAATGATCAACCGCAGGCCGGGGTCTCTTACGCCGACCACCCTGCCAAGCCGGAACAGTACGCCCTTCTCATATTGGCGGACGATCCGGATGGACATCCGCGCAGCAACGAGAATAAGAATAACGAGGACAATGACAGTCACGGTGGTGGGGTCCATCGGGATCCCCTCCTGGTCTTTGCGCGGGCCGTGCCGGCACCTGGCTGGCGCCGTGACAGGGGCCCTGCACTTATTGTCCCACCAAAGGCGTCAGGGAGCTTGGAACCGGAGCATACTGGACGTGTGAATGCGACAGGCGCCGCCTTGTGGTTGCCTTGGGGCGTGGTGGGCGGAGTTGTGTGGCTCGTGGCCGGTCGTCCGCGGCCGCCCGGGCTTCGGCGTCGAACCTAAACCGCAGAAACGATGCTTCCGTACCCCTGCAAGAACATCCTGCGGCCCTGGCCTTCATCGGTCCACACCCAGATGATCGAATAATCGGAGGTCACAGCGTCCACGACCCCGGTGCCGGCCAAGGTTCCTTCGGCAAAACTGACCCGGTCCCCCACCGCAAGCCGGGGGGTGCCTGGTCCGCTTCCGCCGGGGCTTGAGGGTGGCGGTGTCCCCTGCCACGGCAGGGTCTGGCAGGCATGTACTGACGTGCTGGCGCATCGGTTTCCTCCGGGCTCATGGGCGGACAGTCAGCTCATTACAACCCTGCCCGCTGCTCCCAGGTCACGCACGCCGGCGTGGTGCAGCAAGACTAACGCGCCATGGCACAGCATGCATGGTCCGGAGGCTTTGGACGGAGTGTGACTGCGGGAGTTTCGTCAACCGTATTGTTCGAAAACCGAATCTCCATCGAGTTGATGTTTTCCGCGATTTTTCGCCATAAACTGGGCAGGCTGTGCTGAACAGCTTTGGGGGCGCGGCTGAGGCCGCCTGATTGAAAGGCGGCAGCGTGCTTCGCACTGCTTCGCTACGTGTGGTGGCTGGGATTACTTTTGCACTTGTATCGCTCCTGGCCGGTGGGAGCGTGAAGGCCACGGCCGATGACTGGAACCCGGTGAAATATGTCGAAGGCATCATCACGGGGCCGCCGGGTACGCACCTCGATCATCTGAAAGTGCAGCTTACCGACGTGCAAAGCGACATGCTCAGGACTGCCGAACCCGTATCCGCCGATGGTCATTTTCGGGTGCCATACACCGGGATGGACTACGGCAATCTGCTGGTTTCGGGAGGCGACAGCGGACTGGCGACGACATGGTACGGCGATGTGGCCCGGCAAGAGGAAGCAACCACACTCCCCCTAAGCAACCGCGGCGCGCAAGGCATCGACGTGACAATGGCTCCGGGTTCCACCATTTCCGGCACTGTTTCCGCGCCACCCGGGACTGATTACAGCCAGTTGGCGGTGGTTGCAAGCAGCACTTTCGTCTCCCGGTACGGGGGCGTCCCCCGCACCGCCGTTGAGCGGACAGCCCACGTGGCGCCCGACGGAAGCTACACCGTCACAGGGCTCGGGGCGGACAGCTTTACCCTCCGAGTGACCCCAGGCTCGAGCGGCCTTTTGGAAACGTGGTACGGCGGTGGAGCAGACAAGAAGGCGGCAAAATCGCTGGGTCTACAGGCAGGGAGCCACACAACGGACGTGAACATCAGCCTGCTCACACCCTCAAGCGTTAGTGGCAGGGCTGTCTTTCCCCCGGGATCTACTCCGGAAGCAGGCTTCGTGCGCATCTATTCCGACGCCGGCAACGTTGTCAGCTCTACGACCTTTGGCGAGGACGGCGCATACAGCCTGCCACAGGTTCCTGCGGGACCTGCCAGGATTTCCTTCGGGGGTACCACCAAGAACGGCGCTTTCGCGACCATGTGGTATCCGAATGCAGGACAATTCGCGGCAGCTGGGGCACTAAACTTCGGACAGGG
The DNA here is from genome assembly GCF_004364695.1 of Arthrobacter sp. AG258. Taxonomy (NCBI): domain Bacteria; kingdom Bacillati; phylum Actinomycetota; class Actinomycetes; order Micrococcales; family Micrococcaceae; genus Arthrobacter; species Arthrobacter sp. AG258. Next base: position 12,826 of record NZ_SOBI01000006.1, on the reverse strand, counting down.
GGAAAAGCGCTCCGGCCTGGATCTGCTCATGGCACCCGCGGGGGCACTATCAGGAACTGTCACCGGTTCAACCTCGCCTGTGTCCGTTAATTTGTACGATTCCCTGGGTCGCTTTGTCAGGGGCACCACCACGGACGCTTCCGGCAACTACCTCATTGGCAACACAGGCCCGGGCGCCTATAAGGTCCGTTTCAATGAACCGTGGCAGTACGGCCCCTCGTTGCTGACACAGTACTATCCCGGAGTTCCAGAAAATGAAGGATATGCAAAGGGTGCCGATGTCACCGTCGCGCTGGGAAAGACGACTTCCGGCATCAATGCCGCGATGACCGGTGGCGGTTCCATTACCGGCCTCATCCAGAGCCGAGCCGGGAGCCCGCTCGGGTATCACAGTGTCAAAGCCATGGCCACAAACGGTTCCGCTGATGAACGAATAGCCACCACGGACCCATCGGGAAGGTTTGTTGTCGGCGGGCTTGCTGACGGCGACTACATTCTGGAGACCAACGTGGACGTCTACACGAGTTACCTTATTCCCCTCGGGAAGGTCTACTCCGGCAATGTGCGCGACCGCCAGCAGGCACAGGTCATGTCAATCCGCAACGGACAGACCATTGATGCGGGGACATTGTCGTACGACACGGCAGGGCTCAAAGCCTCTCCGGCGGCCGGAAAGTTTGTTCCCGTTCAGCCGGCAAGGCTGCTGGATACCCGGGAGTTGTCCACGCCCCTGCCGATCCAAACAAGTCGGGTGGTCCAAGTCAGCGGACGGGCCGGGGTACCGGCCGATGCAAGCGCCGTGGCGCTGAACGTGACCGTCACGGACCCGACCTCGTATGGATTCGTGGCTGCCTTCCCGTTCGGCCAGCAAAGTACCAACACGTCCACAGTCAATTTCCGGGAGCGCCAAACGGTCGCCAATTCCATAGTGGTGCCTGTCCATGACGGCCGGATTAATTTGGAGAACGCCGGCTACGACGGAAACCTTCATCTGATCGTCGATATAGCCGGGTACTTCACAGGCGGAATTCCCACGGACAGCGGGGCATACCAGGCAGTAACGCCTTTCCGCGCCGCAGACAGCCGTGGAACGCTTGGGACCCGCAGCGGCGAGGTGTTTGACATTCAAATGATTGGCCTGGCGCCTCTACCCGCAGAGGTCGGCGCCGTTGTTGTGAACATTACGGCGGCCAACATCTACCGCGACAACGTCCACACCAGCCACGGACATTTGACCGCTTACGCGAGCGGCACCAGTCGCCCGGCAACGTCCAACGTCAACTATGACTGGACCACCGGCGACACCCCGAATCTTGCAATCGTTCCGGTGGGCGCTGACGGCAAGATCAGTATCGCGAATACATCCCCGGGGCCGGTGGGCATCGTTGTCGACGTGGTGGGATATTTCCGGAAGGGCGCGGGTTCAACTCCGGGCGCTTTCGAGTCCTTGGCGCCCAAGCGGCTCCTGGACACCCGGACGACAGCTTCCCCCTTGGACGCCAACGCAGACGCCGCTGTGACCATAAGCGGCGCTAACGGCATTCCGGCTGGAGCCAAGGCGGCGCTGATCAACCTGACTGTTACGGACCCAACATCCGTTGGGCACTTGAGGGCTTATCCAAGCGGAGGCTCCCTCCCGGGAACATCGAACGTCAACTTCGAGGCGACTCAGACCCGGGCCAGCTTCTCCGTGGTTCCCATCGGGCCGGACGGCAAGATCGCCATCAGGAATACCTCCGCCGGTCGATCGCACGTCATTGTCGACATTGTTGGCTACATTCGCGGCTAGGCCGCTCTGGGACCCGGCCAGTGGAGCCGGGCAGCAGGCCAGTGGAGCCGGGCAGCTGTCCGGCCCCGGCCAGCGAAGAATCAGTCCAGCGCCGCCACGGATCCCAGCGCGTCCCAGGCGAAGCTCGCCAACCAGTGCGTGGACATGAAGTCACCGCTCTCCAGCCCGGAGAGCCCGGCCTTCAACAGCGGATCGAGTGCCTCGCTGAGGACGGCCGCCGCGGCGGATGCCTCGGGCTTGGAGGATTCGCGCAGGGCGGCGATGATGCGCGCCACCTGGCCGGCCCGGGTCAGGTTCAGTCCGTGCAGGTGCACCAGGTAGCCGTCGGTCTCATCCGTCACGCTCACCGGCTGCAAGATCCGCGACGCCGTGGAGAGCTCAGGCAGGAACCCCGCGAACCAGCCTGCGAACTCGTCCGCGGAAAGCACGCGGCGCATCAGGTCCGCCTCGCTGAGGCCGGCGGAGAGGAAGTCCTGGCCGCTGAGCTCCCAGTCCCCCGGCCAGCCGCGGTCATCCGCGAACCAGCCGCGCGCCGCTTCCTCGCACGCCGTCGCGGCGTCCTCGCGGCCCAAGGATCGGAAGGCATCGAGCATGTAGCCCACGCCGAAGGCCGCGTTGGTGTGCAGCCCGTGCCGGACGGGGTATTGCGCCTTGGCCATCCACGCCACGCTGAGTTCCGCCACTGCATCCACCAGCGGCTCCAAGGCGGAGCCCCATTCGCGGATCTGCGCATCGGAGGACGCGGAACAGGTGGCCGCAAGCCGCATGAGCCACGCCCAGCCATACGGACGTTCCCAGGACGGGTTGGCCAGCAGGTAGTCCCGTTCCACCGCCAGCTTGGCCGGGGTCAGGTTGGCGCCCAGGGCTTCCCGCAGCGACGCGGCAGTCGGGCCGTCCACCCAAGCCGCCGTCCCGCCGTCGGACGCCCCCTCCGGAGCAGCCCCGGACGAAGGCGACCCGGAGGCGGCCCCCAGCAGGCTGGTCCCCAGCCAGTGCATGTGGACGCAGGAGTGCCAGTCGAAGGAGGTGTAGAACGCGGGGTGGATCTGCTCCGGCGTGGGACGGTCGTCGGCGGACACCTGGGTGTGGTGTGCCGAGTGCGGGTAGGGCTCCGAAAGGTTGCCCAGCACCACGGCGGCGTAGTCCGGGGCCGCCTGTACGCGAAGATCGTTGTCCATCATGCTCCTTTGAAAGCCGGGATGAGCGGAAGGTTTAGTGGAAGGCCAGGAAGTACATCAGCACGATGTTGACTGCCAGCAGCGGGATGGCCGTGCCCACTTGGGCCGTGATGACGCCGTACTTGTTCTTCATCTCCAGCAGCGCGGACGGCACCAGGTTGAAGTTGGCTGCCATGGGCGTGCAGAGGGTGCCGCAGAATCCGGCGAGCATGCCGATCGCGAAGATGATGGCGGGGTCACCGTGGAAGGTCTGCACCAGTACGGGCCAGCCGATGGCGGCGGTCATGATCGGGAAGGCCGCGAAGCCGTTGCCCATCAGCACGGTGAAGAGGAACATGCCGATGCAGTACACCAGCACGCCCGCGATCAGCGAGCCCTTGGGCAGCAGCCCTGACGCCAGGGTGCCCACCGCGGTACCGACCCCGGCCTTGGTGAAGAGGATGCCCAGCGTGGTGAGCATCTGCGGCAGCAATGCGGCCCAGCCGATGGATTCGAGGATCCGGCGGCTTTCGAAGAGGGGCGTGGCCGGGTTCTTGGGCTTGAGGATGACAAGGGCGACGACGACGGCGGCTACGGCGCCGATGGCCAGCGCCACGAGCGTGGTGTTCTTGGGATCCAGCAGCGGGGTGCCGCCGATCACCAGCACAGGAGCTGCCAGCACCAGGATCACAGTGACCAGGGGCAGCGTCAGGGCGGGGATAAAGAGCTTGTTGCCGAAGCGTTTGGCGTAGGCCTCGCGCTCGGGCCCGGTGGAGGTGCGGTGCTTGCCGTGGCCCAGCAGGCCGGTGGATGCCAGTACCACCAGGACCAGGACGGCGACGCCCAGGATCCAGGCGGGTGCGGTTCCTGCCTGGACCCAGGTGCTGTAGAAGAAGCACAGGCCCAGCAGGCCCCAGAAGGCCGAGCTGCCCCAGCGGCGGGGGTGGTTGGTGTCGGCGGCGATCAGCGACGCCCATGCGACGAACAGAATGCCGACCAGCCAGTAAACGGCTTCAACGTTGATCATTTGGCTTCTCCTGCGGTTTCCTTCTGGGCGGTGAGCTCAAACTCGCGGTATTCCTTGTCCAGTTGCTTGTCCAGGCGCAGCAGCCTGAAGCCGTGGATGAGGAAGGCGGCGATGGCGGTGGGGATGGCCCAGAGCGCCAGCTGGAGCGGTTCCAGGTGCAGGTGGTAGGTGGTGTCCACGAACGTGGTGATCAGCAGGATGGAGCCGACCGCCACGAACACGTCCTCGCCGAAGAACACACCAACGTTGTCGGCGCCGGCGGCGTGGCCCTTGATCTTCTCGCTGATCTTTTCCGGCACGTGGCCGTAGCGGCGCAGCGCTGCGCCCTCCGCCATGGGGAACACCAGCGGGCGGACGGTCTGTGCGTGGCCGCCGATGCTGGTCAGGCCCACGGCGGCGGTGATCTGGCGGACGGCCAGGTAGCCGATCAGGACACGCCCGGCGGTCAGTTTGGCGAGCCGGCCGATGAGGGTTTTGGCCTGCTCCTGCAGCCCGAAGAACTCGATAATGCCCACCACGGGCAGCACCGCCACGAAGATGGTGACGGAGCGGCTGCTGGCGAAGCCGGTGCCGAACGACTCGAGGATCTGCGCGGGGTTCATGCCGCCCAGCAGCGCGGTGACGATGCCCGCGACGGTGACGACAATCAGGGGGTTCAGGCGGATGGCGAAGCCAACGATCACCAGCAGCACCCCGATGAGTACAAGCATGATTATCCCTTCCCAGGGGACCCGTGACGGGTCTGCGAAAGTGGGGGCCGGCGCGTCCGTGCCCAGGTTTAGTCGGTGGGGCGGCGCCGAGGGGCGGGAGCCCCGGTCACGTTAGGGCTGCAGGATTGTGTGTGCTGCAGGACAACGGTGTGATCCACAGCATAGCGTTTTGTTCAACAATCCCGCAACCCCTCCTACGGAAGGGATCAGGTCAGCGGTCGACGGCGGCGAGCAGTTGCGCTTCGGCGCGCTCCAGGTAGCCGGCCAGGAAGTCCGCTGCCGCGGCCAGTTCCCCGGCCTCCAGGAGCTCGACGATCTTCGCGTTGTCCTCCACGTAGGGTTCGTGGAAGGCGGGATTGGCGGCCATGGAGTGGAATACCAGCCGCATCTCGGCCAGCACCTGGTCCATGAGGCTGTTGAGGCGTTCGCTGCCGGCGCGGTCCACGATGGCGCGGTGGAAGTCCTGGTTGGCGCCGGCCATGCCCGGGATGTCGCCGTCGGCGGCGGCAGCCCTCGCTGCCTTGACGATTGCCGCCAGGGGCTCCGTGGAGACTGGGCCGGACCACAGGACCGCTGACGGCTCCAGGAAGCGGCGGACCCGGTAGATCTCGCGGATGTCCTCGGCCGTGGGGTGCGCGACGAACACGCCGCGGTTGGGAATGCGGGTGACGATGTGTTCCGAGTGCAGGGCTGCGAACGCCTCCCGGAGGGTGTTCCGGGACACGCCGAGGGCCTCGCGGAGGGCTTCCTCGGCGAGCTTGGAGCCGGGCTTGAGCTGGCCGGCCTCAATGCGGCTGCGAAGCTGTGCGGCCACCCACAGCCCGGTTTCGGCGTGCTTGGTGGTCCTGGCCTGGGCTTGAAGATCGGCCAGCACCTCGTCAAACGTCATGGCACCACGATATCGGCAGGGCACGGGTACCCTGTCCGCGCCTGACGTATTCCGCCATTATGGTGACCATGACATGGCTGCACGGCCTGCGCTTCGACCCGATCAGTCCGCTGCTGTCGAGCGGGCACCCGGCCGTGCGTTTCTGGGCTGCCAGAGAACTGCCCCCGCCACCGTCAGGCCCTGCCGCCGGCCCGGCGGGAACGCTTGAAGCGGCACTCTGGGACCTTCCGATCCCGCGCCGGATCCTGCGGCGCCAGGCGGCGGACGGGTCGTGGACCTACCCGGGGAGGCGGCCCCGGGCGCGGACGGATTACGACCTGCTGGAAACTTACCGGCAACTCGGGTTCCTGGTGGAGATGTTCGGGCTCACGCACCGGCATCCCGCCCTCGCGGCAGCGGCCGACTATGTCCTCTCACGCCAGTCCGCCGAAGGTGATCTTCGGGGGATTTACGGCAACCAAGTGTCTCCCAACTACACGGCGGCCCTCATCGGGCTCCTCAGCAAGGCGGGCTACAGCGGAGACCCCCGGGTGGAACGTGCCTTCAGTTGGCTTGAGGCGTCGCGGCAGGACGACGGCGGCTGGGCCCTTCCGTTCCGCACCCGGGGAAGAAACCTCGACGCGCTCGACGACCAGCGGACCATCAGCGGCGACCCGGCCCGGCCCTTCTCACACCTGATCACCGGGGTAGTCCTCAGGGCGTACGCGGCCCATCCTAGGCACCGCGCAGGTGCCTCCGCACAACACGCTGCGGCGCTGCTTGCGGGCCGCTTCTTCGAGCCGGATGCCTACCCGGACAAGGGCCGCGTCTCCGACTGGACCGAGTTCAGTTTTCCCTTTTGGATGACGGACCTCGTGTCCGCCCTCGACGCAATCAGTGTCATCAGTCCCAACCTCCAATCGGAAAAGACCGACAGGGCGCGCGACTGGCTGTCCGCTCACCAGGAACCCTCGGGGCTCTTCACCGGCCATCTGCTCCGGGACCGGTTCCACGACCTCCAGCTCTGGTTCAGCCTCGCGGTGTGCCGGGTGTTCGCGCGCATGCCGTCGCCAGGTGCCCCGCCGGCCGCCTAACCGATGGTGGTGAGCGCCTGGCCGGGCCCGACGGCGTCTCCGGGCGCCGCGTACAGCTCCCCGACCGTGCCGGCACGGTGGGCGGCCACGGCCGTTTCCATCTTCATGGCTTCGAGCACCAGCACCGCCTCGCCTTCCTCGACGAGTGTTCCGGGCTCAGCGAGCCACTTGACCACGGTGCCGGCCATGGTGGCCAGCAGGTCGCCGTCGTTCTTCCCGGCCGGAGCAGCCGCGCTCCCCTCCGCCGCGTCGGAACGGCCGCGGCCACCGCCGTTGAGCAGCGAGTCCAGCAGCACGGCAGGAAGTCCGAGCTCCATCCGCTTGCCGTCCACTTCGATGCCGATCGTCCGGCGCGGTTCCTCGGGTGCGGCGGGGCTGAACGCGGGGTCCGCTTCCAGCTCGGCGGCGAATTCACTCTCGATCCAGGTGGTGTAAACGCCCAGGGAATCGGTGCCGGTGAAGTCTGGAGCCTCCACCACGGCGCGGTGGAACGGCAGGACGGTGGCCAGCCCGCCAACACGGAGCTCGCGCAGGGCGCGGCGGGCGCGGCGGAGGGCCTGTTGCCGGTCCGCGCCGGTCACCACCAGTTTGGCGAGCAGCGAATCGAATTGTCCCGGCACTGTTGACCCGGCCCGCACACCGGTATCCAGCCGGATTCCCGGCCCGGTGGGCACCTCGAAGGAATCCACGGTGCCCGGGGACGGCAGGAATCCGCGGCCCGGGTCCTCGGCGTTGATCCGGAACTCAAACGCGTGGCCGTGCGGCTCGGGGTCGTCAAGAATGGGCAGCACCTCCCCTGCCGCGATGGACAGTTGGGCGGCCACCAGGTCCACGCCGGAGGTTTCCTCCGTGATGGGGTGCTCCACCTGGAGCCGGGTGTTGACTTCCAGGAAGCTCAGGAAACCGGAGCCATCCAGCAGGTACTCCACGGTGCCGGCGCCCACATATCCGGCTTCCTTACAGATGGCCTTGGCCGAGGCATGGATGGCGGCCCGCTGGTCCGGCGTAAGGAATGGCGCCGGGGCCTCCTCGACGAGCTTCTGGTGCCGGCGCTGCAGCGAGCAGTCGCGGGTGCCGACCACCACCACGTTGCCGTGTGTGTCCGCGATGACCTGCGCCTCCACGTGCCGGGGGCGGTCCAGGAATTTCTCCACGTAGCATTCGCTGCGGCCGAAGGCTGCAAGGGATTCGCGTACCGCAGAGTCGAAGCTTTCCTCGATGTCGGCAAGGTTCCGGACCACTTTCAGGCCGCGTCCGCCGCCGCCGAAGGCCGCCTTGATGGCTACCGGAAGGCCAACCTGTTCCGCGAACGCACGGACTTCTGCGGCGTTGGCCACCGGGCCGTCGCTTCCCGGTGCAAGCGGGGCACCGGCGCGGACGGCAACCTCGCGGGCGCTGACCTTGTCGCCGAGCAGCCGGATGGTGTCCGGCGAGGGCCCGATCCAGGTCAGGCCGGCGTCGATCACGGCTTGGGCGAACCCGGCGTTCTCGGACAGGAAGCCGTATCCGGGGTGGACGGCGTCGGCACCGCTTGTGGCCGCGATCGCCAGGATCTTTTCAATGTCCAGGTAGGTTTCCTGCGGCCGGGAACCGGCCAGCGAGTACGCCTCGGTGGCGGCGGAAACGTGCAGCGCATCGGCATCCGGATCGGCGTAGACGGCAACGCTCTCCAGGCCCGCGTCGTCGCAGGCCCGGGCGATCCGGACGGCAATCTCGCCGCGATTGGCAATGAGGACTTTACGCATGGAAGCTTTCCTTCGGTGTTTCGGGCTGGTCTGCCGGGGATGCTGCGGTGAACCGCACCGTGGCACCCGGCGGAAGTTGGGCGGCTTTGTCCAGGTCAGCGTGGACGACGACGGCAATCACCGGATACCCGCCGGTCACCGGATGATCGGAGAGGAAAAGGACCGGCTGGCCTTCCGGGGGCACCTGCACGGCGCCGCGGACAGTGCCTTCACTCGCCAGTTCACCCTCCTTGCTCCGTGTCAGTCCTTGTCCGTCCAGGCGCAGGCCGATCCGGTTGGACTTGGGTGTCACGGTCCACTCCTGGGACAGGAAGCTTCGCAGGGTTTCAGTGTTGAACCAGTGCTGCCGCGGTCCAGGAACCACGCGGAGCACTGTGGCGTGGCCTTGGTCCGGGAGGGGTGAGATTTCGGGGTTGCCCACAATGCTGCCCGGTTTGGCGGCATGCACGGGCAGGATGGTTCCTGCGGTGAGCGGTTCGGGACCGATCCCCGACATGGTGTCGGTGGATCGGCTGCCCAGTGCGGCCGGGCCCGCGACCCCGCCACGGACGGCCAGGTAGCAGCGCAGCCCTGCCGTGGGCGCACCCACGGTAAGCCGCTCCCCTGCCAGCAGCGCGAACGGGGCGTCGCACGCCGGATGCCGCACCGCCGTCGTCGTTTGGGCATCGTTCGACGACGTCACCTCCAATGGCGCGCTGGCGCCGGTGACGGCGAGGACCTGGTCGGTCAGGGCTTCGAGTTCCAGGCCGCCGAAGAGGGTTTCGATTCCCGCGGCGTCCTCCGGGTTGCCCACCAAGCGGTTGGCGCGGCGCAGGGCACCCCGGTCCATGGCACCGGAGCTGCTGACACCCAGGGCTGCGTAGCCCGGCCGGCCGAGGTCCTGGATGGTGGCCTGGAGGCCAGGCTTTCGCACGGCCAGGCCCGCCGAGGCATGTTCCTCGTGAGCCTCCGCGCTGGCAGCAGTTTCGGTGTGCCGCCGAACGGTGGCTTGAGCCCGGACGGCGGCGAAACGGACGGTATCGCCCGGGCGGATGAGCGCCGGGTTTTCCCGTTCAAGGTCCCAGAGTGCGGCGTCGGTCCGTCCGATCAGCTGCCATCCGCCCGGTGACTGCCGGGGATAGATCGCCGAGTATTGTCCACCCAGGGCCACCGCCCCGGCGGGTACCGCGGTTCGCGGGGAGCGCCGGCGCGGCACGTCAAGGGTGGAATTCTCGCCGGTGAGGTAGGCGAAGCCCGGAGCGAATCCGGCGAAGGCTGCCGTCCACAGCTGGCCTGTGTGGGCTGCCACGACGCCTTCGCGGCCGAGGCCGGTGAGCGCCGCGGCCTCGTCCAGGTCGTCGCCGTCGTACACCACCTCAATGGTGACCAGTGTGCTGTCGGCCTCCGCGGGCGCGTCAAGGTCCAGGCCGCGAACGTGCGCGGCCAGCTCCTGCAGGGTACGCGGCGAATCGGCGGTGATCAGCACGGTCCCGGCGGCGGCAATGACGTCGATCTGGCCCGGCCTGGGGTGCGCCATAAGTTGTGCCTGGAGGCTGAGCACCGCGTCCAGGGAGGAGAGCTCAACCAGGATTGCCCGGTCTCCTGCAGGCCTGATCGCGGTAAGGACCGGCGCCGTGGCCGGGCGCTGTTGTGTGGCAGCCATGGCTACGCGAAGCTTTGGATGGTGATGCCGGCATCGGCCAGGGCGGCGCGGACGGCGGCGGCCATGGCCACAGCGCCGGCGGTGTCGCCGTGCAGGCAGATGCTTTCCGCTTTGACCGGGACCAGTGAACCGTCCACGGCGCGGACCACGCCATCGGTGGCCAGGCGCAGGACGTGCTCGACGACGTCCTTCACCTCGTGCAGCACGGCTCCGGGTTCGCGCCGGGAGACCAGGGTGCCGTCAGGGTTGTAGGCACGGTCGGCGAAGGCCTCCGTGACCGTGCGCAGCCCGGCGGCGTCGGCCTGGCGCTGGATCTCGGAGTTCGGCAGGACCATGAGGGGAAGGGTGGGGTCCACGGCAAGGATGGCGGCCACCACGGCGCCGGCCTGCCGGGGGTGGTTGACGATGGTGTTGTACAGCGCACCGTGGGGTTTGACGTAGCGGACTGCGGTTCCGGCGGCGAGGGCTACGGCCTGGACGGCGCCGATCTGGTAGACCACGTCAGCGGTCAGTTCCGCCGGGGTCATGTCCACGAACCGGCGGCCGAAGCCGGCCAGGTCGCGGTAGCCGGGGTGGGCGCCCACCGTGACGCCGGCCTTGGCGGCGGCCTGGCAGGTGGCCATGATGCCCACGGGATCGCCTGCGTGGAAGCCGCAGGCCACGTTGGCGCTGGAAACACTTTCGAAAATGGCGGCGTCATCGCCGAAGGACCAGTTTCCAAACGATTCGCCGACGTCGCTGTTCAAGTCGATGCTGGGCATGTGATCTCCGTCTCGGATTGGTGGTACTCCAAGAATGCCCTATAAATCAGGATTGTTCAACAATCCTGATGGTTGGCGCTGCCGTACCAGCCTCAGGCCTTGGGGGCAAGGAGAATCTGCACGGCCTCAATCCGTTTGCCAACGCCCGTCGTTCCCGCCGTTCCCCCATCGGCCACCCAGGACTGCCAACCCAAATCCTGCACGCGGGCACGGTAATAAATGCTGTAGTTGTTCGCCAGCTCGCCGGTCAGCCTGATTTCGAAGGCTTCCAAACGCAGCCCCCGCCCCACGGTACCGATGGGGTTGGCCGAGGAGGTCCAAGGCTGCCAGCCAACGTCCTGCACGTGCCCCCGCCACAGGATGTCTCCGCCGTAGGACATGCTGGCCACACTGAGGCGCAGCGCCTCGACTCGAAGGGCCTGGCCCGTGGTCCCGGCGACGGTGCCATCGGAAACGTTCGCCATCCAGCCGATGTCCTGGACGTGGGCGGCGTATACGGCCGTGAATGCCGGCGCCACCTTGGGAACCAGCTCAATCGTCACCGCCTCCACCCGCAGACCCTGCCCGACAGTGCCGGCCGTGGCCCCGTCCATCCGGTAGGGCTGCCAGCCGAGGTTCTGCACGTGGGCGCGATACTTGATGCTGTACTTCGAGGCCAGATCCCCGGTCAAGCGCAGCTCAAACGCCTCCAGTCGCAGGCCCAGGCCCGTGGTTCCAATGGGGGACGCCGACGTGGTCCACGGCTGCCAGCCGATGTCCTGTACATGCCCCCGCCAGAGAATGTCACCCGGGAGGCGGTCCCCCGCTACCGACAGGCGCAACGACTCCAGCGGCAGCGACCGGCCGGTGGTGCCCGCGATCGCACCGTTGGCGACGCTCGGCTGCCAGCCAATCGTCGCGACGTGGGCCTGGTAGACGCCACTGCACGTCATGTCGTAGTCGTAAGTGCCGTCGGTCCACTGCGTGATGTGGACGGCGCCGCCGGAGAAGCTCGGGTTCACGCAGAGGTCGGACGCTTCACTGGCGTAGTCGAGTCGGCCTGCCGGTGACCAGACAGGCACGTCGGCGAGCTGCCACGACCTGGTAATGGCTTCCCACGCGCTCGCGTAAGAGTAGATCCCGTGCGGGTATCCGGCGTCTGCCAGCGCGGCCAGGAGTCCGGCGATGACGTAACGGTTCTCCTGCTGCTCAGCTGGCGACGAGCTGGGCCAGGGCTGTTGCGGGCGGGGTTCGACGTCGACCCAGATTCTCTCCGGCCGCCATCCCACCTTGGCAAGGGATGCCAGGGCGGCGAGACCCTCCGCATACCCGACGTTCCGCAGCCGGTCCGGACGGGTGATGGCGGGATAGGGGCCGTCGTCTCCGTAGGCCTCATACTGCGCCCCGGTGGGAAAGGTCGCCATGGCATATGCCTGGGCCCTGACCCCGTGGTCGAGAACCCATTGGAACTGGCCTGCCAGGCAGGGGTTTTCGGTAAAGGCGAGTCCGCGCGTCAGGCCAACGACGACGAACCCGGTATCTTCGGGCGGCATCGGAAGGCCACCCGGACACTGCGGCCAGGAAATGTCGTGTCCATAGTCGACAGCCCGTGCGGGAGGAGCGAACAGCACCCCGATCGCGAACACGAGTACAACCGCCAGGAGCCTGGGCACGGATGCCCGGGAGCGGCGGCCAGGTTGGAGAACTCCCAGGCCGGCCATGATGGCCCCCCCCTATTCAAAGGATGACCAAATTCTCCCACTCCGCCGGTGCCGCCGCCAGCCTCCCCGACGCCCGCTCACTTCCTGCAGCCCCAACCCAAACGCCCGCTCACTTCCTGCAGCCTCAACCCCAACGCCCGCTCACTTCCTGCAGCTCCAACCCCGACGCCCGCTCAGGTGTGAGCGGACGCTGATCGATTTTCTGCAAGGGGTGAGCGGGGGTTGCCTGTGGTGGGTGGGTGGTGTTTTTAAATGTGGGAGGCCCCAACCGTGTTGGTTGGGGCCTCGACCAATGTGTGTGTCCGGCGGTGTCCTACTCTCCCACACCCTCCC